>JALHNT010000012.1 GCA_022843385.1 Anaerolineae bacterium | reverse complement strand
GAAACGGGATGGGAGAGTACGCCGCTGCCAACCCCTTTTCAATCTCACTCACACCTCAGCCGGTTGCGGCGGATGACACGATACCAACCCTTCCTCCCCTCGCTCTTTTCCTTCCTTATGTCCCCTGCTCTGCGTTCACTCAATGTCCAACAAAAAACTGCATCCCTTGTGACTGAATGCGGTCATCTGCGTTGGTTCGCAACTATTCACCACCTCTAGACTCAGGATTTATTCCCACGTCCGCTCGTCCTTGACGGCGCGCTCGCTGGGGTCAATTGTCCCGCTGGGGACAATCACCACTTCGTCAATCCGCAGCCGGATAGCCTGTTCCGCCAAACCCTGGATCATCTGACCGATGCCCTCGCCGCTTTCGCCAGGTTGCATCTCCAACCGCACCAGCACATGATCTTTGCCCTCTGGCCGGGTGATGACCGCCTGGATATGTTTAATCGAGGGGAAGAACACCTTCGCCCGCCCCAGCGAGTCCGGGTGCAGGAACATACCGCGCACCTTGACCGCCCCACCGCTGCGCCCATAAATGCCCAACAACTGCTGACCACCGCCGCATTCCACCGCCGGAGTCGCCGCCAGCGCTCCCAGATCGCCCGTGCCGAAGCGCACCAGCGGATAGCCAGTGTTGAAGGTCGTCACCACGATCTCGCCAGTGCTGCCGGGTTCCAACGGCTGCCCGCTGACCGGATCGCAGATTTCAACATAAACCGACTCCATCAGGCAGAATCCCTCGACGCCATCGCGGGTGTAGCCGATCAGCCCCAGATCGGCTGTGCCATAGGCCGAGGTTGTCTTCATACCATACTCGCCCTCGAAGCGCATTTTCTGCATCAGGGTATAAGGCTCTGCCGAGAACAGCGCCTTTTTGATCGTCACTGCAACGCCCAGCTCACGCGCCCGATCCAGGATCACACCCAGATAGCTCGGCTGACCGACGAAGCCGGTTGCGCCCAGCTTGCTCATGATCTCGACCTGATAATCGGTATTGCCCGGCCCGGTGGGGATGACAGTCGCGCCGCAGGCCCGCAGCGCCTCATCCAGCAACAGCCCCGCCGGCACCAGATGATACATGAAGGTGTTCAGCACCCGATCCCCTTTGCCGAAGCCGACATATTGAAAGGGCGCAAGCTGCGCGGCGGCCATCTCCGGCGTCACCGGCGGCTGCGGGTCGAAGATCGGCCCTGGCGAAATGTAGATGCGCGGCAGCGTCTCCGGGTCAACCGCCAGGAAGCCACCAAACGGTGGATTCTCCTGATGGATTTTCACCAGCATGTCCTTGCTCGTCACTGGAATGCGCGGCAGATCGGTCACGGTCTGAATGTCATCGGGTTGCACGCCAGCCGCATCGAGCAGGCCTCGGATGGCAGGGGCATGGGTGTAAGCATGGGCAATCTGCGCGTGCAGGCGCTGGTCAAGGGCGGTGGTCATGCGGCGGTCTCCTTCATCGCTGGTGAACGGGTGCCGCCCATTGTAACCCGAAATCTCCCTGCGGCGAAAAATGAGAATGTGAGCGGAGGCCCAAGCGGCTGCCGCGTGTATAATCGCAATGCTGGGTAAACACCGTCGCGAAGAGATGATCTGGGACAGATTGAAACAAACCACACTGTATCTTAAGCCATTCGCCATGAGCGGCCTGATCATTATCAGCGGCTTGCTCCTGATTATCGGACTGGCGTTGAGACTATTCCAGCCGACGGATTGGACATTGGACGTTATCAATCGTGGATTCACGATACCTATCCCCAGCAGCGCAACCCATATTCACTATGAGGGTCATCGAGATCGGGGTGGGTTTCTGAAGCTTACTTTTGTTGCGCCCGCTGGTGAAGCAGCGACGTTTGCCAGACAATTCTGCGATGAACCGTTGTATCCCCGCTACGACCCCTTTGATGCCATAGAAGTAGCTGAACCATTCACGGATACGCTTGAGATTGAAACATCGGGTTACGCTCATTATGTTAAGGTCAACCAAACCTCTCCTACCATCCTGGGTACTAAATGTGAGGATTCAAGCGGGCAGGTGAAAATCCGTCTCGATACAACCGATCCTCATCTTCAGCCTGTGACATTTGAACGGCGCTTCAGTTGCTATGATGTGTGTCGGACACTCCCTCTGAACATCGTATACCCCTTCAGCGATGCTCCGATAGAGCTGCTTGGTGTCACAGTAGATGAGGATAAGTCTATTCTCACGAGTAGCGAGATATGCATCGGATTCTCCTTAAAATCAATAACCGAACAAATGAAATTTCCGGGTTACATCAATCGCTATTTCTCTGTCATGCTTGGCAATCAATTAGTGGCATCAGGCCGAATCAACCAAAATGGAACAATAACTGATCGGATGAATGGGGTACTGGAGCCTAACAATGATCAAAAGACCAGGCGAAGCTACTATGATTGCTTTGTGGCAAACGGTCAGAAAGGCGATCGACGGCTGCAAGTTAAGGTATGGTTGGATGGCTCCTCATACTCTGAGTATTGGATACCCTTCCTGGTTGAGTGATGAGAAGCCGCAGCAATATGAAACCAAACTCATCTTCGCGCTATTGGGCAGGGATATTCACCCTTGGCGCATTCTGCATTTGCCCCGGTTTCTTCTACTCCTCTGCCATCCTGGGTGCTGCACCCGATTATCCACATTATGGTCTGCTATGTATGGTACTGGTGGCCTCGATCATGCCCTATCTCTGTGTGTCACTGATGCTGGTTTGGCTGAGTGGACTACGGGTCAAAGCGATACCGGTTTATTCCACCCGTTCTTCGCTGATGATCCCATTGATTGGATTCATCAGTGGCGTGTTGTGTATCCTTCTTCTGCTACGGCTCTTCATCATCCTGGAAGGCAGATGGTTTTATCCGAGTGATGAAGTTTACTCATCCACTGGATTTGTCGAATTCATCCACTCTTGGATGATCGGCTTTCTGTCAGGCTTATCTGCATTCTCTTTGGGTTATATCTTCCGATAAATCAAAACGAGGCCGATAGCCGATGCTACCAGCCTCGCTCCCGAAATGGCTGACGAAGGTCTGTTACGAACGGATGCGTGGGGCGCGGTGTACCATGTTGAACTGCTTCAACAGCGCCACCCAGCCCTCGGCCTCCTGAGCGAAGGTGAGGGCTGCGTTCGGCACACCTTTCAGATTGTAGTCGATGGTATTCCCGCTGCGGCGGTAAGGCACCAGCTCGACATCGCTCTGCCCGGTCACCTGGGCATACAGCTTGTGATCGGCCTTTGCGAACACTGTCAGTTCCATGCCCTCGAACGGCAGGTCATAGACGCCGGTCAGTGCCGTCGTCTCGTCAGCAGTGATCTGCACCGGCTTGCGCGTGAACACGATGTCCTTGACGGCTGGCTCAACTGGCAGTGACAGACCGCTGATGGCACCGCGTGGGTCGGTGTGGAAACTGACCTTCAGACTCAGCTCGAAGCGCTTCATATCCATCTCAAAGATGTCGTAGTGATAATGGTTCAGCGGCCACCACAACCCGCCCAACCAGGCTTCTAGCTGCTCGCCTTCCAGTCGAATCTGGACATCGGCATAGCCTTCTGCCTCATAATCACCGGCATAATCGCTCAAGGGATGGGTGGGGGTGGTATTGGCCTGGCGCTCATCGCTGCTCACGCTGCGGCCTTGATCCTGCCCCTTCTCGAATTCCGACCAGATGGCATGATACTTGGTGTTCCAGTCGCCGCCAGAAACCCCCAGCAACCGGTCGGCGATCTCGCTCATGAGCACATCGCGCAGCGGCTTGCCATCGATATTGGTCAGCACCACCCAGCCCGTGCTGATCTGGGGGATAAAACCGATGTTCAGACTGAAGCCATCGATATTGCCCCCATGCTCTACCACTGTTGCGCCATGACGGGGCTGTATGAACCAGCCCAGACCATAAGCTGCCAGCGTCGTGCCGTGCAGCTTTTCCGACATGCCATCGACCGGCATAATCATCTGCGGCTTGTGCATCTGCGCCAGATTTCCCGCCGACACGAACTCGACATCGCCGGAGCGCCCGCCGTTGAGATGGACTTTCAGCCACTTCACCAGATCATTCAGTGTCGAGTGGATGCTGCCGGCGGGTCCCATGACCGAGTTGGTGTAGAAGGGCATCTTTTCCAGCTGATGTTCCCCGCCCTCTCGCCGCAGACGATAGGGCAGCGAGTAGTCGTCGGTGCCTTCCATATCCGCCGCGTTGAAGAAACTGCGGCTCATCCCCAGCCGGTCAAAGATGCGCTTCTGGATGAAGTCCTCCCAACTGGCCTCGCCCCCCAGCAGCCCGCTCACATACCCTGCCGTGACGTACATCAGATTCTGATATTCCCAAGTGGCGCGGAAGGTCTTGTTCGGCTCGTGATAGCGGACATTATGTACCAGTTGTTCGCGCGTCCAGGGGGTGCCGTACCAGGCCAGATCATGGCGCGGCAGGCCGGAACGATGCGCCAGCATATCGCGCAGCGTGATGTTCTCCGAGGCATATGAGTCTTTCAGCTTGAACGACGGTAGATACTCGCGCACCGGCTTATCCCAATCCGCCTTGCCTTCATCGACCAGCAGCGCCACGCCCATCGCCGTGAAGGCTTTGGTCATCGAGGCGCAGGCGAAACCGGTATCGGGCGTCACCGGCAGCTTGGCTTCCACATCGCGCAGCCCGTAGCCCGCCAGATGCAGCACCTCGTCGCCCTGCACCACTGCCACAGCCGTCCCCGGAATTTGCCACGACTGCATCGCTTCCTGAATGTAATCACCAATCGTGCTGATCGCGCTCGTCATGAATATCTGCCTCCAGATTAAGCTAACACCGGCGAGGGTAGCTGATCTTTCCCGTCTGCGCAATGTGTCTGGTCTGTGACCGGTTTGTCGGGTGGATAACGCGCCAGTGCCACCTTGAAAGCGCACTCGTCGTTCCAGTCTCCCGTTCTCCCAGCGCAGCGTGTGGGAGAAGGGGCGGGGGATGAGGGCTTTGTGGGTCACAGACGCGCTATAATCAGGTAACTTGATATGGAGGGGGAGTGATGGATTGGCTTGTCACGTTTATTGAGCGCCTGATTCAGGCGATTGCCGCTGGTGTCGAACCGCTGGTTGAAAGCGGGAATCTGGGGTACATCATTCCCTTCGTGCTGTTAGTGGTGGCGACCTATATGGCGCTGACCAGCAGCAACCGCTTTAATCTCACCGGTTATGCACTGGGCTGGGTGCTGGCGGTTACCGGCATCGGCCTATATCAGCAGGGCAATGGCGACGCTATTCTAGCGAATCTGACTGGCACAATTCCGACCGCCAATATCGTTGCTCCAAGCTTCTGGGGCTTTGTGGCGGGTTTCATCGTGCTGATCCCGTTGCTCCGTCTGCCCACGGAAAGCGCCCAACCGATGGTGGTGGCCTATGTCACCGCCCTCTCGATCCTGCTGATGTACTTCACCTTCCGCGCCGGACAGTCGATCCCGGTCATCCAGACCACTGGACAGGAAGAATTGCTGATGTACCGCAAGCGCATCATCGGCATTTTCGCGCTGGTGTACGGCATCAGCGTCCTGCTCTACCTGATTGTGAACAGTTCCAACCGGGCGCGTCCAGCGCGCCGAGATAACGATTGATAGCGATCCATTCAACCGACGAAAGCGGGTAGCAACATGAATTATCCGATCCTGGAATTTGACCCGGCGCGCGACGCCATCATCGAACCGCATGATTACCTGGCACGGCGCGATGATATGCCAGAACGCGCTGTGTTGTGTTTTTTCAACGAGGTGTTGGCGCAGGTCTGTGCCGAGGCTCCCATCATCCACCGGCTGCGCAGCGAGATCGGTCGCAACCCGATCTACCGCATGACTTTCAACGACCTCCCCATCGCCGTGTTTCATCCCGGTGTGGGCGCGCCGCTGGCGGCATCGTTTCTGGAAGAGAGTGTCGCCCTGGGCTGCCGAAAGTTCATCGTCGTCGGTGGCGCAGGGGTGCTGCACCGCGAAATCACCGTCGGTCATGCTGTCATCCCCACCCACGCCATTCGGGATGAAGGTGTGTCGTATCACTACCTGCCCGCCAGCCGCGAAGTCGAGGCCAGCCCAGAGGCCGTCCAAGCTATCCGGGCAGCGCTGGAGCATCACCACATCCCTTATGTGCTGGGCAAGACCTGGACGACTGACGCTATCTACCGCGAGACCCGCGCCCGCATGAAACGGCGCAGCGACGAAGGCTGCCTGACAGTGGAGATGGAAGCGGCTTCCTTGTTTGCCATCGCTCAATTCCGGGGAGTCACGCTGGGGCAATTGCTCTACGGTGGCGATGACCTGACCGGTGACGAGTGGGATGACCGCAATTGGGATGGGCTGCATTCCACCCGCGAGAAGTTATTCTGGCTGGCATTGGAGGCGGCATCAGCGTTGTGATGATGTGGGGCGGCAGGTGAACCGCCCCGGATATGGCTTGTACTACCCGCTGGGAGCCGGGATGACCAGTTCCTGTCCAACGCTCAGCCGGTTGGGATTGGTCAGATTGTTGGCGTTGACGATGGCCTGCACTGAAACGCCGTAACGCTGGGCGATGATAAACAGGGTATCACCCGGTTGCACCGTATAGCTTGTGGAGCTACCTGCTGGCGGATTAGCCGGCGCAGCGGTGGGTGGGCTGGTGGTTGGTGCGGCGCTGCCCTCCCCATTGCCCTCGCAATCCGGTAGCGTTAACACCTGACCGGGTTGGATGATGTCCCCGCTCAACCCATTGGCTTCGCGGATGCCAGAGACAGTTGTATCGTTGTTAATGGCGATGCGGTAGAGCGTGTCCCCGGGTTGGACGGTGTACTGGCATTCAGGGTTACCGCTGCTGCCTTCGCTGGGGGTGTTCCCTTCGACATTGTTCAGATCCAGCGCTGTTGGCGTAATCAGGCCGGAGGGTGTCGCCGTCGCGGACTGTAACTCTGGTGGTAGAGCGGTTGGCACATCCGGCGTGATCGGCCCGATCGGGCTGATCGGCGTGACGAATTGAACGCCCTCGCCGCCAGCGGTGGTTGGCGGTGGAATTTCGGTTGGCGCTTCCATTGGCGCGCCGCGCGTCGGTTCAATAATGGTGATGACGATGCCGGGCTCGGTCGGATTGACAGACTGACCACTGCTGGTCGGCAAACTGGTGCTGTTGATCTGCGGTTCGGTGGTGATGCCCACGCTGGCTGGCATCACGTCCGGCGGTGTCGGCGTGAAAGGCAGGCTCTGGCTGGCCTGTTGAAAGCAGCCGGACAGCAGCAGCGCCGCCGGGAGAATTACAAGAGTTAATGGCTTACGCATCGCTTCATTCCATGTCACATTTACTTCTATGCACCAGCATACACCGAACCGTCGTCTGAGGCAAAAAGACCTGCTGCTGATCGAGCCTGTTGTGTCGCAAAGCTGCGGCTGAGCGGTACAATCCACCCTACATCAACACCGATCAGGAGGCTGAAACAGATGAGCGCGATCCGAATTCTGCTGGCGGGCGAGTCCTGGGTTTCCAACAGCACCCATTTCAAAGGCTGGGATTTCTTCTCCAGCACCGTTTATGAAGTTGGCACCGAGTATCTTGAGAAGGCGCTGACTGGTGATGAGTTCAAGCTGGAGCATATGCCGGGGCATGTGGCGGCGACCCGTTTCCCGACGACGCTCGATGAACTGGCGCAGTACGATGTTGTAATGCTCAGCGATATTGGCGCCAATACCCTGCTGCTGCATCCTGATACGTGGCTGCGCGGTCAGACCATGCCCAACCGTCTGAAGCTACTGAAGCAATGGGTCGAGGCGGGCGGCGGCCTGGCGATGTGCGGCGGTTATCTCTCATTTGCGGGCATCTACGGCTCGGCCAAGTATTATCGCACCCCACTGGAGACGATCCTGCCGGTCAGTATTCACCCCTTCGATGACCGGTTCGAAGTGCCAGAGGGTGTGGTGGCCGAGGTGGTCGATGCGGTGCACCCGATTCTGGAGGGTATCAGCGGCGAGTGGCCGGCGCTGCTGGGTTACAACGAACTGACGCTGCGCCCGGAAGGGCACCTGCTGGTGAAGAGTGGCGAACACCCGCTGCTAGCCGTGCGTCCAGTAGGGCAGGGACGCACCCTGATTTGGGCCTCTGACATCGGGCCACACTGGTGTCCACAGCCCTTCCTGCGCTGGTCCGGCTATGCTCGCCTATGGCAGCAAAGTCTGCGCTGGCTGGCGGGACGGATATAGACTGCACGCCAATCGCAATCAGGGCAGGTTGCATCCTGCCCATTTGTTGTGTCACGTATCCGCGGTGGCACTAATCAGGTCGCTACGATCAGCGTACCCACATCGTGGTTGCCGCGCACGGCCTCATACAGATCATGCTCGGCCCAGAAATCGACCACCAGGATCGGCATCTTGTGTTCCTGGCACAGGGTGAAGGCTGTCAGATCCATCACCTCATATTTCTTCGCCAGCACTTCGTGATAGGTCAGATGGCTGAAGCGCACCGCCGTCGGGTCTTTCTTGGGGTCAGCGCTGTAGACGCCATTGACCTTGGTCGCCTTAATCACGATGTCGGCGTTGGTCTCCATCGCTCGCAACGCGGCGGCAGTATCGGTAGTGAAATACGGGTTGCCGGTGCCGCCGGTGATGATGACCACCCGTCCTTTTTCCATGTGCCGAATGGCGCGCAGCCGGATATAGGGTTCAGCCACCGAGTTCATCTGCACCGCTGTCTGCACCCGCGTTGGCACATCAATCCGCTGCAAGGCATCCTGAATGGCTAACCCGTTCATGACCGTGCCGATCATGCCCATGTGGTCAGCAGTGCTTTGATCCATGCCGCGCTTCACCCCGCCCGCGCCGCGCCACAGATTCCCGGCCCCGATGACGATGGCGATTTGAATACCGGTGTCATGCACCTGCTTGATCTTGTCGGCGATGAAGGCTGCGCTGGAAGGATCGATGCCGAAGCCCTGTGGCCCGGCCAGTGCTTCGCCGCTCAACTTGAGGACAATGCGTTTGTAAGGGAGGTTTCCGTTTTCGGTCATTTCACGCTCCACAAAAAAAAGGGACTAGCCCAACGGCTAATCCCTTGCTTATCACCTGTCTATGCTCTGTAACTGCTTACGCACCGGACTCACCGTTGGCGTCCACGCTCTCACCGATCTTGAAGCGGGCAAAGCGATTGATCTGGATGCTTTCGCCCAGTTCGACCACCGCTTCCGAGAGGAGCTGCGACACCTTCTTGGCATCGTCCTTGACGAAGGGCTGATCGAGCAGCACGATTTCTTCGTAGAACTTCTCCATGCGTCCATCAACGATTTTCTCGATGACGTTCTCCGGCTTCTTGCCTTCATTCATGGCGCGCTGCTTTTGCAGCTCACGCTCGGCTTCCACCACAGCCGCCGGGACATCCTCGCGGCGCACGTAGCGCGGCATCAGATTGGCGATGTGGATAGCGATGTTATAGGCGAAATCCTGGAACTTCTCGGTACGTGCCACGAAGTCAGTTTCGCAGTTCACCTCCACCATCACCGCCAGCCGCTTGTCGTGGTGGACATAGGTGGAAATGATGCCGTCGTTCATGGTACGGCCAGCGCCCAGTTTCTTGGCTGCCTTCGCTAGACCCTTTTCGCGCAGCCAGTCGATGGCCTTCTGCACATCGCCGCCGTTGGTTTCGAGCGCTTTTTTGCAATCCAGCGGGCCAGCGCCAGTGGCATCCCGCAGGTCCTTCACCATCTGAGCCGAAATCGTCATGCTTTTTCTTCCTCGTCTTCAAACAACTTCGTGTCGCGCAGTTTCGCCAGCGTCGAAGCACCGAGATAGGCTTCGTCGTTTTCTTCCTGATCCTTGTCGTAGAAGTAGGTGCTGCCGCTGTCGACCATCGGTTCATCCGAGTCGCCTTCACCCTTGCGCATCGCCTTGCCTTCCAGCACCGCATCGGCAAATGCACCGACGATCAGCTTGATGGCGCGTACCGCGTCGTCATTGCCGGGGATGATGAAGTCAATCGAATCCGGGTCGGAGTTGGTGTCGGCCACGGCCATCACAGGGATGCCAATCGTGTTGGCTTCCTTGACTGCCGTCGATTCGCGGGTGGTATCGATAATCAACAGGATGTCGGGCAGTTTCTTCATATCGCGAATGCCGCCCAGACGCAGTTGCAGCTTCTCAATCTTGCGGTTCATCACCAGCGCTTCTTTTTTGGTGAGCAGTTCGAACTCACCGGCGTCGCGCCGTTTTTCCAGCTTCTTCAGCATGTCGATGCGATCACGGATGGTGCGCCAGTTGGTGAGCGTGCCACCCAGCCAGCGATGGCTGACGTAGGGCATACCGCAGCGATTGGCTTCAGCCACGATGGTTTCCTGAGCCTGGCGCTTGGTACCAACGAACAGGATCGTGCCGCCAGCCGAAATCTTGTCGCGTACCAGATCGTAATAGCTGTTGATGTTCGCCAGGGTTTGCTGAAGGTCGATGATATGGATGCCGTTGCGCTGGGTGAAGATGAACGACTCCATGCGCGGATTCCATTTAGGCGTGCGGTGACCGAAGTGGACGCCCGTTTCCAGCAGCGCCTTCATCGTGACATTATGTGGCATGTTGAAACTCCTCTAGGTGTTTGACATTCACGTCCTTCATCCTGAACCGCAACCTGCATCGCAGGCAACACCGTTCAGTCCAGACGTGTGAAAATTACGGTGAAGTCACCGTTAGGGGCATTCTAGCAGAGCGACCCGGCGAATACAAGCACCGACCCCGTTGGCCTGACAGGTAGCATAGACGACGCGATGAGCCGCTGGTAACCGACGAAACATCCGGTGTAGATTGATTGCCTTGTCCCGTGCTGGCTGAATAGCGGCTTAAGTGCGCAGCTTGTTCAACAGCGCATCCACCGCCAGCGCGGCCTCAATCAACTGCGCTTCGGTGACGTTGGCCGGGCGCAAGCGGGTGAATACATCGCGCAGTTCGTCGCTGCTGAGTGTGGCATCATAGGTCGTTGCTATCCGTATTAGATCATCTGCCGGCAGTTTGGGATCAAGTCCATAACGCTCGGAAAGGCGGCGTCGAAGCTGCTGCTCATAATGCTGAAGGATGTCGCGGCGCTGACCAGTGCGCCGGAATAGTGTCCCCATTGCTTGCACATACTCGACCGACTCGCGCTGCAATCGGTCACTCGGCAGCGGCTCGATCCGCCCGAAGCGTCGTCCCCGTACTGCAATGTAGATGAAGGTGATGCTCACCAGCGCCAGCACACTCCAGCCACCCGGCGTCAGGAATAACCAGTCGTTGAAACCGGGTGGCGTCGCGGTTTCGCCCAGTCCATGCACTTGCTCATCGAAGCCGATGCGCGCATTCGCTGGCATCCCGGCCAGCCAGTTCTGTACCAGTTCCGCGCTGCCGCTGGCCCGCAGCCCCCGGTTGGTCAGTGGCTCCAGTGCCGACAACACCCATAGCCGTCCCTCGCCTTCGTTCAGCGAGATTAACCCAGGCTCGCCCTGATAAGCGAGGTGAATGATGGCGTCGGTGCGCTGCGTTTCAATCGGACTGAAGTCGTTGATTCTTACCGGCAAAAGTGGGGGTAGCAGCAGGGTAGGTGCCGCTGGAACCAACACCTGCGCCAACGTCGGCGACCCCAACCGCACCTGGAAAGCCTCCAGCAGCAGATTGACCCGCCACGGATCGCCGGCCACCACCAGCGTATTGCCTCGTTGTACCCAGTCGCGCAGCCGCTCCATTTCTGCCGGACTGTAATCGATAATCGGTTGCAGGATGAACAGCGCATCCAGCCGGTTCAGCTCATCCCACGCCAGCAGTTCACGCACCTCATAACCGCTGCGCTCCAGCCACAACCGCAGCGCCATAGCGCCCTGCTCATCTTGATTGCGAACACTAAGAGGAATCGTCACCGGGGGCGGGGCCGCCGTCAGCACACTGATGACCGAAAGGACGGCCAGCGCGATCAATGCGCCGATCAGGATGCGCCCATCGCGGGAAAGCTGCCCCATTACATCGTCACTCCGTACACATCTAGTGTGTAGCCATCCCACTCGGCTTCGTTCCCCAGCACTGCGGCGCTGGCTTCGCTGACCGGCAGGATCAGGCTGCGGTAATTTTCGCGGTGCGCCCAATCGCGCAGCGCCGTCATCATCTGGCTGGTCAGGGGCTTGGGCGACCACAGATAGATCTCGACCGCGCGCGGCATATATAATGGTGGCTGGGCGAAAACCAGTGCCTCCTGCCCGGCAGCCGTGATGTGCAACCGGTGCGCCGGGCGTTGCTTCATCTCCGGGATGGCGTGCCAGGTGCGTGGAAACAGCGTTTCCCACTGCTGGCGGGCGCTGTTCAGCCGGCCAACCGGCATAAACCACTGGTTGATCTGCGACGCCAGTTCTGGTGCATGATCGGTCACGCGATAAAAACCCTGACCCGACTTGGCCGAAAGGGTATAGCGCTTGATCCGTTGCAGGGCGTTCAACCCGAAACGCGCGAGAAATGCCTCCCCATCGGCATCATTCGATAATCCATTAATCGTCACCCGTGTCGCCTTTAGTGGACGGGCATCGGCTCCCAACTGCTGCATCAGCGCGGTCTGGAGCACCAGCGTTTGTGCTGTGAAGTTCTGGTCGATGATGAACTCGCCGATGTGCAGATGATTGCCGAACGGCTCCGG
Source organism: Anaerolineae bacterium (assembly GCA_022843385.1). Taxonomy (GTDB): domain Bacteria; phylum Chloroflexota; class Anaerolineae; order Aggregatilineales; family Phototrophicaceae; genus CFX2. The sequence continues at coordinate 144,202 of JALHNT010000012.1, read as the reverse complement.
CTCCTGCCCATGATAGGCTTCGGCATAGGCGACGAGCTGTCCCTCGATCTCCATCACCAGCGGCAATCCCGCACCGCACAGCAGCCGGCTCAAGTGAATGGCAGCGGTCTCGGCGCTCATCCAGGGACCACCGTGCAGCCAGCGTTCATAGATCGTCAGCGTTGCATAATCGACATCTTCCACCCGACCAGCGGCGTTGAGGCGCTGCCAGACAGTGATGCGTTGGCGGAATAGGGCGCTGATGCCCTGGGTATCATCCAGTTGGGCCGGGCGAATCGCGATCATGGAGTCTCCTTCCCCTGTATTGTAGCACTATTCACGAGAAATGACTTGGCGTGGGTGACCGTATCGTAGTTAAACGTTAAGACTCGCATTTCGGGAAATGGGTTAGACTGTGGCTGTGAGGTGTCCTTTTATGCTGGGAGCGTGTTCAAATGCCCTATGATGTGAGCTGGGTAGTCGAGAATCGGATTTCATTGGTACGTTTCATCAGTGAAATAACCCTGGACGAGATGCGTCAAGCCAATCAGGACTCGATTGCCTATATTCAACAAGGATCGCCTGGCCTCCTCTTCCACAGCATTCTCGATACCACACAACTAGAGAAATTTCCGATGAAGCTTAACCTCCTGACGGATGATTCAGTTGGCAGCTATCGAAAAGAGCCGAATCTCGGCTGGATCTTGCTTATCAGCCATAACAGGATGATTAGCTTTCTCAGTTCCATGACCGTGCAGCTCACACAAACCCGCTTTCGCGTCCTTCAAACGGTTGATGAGGCCATCGCTTTCTTGAAAGATCGCGATGTGAGCCTCAGCGAGGTGCTGAATAAGCATTAGATTTCGACTCCTGACCGAATTGTGAGGGGAGTTTATCCTTCGGATGGGGTTCAAGAGTTGAGGATCAGCCTCAATTGTGGGCGCTCTGGCACGAAGTCGTAGTAGATGTGAAACAGGCCGATCTGCCGCTGCTGGTAACTCAGTCCTTGTTCATCGAGCATCACTTCCAGTTGGGCGTCCAGTTCAGGGAGCTGCGTCGTGATGATGGCGATGCGCTCGGCTGACTCAACCGCCTGTACATACGGTGGATAGCGGTTATCCGCCGGGTTATAACTCAGATCAGCCTTATACGGCAGCGCCGCGCTGAACTGTATCCGTTCATCAGTCAGGAAGGCCAGACGAAATGTCACCCAGTAATTGCTGTAGCCGTGCTGAATGTTCTGCTCATCCAGGAAGGCGATCAGCTCGTCATCATGATCGTTGGGGATGTGTGAGACCAGGTCGAACTGGGTTGTCAGCCCCGGTGCTGAACGGGCTGCGGTGATTTGTCCCAGCCCTTGATAAGCCAGCAGAAACAGCGGAATGCCTAACACTGCCAGCCGGTAACGAGGCGCAGCGGCCTGATGCAACGACTCGACCAACGCCGCGATGACCAATGCCACGGGCAGCGCCAACGGCAAAAAGTAGCGCCCGGTCGGATCAGCTCCGAAGGTCGAGGCGACAAAGATCAGGAAGAACAGACCAGGTATCCCCAGTGCCAGCCAACGTCCATCGGGCCGGAAGGGATTGGCGCGGCGCAGCAGCCAGTAGATGGCGATGACCACTATCAACAGAACCGCCACCCCCAGCGGCAGGGCAAAATAGGTGGATGACCAGGGGAAACGCATCCCCAGCAGCGTCGGCAGACCGATCACTGCCAGGCCGAGTGCGCGCTGCTCCGGCGGCACATAATTGATGCCGATGCCGGCGAACTGCCCCGTCTGCTGGCTGCGCAGGAAAGTTGAAATGGCCGCGCCACCAGTCTGAATGTCGAAAATCCACCAGGGAGCGCTGCCGATCACAAACCCGGCAACTGCCAATAGTGCTAGAGCGATCAAGCGCTGGCGCGACAGGCCATCCGGTTGCGTTGGCTTCCACCAGCGATAGAGCAGCATCAACCCCACCGGCGCGGCGAAGGCCACGATCAGGCCATTCGTCCACCAGCCCAGCCCGCCGACCAACCCCAGCATCCCCCAACGCCAGGCTGACCCGCGCTGTTCGTGGCTGACCGCATAACCCCAGATCAGGATGAGAGAACCCAGGATCAGCGTCTCGTTGTAGCCACCCAGCGTCGCTGTCGTATACAGTGCTGTGTTCACCGTCGGCGCGGCCAGCAGCAGCCCTGTCGTCAGTGCGATCAGCGGGCGGCCAGAGATACGCCAGGCCAGCGCAAAACCCAGCGCCACCACCACCAGATACAGCGCGCTCTGCACCAGCCGGATCGTCAGCACCGAGTCGCCCAGCAGCCGAAAGCCGAGCGCCACCAGCCAGGGGTCGAGGCTGCCCATATAGGCCTGTCCATAGAAGAAGGTGGGACGCGCGCCGTCCAGAATATGCCGCGCCATCAAACCGATGATGGCCTCATCCGCATGTAACGAGACGGAAGCGCTGGCGAGCAGCAGTGTTCGCGCCAGCAGAGCTACACCCAATACCAACAGGAGATAGCGGCGCGGGAATGCCGCTGGCGTCATCATGCCCTGGCGCGTCCTGCACGTCGTTCGTCGCGCCAGCGCCAGATGAGCAGCAGGATCATCACAATTCCCACTGCGCCCATCACCACCAGTCCAGTCTGGTTGGAACGAGCCCAGCAGCCTGCCCGGTTCGCCAGCGGCCGCAACCGGTAAGCCGTGTCGGTAATCAGCCCTTCACTGCCCGCGACCACGCGGATCTCATCTGAAACTGTGATAGCCTGATCGCGCGTTGCGGCGATTACTCGCAGATAGTAGGTGTCGTTGGGAACGATCGGGTGAAGATCAATGACCACATCATGCTGTCGCTCATAGGTGGCGGTGACCGCACCGTTTTCTTCCACCTGTCCACTGACATGACCGATCATCACCGTGCCAACGGTCTCTAGATCCGTCTCCCATTTCACCCGGATCGTTGCCCCTTCAATCGTTATTTCCGGTGTCCTTAATTGCGGTGGTCGGATGTCGGCAGCCCGGCGCACTCGCTCCTGGGGCAGAGGTGGAGCTTGTCGCCCGGAACCGTCCAGGATTAAGTTATCGGTAGGCGTGGCCGGTGTCGCACCCATATCCGCCAGCAGGTTATAAGTCATCTGGCTCATATAGGGATCGGGCGGCACAGCCCCTATCCCTTGTGCGCCCAGTCCCCATGACCACAGGATGGTGCCACTGCTGAAGACAATCGCCCCACTGGGCGCAATGTAACGGGTGGTTTCAGCCCATCCGCTGCCGGCATTCATCGTAAAGGCTTTGCCCCCATCCTGCACAATCGCACCAAACACAGGTGACCGTGCCAGCAGCGTCAAGCCAGCCGGTTCCTGGCCGTTATCCACCCGCACATCCCATTCCCAACCAATCGTATTCTCGCCGATGTTGATGAAAGCCCCTGCCGGCAGGGCATCCAGTCCAGTATGTCGATAGAGACGATCATCGGCGAAGGCGGCATCAACCCGCAGCGGGAAGAAGAAATAATCATGCTCGCCCCCATACATCACCCCCAGCAGGCCATTTTCCGGTTGATTGACCCGTTTGGGATCGCGCCAGGTGCTAGTGGCCAACACTGGGTCTTCGATGCCGCTTTCGATAGCCTTGTAGCTGACCATCACACTATCCGGTTCCTGCGTTAGCGGATCGGGTTCAAAGCGGACGCGCCAGTAACTGGTGTTGGCGGTGAACAAGGCCAGATGCACCCCGGCATCGCGCGCCGCGGTGATGGCATCGCGCATCTCCTGTGACCAGTATTCGTCGTGACCAGAAGCGATGAACACCTGATGATCGAGCAGACGATTGTGCGCCCCGGCTTTGCCGGAACGGTGGGTATCCATGTTGGTCGAGTAGGTGACATCATAGCCTTGCTGTTCCAGCCAGCGCAGCAGCGGATATTCGGCATAGGCGTAGAAATTGGGGTCGTACTGTCCCTGAATATAAGGGCGGTTGAGCGAAACCTTGACAGCGCGCGGTGCATCGGCCACCGTCAGACAGACTCCGCTGCTGTGGGAGTAGGTGGATTTGCCCCCATAAGCGTTATACGCCTGAAAAGTGGTATTGCTCTGCTGGACCAGAATCGCCGCGTCGTGCTCATCCTGCCGTACCACAAACACCGTGTCGTTAGTGCCACCGGTGCTCTGGCTGGCCTGTGCCACATACACGCCGGAGACCCAGTCGGCAGGAATCTGTAGGGTATAGGAAACGCGCCAGTTGCTACAGGTACGCAGCCCGGTATCGTCGGCGCGAGCGCAGTTCGGTTGATTCTGTCCGGGCAGCCCGCTCCGGCTATGAACCAATCGCCCACCCAGCCCGTCATAATACCCTAGTCGGTAGATGTTGAGGTCGTATTCCGGCGCTGTCGTGTCGACGAAGAATTCAACCGTATCACCGGCATTCACGCTATCGGTCGAAGGATACAGTTGAATATCCAGCGTCCGATTGGTGTTGATCCAGGCATCTGTGCCTGGCAGGCAGTTCTCCGCCACCACCGGATTCGGCGGGTTAGCGCAGCGCTCATCCTGCAGGGCGGGGCTTGCCTGAACCCGCCCTGCAACCAGCCCAACAATGAAGATGGAGACGATGTGGAGGCTGGCGATCCAGCGCATGTAGCGGCCTATCGTTTCTTATAGATTTCGTATGTTCCTATTGTAGCCGCCAATTCATAATCTGTCATACGCTCCGGCAGATACAGCCCGGTATAATACTGGAACGGACCGAAGACGACGTAAGCCGGATCGACGTAATCGCGGAAGTCATAAAACTGGCTGACCGGTGGCCCACCTTCCCAGGTTTCGGCTACCGAGTGCGCCAGCGTGATCTGCGGCGGGTAATGATAATTGTGATCCGTTAGCACCGCCAATTCCTGTTCCCAGGTCTCGATGATGACATCGGGCGGTACGTTGGCATTCAGCCAGTCGGCTACGGCATAGGCATCGCCGCTGCCTTGCTGCCGCACGGACTGCACCTCATTCACCAGCGGGAAGGCGATCATCACCACTGCCCAACTCATCACCAGTGCACCAACTACTCGCGCTGCCGGTTTTTCCAGCATGGCGCGCCATTGCCAGTCACGCAGCAGATCGCGCAGCAGGTGGGCTACAAACAGCGCACTCAGCGTCATTGGCGCGAAACCGTACCGATCCCATCCCAACGAGACGGCGAACAGGGCACTCGACACCAGCAGCATCACCATCACAGTACCAACCTGCTGACCGTCACGGGTACGCGGCAGGCTCAGAAACAGGCCATAGAGCAGGGCAGCAATGAACAGTGCAGCGTAGAGCCCGCTGTCGCTGATGAGGCGCGCCACCCGGTTGATGCTGTCGCTGGTCAGCACCACGAATGCGCCTTCGCTGGCTGTCCGCAGCGTTGCCAGATTTTCGGCGAAGCTGTCCCCTTGCCCCAACCGGACAATGACGATGTATAGCCAACCGCCGAAGATCAGCCCGGCCAGCACACCAGGGATGATGAAGTGCGTCCAGTGCCGTTGGCGATACCACACCAGATCGGCGATCCAACACACGAACAGTCCTGGCAGGATGAACAGGGCATACTGGTTCTTGGTGATGCACGACAGCCCGAACAACACGCCGACGATCACCACCCGGACAAGGCTTAACCGTCCGGCCTTCAGCCACAGCGCCAGTGCTGCCACCAGGAAGAATAATCCAGGCACTTCACCGACTACTGTGCGCGAGTAGTAAACGAATTTCAGCGTCGGTGCCAGCAGCACCAGCAGCACTGTCAGCAGGGCATAACGCCAGTCCAGAAAGGTTGACGCGATGCCGTAGAGCGCCAGCAATGTCAGGGCGCTGTACACCACGATTACCACCCGCGCCGCTGGGATGCTGACGCCGAAGATGGAAAACGCAGCGCTGACTGGCAGCATCACCGTTGGCCCGACACCGATGGCTGGGCCAAACGGACGATACCCCTCGCTGCTGGAGTCGGCATATACGCCGTACAACGCATAATTCTTGGCAACATGCAGATGCGATCCCTCGTCATACCAGGGCGCGGGGTATTGATCGAGCCGGAATAAGAGCAGGAAGGTCGCCAACAGGATGAGCGCCGCAATTGCGCCCAACATGAATAGCCGGTTGGTTTGCGTATGCGCCGCTGCCGGCGCACCCGTCAGGGTTTGTTGACCAGAGACCGCCATACCATCCTCCGATACTAAACTGCAGGGACAGCAGCGGTGCCTTGCCACTGCGGCATGTCAGCTAACATCTGCTCCGCGACTTTGGTGGCATAGCGGGTGACCGCCTCGCCGTTCCCCAGGTCCGGATAAATCATCACCGTGTTACCCATGTACAGCCGGGCAATCGGCGTCTGGATGGGCGGGATTTCGTTCAGCGTCCCCATCGGGCGAATAGGCTCGACATACTTGGCGCGCTGAACCACAAACTCGACGATATTCTTTTCATCGTATTTGGGGAACATCTGGCGGAAATACTTCATCCATTCGCTCTTGACCTGTTCATCCGACCAATTCGCCAGTCCGCTGTCGGGTGCCAGATACTTGGGCAGATACACTAGGTGATACCCCTTGACGTGCTGCGGATCGATCAGGTTGGTGGTCTCGACCACTGCCGTGAACGGGATGCGGTCATCGGTGATGTTCAGCACATAATAAGGCAGCAGCCTTTCCTTCAGGATCACCAGTGGACACAGCACGCCGAGATACTGTTGTTTGGCAAGCAGAGCGCGGAAGGCCGCGTCGCCGTTCGGAATCAGTCCGGCCAGGATCGGCGAGGCCAGTGTGCTGGCAACCGCGTCATAGCGCTCGATCTGCCCGCCAATGCGCACGCCCACCGCCTGCCCGTTCTCGATCACGATTTCTTCAATCGGTGCCTTCAGATGGAACTTCACCCCCATCGCCTCACATTTTTTGGCGATGGCTTCGATCAATGTGTAATAACCATTCTCCAGGTAGCACATCATCTCTTTGGAAGTCACACCCTGGCGCGTCCCCATCATCCGCCGCAGCCGCGACCAGATGTAAGTGGCCGGCACACTGTCGGCAGTCGTATCAAACTTGGCGCGTAGCAGTGGCTTCCACACCTTACGGTAGGCACCCTCGCCGCTGACCCGCAGCAGCCAGTCTTCCACCCGCACCACATCCATCTTGTGCCAGTCGCTCTCGAACTGCGCCGCAATCACCTGGAGCGCCAGCCGCACCCGCTGTATCGGATTGAGCGGCGGGAACAGCATGAAGTCCACCGGCGTGTTGAAATCGTAAAGCTGGCCGTTGTCGTAGAAGCCTTGCTTGGTCGAGGTGAAATGGCGCTTATCAGCCACGCCGCCTTCTTCCATCAGGCTTTGCATCGAAGTATCGCTGCTGAGGATGGTGTGATAGAAGCGATCCATACGCACACCGTCGTAGAGCATGTAACTGGCGAGGCCACCCAAATTGTCGCCCCGTTCATATACGGTGACGGAAACGCCGCGCTGTGCCAGCCGGTAGGCCAGAGTCACACCCATGATACCGCCGCCAATGATGGCGACCTTTTGAGTAGTCATAAACTTGAACCCCCTGAATTGTCCCTGGTCCAGACTGTAGAAACTCGTAACTGAAATTCATTGCAGGCAGCAACAGGGCGCATTCGACATGCGCCCGCCATAGAGGATCAATGCTCTACCGAGATGTCGAGGCGCATCAGCTCTGGCTGGTGATGAGGACGCCTGCGATGATGACAGCGACTCCGACCAACCGCATGACGGTCAGCTTTTCCTTGAAAATCAGATATGATCCGACAATGATGCCGATATAGCTCAGGCTGGCGAAGGGATAAATGTAGCTCAGTTCAAAATGTGACAGCGCCATCAGCCAGAAAAGTACACCCAGCCCGTAAATGCCCAGGCCGCCGATGACCCAGGGCGAGAAAATGATGCCGCGCATCATCGAGGTGCCGCCCTGGCTGGCTTTGCTCACGCCATTCATGCCATTCTTGAGCAGCAGTTGCCCGGAAATTCCAAAGATGGTGCTAAAAGCAACGAACATAAACGGAGACATGCAGTCTTAACTCCTCTTCACAGCGGTTGTGGATGATGAACCTGGTTTGCCGAAAATCGCTTGTTTCAACAATTGAAACTGATACTCCAGATGGCTGCGCGTCACGCGAGCGATCTTCAAACTCGATTGACCAAAGGTGCGAACGTGTAGTGTGGTTGGATATTCGCTGACGGTGAAGCCGGCGTGAATCGCGTTGATGAGCAATTCAGTCCCCGCCAGGAAGCCATTGTTCTCAAAGGTGACGGTCTCGATCACCCGGCGACGATAGCCGCGATACAGCGCCGTCCACGTGTGGATGTTCCAGCGCACCAGCAGCCGATACAACAGCGACGCGCCGAAGCTGAACACCAGGCGGTACTGCGGCACGCCTTCGACGTGACCATTCGGATGATAGGGCGAGGCAGTGATGATGTCGGTGTTATCCGCCGCCATGCGCTGCAGCAGCTCCGGGATGGTGTGCAGCGGATAGGTGCCGTCGAAATCGGTGGTGACGATCACGTCGCCGGTGGCATGCTGAAAGCCGGTTCGGATGGCTGCACCCAGTCCCTTGTTGACTTCATGCGACACTACTTGCACCCGTTCTTCACCCTTGAATTCATCTTTCAGCAGGCGCTCGGTGTCGTCCTTGCTGCCGTCGTTCACGAAAACCATCTCGACTTCATAGCTCTGCGATAACTGACCCATCAGGGTACGGGCGGCTTCCGCCGTGTGATGTACCCCCTCTGATTCATTATATGCTGGAATGACAATTGATACCTTCACACGCTGCCCCTTTTGACCTCAATCATGACACTCGTCATCAGGACTGTAGTCCGCCTGCCTTGCGCGCTCCTAACATGTTTTTACAGCAGCTAACAGCCAGATCTCCCGTAAGACTTTGGCTAGAATTACCAAATTTAGAAAAATTTCACAATCGTCAACAACTAACGCCAACGTTTTATGTTGCGGATAGGCGTTCGGCTTTATACTGGCATCATATGAAAGGTTGGTATTCATGTTCATTCATCCGACAGCAGAAGTCGAAGCCGATGTGGTCATCGGCGAGAACAGCAAAATCTGGCACCTGTGCCACATCCGGCGGGGTGCGCGCATCGGCAGCGATTGTGTCGTGGGGCGCGGCGTCTTCGTCGATGCAGGCGTACAGATTGGCAGCCGCGTCAAGATTCAGAATTATGTCTCTGTCTTTCATGGCGTCACCATCGAGGATGGCGTTTTCGTTGGGCCGCACGTGTGCTTCACCAACGACATGTTCCCCCGCGCCATCAACCCCGATCTCAGCCTCAAGAGCGCGGATGACTGGGTATTGAGCGAGACGCGCGTCCGGGTGGGTGCAGCGTTGGGGGCGAACTCGACCATCGTCTGTGGCATCACCATTGGTCGCTGGGCCATGGTCGGCGCTGGAAGCGTGGTGACGAAGGATGTGCCGGATTACGCTCTGGTCGTGGGCAACCCGGCGCATATCATTGGCTATGTCTCAGCCTCCGGCAAGCGCTGCGCCACCGCTGCCGAAGCCGAGCAGGCCGGCTAAGGCTTGCCTGAAGGATGTCTATGTCAGTCCTATCCGGTTAACCGGTTTACGTTTTATTCAGCAAGGGGAAGTATCACGCAATGCAAATTCCAATCGCCAAGCCCTTCATCGGGGAAGAAGAGAAGCAGGCCGTCATTCAGGTCCTGAGCAGTGGTTCGCTGACCAGCGGCCCGAAAGTGGCTGAATTTGAGAAGGCCTTCGCTGCCTATCATGGGGCGAAGCATGGCGTTGCCACCAGCAACGGCACCACCGCGCTGATGGCTGCCATGATGGCGCATGACATCGGCCCTGGCGACGAGGTGATTATCCCGTCGTTCAGCTTCTTCGCCACCGCCTCCTGTGTCCTCAGCACCGGCGCGACTCCGGTCTTCGCCGACATCGATCCGGATACCTACTGCCTCTCGCCGGAAGCCGCCGAGGCTGCCATCACCCCGCGCACCAAAGCCATCATGCCGGTGCATCTCTACGGCCTGCCGGCGGATATGCCGCGCTTTCAGGCCATCTGCGAGAAGCACGGTCTGGTGTTGCTGGAAGATGCTGCCCAGGGTCACGGTTCGGCCATCGGCGAACGGCGCGTCGGCACCTGGGGGACAGCTTCCTTTAGCTTCTACCCCACCAAGAACATGACCACCACCGAAGGCGGCATGGTGCTGACCAATGACGACGAGATCGCCCGCAAGCTGCGGATGATCCGCGCCCAGGGCATGAACACCCAGTATTATCATGAGGTCGTCGGCTATAACTTCCGCATGACCGATATGGCGGCGGCCATCGGGCTGGTGCAGTTGGGTCGGCTGCCGGATTGGACCTGTTCGCGTGTCGGAAACGGCAACTTCTACAACCAGCATCTGGAGAGCGTCAAGACGCCGAAGGTGCCGGAAGGCTACACCCATGTCTATCATCAGTACACCGTGCGTGTGCCGGATGGCGTCGAGCGCGATGCCGTCACCAAGCGCCTGAATGAACGTGGCGTCGGCGTGCGCGTCTACTATCCGCTGCCCATCCACAAGCAGCCAGTGTTCCAGCAGCGCGATGGTTATAAGTCGGTGACGCTGCCAGAGACCGAAAAGGCTACGCTTCAGGTCTTCAGCATTCCCGTCTTCCCGTCGCTGACCGACGAAGAACGCGCCTATGTCGCCCAGGAGATCAACGCCGCATGTTAAAAGCAGCCGTCATTGGAGTAGGCAGCATCGGGCAGAACCATGCCCGTGTCTATCGTGAGATGGATGGGGTTAATCTGGTCGGCATCAGCGATGCCAACGCTGGCACCGCCGCCAAGATCGGCAACCGCCTCAACATCCCCTTCTATACCGACGTGACCAAAATGCTGGAAGAGCAGAAGCCCGACTTGCTCTCGGTCTGCGTCCCTACCAGCCTGCACTATAAGGTCGGCATGGAGATGCTGGAACGCGGGCTGCATGTGCTGATGGAGAAACCCATCACCAGCACGCTGGAGCAGGGCGAGGAACTCTGTGCCAAAGCCAAAGAGAAGGGGCTGGTGCTGGCTGTCGGTCACATCGAGCGCTTTAACCCGGCGGCGATGGAGCTGCGCCGTCGCATGAAGGAAGGCATGGTTGGGCGCGTCTACAAGATTCACGCCCAGCGCCTTAGCCCCTATCCCCCGCGCATTCAGGATGCTGGCGTGGTCATCGATCTGGCTTCACATGACATCGACCTGATCCGCTACCTGATGAATGAGGAAGTGCTGCGGGTCTACGGCGAGACCATCCAGACCATCAACTCTGACCGCGAGGATATGTTCAGCGGTCTGATGCGCTTTCGCGGCGGCACCGTCGGGGTGCTGGATGTCAACTGGGTGACGCCGACCAAGATTCGCCGCCTGACGGTGACCGGTTCGCGCGGCATGTTCGATTGCAATCTGCTGTCGCAGGAATTGTTCTTCTACGAGAATGAGGTCGCTCCCAGCCAATGGGATACCCTCAGCATCCTGCGCGGCGTCAGCGAAGGCAATGTCCTCGGCATCCGCATCCAGCGTCATGAACCGCTGGCCGCCGAACTCAACGACTTTGTCGGGGCGGTGCGCGATGGACGCAACCCCACCGTCAGCGGTGCCGATGGTCTGGAGACGCTGCGGCTGGCGCTGGACTTCGTGCGTTCCGGCAAGGAAGTAGTGCTGGTGGATGAGGTCAAAGCCGCTCCCTGACCCGATCTGGAAAGGGGGCACGGTGGCAGAACGTGTGGTGTACAGGCTTTGGCCTGATAAACAGGCAAGAACAGGCAAAAGTTAGGGTTTTATAACCTTCTGGCGCGGGTTCAACGGTCGGGTTTGCTGAGGGAAAAACCTTCAGCAAACCTGTTAAGCGTAGAACCTGCACAGTTCAGCGAGAGCAGGGGCGCAGCACACATTACGCCTCTATGGGAAACATCGCGGATCTGTAAATCCTTTAATCATTCCATACCCCTGAACGTTTCCAATTCGCCCCGGCTGAATTCCAATGACACTACGACGGCCTGTGAGCTGACCGCGAGTCTCTCCAAAGCAGGAGGAAGGTCATCGACCCAATGATCGGAATTAGCAGTACGATCAGCGCCCAGATCGCGCGCGACGTGTCCGAGAGTGGCACACGGCGTAAGCGAATAACAGCGACGATGAGCAAGGCTAACCACAAGAAAATGATCCCGAAATTCAGCAATTGAGCGAGTAGAAAACCGTTCATGAACAACTCCATCTACTGGTTCTGACGGTCAGGATGCTTGAGAACTGTTGCTGACCACTTTTCAGCAACTGGCACTCGCAGATGATAACTTTGCTCATAATACTCCAAGCGGATATGGGTGAGCAACTAAACCGTGATGAACGGGAAATGACAATTTCGAGGGACAGTCATCCAACAAAAAGGCGATCCACCGGGGGTCGCCTTTTTTGTTTCGTGTGTGATCGGTCAGCCGTCTACTTGTTGAACTTGTTGCCGCCGCCGAAGATGTTGCTGGAGAGCTTGAAGCCGTGTTCCTTCAGGCGATCCTCGAAGTTCGGACGGAAACCGGTGGCTTCCAGCTTGCCGCCGCCAGAGTGGGAGTAACCCTGACCCCCCTGATCGGGTGTGCGATAGACGAAGATATCTTGCAAGGTGATGTTCTCGCCTTCCATGCCCTGAATTTCCGTGACCTGTACTACCTTGCGGCTGCCATCTTTCAAGCGCGCCTGCTGCACAAACATATCCACCGCAGCCGCGATCTGCTGCCGGATGACGCGCACCGGCAGATCCATTCCCGCCATCAGACACAGCGTCTCCAGACGAGCTACCGCGTCGCGCGGGCTGTTGGAGTGGACGGTAGTCAGCGAGCCATCGTGACCGGTGTTCATGGCCTGAAGCATATCCAGCGCCTCGCCACCACGGCACTCGCCGACGACGATGCGATCCGGGCGCATACGCAGCGACCCCTTGACCAGATCGCGGATGGTCAGTTTACCTTCGATGCCATCGCCACCGGGGATCGGCGGCGCGGTTTCCAGGCTGACGACATGGCGCTGGGTCAACTGGATTTCCGCCGCATCTTCAATCGTGACGATGCGCTCATCTTCCGGGATGAACGAACTCAACACATTCAGCAGCGTCGTTTTACCAGAACCGGTACCGCCGGAGACGACGATGTTCAGGCGCGAGACAATGCAGGCTTCGAGGAAGGTCGAGACTTCACGGGTGAACGAGCCGAAGCGCACCAGGTCTTCCACCGTCAGCGGCTTGGATGGGAATTTACGGATGGTGATGGTCGTTCCTTTGAGCGCCGAGGGCGGCATGACGATATGCACACGCGACCCATCCGGCAGGCGGGCATCGACCATCGGCTCGTGCCGGTTCAGCCGCCGTCCCAACGGACGCACGATGCGCTGCGCTGTGTATTGCAGGTGATCCTCGTCGTCGAAGACATACTCGCTTTCCAGCAGCTTGCCTTTTTGCTCGGCGAAGATCATGTCGGCACCGACCACCATGACTTCAGAAATGGCCTTGTTGCGCACCAGCGGATCAATCGCGCCGAAGCCCAGCATGTCATTCAGGATCAGCTCGCGCAGTTCGTCAAACTCGGCGGTACTCAGTTGCACACCCGCCTTTTGAATCACCGTCCGCAGCCGGCTGGTGATGATCTCCTGCTTGTCTGGGTCTTCCCGTTCCCACTTATCAGCTTCATCCATCGTCGCCAGCAGCTTGGCACGGAACTGGCGGCGCAGTTGGGTGATCTTCTGGCTGGGGCGGCGCTTGGGCGGTACTTTGTACGTGCCGTACTGGCTCTGTACCGGTTCCGGCGGCTTCACTTCTTCCTTGACCGGGACCGGGGGAGGGGCAACCGGGGGAGCAGCTACCGCTTCGGCCTCGCTGAAGCCGGTTTGCACCGCATCCATCGCGGCGCGCTGCTCATTGTCTTTTTTGGCCTGTTCAACCATGCGGCGCTGCAAAAACGACATCGTTCCATCCTCACACACATCGACTCATCATTACCGCCAGTGTACACTGCAATCATCAGACAAAAGCACAAAGATTGAATGCAGGTCTATCCAGTTGCCCGCCCTGCACTCAGGGCTTTGAGCCTTCCGGGCACAGTCGCCCTGACGTGCGGACGCAGCCAACTTTGTGCTACCATACAACCAGCGCGGGATGACTACTACCCATGCCTTCAATCGGCGTCTGCAAAAAACGGTCTCAGTCGGTCTTAGACTATTCCAAAGAAAATAATGCTCCCAGTGGTCAACCGAATTGCCGTGTAAGGGTGCGTAATACGTTGCGCCCTACGGGAGAAAATCTATGGATATGGGCGAGACATTGTTCTGGATTGGCCTTAAAGAAGATGAACGTCACGCGCAGACCTGATCTGAACCAGGAACTAACAACCAGTAACCAACAACTATGAACTAAAAACTGCCCTATGGAACCTGTCCTGCCGTCCGACTCGCCTGTCAAGCCGCTGCCGCTGTTGGAAACCAGCCGGCTGCTGCTGCGTCCGCTGCGGCTGGATGACGCCGTGGATATGTACGAATACGCATCTGACCAGGACGTGGCCCATGCCGGATTATGGCAGCCGTTGGCTTCGCTCGATGCCAGCCTTGCCGACATCCGTCAGGTGCTGCACGAATACGCCATGCATACCCTCTGGGATTGGGCCATCGAACACCGTGCCGATCACAAGATGATCGGTCGCATCGGCCTCAGCCATTACCACCCCGGCGATCAGCGCGCCGACCTGGGCTACGCCCTCAACCGCCGCTACTGGAGCAAGGGTTATGCCACCGAAGCGGCTCAGACGGTGCTGCGCTATGCCTTCCGCGACCTCCGGCTCAACCGTGTTGGTGCCCTCGTCCTGCCTGATAACGCCGGCTCGATCCGCGTCCTGGGTAAGATAGGCATGAAGCGTGAAGGACTGCGGCGTGAATTCACCTGGCTGCGCGGTAAAGCCGATGACCTGGTGTGCTATTCAATCCTACGCCGTGAATGGCTGGCCGACCAGACCGCCGAAACCGAGCAGGTGTCGGAGTGATTGAAGTGAGACTCTTTGACACCGACTGATAGGGATGGGTACACCTCAAGCCGAGGTCTCTCGGGCCATTCCAGAAAAATGTTGCGCCCTTCACAGCAACCTTCGGTAACAATATTTTCCTGAACGAGCGTTGCTCCCTGCCTTAACCATCACGCTTCCCATGAAAAGGGCAGGCGAGTCTGAGTCATGATGGACAATCGGCGTTGTTTGCTTGCCCGACTGCTTATGGGCGCTGCTCGGTCAGGACGCGCCCCGGACTGATGAACGAGATGCCCTCGCTGCCGCGCTGGCTGACCATGACGGCCTCGATCACCGGCTCATAGACCGAAGTGGCCGCGCTCCACTCCACCAGAAAGTTCGTCCCCCAGCCGGCCTCGTCATCGGTGGCCGGGACGACGAAGCCGGTGGTCGCCAGCGGCGGGAGCTGCACCGGAGTCTCAACAAATTCGCGCACCAGCACCCCGGCGGTATCGTAATAGCGCACCGAGCGAATGACAATCGGATGGGTCAGGTCGGCATTGTGGATCGCCAGCGTGGCCGTCAGGCGAATGGTGTTGTTGGCATCCAGCCAACCGACTGCCGCGTAGGCCGGGACGAACACCAACTGCCCCGTCACCACTTCTAGATCGGCTGGGGCGACCGGCGTCGTCACGCCTGATTGCACCGGCGGTTGAATGACGGCCGTCTCGCGCCGTTCGATCAGCAATATCACCGCCACGATGCCGACCACTGCCAGCACCAGCAGGATTGTCCGTACCCTTTCCATCATCATCGGCTGTTATCCTTTCTGTGCTTCAGGCTTGTCCAACTGCTTGCAGCGCCCGCCGGACGCTCTCGCCCGGACTGATGCCTAGCTGGGCATCGATCACCATCCCTTGCTCATCAATCACCCAGTACGAGCGATTGGTGCGCGGCAGCGTCAGCAGCCCGAATAACGATTTGCCCCAGGCATTCCAGCGTTCCAGGGTCTGATGCTCCGGGTCGGAGAGCAGGTCATATTGCAGTTGGCGCTCGGCTTTCCAGCGCTTGAGCGTCTCCGGTTTATCCGGGCTGACCCCCAGTACCACCGCGCCGTTGGCTTCGATTTGCGGCAGTTGGTCACGGAAGCCGCAGGCCTGGGCATCACAGCCGGGGGTGAACGCCTGGGGGAAGGCGAACAGGATCACTTTCCTGCCGCGATAGGCGCTCAGGCGGATGGACTTGCCATCCTGGTTCAGCAGTTCAAAATCCGGCGCGGTCTCGCCGATGGTGGGCATGAGCCAATCCTTTCGTGATGTCCCTCAGAAAGTTGAAAGTGCTAAGTGAAAAGTGCTAAGTTCAAAGTGAAAGACCTCGGCTGGTTATCTCCGTGTCCTCTGTGTCCAGCTCCAAAAGTTCAAAGTTGAAAGTGCTCAGTTGAAAGGAAAAGACCTCTGATTTCTCTCTCTCTGTGTTCTCTGTGTCTCTGTGGTTCAATTCTTCTTCTTGGCGCTGAGATTTTCATCGCTCGGTGTGTCGCCAAGTCATCGTCACGCTGTGGTTCAATTCTTCTTCGTCTTTTCGCGGCCAGGGTTAAATCAGCGCCCGCCCCTTGAGCTGCAAATAGCGGTTGACCACATCCACCGAGAGATGCGCCGCATCGACATCCAACGTCAGCACACCGCGCCGCCCCAGCTTATCCAGCAGCAGCCGGCGCTCGTCGATCAACTGCTCGGCCACCGCCCGCTGATAGACCGCTGCTGGCTGCTCCGGGCGCTGGCGGGCTTCGCTGTCCAGCATTGGATCGCGGATCGTCACCAGCAGCGGGACATGATGGGGTGCCAGACGCGGCATGTGCGTCAGCAGCGTCTCGGAGGCGCGCGCCCCGCTCAGATCGGTGAACAGCACCACCAGCGACCGTTTCTTCTGTCGCGCCTTCAGATAGGTGATGGCCCGGCCATAATCGGCTTCGACGGCCTCGCTGCCCAGCGCGTACATCGTATCCAGCAGTTTCTGGAAATGGGCCGCGCCCGGCTCTGGCGGCAGATACGCCTTGACCTGATCGGCGAACACCAGCAGCCCCACCTGATCGCCCTTGCGGCTGGCGACATAACTGAGTAGCAGCACACTGTTCAGCACAAAATCGACCTTCGCCATACTCCAGGCTGCGCCACCCGGATCATCGACGCGGATGGCGCTGCGCATCATGCGCCCGACATCAATCAATATCACCACCCGCTGGCTGCGTTCAGGCTCGTAATCGGTGCTGATCGGCTTGCCGCGCCGCGCCGTCGCCTTCCAGTTGATGACATGATAGGGATCATCCGGTGTGTAATCGCGCAGGCTCTCGAAGGCCGTCCCCTCGCCGCGCTGCCGCACCGACTTGACACCCATCTCGGTCAGTTGATCGCGCCGCACCAGCAGCTCGTAGCGCCGGATTTCGTAGATGTTGGGGTAGACCTTGACTGGCGTATCGGCTTTCACCGTCGCCTGCCGCGTGAACAGCCCCAGCGGCCCCGTCCAGCGCAGGTTGATATGGCCGAACTGATAATCGCCGCGCTTGACCGGGCGCACATGATAGCGCAGCAGGATCGTCTCACGCGGAGCCAGCGGCACCTGCGTCAGCGGGGTCGGCGCACCGCCGGCTTCGGCCTCATCCATTAGACGCAGCCTATCCACCACCACAAATCCCAGCGGTGGCTCATCCTTAATCGTCAGTGACAGCGGACGCAGCGCCCGCGACTCGATCTCCAGCCGCACCGGATTGGCGACCCCCAGCGATAGCTTGTGGTCGTGCTGGCGCGTCAGCCGGAACTGCTCGGCGGTCCCGGCCGCTCGATGGTCAATGACGGTCAGTAGGATCAGCCCCAGCCCAGCGATCAGCGCCAGCAGCAGCAGCGCCGGGAAGAAGACCGTCAGCAGCAGCAGCGCCGGGATCGCCAGCGCCAGCGCGTACCAGCGCAGCGTCAGCATGAGGCGCACTCCAGGGGTGGCTCATGCCACATCCCCACCACCGTGTACCCGTTTGCAGCGCGTGTGATGAACTTCGCTCTCGTATTGCCCTCACCCCAAACCCCTCTCCCTGTGGGAGAGGGGCTCAAAAACGAGTCGTTCGCGACGGCTCTTCTTCTCCCAGCGGGAGAAGGGGCTGGGAGGATGAGGGCATACCAGGCATAACACCCTCTGATGAACGCCTTGCGGGCGCTGCTCCTTGCGACAGCCGGATGTTGAAGCATCTGGTGGGGAGAGTGAGTCATCCCGCCCATCAGCGCGGCACTTCGACCTTCGCCAGCAGGCGGCGGAAGACGGCGTCGGCATCCAGCCCTTCGACCTCGGCCTCCGGGCGCAGGATGATGCGGTGGCGCAGCACCGGCGGCACCAGATATTTGACATCATCGGGCGAGACGTAATCGCGTCCGCGCAGCGCGGCCATTGTCTTTGAAGCCAGCAGCAGGGCGACGCCGGCGCGGGTGCTGGCCCCCAGCGCCAGATCCGGGCTGCGACGGGTGGCGTCGGTGATGGCGGCGATGTAGCGCAGCAGACCTTCTTCCACCGTGACCGTCTGGATGATCTGGCGGATCTGCGCCAACTGATCGGGGTGAATGACCGGCGTCAAACCGGCAGCCGGGAGATCATGGGCATCGAAGCCCTGATGATACCGCCGCAGCACTTCAGTCTCCTGTGGCTGATCGAGATAACCGACTTTGATCTTGAACAGAAAGCGATCCAATTGCGCTTCAGGCAGGGGATAGGTGCCATCCATTTCGACTGGGTTCTGGGTGGCGATGACCATGAAGGGGTCGGGCAGCGGCATGGTCTTGCCTTCCAGACTGACCTGTCGTTCTTCCATCGCCTCCAGCAGCGCGGCCTGGGTCTTGGCCGGGGCGCGGTTGATTTCGTCGGCCAGCACCAACTGCGAGAAGATCGGGCCGCGCTTCAGGTTGAAGCGGCTGGTCTGCATATCGAACACGACCGTGCCGACCACATCCGATGGCATCAGATCGGGGGTGAACTGGATGCGGCGGAACTCGGCCTGCACCAGCGCCGCCAACGTCTTCGCCATCAGCGTCTTGGCCGTGCCGGGGACGCCTTCCAGCAGCACGTGGCCGCGCGTGAACAGCGCCACCAGCAGCAGTTCGATCACCGCTTCCTGACCTACCAGGATGCGCCCTGTCTGTTCCCGCAGCGCCCCGGCTGCCGCTTGTAGTGCTGCGCTGGGAGATGCGGATGGTGTCGGCAGTGTCATCGGGAATGTTGCTCCTTATCGAAGCCAGTTTAATCGAGTGGGAGATTCGCCAATCGCTCGCTGAACTTCAGCGTGCATTATAACCGATTTCAACCAACCTTATCCCTCATCCACCAGTTTGCTGCGGCCACCCCCGCCGGCGTTATACACCAACGCACCGCTAGCGGCGAAGGCGCGGTAGACTTCCAGCGCTTCTTCGCGCAGCACATTGTTGGTCACGTCGATGCCGCGCTTCGCCAGTTCAACATCCCATTCCGGGTGAATCGGGCCTTCATCAAAGCCGGTGATCTGCTCCAGTTCCGGGCCGCTGCCGGCGATCACCAGCGACTTGACCCCCGACCAGATGACCGAGCCGTAGCACATGACGCAGGGACGCCAGTTCACCACGAGTTGATAGACCGGGAATTCCGCCGCCCCCAGATCCCAGTTGCCCAGAATCTCCTGTGCCAGCGACAGTGTGACGACTTCGGCATGAGCCGAGGAACAGTTGGATGGCACAACGCGGTTGACGCCGATCACGACCAGCTTGCCGGTGTCGCGCTCAAACACCCCGGCGGCGAATGGCCCGCCAGTCTTGTGTTCGTAATTCAGGCGCGAAAAGCGGATGACGTGGCGCATTCGTTCTTCAATTGTCGGCATCACGCGCGGCAGCCGTTGATTCTCTTCAATGGCCCAGTCGGGCAGCGAAATGGTGAAGTCCATGGCAATATCCCTGTCAATATGAAGCTGTCCTCGCTCGATTATACGAGTTTTGACGAGATCGTCACAACTTCGTCAAACCTGGCGTGAAAATGCCGGTTAAGGTAAGCATAACGGCAGCACGCGCATCATGCGCGAAACCGGAGGAATAGAGTGTATGCAAACATCACGACGCGGATTTTTGAAGTTGGCGGGCGGGGCAGCCACCGGGGCGACGCTGGGCTTCACCCTGGCGAACCAGACGTGGCTGGTTCAGGCTTCGGAACAACTGCCCGCCGCCAGCGACCCGACGCTGCACCTGCTCAACCGCCTCACCTACGGCCCACGACCGGAGGATGTGGCTCATGCGCGGGAGATCGGGTTGGAAGCCTACCTTGACGAACAGCTTAATCCTGAGTCCATCGACGATTCTGACATGGATGCCATCCTGACCGAGATGCCGATTCTCTCCATGAGCCGGGCTGAAGCGGCGCAACTGGATGGTTTCGGCGGACGGGCGGGCGAAGCCCTGATCGCCGGGACGATTGCCCGCGCCGTTCACAGCAAGCGCCAGCTCTACGAGCGGATGGTCGAGTTCTGGAGCGATCACTTCAACATCCCGGTGGATGATCGCGGTCTGGGTCTGCTGATGATGAACCGCGAGGTCATCCGCAAACACGCGCTGGGTAACTTCCGTGATCTGGTCATCGGCACGGCGCAAAGCCCGGTCATGCTCGATTATCTCGACCAGGCCTACAGCGACAAGGATCATCCTAACGAGAACTATGCCCGCGAGCTGCTGGAACTGCACACGCTGGGTGTGGATGGCGGCTATACTGAGGCCGATGTCAAAGAAGCGGCGCGGGCGCTGACCGGCTGGACGATCCGCGATGAGACTGCTACCGGCTTCTTCTTCGACAAGACCATGCACGACGACGGCGAGAAGACCATCCTGGGGCATCGCTTCCCCGCCGGGCGCGGCATCGAAGACGGCCTGCATCTGCTGACGGTTGTCATCACCCATCCCTCGACGGCGCATTACACCTGTTATCTGTTGTGCCGCCGCTTCGTCAGCGACCGGCCACCGGCTGAACTGGTGGATCGGCTGACCCAGGTGTGGATCGAGAACCAGGGCGAGATCAAACCCGTCCTCCGGGCGTTGTTCCAATCACCGGAGTTCATGGCCTCTGCCGGGCAAAAGCTGCGCCGTCCGCTGGATTTCTTCTACGGCGCACTGCGGGCCACTGGAACAACCTTCCGCTATGAGTGGGTGGTGTATGGGATGCTGGAAGACCTGGCACAGCCACCCTTCGGCTGGAAACCGCCCGATGGTTACCCGGATGTGGCGGCTGCCTGGATCAATTCGGGCGGACTGCTGGCGCGCTGGAATGTGGCGATGGATCTGACCCACAAAGCCTACAGCGAGGCCGAAAGCGGCATGGATACGGTCATCCGCCAGCGCGTAGGCGATCCGCAAACGGTCGGCGAACTGGTGGATGCGGTGGCGACACAGGTCTTCGGCGTAGCGCTCAACAGCCCGGCGCGGACGACCTTCATCCAATACCTGACTGATGACGCCGGCGACGAATCGCAACCGGTCACGCCGCTCCTGTTCGCCCAGAAGTTTGCCACCCTGTACGGCCTGATGCTCAGTTCACCGATGTACCAGTGGCGCTAGGGTGTGTTATGCCGTTTTACAGCCATCACCCTCTGCTTCGTGACCTTCCGCTGGGGGCTAAAGCCACCCAGCTACGGGAAGTCGGTAAGCGCACTAAAGGCGCTGAAGCGGAAACTCTGGGAATGCAGCCCCTTTAGTGGGCTTGCGAGAAATAGGTTAGCAGAGGGGTTAACCCCTCTGCGGCAAACACCTGGATGAAAGCCCTATTTCAGAAAGAGGGTTTGGGATGAGGGCATATGGTGGCAAAGCTGATAACACGCTCCAGGCATTCGTAATGAGCACCGAGTAACGAGAAAAGGACTCAAGATGGTTCAGACACGACGTAACTTCCTGAAAGCAATGAGTGGGGCCAGTGTATTGGGCGTCAGCAAGGCGCTCTTCCCCTCATGGATGCCGCGCCTGGCCTTCCGCCAACCGGATCAGACGCCCGGCGACATCCTGGTGGTGATCTTCCTGCGCGGTGGGATCGACGGCATCAGCGCGGTGGTGCCGTTTGGCGATGGCGCAGCCTACTACGATGCCCGTCCCACCCAGCATGTGGCCGAGCCGGGCAGCGGCAGCAGCGCGGCGCTCGACCTCGATGGCTACTTCGGTTTCCATCCGGCGCTGTCGCCCCTGATGGATATTTATCGCAGCGGCGGCATGTCCGTCGTCCACGCCACCGGTTCGATTGACCCATCGCGTTCGCACTTCGACGCGATGCAGTACATGGAATACGGCACCCCCGGCGACAAGTCCACCGGCACCGGCTGGGTGGGGCGGCATCTGCAATCAGCCGCCTGGCAGAACGACTCGCCCTTCCGCGCCGTCGGCATGGGGGCAATGGTGCCGACCTCGCTACGGGGGCGCATCTCGCCGTTGTCGCTGCGCTCGATTGCCGACTTTCACTTGCGAGGGCGCGAGGATGAACTGCGCCGTGCCGAGCAAATCCTGAGCCAGCTTTACACCGTCGCAGCGCCTGCCGACGCGCTCGACTCGCAGGCCAAACTGGTTTTCGACACCGTCGGGATGCTTCAGGATATCAGCGCCAGCGGCTACAACCCCAGCAACGGCGCGGCTTATCCGATGGATGAGCAGGGCTTCGGCCTGGGCTTGCAGCAGATCGCCCAGCTCATCAAGTCGGATGTGGGTCTGGAAGTGGCCTGCGTTGACCTGGGCGGCTGGGATACGCATGAGCAGCAGGGTACTACCGGCGGTTACTTCGCCAATCAGTTGAGCATCCTGGGGCAGGGGTTGGCGGCCTTCTACGCCGATATGCAGGACACTATGGGCAACATCACGCTGGTGACCATGAGCGAATTCGGGCGGCGGGTGGCCGAAAACGCTAGCGCTGGCACCGATCACGGGCATGGCAACTTCATGTTCCTGATGGGCGGCGGCGTCCAGGGCGGGCAGGTCTTTGCCAAGTGGCCGACGCTGGCACCAGAGAAGCTCAACGACGGCGACCTGGCGATCACCACCGATTACCGCGATGTCTTGTCAGAAGTCATCCGGCTGCGGCTGAAGAACGAGGCGCTTGACCAGGTCTTCCCCAATTACACCGCCACGCCGCTGGGGCTGGTTGTCCCGCGCTAGATCAAAACACGCTATACGGGCAGTTCGCGAACTGCCCCTACATCATCCACTTAACCTGAAACACGACAGGAGATCATGATGAACTTCAAACGACTGACTGCAACCCTGCTCTGCCTGGCGCTGTTGAGCCTGGCGGTTTTCCCGGCCTTCGCCCAGAGCGATGACGATCAGGCTTTCGTCATCGAAGCCGCCGAGACCTCTGAGATTTTCGCTGACTGGCTGGCGCAGCACGAGGGCTACATCGTCAACGCCTACGGCCCGGATGAAGATAATCTCTGGTATGTTGAATTCTTCAACGCCGACGAGTCCGACTGGCTGGGCTACGCCAGCATCAATGGTGAGACGGGCGAGATCATCGACTCCTTCGCGCCAGTACCGCTGGCTGCGGACGAGTATCAGGAATGGCTGCCGCGTGTGACGACCTTTGTGCTGAATGACCCGGAAGTGCTGGCGCGCCTGAACAATACGCCCGACCTGTGGGACATGTACGCCGATTACAACCGCTGGGAGCAGCAGTGGCAGGTGGGTTTCTATCGGGGGCTGGAAGCGATACAGGTCAACCTGTGGATTGATGACGCCAGCGAGGAAATCTACGTTGATGCGATTGTTGATCCCAACCTGCTCAGTGAAGAAGAAGCGATCGATAACGCCCGCGATACCGCCATCAACATCGCCTATGGCCTCGACAGCCTGTGGCAGACGCTCGACGGCGTGGACAACTGGACCAGCTACGCCGAACATCAGGGCGGTGATACCTGGAGCGTCAGCTTTCTGGTCGAGGGCGAGGCGCGCTTCTTCGCCCTGGTCGATGTTGAAACCGGCGCGGTGCTTTCCAGCGAAGTGCTGGACTGAAGCCGGACGCTTTCGCGGAGGGGCGATCTGTGGATCGCCTCTTTTTCTAGATTATGTCTGATCTCTATGCCGTTTTATTGCCATCCTCTGCCTCATTATGGTGCTTCTCCCTTGTGTGAGCCATTCAGCCTGCCGCAAACTTTGATACGCACTTGTTCATAGCCAATCGCTTTCCGATTCGACGTTGTTGGCGTATCATTCAGGTTAACTTGTCGCCACTGGATGGAGCATCGATCGTATGCCATCGGACGATCTCAAACGAGAACAGAAAATCGCTGAATTCGAGTCCGAAGTCAACAAGCGTATTCGAGTTTTGCAAGCCTCGAAGGATGACAAAGCCCGGCTGGACGCGGCCCGTTGGCTGGGCGAGGCTGGCGAACCAAAAGCGATCACGGCGCTGCGCAATGCCTACAAGACTGACCAGGATGCCAAAGTGCGAGATGCCGCCCGCTATTCGTTGGGCATGTTTCGCAGCCTGCAACAGGCGCTTAAGGAAGACCCGGATGGCGTGGTCGAGATGTTGGAAGCCGTTCAGATTGAAGGCAAATTTGGCCGCCGAGGGGCGCTTTCTGGCAAGTCGCTGCTCCGTCTGCTGATCGCCCTGCTGATTTCGGCGCTGCTGGTGGGTGCTGCATCATTCGTCCTGCCGCCCATCCTGCGCCAGGCGCTGAGTGGATCAGCTTCGGTTGCGCCCGCACCGACGGCGGTGTCAAATGCTGCCGGTGAAAACGATCTGCGAACCCGTGTGACCGATACGCTGGCTCAGCTCGAAGGGCAGGTGACCCAGCTTCAGTCTCAGTACAGCGCTGCGGCGGCTGCGGGGACGGTCGATTGTGCGCTGGCCTGGAGCAATCCGCTGCCCGTCAGCGTGTCGGCGGAGAGCCAGCAGAGTGAGGCCGATCTGGCTGCCCTGGCAACCGAGTTGAATGGGCTGATCGGGCAGTATCAGCAAGCGCGACAGGCTTATAACCGTGCCTGTGGCAGTACCCCGGAAGCGGTCCAGTCGGCGGAATTCAGCGCCAGCCTTCAGTCGCTTGATACCCTGTTGCAAGCGCTGCAATCCATTCGGACGCGCCTGAGTGGTGAGACCACCCCGGTCACCCCGACCCCAGAGACGCCAGCAACCCTTGAAGCCACTGCGCCGTCGGTGGTTGAGCCGACGGTGGATGAAGCTGCCGCACGGCATATCCGGCTGCTGAACGAAATCATCAGCGATATGACCGAACTGCGGGGCGCGTATAGCCGGCTCAATCAATACTGGATCGAAGCCCAGCGTACCCCTGGCAGCGGTTGTGGTGATCCCGTCAGCGCCGCCGACATTCCAGCAGATTACACTATTCCCCAGGCCGAAGCCGACGCTAATCCGTCGCTGAAGCTGGCGGTTGATCTGGTCAATCAGGGTTTAAGTGCGCTGCGCCAGAGCCAGACGCTGCTGGAAGGGGCGTGCCAGACGCGCACTACCACCAACTCGGCAGCTCAGGGGATTCAGTTGACGACGGCGGCCAAGACCGCCTTTGATACGGCGCTCACGGCGTTGGGTCAGACGCCCTGATGCAGTTGTTAGTTGTTAGTTCCTAGTTGTCAGTTCCTAGTTGGGCGGACACCTCGTAGGGGCACGGCGGTGCCATGTCCCTGATAGTGGAAAATTCGCTATGCCAAGGATCGGTGAATCGATTGATCCTGGGCAACTTGTTCACAACAGGGCTTAATAGATCTCATCTGTTGTGAAGAAACCCGCTTTGAACCAAGAACTATGAACTAACAACTAACAACTAACAACTAGGAACTAGCAACTTCACTCACCACAGATAGGAACGGATTGTATGGACAAGGTTGCACTACAGGCAGAAGTTCGCGCCAACCCGGCGAT
This sequence comes from Anaerolineae bacterium, assembly GCA_022843385.1. Lineage (GTDB taxonomy): Bacteria > Chloroflexota > Anaerolineae > Aggregatilineales > Phototrophicaceae > CFX2. Next base: position 118,321 of record JALHNT010000012.1, on the reverse strand, counting down.
ACAGGCCATGCGAACAAAAGTCGCCCGGTTGGCCGGGATGCTGTTTGCCCGGCATCTGACCGATGTGGCCGGCGGCAATATGAGCGCCCGCGTCGGCGATTACGTCTGCATCACCCCGCGCTACAGCGGCAGCAAACGCCAGTGGCAGCTCACAGCCGATGATGTGCTGGTAGCGGATATGGATACCAATATCATCGATGGCAGCGGCGAGATTTCCCGCGAGACCAAAGTGCATTTTCGCCTGCATCGTGAATTTGGTGAACATGGCACCGGCGTGGTTCATGCCCATGCCAAGAATGTGCTGGTCTTCGCTGCCATGGCCCAGCCCATCCCACCGGTGCTGGAAGCGACCCAGAAATTTGGTACCATCCCGGTGGTGGAATATGCCCCGGCACACAGCGCCGACCTGGCCGAGCATGTGGCGGGGGGCATTCGCGGCAATGAGTCGCGCATCCGCAAGCAAGCCGCCGGCGTCATCGCCCCCTGGCATGGCCTTTTCGTCATCGGCAAGGACATCGAAGCCGCTTTCGACGCGGTCGAGCGCATCGATACCAATGCCTACTGCATCCTGATGGGCAAGCTGCTGCGCGACAACGATCTGATGGCCGCTGAACGGCAGGGTCTGGCCGATGCGCTAGAGAAGTACAGCGAATAGATGCGCCGAACGCTCCTCCGTCTCCTGATTCTGCTGATCGTGGTGGCGGGTGTGTTGGGTGCGCTTTGGGCGAGCAATGTATTTGGCTGGCGGCGCTGGCGAGTGGCGGAAGTCGAAGCCTTCATAGGGGCGGCGCTGCCAGTAGCGGCCACGGATGTTTCTTTTGCCACCCGTGATGATCCGACGCGCATCATCTGGTTGCGCTTTGCCCTCCCGCCGGACGCCGCCTTTAACGACTGGTTGACCACGCTGAATCTGGGTGTTTCGTTACAGCAGGATTGGAACCCGTTTCCTAACCCGAACCCGGAAGAAGCGGCTTATCCCTGGTGGATGCCGCACAGCGCCACTGTCTATGATGGACTGTATGGCAACACTGGCGATCAGATTTATGAGCTGCTGGTTGACCGGAGCAATCCCGCCAACCAGATAATCTACCTGCGCGTCTACGCTATCCGTAGTTAGTTTTTCGGTACAGTTATACTGAAATAAGAATTCATCTATCGTGGGTTCGCTTAGGGACGTTTGCAAGTATGCCTCAGAATAAAATTCGCATTGGGATAATCAGTTTCGCGCACGGGCATGTTCAGCGTTACATTCAGGAAATTGCCAATTTCGATGATGCTGAGGTTGTCGCCGCATGGGATGCCGATGAACAACGCGGTCAGGAAAACAGCACGAAATATCAGCTTCAGTGGGAAGCAAACCTTGCCAGTTTGTTAGCACGCTCCGATATTGATGCCGTCTTTGTGACCAGCCCCACCAATAAACATGCTGAACATTGTGTGGCAGCCGCCCATGCTGGCAAACATATCCTCTTACAGAAACCGATGGCTCTATCGCTGGCAGATTGCGATACGATTATTCAGGCTGTGCAAGCGAATGGGGTTAAATTCAGCATGTGTCACCAGATGCGTGCCGACCCCGTGAACCAGAAGATTAAGCAACTGCTAAATGAGAAACAGGTTGGCGATATTGCGGTAGTCAAGCGCCGTCATGCCATCAATGCCTTGCTGAATCCAGATTTTGCCAGACTCGATAACTGGCACATTGACCCGATTCAGAATATGGGCATGTTTATGGACGACGCATCGCACGCCACCGACTGGCTGCATTGGATGCTGGGGCGCCCTGTCAGTGTGATGGCGGAAATTGATAACATCGTGACGAACGTAGCGCCAGATGATAATGGTGTCGCCATCTATCGTTTTGGCACAGGCATCATCGGTATTCTGATCAATAGTTCAACGCAACTCGCCGCCCAATCCACCACTGAAATCTACGGCACACAGGGTACAATCCTTCAGGATTACGGTGATGCACCATCATCGCATCTACCCGCACGCGAAGTGCCACTTCGCATTTTTCAAGCGGGTCAGTCGCAATGGCAGACATTCGATTTCCCGTTCGTGCCGCACCACACCCGGATTAGCGCTGTTCCTCGCCCCTTGATTGATTATCTGAAAGGTGAGCGCGAACCGCTAGCGACAGCCGGAGATGGACGTGTCGCCGTTGAAATGGTACTCGGTGCATATCAATCTGCAAAAACTGGTCAGCGTGTGCATTTCCCATTGGGATAAATCTTAAGAACCTGAAAACGAGTGGCTTTTAGGTAGTTCATCTCTACAGGATCCCAGGTTCTACATAAAGTGCGGAAGAGCCAAATTTCCGCTACCCCGTCGCGCCGCTGCGCCGCTGCACGAAATTGTTAATCAGAATCGCCAGGATTAGCACGAAGCCGATGACGATCACAGTGGCATCGCCCTTGACGCCGGAGAGCGCCAGGCCGTTCTTGAGCAACTGGATCAGTACCGCGCCGATCACCGTTCCCATGATCGAACCGCTGCCGCCAAAGATGCTGGTGCCGCCCAACACCACCGCCGCAATCGCATCCAGTTCCAACCCTGTCCCCATATCAGAACGGGTGGTGCTGACCCGTGAGACAAAAATCCACCCTGCCAGACCGGCCATGAAACCGGAGAAGGTGTAGATGAACAGCTTGTACCGATCCACCGGGATGCCGGAGAAGCGCGCTCCCAGCTCGTTGTTGCCGATGGCGTACAGACCGCGCCCCAGCGTCGTCCGCGCCAGCAGCACGGCGGCGATGATGATGGCGATCAGGGCGAACCACAACTGAGTGGGGATGCCGAGAAAATTCTCCTGCCCAAGCTGAAAGAACCATTCCGGGTAGCCGCGTACTGAACGGGCTTCGCTGATCCCTTCGGCCAGTCCGCGATACAACGCCAGCGTCGCCAGCGTCATAATCAGCGGTGGCACATTCATGCGCACGATGAACAGGCCGTTGACGAACCCCGCCAGCGTCGCCACCGCCAGTGCCACCACAATTGCCAGCTCCAGCGGCAGCCCCAGATTCTTCCAGCTCACCCCCAGCACAATCGCCGTCAGCCCCAGGATCGAACCCACCGACAGGTCGATGCCGCCCGTGATGATGATGAAGGTCATCGGCAGCGCCACCAGTAGCACCTCGGTCAGTAGTCGCCCCTGATTGAGGATGTTATCGACAGTGAGGAACCGATCCGATTGAGTCGAGAGCAGCAGCACCCCAATCACCAGGATGATGAGCAGCACCACTTCCTTGCGGAAAATCGCACCCAGGTTAAGCGTAGGCGATGTTGAAGCAGCCGTGTCGTGAGCAGTCATAACGATTCTCCGAAGCCCATAAGAATTGCCTGTTGTTTTATCCAGCCCATTCTGTCGATTATCCCTGGCGGCGGAACTGGTTCAATCCCCGTTGCAGCACCCGCTGCCACGAGGGCGGCAGGCCGCGACGGCGCACCATGTCGGCCAGCACTGTCACCAGGATCAGCGCACCCTGAACCGCCCGCAGCCAGTAAGGTGACACACCGATGAAAATCATCGACGAGCGAATGGTACTGATGAGGATCGTCGCCAGGGTTGCCCCGATGACTGTGCCAGTGCCCCCCAGGATACTGACGCCGCCGACCACAGCCGCCGTGATGACCTGCAACTCCAACCCAACCGGCACACTGGCCTGGATCGAGGTGAACTGGGTGGCGAACATGACGCTGCTGATGCCGACCATGATGCCATTGATGACGAACACGTTGAAAATGACGCGCTGGCTGTTGATGCCGGAAAGCCGCGCCGCTTCAGCATTGCCGCCCACGGCGTAGATCGAGCGTCCGGTGGCGCTGTAACGCATCCACAGCGCTCCCCCGATGGTGGCGATAATCATGAACCAGACTGTGCTGGGCAGCCCCAGCCAGTCCTGCTGCGCCAGGAAGAACTCGGGTGGCATATTGTAGATGGTGGTGCCACCCAGCACGATGATGAGACCGCCCTGCAAAATGCTCGCCATGCCCAGGGTGACGACGATGGCCGGTATCCGTAGATAAGCGACAAAGAAGCCGTTGACGGCCCCCACCAGCGCCCCGACGATGATCGGCAGTATCCAGGCCAGCGCCACCACCATCCACAAGGGCAGCGCCGCCGTCAGTTCCGGGCTGGTGACAATGGTACCACTCAGGATCGACAGCACGCCGACCAGTGACCCGATGGAAATATCGATGTTGCCGGAGATAATCACCAGCGACATGCCGACGGCAGCGACAGCGATATAGGCGTTGCTCTCGAAAATGTTGAGCAGGTTGTTGGTGGCGCGGAAACGTTCATAATTCGCACCCACCACGACCATCAGCAGCACGATCACGATCAGCAGGATGCCTTCCTGCGAGGTGAAGAAGCCGCGTAGAGTGCGCAGCGCGGCACTCGACGATGGGGCGGACGACGATTTTGCGGACAGCGGTGTTGCAGTCATGGGCAAAACTCTCTATTCATGGACGGGTTTAAGGCCGCCGAAAACGGCGAAGGCTTATATTTTCATGTAACAATCGACATGCTCGAAGCCGATCTGTCGCAGCCAGCCACACTGCGCTTCAACCGGAGCCACAATGTCGCCATCATCCTCGTACAGCCGCGCCACGATCTGCTCGCGAGTATACCCCTCGTGCCGGGTGGCTGCATACAGATTATCGGCGAATGACTCGATGAACAGCGATTCAACCCAGGGAGAAGGGGAGGCAACATGCTCGACATTGATGAAGATTCCGCCGGGACGCAGCAGGTCGAAAATCTCCTGATACAACCCGCGCTTGCGTTCATCGGTCAGGTGATGGATAGCATAGCCGGATACCACCACATCGAACGGGGCATGTGGCTGGACAACCTCTACCCAATCCGGTTGGCTCAGATCGGCCTGGAGGATGGCTGTTTGCGCCGGGTCGAACTGATCCCGCGCCACCGTTAGCATCGGCTCGGAATAATCGACCAGCACACCGTAGGCTGCCGGATAGCATTCGCGCAGCAGGTGGCTCAGGACCCCGCTGCCGCAGCCCACATCCAGGAAGCGCGTCACGGTCGGCGCAGCCTGCTGAATAACATAGAGCATGGTCGCCAGTTGTTCGCCGGCCAGCGGAATGGCGGCGCGGGTGACGCTCAAAAAGCGCTTGATGCGTTCCGGGTCCTGCCAGGGGTGGGAGGTGGTCATGGTCGCGTCCAGCTCACGTCTCGTTCTTCATCAATGATCGATTCGGAAGGACGATCAGCGACAAATAGCTGCCCAATACGCAGTCGTTCTTCAGGCGTTAATTCCTGAACATCAGCCGCAGTCGGTATGTCCATCAACAAACCCGCCCCGCGCAGACGCTCGATGATGACTCCTGCCGAGACAGTCTCCTCGGCCTTCACGATTGTGAGGTCAACAGTATCGCCATTATGTAAGTCAACCGGCTCAAGCAACCGTAGCTGCCCATCCTGATAAATCGCTTTGACGGACAAAACCATGTCATGCCTCCTCACTCAGACCCGAAGCTGTACTTGCTCCGGGCTGACCGGAATCACCGCAATCGTATAGCCTTCGAAGTTGAAGAACTCCAACGTGATTTGTCGAGCATTGGGCGTGATATCGACTACCGTGCCAACATCACCCATCTCTAAGCCATATTGGGGTAAATCGACAATCAGGGCCACCTGATCGAATTCACGGATCATAATTCCCTCCTTTATTGCGAATCCCTATCGAGGTATTTTGCTGCTTCGAATGCGCCAGATTGAATTGTATTCACTGCTGATGAATAAGGATACTTCCCCAACAGCACCGACTCCATGCTTAGCTTACTGACTGCATCTGAACGAACAACTCAGCACCAGCGACTACATTAGGTCATCCCAAAGATCAGGTCACGGGTGATTTCCGACACATCATGGCAGCCACAGAGCGCCAGCGCCATATCAAACTCCGCCAGCAGCAGATCCAGCACATGACCGACACCGGCCTCGCCATTGACCGCCAGCCCCCACAGTGCTGGACGCCCCAGCAGCACGGCATGAGCGCCGAGCGCCATCGCCTTCAGCCAGTCGGTGCCGCGCCGGATGCCACCATCCACCAGCAGCGCCACCTGATCGCCCACCGCGTCGGCAATCGCCGGCAGCGCTTCCAATGTGCTGACCGCGCCATCCAACTGTCGCCCGCCATGATTGGAGACGATCACGCCGGCCACCCCATGTTCCACCGCCAACCGCGCATCATCCGCCCGCAGGATGCCCTTGACCAGCACCGGCATCCGCGTGATCGACCGCAGCCAGTCGATATCTTCCCAGCTCAGGTTATCATTCCGTTCGCTGGAACGGTACGCCAGCACACCGCCGGCTTTGGATTGCTGGTCGGCAGAAAGCAGATTGGCGATATTCTTGATGATGACGCCCTCTGGCAGACCAAACTGGTTACGCAGATCAGCCTCGCGTCGCCCCAGCACCGGCATATCCACCGTCAGCGCGACGGCCTTATGTCCGGCAGCCTCGGCATTTTCCACCAGGGCGCGGGTCAGCCCACGATCCTTGAAGGCATACAATTGAAACCAGCGCAATCCGCCCGGCGCGGCAGCCGTGATCTCATCGAAGGCATAGGTCGCCATCGTGCTGACGATCATCCCCAGCCCGCGCGCGGCAGCGGCTCGTGCCACGGCCAGTTCACCCTCCGGGTGTGCCATCTTCATGAACGCCATCGGCGCGATCAGCAGGGGCGCTTTCAAAGGTTGCCCCAGCAGCGTCGTCGAAGCATCGCGCTCGGCCACCGCCCGCAGCATTCGCGGAGCCAATTTGAAGCGCTCGTAGATGGCGCGGTTCTCGCGCAGCGTCATTTCATCTTCTGCCCCGCCAGCATAGTATTCGTAGGCCATCTGGCTCAGGCGCTCACGGGCGGCCTGTTCGTAATCGTGAAGGTTGAAGAGCGCGCTCATCGGTCTAACTGGCCTGCACCCGCATCATGGCCGTCGCCACTTTTTCCTGCGTCGCTTCGCTGCGGCTGAACTCCGCTACCAGTTGCCCTTCGCGCATCACCAGCACCCGGTCGCTCATGCCCAGCACTTCCGGCAGTTCGCTGGAAATCATCAGGATCGCCATGCCTTGTTTGACGGCCAGTTCACTCATCAGCCGGTGGATTTCTGATTTCGCCCCCACGTCGATGCCGCGCGTCGGCTCGTCCATGATGAGCAGCTTGGGCTTGCAGGCCAGCCATTTGCTGATGACCACCTTCTGCTGGTTGCCGCCGGAGAGCTTGTTGACGATCTGTTCCGGGCTGTAAGCGCGGATGCTGAGTTGTTCAATCGCCCGCCGCGCCAGCGATTTCTCCTCGCCGAAGCGGATGAAGCTGCTGTTCGACAACTGCCGCAGAATCGCCATTGACGCATTTTCGCGGATGTTCATCTGCTTGATAAGTCCCTGCGTGCCGCGATCTTCCGGCACATAGGCGATGCCCAGCTTGACCGCCTGACTGGGGTTGCTGATGGTCACCCGCTCGCCATCCAGCCAGATTTCGCCGGACTGGGCCGGCAGCATCCCGAAGATGACCTGTGCCAGCTCGCTGCGCCCGGAGCCAACCAGCCCGGCGATGCCGACGATTTCGCCAGCATGGATGGTGAAGGTCACATCCCGCGTCTGCGGTGGGCGCACCAGATTACGCACTTCCAGTACCGGTTTGCCCCGTTCGCCCGGCAGTTTGGGGAACAGATTATCGATGCTGCGCCCGACCATCAGGCTGATGAGCTGATCCTCGTTGGTCTCGCTGACGGCGCGGGTTTCGACATACTGTCCATCGCGCAGGATCGTGGCGCGATCCGCCAGCTCAAAGACTTCCTGTAAACGGTGACTGATATACACAATACCCACACCGCGCGCCTTCAGCAGCCGCACGATCTCGAACAGCTTCTCGACATCGCTTTCGGTCAGCGCTGCTGTCGGTTCATCCATAATCAGCACGCGGGCGTTGATCGAGAGCGCTTTGGCGATCTCCACCCGCTGCCGGTTGCCCACATTGAGCGTCCCCACCTTGCGCCGCACATCCATATCGAAGATATTGAGCGAGGCCAGGATTTCCTCGGCACGGCTATAGATCGTCCGCCAGTCAATGGTGCGGATCGGGCCAAAGCTGCGTTTGGGCGCATGACCCATGAAGATATTCTCGGCTACGCTCAGTTCCGGGTACAGGCTTAGTTCCTGATAAATCGTGGCGATGCCTTTGGCCTGGGCTTCGCGCGGATTATTGAAGCTGACCGGCTGTCCATCGATCTTCATCATGCCGCTGTCCGGTTTGTGTACGCCGGAGATGATCTTGATGAGGGTCGATTTGCCGGCGCCGTTTTCGCCCAGCAGCGCATGAACCTCACCGGCCTGCATATCGAAGTGAACGTTATCCAGCGCCTTCACGCCGGGGAAGGATTTCGCGATGTTTTCAAGAGAAAGGATGGGAGTCATGGCGTCCGCTTTCGAGTCCATCAACAAGTTTAGTTCAGCGTAAAGGACTGCTGCGCCACCGCTGCAACAGGCTGGATGAGCAATGGGGTGTCGTTCTTCCAGCGGCCTGATTGTCGCTCACTTTGCGCTATTCCGCAATCAATCGGTTTCGTTTGCTTTCGATGTGACCGCGAAAGAATGAGAATGTGCTTGTCCTGCCCCAGTCTCGTGTGCCCTCCGTCATGCGCGCTTGATTGACAGCCCCTATAAGATCGGATACAGTGAATCCGGGTCGCAATCATTCCAGAGATCAACGCAATATCATCAGCGATTTCAGTGGGCAATTCCTGTAAAATATGTTATTCTCATTGGTGTATACAGCCAGTATACAGTCCGTATACGGGTTATAAGGAGGCGGTATCGAGCATTTACCCAACTCACCCTTTGTAAAAACAACTATCCGTTATGTGAAATCAGGAGCGAGAATAATGAAAAAGAGCCGCATTCTTCTAACAATGGCTGCCCTGATGTTGGTTTTGCTGACCGGTGCCTTCAGCGTGGGCGCACAGGGCATCAGCGAACTGACCATCTGGTGGGCGCAGTGGGCACCGGCGGACTTCCTGCAGCAGGTCGGGTTGGATTATGAAGAGGCCACTGGCATCAAGGTCACTGTGGTACAAACCCCCTGGGGCGATTTCTACAACCGTGTCGGCACCGAATGGGCCGCCCAGGGCGCGTCCTTTGATATGGTCGTCGGCGACAGCCAGTGGATCGGTCAGGCCGTCACCCAGGGTCACTATGTCGATATGACCGAATTCATGGTCAGCAACGGCATTGATAAGACCGTCACCCCCGCCACCCTGACCTATTACGGCGAATACCCCACCGGCTCCGGTAGCTATTATGCTTACCCCACCGAAGGCGATGCCAATGGTTGGGCCTACCGCATGGATCTGTTTGAAGACGCCGACAATCAGGCCGCCTTCAAGGAACAGTATGGCTACGATCTGGCGATCCCCAGCACCTGGGCGCAGCTCCGCGACATCGCCGAGTTCTTCACCCGCCCCGATGAAGGGCTGTATGGTCTGGGCATCTACACCCAGGTCGATTACGATGCCATCACCATGGGCTTCCAGAATGTGTTCTTCAGCTTTGGTGGCGACTGGAAAGATGCCGATAACAACGTCCTCGGCGTCGTCAACAGCGAGAAGGCCGTGGCCGCGCTGGAACTCTACAAGGAACTCTATGCCTTTGCCCCGCCCGGCACCAACAATGCCTTCTTCCAGGAAATGAACGATGTTTATGTTCAGGGCCGCGCCGCCATGATCATGAACTACTTCGCTTTCTTCCCCGCGCTGACCGACCCCAGCTACAACCCGTATGCTGAATCCACCGGCTACTTCGCCAACCCGGCTGGCCCGGATGGCGACCGCTTCGCCGCGCTCGGTGGACAGGGCATCAGCATCAACAGCTACATCGCCGATGATCGCAAGCAGGCTTCGTTCGATTTCATCCAGTGGTTTGCCCAGGAAGATGTCCAACTGCGCTGGGCGCAATTGGGCGGTTACACCTGCAACATCAACGTGCTGGAATCGGATGCCTTCCTGGCCGTTGCGCCGTTCAACGCCGCGTTCGCCGAAACCATGACCTTCGTCAAGGACTTCTGGAACATTCCGGAATTCGGTCAACTGCTGGAACCGGCGCAGCGCTATCTGCACGCCTATGTCGTCGGTGGTGAAGGCACCGCGCAGGAAGCGCTGGATGGCATGGCCGCTGAGATGGACGAAGTGCTGGTCGAAGCTGGCTACATTTCACAATAAATCGGATACAGGGGCGTGGCCTGGCTGCGCCCCTTTCTTTCAATCCCTTATCCCCTGAGGTGTGCTGTGTCCCAAATCAGCCGCGCGCAGCCGTCGTCGCACTCTACCGTACCCACCTCCCGGCGGCGGCAGTTGAGCGATGCCCGGATCGTCCAGCTCTTCATTTTGCCGACGATCATCCTGCTGATCGTCATGAATATTTTCCCGTTGATTTACAGCCTCTACTTAAGTTTTACTGATTACTCGGTCATCGCTGGCGGTGTGCCGCAGTGGGTGGGGTTACAGAACTACACCAACATCCTGACCGATGAACGCTTCTGGAAGAACTTCGCCACCACCGGCCAGTACGCCATCATCTCGGTGGCGCTGCAAACCGTCATCGGCTTCGGGCTGGCACTGTTGCTGCGCCATAAATTTAAGGGCAGCGGCTTCATCACCACCCTGATCCTGGTGCCGATGATGCTCTCGCCCATCGTGGTCGCCAACTTCTGGAAGCTGATCTTCAACCCGGCCAGCGGCATCCTCAATCCGCTGCTGGGCTTCGGCAATCCCAACACCTCGCCGCAATGGCTGGGGGATGCCGGGTTGGCGCTCTGGGCGGTCGTCATCGTCGATACCTGGATGTGGAGTCCGTTCGTCATGCTGCTGTGCCTGGCCGGTCTGGGGGCTATCCCGGATTACCTCTATGAAGCAGCCGCCATTGACCGCGCCAGCTCGTGGTTTCAATTCTGGCGCATCACCCTGCCACAGGTCATGCCGCTCCTGCTGATCGCCGTGTTATTCCGTTCGATAGAAGCCTTTAAACAGTTCGATCTGGTGATGGGTCTGACGGGCGGCGGGCCGGGGGATGTGACCGAGACGGTCTCGGTGCGGTTGTACCGGCTGGCTTTCTCCGGTCAATACGACACCGGCACATCCAGTGCGCTGGCTTACGTCGTGCTGGTCGTCATCATCGCCATCAGCAATCTGTATATTAAAGCCCTGAACCGGGCACGGGGAGCGTAAGCGATGGCGACCCAAACCTATTCGGTCAATTATTCAACGCGCGTCGATAAAGTCGGCACCCGTCCGCGCATCGCCTCGGCGGTTCGCGCCGTCGTCGCCGTCATCATCACCATCATCACCCTGATCCCGGTGGTCTGGATCGGCCTGACCGCCTTCAAGTCACAGGCTGATGCCGTCTCGGTGCCGCCGAAAGTCTTCTTCCAGCCCGAACTCTCCGGCTTCGTCAATCTGTTCACCAGCCGCCGTCAGATTTCCGCCGAGGAAACCGAGCAACTGCGCGCCCGCACCGATCTGAACTGGATCGAGCAGGTGGCCCTGAGCAAAGGCGAGGTCATCCTGGGGCAGAGCAAGTTCTTTGGGCAGCTCATCAACTCGGTCATCATCGCCGGCGCTTCGACCATCATCTCGGTGGTGTTTGCGGTGCTGTCGGCCTATGCGTTCAGCCGCTTCGATGTCCCCGGCAAGGACGATTTGCTGTTCTTCATCCTCAGCCAGCGTATGCTGCCGGCGGTGGTGGTGACGGTGCCGATCTTCCTGATGTACACCCAACTGGGGCTGCGCGATACCCATCTGGGCATGATCCTGCTCTACACCAGTTTCAACCTGTCCTTCGCCGTCTGGCTGCTCAAGGGCTTCATCGACGAGATTCCGCGCGAATATGAAGAAGCGGCGCTGGTCGATGGCTATACCCGCCTCCAGGCCTTTCGTAAAGTGGTGCTGCCGCAGGCCGTCACCGGCATCGCCGCCACCACCGTGTTCTCGTTCATCTTCGCCTGGAACGAGTATGCCTTCGCCCTGATGCTGACCGCCGAGACTGCACGGACTGCCCCGCCGGAAATCCCGCTGATCCTGGGGGCGGGCGGCATCGAATGGTCTACCATTGCTGCCGGGTCGCTCATCTTCCTGATCCCGGTGGTCATCGTGACCTTCGCCCTGCGCCAGCACTTGCTGCGCGGTGTGACCTTCGGCGCGATCCGCAAGGGGTAGCGTATAGGATGTGGATGAACCGCTGGGGGTTATAACCGCCCAGCTAACGGGAATGCGGTAAGCGCACTAAAGGCGCTGGAGAAAGTAAATTGAAAATGAAGCCCCTTTAGTGGGCTTGGCAGAAAAGATCAGCAGAGGGGTTATGCACTTTAAGAATTAAATCAGATAGTATTCGGACGTGCCGTTGCACGTCCCTACACCAACCGGTTCGTTTGTAGGGACACCCAACGGGGTGTCCGGGTAAACCGTTATCTGGATATTTTCTTAACCTGCATAACCCCTCTGCGGCAGACACCCAGATGACAGCCCTATTTCAGGGGTGGTGGGGTGAATAAGACAGGATTTACGCTGTAGGGGCGGTTCGCGAACCGCCCCTACAGGAAAATTGACCGAGGAGAATGGCTGACGCCTGGCATCAGACCTGAATAGAAAATCATTATGGCAACCATTGAATTACGTCGTGTCGAGAAGAAATTCGGCGAGTCCTTCGCCGTCAAACCGTTAGACCTGACCATCAACAGCGGCGAGTTCGTCGTCCTGTTGGGGCCATCCGGCTGTGGCAAGACCACCACGCTGCGCATGATCTCCGGGCTGGAAGCCGTCAGCGGCGGCAACATCCTGTTCGATGGCAAGGATGTCACCTGGCTGCACCCCAGCGAGCGCGACATCGCCTTCGTCTTCCAGTTCTTCGCCCTCTATTCGCACCTGACCTGCCGCGATAACATCGCCTTCCCGCTTCAGGCACAAAGTGTGGCGCGCGCCGACATCAAAAAGCGCGTTGATGAAGTGGCGACCATGCTGCAAATCGGGCATCTGCTCAGTCAGCGACCTGGCAGCCTGAGCGGCGGCGATCAGCAGCGGGTGGCGCTGGCGCGGGCGCTGGTGCGGCGTCCGGCAGCCTTCCTGATGGATGAACCGCTGGGGGCGCTCGATGCCGAATTCCGCGAGACGATGCGCGCCGAGATCAAGCAGCTTCACCTTAACCAGAATGCCACCACTGTCTACGTCACCCACGACCAGATCGAAGCGATGGCGATGGGCGACAAGATCGTGGTCATGTCCAACGCGGTGGTGCAGCAGGCCGCCAGCCCCGCCGAAGTCTACAGCAACCCCGCCAATCTGTTCGTGGCGCGTTTCATCGGCAGCCCCGGCATGAACCTGGTCAGCGGCACTTACGCCGAGGGCAAAGTCCTGCTGCCCGGCAATAACCGTCTCAGCGTACCGGCTGACTGGAAAATGGCGCTGGAAAAAGACATCGGCGCTGGCAAAACCGTCGTCGTCGGCTTCCGCCCCGAAGCGGTACAAGTCAAGGCTGATGCGCCCCTCAACGCCACCAACTACGCCACCGACCTGCACGGCGGCTACACCATGCTGCATCTGGAACTGGATCGTGACACCATCATCCACGCCCGTGCCGGACGGCAGGCGCGCTACCAGATCAGCGAGATGGTGCGCTTTGACCTCGACCCGAAGATGGTGCGGTTCTTTCATCCGGAGACGGAATTGGCGCTGCGCCGGGATGGGCAAGCATGAGCAACATTCGCCTGGAGAACATCAACAAAAACTTTAAGGAAGTCGTCGCGCTGCATGATGTGTCGCTTCAGATCAAGGATGGTGAGTTCTTCGTCCTGCTGGGGCCGACCGGGGCTGGCAAAACCACCACCCTGCGCGTCATCGCTGGGCTGGAGAAGCAGAGCAGCGGTCACGTCTATCTCGATGGCACGCTGGCCGATGACCTGCCGCCCGCCGAGCGCGATGTCGCCTTCGTCTTTCAGCAGTATTCGCTCTATCCCAATATGTCGGTCTATGACAACCTGGCTTTCCCGCTGCGTTCGCCGCTGCGTGATCTGGCAGAAGCCGAGATCAAACAGCGTGTGACTGGCGCGGCGGAAATCCTGCGGATCACCCATCTGCTGGAACGCAAGACAGCCCGGCTCTCCGGCGGCGAGATGCAGCGCGTCTCCATCGGACGGGCGATTGTCCGCGAACCGCGTGCCTTCCTGATGGATGAACCGCTTTCCAACCTGGATGCCAAACTGCGCGAATCGCTGCGCATCGAATTGAAGCACATCCAGAAAACACAGAACAGCACCACCATCTTCGTCACCCACGACCAGATCGAGGCGCTGACGATGGCCGACCGCATCGCCGTGCTGGACGACGGGCATATCCTTCAAATTGGCACGCCCTTCGATATTTATGATCGCCCGGCTACGACGGTGGTGGCGCAGTTGGTCGGGTCGCCGCGCATCAACCTGATGCACGCCGACCGGCACAACGGCAGCCTCCAGCTTGAGGATAGCACTCTCGTCGTTCCCGCCCCGGCCAGCATCCCGGAGCGCCTGCTGGTCGGCATTCGACCAGAGGACATACGTCTGGCTGATGAAGGTGCCTTCACCGGGCAGGTGGCGCTGGTCGAACCGCTGGGGGTCGAGTCGATCATTCACTTGAAAGTGGGTGGGCAAACCCTGTTGAGCATCGTGCCGGGGACGAGTACGCTGCGGCTGAATGACGCGGTGCGCTTCGACATCGCTCTCAATCAATTGCACTTCTTCGATCTGGAACATGGGCTGCGCCTTCAATGACGACCTGGCTGCCCCTCGATAATCTGCCGCTGTTCATCGCGGCGGCGCTGGCACTGCTGCTCGTGCCAGGGCCATCGGTGCTGTATATCGTCACCCGCAGCGTCGATCAGGGGCGCACCGCTGGGCTGGTCTCGGTGCTGGGCATCCAGACCGCCACCCTGGTTCATGCCTCGGCTGCGGCGCTGGGGCTGTCGGCCATCCTGCTGTCGTCGGCGCTGCTGTTCGATCTGGTCAAATACCTGGGGGCGGCCTACCTGATCTACCTCGGCATCCGCAAGTGGATGAGCCGCGACGAAGCGCTGACGACAGCCGCCATCGCTGCTGAGCCGCTCAAGCGCATCTACGCCCAGGGGGTTATCGTCAACCTGCTCAATCCCAAGACGGCCCTGTTCTTTTTCGCCTTCCTGCCCCAGTTCGCCGATCCAGGGCGGGGATTCCTGTCGCTGCAAATTCTGAGCCTCGGCATCGTGTTCATCCTGCTGGCGCTGCTGACCGATGGCTCGTATGCGCTGCTCTCCAGCAGTTTGTCCGGCTGGCTGCGCGGCAATCAACGCTTCGCTCAGGTGCAGCGCTATATCACTGGCACGGTCTACATCGGCCTGGGGGTGACGGCGGCGCTGACCAGCCGGGGGAAAAACTAATCGATAAATCTCACCTTACGCAATTAACCCTCATCCTAAATCCTTCTCCCTCATGTAGAAGGACTTCCAAACTCAGTGGCGCTCTTTGTTCCCCTCGCCCTGAGGGAGAGGGGATAGGGGTGAGGGTAACAGGTGAGGTCAAAAGACTTTTTTGGAGGAAAACATGGCAGTCCGATTTGGCGTGAATGGCTGGGTCTGGGTGTCACCCCTGAACACCGATGAACTGAAAACATTGGCTCCCCGCGTCAAGGCGATGGGCTTCGATATTCTCGAAGTGCCGCTGGAAGGCATCGGTGATCTTGATTACAAGGTGGGGGCGCAAATCCTGAAGGATAACGGCCTGGGCGTCACCACCTGCGCCGCGATGGGGCCAGACCGCGATCTGATCCACGAAGACGCGAAAATCCGCGAAAGCGGCCTGACCTATATCCGCCAGGCCATCGAAGCGACTCACACCCTGGGCGGCACCAACCTGGTCGGGCCGATCTACTCAGCAGTCGGGCGCGTCTGGCAGCAGACGGCGGCTGATCGGGCTAAAGATGTCGATCTGCTGGTACAGAACCTCGGCCTCCTGGCGAAAGCCGCTGGCGACAGCGGCGTAGTGCTGGGCATCGAACCGCTCAACCGTTTCGAGACCAGCTTCATCAATACCGCCGATCAGGTGATTGAAGTGATTGACCGCGTCAACCATGCCTCGTGCAAGGTCATGCTCGACAGCTTCCACATGAACATCGAAGAGAAATCGCTGGGCGCGGCCATCCGCAAGGTCGGCAAAGCCCGCCTGTGCCACTTCCACGCCTGCGAGAATGACCGCGGCGCACCCGGCAGCGGCAACGTCACCTGGGGCGAGGTTGGGCAGGCGCTGCGCGACATCGACTTCGCTGGCCCAGTGGTGATCGAGTCCTTCACCGACAAGGTCAAGAGCATCGCCCGCGCCGCCGCCATCTGGCGACCCTTCGAGCGCAGTCAGGACGCACTGGCGGAGAACGGGCTGGAGTTCCTCAAGCGCCTGCTGGCGGGGTGATACAAAATCTCACCCCCGCCTCGCTCCGCTCGACTCCCCCTCTCCAATCCATTGGAGAGGGGGCTGGGGGGTGAGGTTGACGAACGGACACCCCATTGGGTGTCCCTACGAACGACTCGATGGGTGTAGGGACGTGCAACGGCACGTCCGCCCGCCAGAGGTTAACCCCTCGGCGGATCAACGAGAAAACAATTGAATGATGGTTACAGGGAGCATCTGGGATGAACAAGTACATCGGGCCGATCAAAGGGCTGGGGGGATCAGCCGTCATCGCCTTCATCATCGCTGTGATCGTATCGGCGCTGCTGCCCAGCCTGGGTGACGACGCCCGCAACAGCGTCCTCGTCAACGCCGTCCCCTTCTTCGCCATTTTCGTCGGCATCCTGCTGCTGTTCATCCTGTGCATCGCGCTGGTCGCCATCCGTTACAACGGCAAGATACCGCCGCGCACCTACGGTCGGGTGGAACTGACGATCATCGCTGGCATCCTGTCGGGGGTGGTGTTCCTGTTCCAGCCGTTCTCATTCGTCCCTTACCGCTACGGCTTCCTGCTGCTGCTCTTCTCGACGCTGCTCTTCATCCTGTGGAGTCATGTGCTGGGTGGGTCGCGCCAGCTTGAGCTGAAGCTGCCCAAAATCGGCATGGTGCCGAATGTCGTGGCGGGCATCGCTGCCGTCATCATCGTGGTGCTGATCGTCGCCGGTGGCAGTTCCGCCAACGCGCCGGTGCCGCCCTATGGAGTCCGTGAGCGCGTCTTCAATTCCTACAGCGAAGAACGCAAGGCCGAGATCGCCGCCGAAGCCACCGCCTCGTTCACCCAGGTCGAGCTGCCATTCCTGGTGGTCTTTGGCCTGTTCCCGGCTCTGCTGGTATTCTTTATCGTGCGCGAGACGCTGGCCGATACCCGCCCGCAGATCGTCGCCGCAGCCGCGCCAGCCGCCAGTGGCGCTGATTAACAACTGAACACAGAACATTTTTGAGAAGGAGATCATCATGGCAAGACCGGTAACGTTATTTACAGGACAATGGGCCGACCTGACCCTGGATACACTGGCGGGCAAGGTGGCCGAGTGGGGATACGATGGGCTGGAGCTGGCCTGCTGGGGCGACCATTTCGAGGTCGATAAGGCGGTGGAGTCCGACGGCTACATCAAGACCCGCAAGGACATTCTGGAGAAGCACGGGCTGAAATGCTGGGCCATCAGCACCCATCTGGTCGGGCAGTGCGTGGCCGACGCCTACATTGACGAACGCCACAAGGCCATCCTCTCGCCGCGCCTGTGGGGCGATGGCAAGCCGGATGGGGTGCGCGCCCGCTGCGCCGAGGAAGTGAAGAAGACCGCCCACGCCGCCAAACTGATGGGCGTGAACGTGGTCAACGGCTTCACCGGCAGTCCGGTCTGGCACCTGATCTATCGCTTCCCGCCAGTTTCGGATGCGATGGTTGATGCCGGCTACAAGGAATTCGCCGACTACTGGAATCCGATTCTGGATGAGTTCGACAAGCAGGGTGTGCGCTATGCGCTGGAAGTCCACCCCAGCGAAATCGCCTATGACATCTACACCGCCGAAAAGACGCTGGCGGCGCTGGGCAATCGCAAGACCTTCGGCTTCAACTATGACCCCAGCCATCTGGTGCACCAGCAGTTCGATCCGGTCAACCTGATTAACCGCTTCCCGGATCGCATCTATCATGTCCACGTCAAGGACTCCAAGCTCAACCTGAACGGCATGAACAGCATCCTGGGGTCACACCTGGGCTTCGGCGATCACCGCCGCGGCTGGGACTTTGTCTCGCCCGGTCATGGCGATGTCGATCTGGAAGGCATCATCCGCGCCCTCAACCGCATCGGCTATCAGGGGCCGCTCTCGGTGGAATGGGAAGACAGCGGCATGGATCGTGAACACGGCGCGTCGGAAGCGGTGGAGTTCGTCCGCAGCACCGATTTCACGCCATCGCAGATCGCCTTCGACGCCGCCTACGAGAAGAAGTAAGCGGGTTTGCACAGAGAAAGACGTAGGGGCGGTTCGCGAACCGCCCCTACTGCGGCCAGATGCTTAAGCATCCGGCTGCCCGAAAGGGAAGCGCACTGAAGGCGCTGAAATGTAGGGGTAAGACGATCTGAGGGGTTATGCTCTGGTGGACGGGCCGTTGCCCGTCCCTACAATCATCGGTTCGTTCGTAGGGACACCCAATGGGTGTCCGCGTAAACCTGTATAACCCCTCAGCGGCGCTCACCCACACGTGCTGGTCTATTGACTATCGACTGATGACTATCGACTGATGACTATCGACTACTGAGAGGAGCTGCCTCATGGCAAAAGAGGATGTCGGATTTGTAACCATGGCCGCCGGCGCGGCTGCCGGGGATGTCCCCGAACTGGGCATCGGCATGTTGGGCTACGCCTTTATGGGCAAGGCGCATTCCAATGCCTTCAAGAAACTGCCCTACATGATGTACCCGCCGCCCGCCGTACCGAAGCTGGTCGCCATCTGCGGACGCAATGAGCAGGCGACGGCCACCGCGGCCAAGCGCTTCGGCTACGACAGCTATTACACCGACTGGAAGAAGATGCTCAAGAACAAGAAGGTGGACATCTTCGATAACGGCGGCCCGAACGATGCCCACGCCGCCCCCTGTATCGCCGCTGCCGAAGCTGGCAAGCACATCATCTGCGAGAAGCCGCTGGCGCGCACCGCTGCCGAAGCCAAGAAGATGTTGGACGCGGTGGAAAAGGCCGGTGTCAAGAATATGGTGGCCTTCAACTACCGCTTTGTCCCGGCGCTGGTTCAGGCGCGCAAGCTGATCCAGAGCGGGGCGCTGGGACGCATCTTCCACTTCCGCGCTGTTTACTTGCAGGAATGGATCATCGACCCGAACTTCCCCAAAATCTGGCGGCTGGATAAGAAGGTCGCCGGCAGCGGGGCGCTGGGTGATCTCGGCGCACACATCATCGACCTGGGGCGCTATCTGGTCGGCGAGCCGCGCAGCGTCATGGGCATGACCCGCACCTTCGTCGAAGAACGTCCGTTGCCGGATGGCTCAGGCAAGGGCAAGGTCGATGTCGATGATGCCTTTGTCGCGCTGCTGGACTTCGAGAACGGTGCGCTGGGGACGGTGGAAGCCTCGCGCTTCTGCCAGGGGCGTAAGAATTTTAACTGCCTCGAAATCAACGGCGAGAAGGGTTCGATCCAGTTCAACCTAGAGAAGATGAATGAACTCAACGTCTTCTGGGCGAATGAAGACCCCAAGGAGACGCGCGGCTTCCACAACATCAACATCAGCGAATCCTACCATCCCTACTGGGAAAACTGGTGGCCGCAGGGTCATATCATCGGCTGGGAGCATTCATTCGTCCACGAGTTCCACCACTTCCTCGATGCCATCGTCAACAACAAGCCGGTCTCGCCCTGGGGCGCGGACTTCGCCGATGGTTACAAGAACGCCGTCATCTGCGACGCGATTGTGAAATCCGCCCAGAGCAAAAAGACGGTCGATGTGAAGTATTAGGCTGAAGTAGGGACATGGCACCGCCGTGTCCGCTGTGTAACGAGAAGGGCAGTCCGCTTGGGCTGCCCCTTTTTGTTTGTCGCAACTTGTCCTTGAGATTTATCCTGGATGATTGAATCAATGTTATCATTCAAGCGACGAAAAACGTGGAATATGCTCAATGAACCAACCCACCTCTGGCATGACCTCAGATTCGCTCAGCCTGCAAGCTCAGTTAACCAACTTGTCGGATGACCAATACGCTGCGCTCCGTGATGTATATCTCATTGAACGGCGCAAAAGTGATTTGCGGGGTTATGGCTGGATTAATCTTGTTCTGGGAGGGCTGACCGTCTGGTCTGGCACAGGTGTTTTCACGTTCTTTTCCATTCCTCGATTGATTCAACTGGTGGTGGGTCTGCTCATCGTCGGGCAAAGCCTTTGGGCGCTGATTGATCAGAAAAATGCTCGCTTTCTGGGATTCAGTCTCTTACTGTTGATTTCGGGAATCTGGAACATTTACATTGGAGCAATAGCCAACGCGGTATTGACGCTGTTGTTTGGAGTGCTACAGCTTTGGTGGACTTACACGACCTATCAGCTTTATCGCCACTATCGCCAATTCCAGTTCACTCAACCACCTGAAAACATGGTGACACTTTATCATAACCTCTGGAATGCCTTGATTCGGGGGAAACTGAAACGCGAAGAAAATGTCATTGAAGTATGGATAAAGCTCCTGTTATGGCGCATATGGCTGATTGACAATCTGGCAGTGGTTGCAAGCAAAGATAGACGGTTGCTCATCGTCCGGCGAAAAGATGAATTGAACTTTATACCGGCCAGCAAAAAGCCGATGGGCAAGTGGCGGGTCAATGGTCGTATGAGAGTCAATGAAGTCTACGAACGGAGTGTCATGAGTGGCAAAGCCTTTGAGAAATACGCCCCCTGGAAAGGTCTGGAGACCATTCTGGCCCAGGTTGGTCCTTCCACTTGGGAGCGCTTACCCCGCGCCATCCGGATTGTCTTAAGGCTGATAGGCGTATTGATCCTGCTATTCGTAATCTACGTGATCGCGGGATTTATTGACTTGTTCATTCGATATGGATGAATCATCTGCGAATGCCACACCGCATGAACAAAGATCAACAGGTTTGATGACAATCTGAGTAGCGTAACTCAGGCTGTTGCCTGGCCTCTTCATCAGGCTATTTTTATCTGATGTGATGGTTCGTGGAAATCTCGTTCAGGGATTTGTTACAATGCAAAACGAAATACCAGTGGTACAAGGAATTTAACCCTTGCAAACCCAAACAAATGAATCACTTCCCAATTCCAGTGAAGCATCAGAACTGATAAAGGAAGTTAATCGACTTAGACTTGAAATCGAATCGCTAAAGGCTGACCTGCAGCGAAAAGAAAAAGACATAACCTACTATAGGGGCGGTCTTATGCTTTGTGTATTGGTGTTTATGTTTGTTTCCTGGTTTTCGAGAAATTGATGTTAAAAACCGTAGCGAATCCATAATCCATACTTGAAGCAGAATCACCACTGACCACGATATGATCTTCTCTCGCCATCCTAATCGCTATGCTTGTTATCACGCTCGTTGCCGCGCTTAAAGTTACCCGTAAACCGTGCCATGATGAGCTGCTCATCGCTGCCGTCCTGTCGGATCTGGTTGAGGAACTTTTGCGCTTTCTGGTTGGCTAAGGTCGTGACCAACCGGTTGTTCCAGTAGATGAGAACCTTTCCGTCTTTGGTGACCTGATAATCAAAAACCTCGTCTTGCTGCGATTTTTGATCTGTCATATTTGTCCTGCCCTTGACTGTGATTGACCCGATAGCCCTATCAACCAATAATGTCTCACCTCAGCGCTGGTAACAAGCCACCGTGTCTTTGACGCTGGCACATACTCCGAATCATGCTCCCTCAACCCCGATTTTTCTCAACCCTTTTCTAACCCCGCGCCGACACCCTTAACCTATCCGCTCCCGCCAAACGGTTAGCGCCGACTCGCCATAAGTCGTACCAAAAAGTTTACCAAAAGTTCACCCGTAACGGGGCAATCGGGAGTAATCTTCTCGTAGGCGGTGTGGCAGGCCACACCGGTTCACGAACCACCCGCCCAATCGTTCGTCCCGACGGTTCTGAATCAGGATTGAGGGAAATGTTCACAAAATGCAGTTTTGACTTTGACGACTTTGACGAATTTTGCGCAGATTCTCTCTGCTTTCACTCTGTGTTCTCTGTGTCCTCTGTGTTGGTCTTGATGTCTTTGTGTCTTTGTCTGTCCGACGACGACGACGACGACACAAAACAGGGAGTTGCACAAAACGGGGTTCTTGCAGTTGCAACACTTGCACCTTTTACAACATTTGAGGGAAAACGGCTGCGCAAGATTCGCGAATTGAAAAATGGAGTGATGCGAATCTGACGAATCTGACGAATCGTGTGAATCAGACAGCAGCCCACATGCCTGAGCGCAACTACTGACGAATCAAGCATCTCCGCCTGCGCTTTGAAGATGGTATGGGATTAACGGTGGAAGATGGGCGGGGTTTGTGCGACACTCGTGGCATCAATGTCTGATAGGCAGAGGTGCGAACCATGAGTAAACAGTGGGTGTTGTGGCTGGGCATCATCGTCAGTGTGATCGGCGGGGCGGCAGCGCAGGACTCGCCTCCGCTCACCCCTGCTGGCACTATCCAGGTGGTAACTGAATTGGATGTCTATGGCGAATCGCTGTTGTTTGCCGAAGGCCAGCTACAGAATGTTTCCCCCGATCAGGCTTATGGCAACGTCCTGCTCGAAGCCACCGCTTACGATGCAGCTGATCAGGTGGTCGGTAGCGGATTGGGCTACCTGACCAATGCCTGTAATGAAGGGCTGGCGTTGGATTTTGCGCTGCAACCGGGTGCCGTCCAGCGCTTCGCTGTGCCGCTGGAACTGGATGAAGACGATGCTGTTGTCAGCCGGGTCGAGATCAGCGCTCAGGGCGAGGCCACCACACCCGCGATTGCTGCGGAGCCGGTGGATGAACCGGGAATCCGCCAGTTGGGGAGCGGCGAAATTGTCGATGTTGAGTGGATCGATGAAGGCAGCCTGCGTTATGCCGAGGGTTGCTGGCGTGATCTGTTCATCGACTGGCAGTGGCGGGAACAGCCGCTCAACAGCGAGGCCATCACCATCACCCATCCCAAAGCCGACCTGGTGACTGAGGCGCTGCGCCGTCAATTAGGCCTGCTGGAGCCGCTCTATTTTCAACAGTCGATGCTCCATTACGATCCTAATGGTATGCGCCTGGTCTATCAGACCGAACTGAATGTGATCTTCACCGCTGAGCGCGATGGCTCTTTCCGCCGCCGCATGTTCCGCGAGGGGGAACGCCTTTCGGATCGTACCCTGCAGGGCATCTACTGGCTGGGGAATGGCAACTTTCTCGCTTACTACTATGGTGCGATTGGCGACCCGATTACTTACTTCACTGCGACGGTGGATGGGCGCTTGTTAAGTGAGACCCCGGCCAACAGCACCCCATCGCTTACCCGACCGGGTGCCAGCCCGGATGGTAATGATGTGGTGATTGCGCTGGCTTATGAAGAGGGTTATGCCTACTATCGCAAACGCGCCGCCTTTGATAGCTCTGAGCAACTGCTCTTCACCCTGGATGAACTTCCGGGGAACAACTGGCCCGGCCCGATCTGGCAGCGCGATGGCGACGGCTCCGACTTCATCTATCTCGCCCTGCCGCGTGACGACGAGGCACGACTGGTGTGTTACAACGACCAGGATAAACAGCTCTATGATCTGGGGCAACTGCCGCTGCGCCTGAATGACGACGAACGCGCCTGGTGGTGGATGTCGCCGGAGAAGGGCAGCATTGCGCTGGCGGCCAATGGCCTCAACGGTGGGCTGTGGCAGCTTGATCTGGCAGCGCTGCCAGCCTGTGAATGAGTGACCCATTCGAAATGATGGTCGTGGCTAATCTGGAAATGTACAACACGCCGCATCACTGATTCATCGCCACCAGCAGCCGCGCCTTGCACGCTGCCAGACAATCGGCTGCGGTGGTGTAAAAGCCGTATCCATCCGCGCCAATGGCGGTGAAGTACAGGTCTCTGCCATCGCGTGACCAGCCGAGATGCGCCATGACCACTACCAGACCACTCGGCAACGCCAGTCGCCGCCCCTCGCTGGGGCACGCTTCCTGAGCCTGACCCAGACAGGTGACGCTCAGAAGATGGATTTCCGGGACATCGCTGCGGTTGACCATATAGGCGATCTGCTGGCTGTCGGGCGACCAGGCCGGCAGCACTACGGTGGTGTTGAGATAGGTCAGGCGGCGATCACAGGTCAGCGGGCATTCCATATCGGTCACATACAGATCGGCGCGGGTGAAAGCCATCAGGCGTCCATCCGGTGACCAGGCCGGTGTGCGGTTGACATCGCCGTTATCGGTCAGGCTCTCCGGTTGGTCAACATCCAGCGGGAGGCGATACAGATCAGCATGGCCGCGTTCCTGATAACCAGCGAAGACCACTTCCCGGCTGTCCGGCGACCAGTTGGGGGTGGGAAAGGTGGTGGTGCTCAGGATCAGCAGTTGATCGCGGTAGCGTTGCAAGTTGATGAGGTGAACCTGCGAACCCCCGCGTCGCATCCGTACCACCAGCGCCTGTGATAAATCCGGTGCGAGCGCGACATCGACAGCGGTCGCATCGCCATTGTCCAGCGCGTACCGTCCGCCGCTGCTCAGGTCAAGCAGATACGGTCGGGCATGGATCGTCATCGGGATCAGCGGCCAGTGCGCCAGTCGTTCGCCGGCCGTGCTTGCTCCGGCCAGCAGCAGCAGATGTACCAACGTCAGGAAGCCTATCAGCCACAGCGTGAAGCGCAGCATCAGCGCTTCCCCAGATATGGCAGCGCCGACAGGTCATAAATCAGTTCCGGCGCACATCCGGCTGGATCAGCAAAGCAGTCGGATGGCATACGATAGAGTCCTTCTTGTCCTGCCTGCACTCCGCGAAAGAGGAACATCCTACCATCGGCTGACCAGACGAAGGGTCTGCCCTCCGGCACCACATCACCGGTATCGAAGCGCCGTGCATTCTGATCCTGGCAGCCATCTTCCTGCTCGGCATCATACAGGCAATCGCTAAGGAGGCTATAGATATGGGTGGCCGCAACGGTCGAGATGAAGGCGATCTGTTTCCCGTCCGGCGACCAGATGATCTGCTCTTCATTGCCCGATTGACTGGTCATGCGGTAGCTTGGGCAATCGGCGCGGCAGTCGGCGGGCGTGGCATAAAAATCGGTTTCTAACGCATGGGTCAGGGTGCTGTAGACCAACCAGCGACCATCAGGCGAGAGGGCAATACTGGGGATCGTCTCATCAAAGGCGCGGATCGTGTCGCGTGTTTGTTGAGCGAGGATGTCGTAATTGAACACCCTGTTTTGTTCATAGAACATCGCGGCATACAAAATGGTCTGGCCGTGCCAATCGATATCATTGATGCTCACCAGGTACAGTTGATCAAGCGGCAGCGTCCTGACCTGGTGCGACGACCAGTCGAGCAGCCGCAGCGCCCGTCGGCTGGGATTTTCGGCCAGTGTGACCACCACGACCATCTGTGGCTGATCGTCGGCCAACTGCCACCGGTAATCATTGTCAGGGCTGCGCGTGGCGTTAGCTGTCAACCGCCGCGGCATATCCAGCAGGTAAACATCAACCGACGCGGCATAACCCTGACCGGAAAACGCCAACAATGGGGTCAGCAGCCGGTTTCCAATCAACAGTGCCAGAGCGAACAGCAGCAGGTGTAGCAACGTCAAGAGACCTACCAGACTCAGCTCGAAGCGCAGCATCAGCGCTTCCCCAGATACGGTAGCGCCGACATGTCATAAATCAGTTCTGGCTTGCACCCGGCTGGATCAGCGAAGCAGTCGGATGGCATACGATAGATGCCTTCTCTTCCCGCACGTACCCCACGAAAGATCAGCGCGGTGCCATCGGCTGACCAGACGAAGGGTCTGCCCACCGGCACCACATCGCCGGTATCGAAGCGCCGCGCATTCTGATACTGGCAGCGATCTTCCTGCCCGGCATCGTACAGGCAATCGCTGAGGAGGCTGTAGATGCGGGTGGTTTCGATGATCGAGATGAAGGCGATCTGTTTCCCATCCGGCGACCAGATGACCTGCTCTTCGCTGCCCGATTGCCCGGTGATACGGTGGGTTGGGCAGTCCACCTCACAGTCAGCAGCGATGGCATAGGTATCGCTGTGCAACTGGTCATTGAAGATGTTGTAGATCAGCCAGCGATCATCGGGGGAGAGGGCGATATTAGTGACCGGTTGGCGCGAAGCAAATACCGTGTCAGCCGTTTGCGTCGTCAGGTCAAAACGGAATACCTGATATTCTTCGCGCATCATCGCCGTGTAAAGAATGGTGTCGCCGTTCCACACAATGTCGTTGATCGAGATCAGGTACGGCTGGCGAAACGGCAGCGACTGGCTCTGACGGGACGGCCAATCCAGCAGCCAGGCGATCTGGTCGGGACTCATCGGGACGACAATGACCAGCAGTTGACGTTGATCCTCCGAAAGCGCCCACAGGATTTCCCGGTCGCGGCTGCGCGTGGCATCATGTGCCAGTCGCCGATCCAGATCGAGCAGGTAAATATCTGCCGATTCGTTGTAGCCAGGGCCGGGCAGCGCCAGCAGCGCGGTCGGCAGCCCGCTTCCGAGGAACAGTCCCAGACCGAGCAGCAGCAGGTGCGTCAGCGTCAGCATGATCGCGGCAGGGACAAACGTCTTCACCATGTAGGCGGATAATCCATTATAATGAGCCTAACCGTATTCGATCACACATCCAGCATACCATATGTATCGCCGTCGTTTACCCGTCTATCAACGCTCCGGGTCTGGTATCAAGCGCATGATTATCCTGGGCATCCTGCTGGGACTTGCCTTCCTGGTCTATGATCGCCTCAGTCAGCCGAGCGCCGAACCCACTCCCCAGCCTACCGCGCAGGTGGCCGTGCTGCCAACCCTGACCCCCACGCTGCTGCTGCCGACGGCTACCCCACGCCTGAAGGCGAATCTTTATGTGCCGACCGTGGGCGTCAACGCCAGCATCGTCGATGTCTATCTGGATGGCGTCAGTTGGGATGTCAGCGAGTTGGGGACGAATGTCGGTCATCTGGAAGGGACGAGCTGGTTCGGGATGAAGGGCAATATCGCCCTCGCCGGTCACGTCGAGATGCCGGATGGACGGGCCGGGGTCTTTTCCCAATTGGAGCGGATACAAACTGGCGACCTCATCATTCTGACCTATGGCGTACAGGAACAGCGCTACACTGTCACCGAAGTCCGGCGCGTTCAGCCCGATGACCTGACGGTGCTGTATCCCACCAGCGAAGATCGGATCACCCTGATAACCTGTGATGAATACAACTTCATTCAGAACATTTACGCTGAGCGCGTTGTGGTCATGGCCGAGCGAGTCGCCTGAGTGATGCGTGGCATAAGGTCATTCCTGCTGCAACGCCTGTGGTATGTTCATCCGGTGCTGGTCTTCACCGTCCCGCTGCCGCCCGCGGCCTGTCTGCGCGCCGTGATGGAAGCCACCCGTCCCAATCAAAATCTGCTGCACTTACGCAATCTGTTCACCGATGGACGACGCTATTATGTCGATCCGCTGCCGGTCGGTTTTCGGCTGACGACCAACAGCGCGCTGCCCTGGGGGAAAGGCGTACGCAGCGCCCTGGCGGCCTCGCTGGTCGGGGAACTCAGCCCGCATGGCGAAGGGACGCGGCTGTGCCTGCGCGTGCGTATGCGCTGGTTTTACTTCTTCGACATCTTCCCGATCCCGTTGTTCCTGTCGGCGATCCTGGTTTTCGCGCCCTGGTCACGCCTGTTCATCACCCTGTTCATCATCGCCCTGTTCACGCTCTCATGGACCTTTCATCGGCTGACTGCCTCACTTCAGGCGACGGATATGGTATTCTTTGTGCAGAAGGCGCTGGAAGAGTTCGCGCCAGGCGAGGTGACTGGCTTAGGGGTGGGCAGTCCGGAAGTCGTGACGCTGGATGAGGAATTCCGGCGCGAGTGGGAACGCTACTATGAGGAGCGACGCCGCGAATGAAGGGAAATAAAATACCCGTCCTGGTTTCCCGGAACGGGTATCCGATTGACGGCCCGGCTTACTTCATTTCCGGGTACTTGGCTTTCTTCCAGTCGGCTTCGCTTACGAAGCGGGTGAGCATACGACCATCCGATGTCTTTCCCTTGAGCGCGTAACGTGGGCCGCTCTTGGTGTCCATCTTGATCTTGCTGATGCTCTTGTCGTCAATCTTGACCTTCTTGCGGATCTTCACATCGTAGAATTCTACACTCGCCATGGTTTGAAGCCTCCTTTATGCTTCACGAAAAAAAAGGATTTAACTAAATCGCGCGGTTTTTCCCGCACTTTTCACCAGGGCTTAACATGTGTAGTTAACCCTTTACAATATCTTAGGCAATAATTGAAAAATACACAACAGGCAATCACGGGAAATTCGAGGGAGATTTAGGGAAAATCAGGCTATTTTCGGTTAAATTAGGGTTTGAGAGGGCATTTTTGCCATTTTTTCCGGCGAAATTCTCACCTGATCTTCATGAGAGGTTTCATGCACTCATCAGCCTGGATGGAGTATTCGACCTGGCGCAATGCGCCGCACAGCGTCAGCGGCACGCTCCGCGTCTGGCCGCGCTTCAGCAGCCCTCAGCTTCACAACGAACGCGACCTGCTGGTCTGGTTGCCGGCATCCTATTCCGCCAGCCAGCGGTCTTACCCGGTCATCTATATGCAGGATGGGCAGAATTTGTTTGATCGTGCCACCAGCTTCGCCGGGGTCGAGTGGGGAGTGGACGAAGCGATGACGCAGCTCGGCGACGAAGGACAGGAAGCCATCATTGTCGGTCTGCCGAACACAGCGCAGCGCACGCAGGAATATAATCCCTTCCCGCATTTCTGGAATGGTAAGGGGGATGCATATCTCGCTTTTCTCACCGACACCGTTAAGCCGGTCATCGAGCGCGATTTCCGCGTGCTCACTGGACGTGAACAGACCGGAATCATCGGGTCATCACTCGGTGGTCTCATCAGTCTGTACGCTTTCTTCGCCCGCCCAGAGGTCTTTGGTTTCGCCGGGGCCATGAGTCCGGCGCTCTGGCCGGGGCGTGGAGCCATCTATGACTTCGTGCATCGCCAGCCATTTCAGCCGGGCAAGCTGTATCTCGATCACGGGACGCGCGAACCCAGCGCCCGCCGCATGAAGACGCTGCTGCTGGATAAAGGCTACCGGCTGGATGCGGATTTGCGCTATGTGGTCGAAACTGACGGGGAACACAACGAAGCGGCTTGGGCGCGGCGGCTGCCCGAAGCGCTGCGCTTCCTGCTCACTCGTTAAACAGGGTGTTGATGGGGAAGTGACCGAGCTTGGCAAGCGCTTCCTTGCAGCGGCGTTTCATCAGGGTGCTGGCCGAGCGCGAAGCAACCATCAGCGGCTTGATGGCGCGGGGATCGAGCAGTTCACCCAGCGCCCAGGCCGCATTACAACGAGTCCATTCGCCCTCGCCGGTCAGCAGCGGGACGAGGTAATCCATTGCCTTGGAAGCCCGCATAGCCCCCAACGCTTTAGCTGCCTGCGCCCGTACCCAATCCTGTTCGTCGTTCAGGGCGTTCACCAGCGGGTCAATGGCGCGTTTATCCTTAATCAGACCGAGGGCGACGGCGGCATTGCTGCGGACACTTTGATCGTCATCGTGCAGCGCTTCAATCAGGGCTGGCACTGCCCGCAGATCGCCGATATGCCCTAGCGCCAGCGCTGCCTGGCTGCGAACGCCGGGATTGGTGTAGGCCAGGGCCTGGATCAACGGCTCCACTGAACCCGTGCCACGCAGCTCATCCAGCGCTGCTGCGGCTTCTTCCTGTACTTTCTGGTTTGCATCGCTGAGAAGCGAGACAATTTCCGGGATGGCGCGGCGATCCCCCATTTGTCCCAGTATCCAGGTGATGTATTGGCGCACTCGCCAGTGGTCATGATGCAGCGCTTCGACCAGCATATCCAGCGACTCATCGGCCACATCCAGCAGTTCTATCGCTGCCGATTCGCGGATATCATGATTTTCATGACGCAATTGGTCGATCAGATGGTTGATCGTGTCGTTCACAGACCTGCCTGAAGGATGATTCATGGTCGCTCAACACGATTCTAGAGGGTATCGCTCTCGCGAGACACCATACTTGGGTACTAACGATTGGGCAGACTATAACTCAGGCTGCTCAAATGCCCTAACTTGATGAGCGCTTCCTTGCAGCGCCGCTTCATGAAGATGTCGTTGGTGCGCGAGGCTTGCAGCAGCGGGTCGATGGCGCGCTTATCGCTGATCTCCCCCAGCGCCCAGGCCGCATAATAGCGGGACCAGTTGCCTGCCCCAGTCAGCAGTTCGATCAGGGAATCGACCGCTTTAGCCGCCCGAAGTGCGCCTAATGATTTCGCTGCTTTGCCCCGCGTCCAGTCATCGTTGTCATTCAAGGTGTGAATGAGCGGTTCAATCGCTCGCTTGTCGCCAATCGCGCCCAACGCCAGCGCTGCATTGCCGCGCACCAGGGGACTCTCGTCGCGCATCGCCTGAATCAAGCCTGGCACGGCGCGCTTATCGCAGATATAGCCCAGTGCCGAGGCTGCATTCTGGCGCACATTCAATTCCGTGTCAGTTAGAGCCTGGATGAGCGGTTCAACGGCGTCCCGGTCGCCCAGTTCGCCCAGCGCCGCGACCACCTTTTCCTGTACCGTTGGGTTGGTATCCCCCAGCGCGGCAATCAGCGCTGGAATCGCAGCCGGATTCCCGACTTCGCCCAGCACCCAGGCCGCATACTGGCGTACCCGCCAATGGGGATTGCGCAGAGCAACAATCAGAGGTTCAACCGCTTCATTGCCGTATTCCAGCAGATCAATGGCCGCCGACTCGCGTACATCATGATGATCATGCGCCAGTTCGCCGATCAGAACATCAATTTCCTGTACCATGTCTATTAGCCTCAGTTAGCTACCCTTAGTATGATTATAACAGTTTATTGCGTCAGGAAAGGTTAGAAAACAAAATATATTGCGGGATTACATATCATCGCTGCGCCCCAACAGATCGAGCGTCTGCTGTTCCAGTTCCCAGCGCTCCAGCTTGTCCTGTGCCCGGTAGAAGGCATTCAGCCGCCGGTTGCCATCCTGTCCTTCCCTGGCCCACTCGCGAGCATATTCGCCGGAATGGATCTCCTTCAGCGTCGCTTCCATCAGCCGCTCCAGCTTGACATCGCTGAAGCGCTCCAGCCGGCTTGCCATGCCATACTGGTTGGTCAGCGGGGTGGTGCGCAGGGTATTCAATAAGCCGCTGCTCGCCACCTGCTGCAAATAACCGCTCAACTCGCCGGAAAGATACAATTCGGTGAAGACCGCTTCGGGCGGATACCCCCGCGCCAGCAGCAGATCGGCGGCGCTGGTCAAGAGATGATGCAGCACCGGCAGCACGGTTTGCTGCACAAACAGGTCGAGTTCGGCTTCCTGCTCAAACGAGACCTCGATGGCCCCGCCTTGCAGCGCTCCCATACCCTTCGCTACCGCCAGCAGCAGCGTCCAGGCCTGACCGGTGGCGTCCTGCCCGATGGAGACAAAACTCTGGAAGCCCAGCCCATTCTGAAACTGCTCCCGTACACCCTGTCCCAGCGTGCGCGGCGCGATCAGCCCGACATCGACAAACGGGGGTGGCTCGATGAAGCGATAAGTCACATTGTAGGCGCTGCCGAAGATCAGCAGTTGTCCGCGTCGCAGATACGGCGAAACCTGCTCCAGGTAGACCTGTGGCATGACATCATCCGGCAGCATCAGAACAACCACATCCGCCACCGCGACACACTCGGCCACGCTGCGGACGCTCAGGCCATCCTCCAGCGCGATCTGGGCTGTCTGTTCCGTGCGCGCCCCGATCATCAACTGGACGCCGTTGTCGCGCAGATTGAGCGCGAAGGGGCGTCCCAG
Organism: Anaerolineae bacterium; assembly: GCA_022843385.1. Taxonomy (GTDB): domain Bacteria; phylum Chloroflexota; class Anaerolineae; order Aggregatilineales; family Phototrophicaceae; genus CFX2. The sequence continues at coordinate 86,268 of JALHNT010000012.1, read as the reverse complement.
GCTGCCGTAGCCGATGATGCCGACCGTTTTGCCATTCAGGGCATCGAGCGTGCCATGTTCGTCATGATAAATAATGGTCATGCTGAGTTAAACCTGTTCCGCATCATCGCTTAATCCTGAACGGGCAGACTTGCGGCGTCATAAACGCAGCGACCAGAAGGGAATATCGTAGCCGTTGAGGTGAAAATCGTAACGTGTGTAAAGTCCGCGCGCCCGGATGTTGCTGGCCTGGGTATTGACCGTCATCATATAAATGCCGCGCCGGGCGAAGCGTTCCAGCAGATCGTGCAGCAGCGCCTGACCGATATGCATCCCCTGCATATGCGGTGCAACGGCCAGCCGCGCCAGATGAGCTCCGTCGAAGAACAGGGTCGAAATCTGAAAGCCGACCACCTGCTCCTGGTGCAGCGCCACCGTGCAGCTTGAGGCGATGCGATACGCCTGACGCATCTCCTCTTTCGACATCTGCCAGGGTGGGGCGAAGGCCGCCTGATCGACCAGTGTCATGGCATCCAGATCACGGATCTCACCCAGCCGGATGACCGGGAATTGCGCCGGTGCTTCCGGTAGTTGATACCCTGCTCGTGCCAGCGTCACGATTTCGTCTTCACACTGAAAACCAAGCTGGGTGGCGTAGGGCAGCAACCACTCATTCGACAGGAGCAGCCCGACGGTATGCACCCCCTGCGCCCGCAGCTCCGGCACGAACTCTAGCCACAGCGATGGCAGCACCTCGTTCGGGTCGTGCCGTTCCGCTACGACTAGCAGCCGAATCCAGCTCGCGCCATTCAACGGCTTCGACAAGCCCATCACACCCGCCAGCCGTCCGCGCAGCCAGAGCAGCTTGGTGACGCTCTCGCCGCTTTCCAGCCAGCCATCGGCTTCGTGCCAGTCGAAATGGGTATGCGACCAGCGGCTGTGAAAGAGCATGTCACGGATGAGGGACAGGTTGCGACGTTGATAGGGGGTGATATGCAGGCTGGATGGCGCGAAGAGATGCATGGCTTTACTTGCGGTTCAACCTCGATGGATAATCCGGCGCGGTGATGGCGAAGATAATGCAGCGGCGCTTGTCGATTAGCCGGGCGCGCACACGGGAGTCAATGTCATCTACCCGCTTGTAAGTGGTGATGACGGTTGGGCGGCGCTGCACATAACGATAATCAAGGATCTGGAACAGCTTCTCCCGCGCCCAGCTTGACCCTTCGGTGGAGAGGTCATCTAACACCAGAAAGGGGGTATTGCGCACCATCTGAAAGCGCTGGTCAAAGGTGACCGGTGCGCTGGGGTTGAAGGTCACGCGCAGATAATCCAGCAGATCCGGCACGGTGACGAAGGTGACATCATCGCCCTGTGCCTGGCGGTGATGGGCAATAGCGGCTGCCAGATGCGTTTTGCCGGTGCCGTTTGGCCCCATCAGCGCCAGCCAACCCTGCGGCTGGCGGGCATAGGTGACCGCGATCTCCAGCGCGCGCTCCAGGTTTTGTCGCTCATCCGGCATCAGCTTGCGCACCGGGTCAAACGATTCGAAGGTCATCTCGCCGTACCAGGCCAGGCTGGAGAGCTGATCCTGCTGGCTGCGGGCATAGGTGCGATGATCGGGCGCGGTGATCTTGCAGCGGGTAATCAAGCTGTTGTCCAGCAGTCGGCTGCGGATGCGCGGGTCGAGCGTCTCCAGATCGACATTGGTGGTGATGATGGTCGGCAAGCGATGGCTGTAGCGATGGTTGAACAACTGGAACAGTTTCTCTTTGGCCCACTGACTCGGACTTTCCGCCCCCAGATCATCGAGGATGAGCAGCGGCGCGTTGCGGATGCGCTCGAAGGTTTCATCATAGGTCGCGTCTGAGGAGGGGGCGTAGGCGCTGCGCAGATGATCGAGCAAGTCCGGCACCGTGATGAACAACACCAGATCGCCGCGCTGCAGGCGTTCGTTGCCGATGGCAGCCGCCAGATGCGTTTTGCCGCAGCCAAAGCCGCCTTCCAGCATCAGCCAGCCATCCGGTTGTTCGGCGAATCGATAGGCATTCGAGACGGCATGTTCCAGCGATTGCCGCTCGGACGGCTTCAGACCGGGTTCATCCACCTGAAAATTGTAGAAGGTCTTTTCGGCGTAGACATCCAGGTTACTCAGCCGTCGCAGCCGATCCTGTCGCTCGCTGTCGATCTCGACCGGAAAATTCGGGCAGCGGTAGAGTTTGCCGAAGCGCTTGTCACCAACCGGCACATCCTCGCGTAAAACCCCTAAGCCCTGACAGATGGGTTCGCCACCACACAGGCGGCACACGCTTTCATCGGTTGATGAAGTCGGCGTATTGACCGGAGATATACTGGCTTCCATCTGTCGCAGGATTTCGTCCAGGCGTCGTTTCACGGCTGCGTCCTTCGCGTTCCCAACGTTTGAGAATGGCATCAATGTAGCGCCAGCTTCGTTTATTTGCCACTGCTGCCTCGCGGATGGCTTCCTCGATCCAGCCCACCGGAAACTCTTTTTCGGCATCCACCAGCGCGTCGCGGATCATCGGCGTAATCATGCCGATGTTGGACTCGAACAGGGCATAGATGTTGGGGCGTTCCGGCAGAAACTCAATCGGATGGGTGGCCGGGCCGGGCTGCCACTTGCCGGCCTTGATCTGGGCGATGGCGCTGCGCCCCAGCGAGGTATTGATGAAGTACAGGGTTTCTACGCTGTCCTCGAACGCCACATCCACTGTCAGCAGTGAGCCGCGTTTGGTGGCGCGCTTCAATGCCCCTTCCAGCAGCACATCCGGCGCCGTTTCCGGGTTGATGGCTTGCAGGCTGCTATGCAGTTCCGGGCAATTCAGCTCCAGGCGGCGCAGATAACGGAAGCGTCCTTCTTTTTGATTGACGGCCCAGAAGCAGAACAAGGTCAACTTGAGTTCCGCCAGATCATCAATCAGTGGCAGCAGATCGCTAAAGAACAAGGCGGGGAAGGCGGTCGGGCTGAGTTTGCTGCCTTCAGGGAAGCCGGAAAATTTCTTCATGGACGATGGTCTTTCAGATACGACTGAGATCAACGCTGCGTTCGGCGGCGTTCATAAACTTGGTCAGGGTCTTCTCGAAATACAACGAAATGGTTCCGGTTGGGCCGTTACGATGTTTGGAGACAATGATCTCGGCCTGATTCGGGAACTCGGTAGCCTCATTGTACACCTCATCCCGATACAGAAACATAACGACGTCCGCATCCTGCTCTATCGACCCCGACTCCCTCAGATCGCTCAATTGCGGGCGTTTGTCCTGGCGCTGTTCGACCGCGCGGGAAAGCTGGGCAGCCGAGAGCAGCGGCACATTCAACTCACGCGCCAGTTCCTTGACGCTGCGGCTGATGTAACTGATCTCCTGCACCCGGTTGTTTTCGTAGGTGCCGCCGGCGTTCATCAATTGCAGGTAATCGACCACGATCAGATCCAGCCCGTGTTCCCGCGCCATCCGCAGCGCTTTGGTGCGGAGTTCCAGCGGGTTCAGGGCGGCGCTATCATCAATATAGATCGGCAGCCGGCTCAGGTTGGCGGCAGCATGAACGAAGCGCGCCCATTCCTGCTGGCTCAATTGACCGCTGCGCAGGTTCTGCGTGTTGATGGCTGACTCCATCGAGACCAAGCGCTGCACAATCTGCTCGACGCCCATTTCCATGCTGAACACAGCGATGCGCGCCCCCAACCGCGCCATGTTCAGCGCCGCCGAGAGCATAAACGAGGTTTTGCCCATCCCCGGCCGTCCGGCGAAGATCAGCAGGTCGGATTTCTGAAAGCCGCCGAGCAGCTTATCCAGGTCTTTGAAACCGGATGGCACGCCGAGCGTGACGTTCTTGTTGTTCATCAGATACTCGATGCGGTCAAAGTAATCATTGACGGCATCGTGCATCGGGATCAGTTCTTTGTTGAGCTTGCGCTCGGTGACATCGAACAGCCGCGCCTCGGAATCAGCGATGACCTGATCGACGGTGATCTCCTGGTCGAGCGCCAGTGCCTTGATCTGGTCGGCGGTTGCCATCAGGCGGCGGCGCGTCGCCATCGCTTCGACATAACGCCCATAGACCTCGGCGTGCTGCGAAGTCGGCGCGCTGTTGCTCAACTGGGTCAGATAGGCCGGACCGCCGATTTCGAGCAGATGTCCGAGGTCTTTCAATTCCTGGATCAACGTCACCAGGTCAATTGGCTCGCCGCGCTCGTGCAGCCGGGTCATCGACTCCCAGATGTAGCGGTGACGCAGGATGAAGAAGTCGTCGGCCTTCAGAAAAGCCGCGACGCCAAAATACGATACCGGGTTGATGAGGATCGCCCCCAGCACCGCTTCTTCGGCTTCCTGACTGTACGGGGTTTGCAGATTGCCCCAGCTATTGCTCGAGTCGGTCATCACGTCCGCTAGATGAAAAAACGGCACCCCATCCGAAGGCCGCGCCGTTTCGCTGTACAGAGTCGCCATTATACTCGACATCAGTTGGGCAGGGCATGAAGAATAGATAGAGAAACTAAACAATCCAGGCTGTGAGGAGTGCCAGGCCCAATCCTTAGCGCAAAACCAAAAAACCGCTAGAATCAATTGTGATGAGTGAATGCCACGAGAGGGGCGCGGACGCCACATGGTCTTTGATCAACAATTGAACTATCAATCGGTATTGGACGGCATGGGCCAGGCCATCCTCATCTTTGACAAAGAAGATCGGCTGGTGATGGATAATCTGGCAGCACGGACACTGCTTGGGGCTGATCTGAAACTGATACGCGCCAACGGCTGGCCGGCGGCTTCGGCGCTGTTCAACAGCCGCGCCTCGGTGGGTGAAACGGCGGATGCGGCTCGTCAGAAAGCCCGCGAGTCCGCCCGTCCCGTGCGCTTTCAGATTTACCGCGCCGGCGAATTTCTTCCTTGCTGGGCCTCGATTGTGCATGGGCAGGGTGGCGAAACCTATACGATGGTAAGCATCGAGCAGACCGATTGGGCGGCTCTGAGTGAACTGCTGACCCACTTCCGTGATGAGGTGGAAACGGCAGCCAGCAGCACCTTCGGCAACACCAAGATGATTCAGGGGGCGCTCAAGCCCAAACCCAACGACACGGTGGAAACTGTCAGCCGACGTATCTCCGGTTTTGTCAACCTCATCACCACCCAGATGCACCGGCTCGAACGGCTGATGCACCTGTTCCACCGCCTCGAACTGGTGCGCACCGGCAAGCTCCAGGATGTCATCCGGGCGGAACGGCGCAAGGTCAATCTGGAAGACTTCATGGAAGACTTCATGGAAGGGTTGGACGAAATCAGCCTGATTGACCCGGAAAGCGAGCAGCAGGATTATCGTTCTCGCATCACCTGTACTGTTCCGAAAGACCTGAACGTTTATGCCGCGCCGTCGCGCCTGACGGCTATCTTGCACGACCTGCTGCGCAATGCTATCATGTACAGCATGGTCGGGACACCCATCATCATCATGGCTCACGCTGCACCCGGCAACCAGAGTGTGCAGATTGATGTGGTCGATGAGGGTTATGGCATTCGTGCCAAAGAGTTCGAGCGTGTCTTCGCCCTGTTTCAGCGGGCACGTCAGCCGCAGATCATCGGCGAATTTGGTTACGGCCTGAGTTTGTATCTCTGTAAGCATGAGGTTGAGGCGATGAACGGCAAAATCTGGTTTGAAAGCGAAGAAAACGTCGGCACAACCTTCAGCTTCAAGTTGTCTGTGTGGCGCGACGATTCAGCCTCGGCTTCCAGTTCTAGCGATTCCGAATAGACTTTCTCGTCCGCCGCCTATCGAGTGTCCACAAAACGTCTCTCCAGGTTGGCTGGAGAGGCGTTTTTTATTGGGTCAGCGGGGTGGACAGAGCATAAGGGTAGGGCCTATCTATCCACAAATCTGACCGTCATCGCTGTTGTTCCGCCCGATCTGTTTTCAACTAAGAACCAGGAACGTGCAACTTCAATCCAGCACTTTCAATTTTCTACTTGTGGAGCTGCTATGCGCTTATCCTTTTTCACGCGTGAAGTCTTTGACGCTCTCATCATCCTGATGATGTTGATCGGTGCTGTGCTGGCAGCACGGCGACTGCGCCAGGATTTCACCCGTCCGATGCCTAAACGACCTGAAGATTTAACCTGAACGGGGAGACCCGTCTGATTGGAGGAATAGATCATGCTCGACATCAACTGGATTCGTGAGAAACCGGATTGGGTGAAAGACCAACTGAAGAAGCTGAATGATCCGGCTGCGATGGAACGCATCAGCGCCATCCTGGAGCTGGACAAGGAACGGCGGACGCTGCTGACTGAGAGCGAGGCGCTGCAGGCCGCCCGCAACAAACTGAACAAAAATGTCGGGCGCATTCGCGGCGACAAAACGCTGGATGGGATGATGCGAGGGATGCTGGCACTCAGGGTGGCAGAGGCTATCGACAACAAGGACTACAACACTGCCGTCCAGATCATGGAAGGCGTCGAGAAAGTGGTGATGGCTCCCGGAGTTGATCCCAACGTGGCGATGGATCAGATGATGGCGGCGCTGAAGGGCATGGGCGAGCGCGTCGAGACCATCAATGAGCAGGTTAAACAGGTCGAAGCTCAACTGGAAAATCACATGCTCTGGCTGCCCAACCTGCCGCACGAGAGCGTACCGGTGGCCGACAGCGAGGAGGCCAACATCGCCTGGGAGCCGGAAGGTGAGCTGCGCGAGTTCGACTTTGACCCCAAACCCCACTGGGATCTGGGTCCGGAGCTGGGCATCATTGACTTCGAGCGCGGGGTGAAGCTGGCCGGGTCGCGGGCCTATGTGCTGCGCGGCTGGGGATCACGGTTGCAGCGGGCGCTCATCAGCTTCTTCCTCGATATGTCGCGGCAGAAGGGCTTCACCGAGTTCTATGTGCCGTACTTTGTTCAGGAAGCTATGTTGTACGGCGCGGGGCAGTTCCCCAAATTCCGCGATGTGGTTTACTTCGATGCGGATGCCGATGTCTATATGTTGCCGACTGCCGAGATCGCGCTGACCAATCTGCACCGCGACGAGATTCTGGAAGAGGATCAACTGCCGCTGTATTACGTGGCGCATACCCCCTGCTTCCGCCGCGAGAAGGTCAGCGCCGGGCGTGATGTGCGCGGCATCAAGCGGGTGCATCAGTTTGAAAAAGTCGAGATGTACAAGTTCACCACGCCGGAGACCAGCTACGCCGAACTGGAGTCGCTGACCGAGGCTGCTGCCGACATCTGTCGCGCCCTGAAACTCCCGTTCCGCAGATTAGAGATTGTTACTGGCGATCTGGGCTTCAGCGCCACCAAGAAATATGATCTGGAAGTGTGGTCACCCGGCTGCAAGGAATGGCTGGAAGTCAGCTCGTGCAGCAACACCGAAGCCTTCCAGGCGCGCCGCGCCAACCTGAAGTATCGTCCGAAAGAGGGCAAACGGGCGCAGTTCGTCCATACCCTCAACGGGTCCGGCCTGGCGACGCCGCGCGTCATCATCGCTATCCTGGAGAATTATCAGCAGGCTGATGGCAGCGTAGTCATCCCGGATGTGCTGCGGCCTTATCTCGGCGGTGCGGAAGTCATCACGCGCAGCTAAAGGTGACGATCATCACGACTTGAGGAATAGTTCTCCTGCACGTGCCTGACCTGACCGTTGTTGCGCCAAATGCCCCTTCTTTAGTCAGTATGCATTGGAGGAGGGGTGCTTTTTAGAAGAATAGGCACATGTAGCGCCTTACACACTTTCATCCAAAGGGAATCACTATGCCTGCCCCCGTCCGCACCGATGCCAGCAACACATTTGCCCATAACACGATGAAAGTGCGTGTGCCAGCCACCATCCGCGACATCATTCGTACCAATTCGGACTATCCATCGCTGATTCGGCAGGCATTGGAGCAACTGGCTGTGGATATCTCTGCGGACCAGCCAATCCCACCGCTGGAACTGCCAGCACCGGATGCGGCAGGTTGGTACGCTATTTACGAGCAGCACCGGGGACATACCTGGTTGAACACGGATTGGTTCTTCGCCGAAATCTATTTCTACCGTTACCTGATGCAGCTCACCCGGTGGTGGGAGACTGGACGCGATCTGTTTACCCCGCAGAAAGCAGAGGAGCTGGCGAGTCCAGCGCTGTGGACGCAGGTCGAACGGGCGCTGTCTTTGCGCGAACTGGAACCTGAGGAACGGCTGTACAGCCTGCTGCATCTCGATATCTGGGCCAACCGGATTGATCTGAGTCTGGCAGCGGTGATGGCCCATGGTAGTGTCGGCAGTCATCATGATCTGCTGGTAGATGATGGCGAAGCTGTCGTCAAGCACCTGCTAGCGAGAGGGGGCGATATCCACATCATCGCTGACAATACCGGCACCGAACTGGCAATCGACATGGCACTGACCGATATGTTGCTGGATTATGGAAGTGTCACTTTTCACATCAAGATGCATCCGCAGTTTGTGAGCGATGCTATTCTCCCTGATGTTCATTTCTTGTGGCACAGTATGCGCCAGCGCCTCGCCTCCAGTGGCATCCCAGCTTTGGCAGAGCGACTCGGAAAGGCATTCGAGGCTGGTCGACTGCGGCTTCGTCCTGATTTTTTCTGGAACAGCGCTTATCCTCTGAGCGCAATGCCTGAATATTTACGCCAGACATTCGCTGGGGCTCGGTTGGTCATCAGCAAGGGCGACCTCAATTATCGGCGTATGAGTGGTGATCTGTTGTGGCCGGTGACGACACCGTTTGCCGCAGTGGCAGCGTATTTCCCTGCACCGCTGCTGATGCTGCGCACGATGAAGAGCGACACCGTCGTCGGCCTGCCGGAAGGCCTGGCTGAGCAGCTTCAGATCGAAGATACCCTGTGGCGCGTCAATGGCAAGCGCGGCGTGGTGCAGTTCAAAGCATGAGATGACAGCACCGGCTTCATATAGATGAGTAGCTGGGGCAGGTGTCCCTGTTTCCGATTCGTCCAAAAGAACTGCTTTAGACCTTCCATCTCCTGGTATGCGGTTATCGCTGTGCATTTCAGATAGCTGATCTGTTTAACATAGACATGAACACTTAATCGGAATCATTAAGCATTGTTCGCAAAAACACTCTACAAGTTTAACCACATGTTCACTTTGATTTGACCCCACACCAGTATCCTCCTGACGTTAGCTCTGTAACGCTTCATCAATCCAGCACTTGAGTCAGGAAAATCCATGCTCGAAGTCCATGAACTTCAGGTTGTATATCCCAATGGCAATGAAGCGCTGAAGTCGATCTCGCTCTCGGCCCAGCGCGGCGAAATCATCGCCATCATTGGACGATCTGGTGCCGGCAAATCGACCCTGCTGCGCTGCATCAACGGCTTGCAGCGGGCGACACGAGGGAGCATCACACTCGATGGTGAAGTCATCACCCGATTGAATGAAACCCAACTGCGCCTGGCGCGCCGCTATATCGGCTTCATCTGGCAGGAATACAACCTGGTGGAACGGCTCTCTGCCCTGACCAATGTGCTGACCGGACGCCTGGCCTATAACAACCCGCTCGCCAGCTTCGTCGGTTACTTCGGGCGCGAACACCGCGACATCGCGCTCAAGAGCCTGGATCGCATGAACATGCTGCCGCGCGCCAGTTTCCGTGCCGACCGGCTTTCCGGCGGTGAAAAGCAGCGCGTGGCAATTGCCCGCGCTATCGCCCAGGAACCGAAAATCCTGCTGGCGGATGAGCCGGTTGCTAGCCTTGACCCCGAGCTTTCGGTACAGGTGATGAGCGATCTGGCGCGGGTGGCGCGCGATGTCGGCGTGCTGACCCTCATCAATATCCATGATGTCGAACTCGCCAAGCAGTACGCTGATCGCCTGATCGGCGTCGCCCAGGGCATCATCGTCTTCGATGGACCGCCCGCCCAACTGGATGAGGCGACGATGGATCGCATTTATCGCTTCGATAAAGACAAGAAGAAACATCCCGCCGAAGCGCCCGAACCACATGGGTTTGGCGCAGCCCAACCGGTTCTGAGCCAATAAGAGGTCCCACATGGCGAGTGCAAGTGTCAAAAGCCAGACGCCAACCGCGCCGGTTGCGCCTGAAGTGCTGCGCGAGCAGCTCCTGCGTCCCTTTCCCAGTCTCAGCCTGCGCGGTCTCGCCATCTTTCTGGCGGTGATCGCCATCCTGTCCTGGAGTTTATCCGGCGTCGGCCCAAGCGAGGTCAACCGCATCACCTCGATCTTCGACCCGTTCATCGCCATGGGCAACCTGATCGTGCGAATGCTGCCGCCAGAGTTTGAAGTCTCGCGTTCGCATCAATTCGAGCTGACGGTTTTCGGTACGCGGGTGATCGACACCAATATCACCGCCAGCACCATCACCATCTTTGGCAACGAGTGGCAGATCGGCTGGTTGCCCATCATCACCGCTATCTTCGAGACGGTGCAGATGGCGATCATCGGCACGCTGGGCGCGATCATCATGGCACTGCCCCTGTCGCTGCTGGCGGCGCGTAATGTCTCGCCTCACCCGATCATCTATCAGGCGACACGCTTCGTCCTCAACTTCCTGCGTTCCATCCCGGAGCTGGTCTACGCGCTGCTGTTTGTGGCGGCTGTGGGTCTCGGCCCATTCACCGGTGTGCTGGCGCTGGCTTTCGGCTCGGTGGGGTCGCTGGCGCGGGTCTTCGCCGAAGCCATCGAACAAATCGACCCGGCACAGGTGAATGCCGTCCGCGCCACCGGGGCGAATGGTCTACAGACCTTCATCTATTCGGTGATGCCGCAAGCCTTCCCGTTGTTTATTTCCTATTCCATCATTTATTTCGAGGGCAATGTCCGCCATGCCACCATCCTCGGCGTGGTGGGGGCCGGTGGCGTCGGCTTCCTGCTCTTCAAATACACCGGCACCAGCGATTACGACAAGGTGCTGGGCGCGGCGATTGTGCTGGTCGTCGCGGTGACGATCATCGATCGGTTTAGTAGCTGGCTGCGGCTGCGCTTTATCTAGAAAGACAGCCCGGTTAAGTGAGCAATTGTTAGAGACTCAAGGAGATCATAGGCATGAAGAAGTTTGTTCTCGCGCTCGTTTCGTTGGTTGTGGTGGCGGTGCTGGGTTTCGGCCTGGTGTCGGCGCAGGAAGTGGATCGTACCGGTTGGCCGGAGACCTTCATCATCGGTGTGTATCCGGGCGACAATATCGAAGAAGCGCTGGCCGCGGTTGAACCGCTGCGCGCTTACCTGGAAGGCGTCCTGGGCGTCCGCACTGTCCTCATCACCGGCACCAGCTACAACGCGGTGATCGAAGCAATGGCGGCTAATCGCGCTGACGCGATGGAAGTTGGCCCGTTCTCGTATGTGCTGGCGGCGGATGTGGCCGATGCCGAAGCGATTGCGGTTGCCAACTATGAAATCGAAGTTGACCTGAACGAAGTCCCTGGCTACTTCAGCCTGATGTTCACCAAGAAGGGTACAGGCATCGCCAGCATCGCTGATCTGGCCGACAAGAGCTTCGCCTTCACCGACCCGGCCTCGACCAGCGGTTATCTGGTCCCGGCTAACGACATTCTGAACGGGATGGAATTCACCGACCCGGCTCAGATTGAAGAATTCACCAGTGTGAACTTCGCCGGCAACCACCCCAACGCCGTGATGGCAGTTGAGAATGGCAGCGTCATGGCTGCCGCGACCTTCGACGCCAACCTGGCTGTTCAGGCCGACGAAGGCGCGATCAGCGACCTGTGCGGTTACACCCCGGTTGAAGGCCGCGAAGGCCCGGCCACTGCCGCAGAATGGCCGTACCTGGAAGCCATGACCCAGGAAGAAATCACCGCCATCTATGACGCCTGCCCCGAAGGCAGCATCGTCGTCTTCCATCAGTCGCCGCTGATCCCGGAGACCCCGTTCGCCATCAAGAGCACCCTGCCCGAATCGTTCAAGACCGCTGTGCGCGAAGCCCTGCTGGACATCGCCAATCAGCCTGACCTGGTGTTGGCGCTGGAACGCTACTATGTTGATCCCAGCGAAGCGGCGGGTGTCGAGAACATCGACGCCCTCTACAACTCGCTGCGCGACATTGCGGCCAACCTGAACATTGACCTGCGCGCCCGCTAAAACTCATAGTCGGCGTTAGAATGGTACAGGGGCGTGGTTATCCCGCCCCTGTATTTTTGTCACAAGGACAAGGTTACTATGCCCTTCAGCCAGCGCGAATATCTCAGCATCCTGACCCACGCCCCGGCGGATGCGGTCAAGGTCTTCGCTGATGACATCATCCCGCATCTCGGCACGATCACCGTCCTGCAAAATCGCAGCGGGCTGGTGATGCTGCCCTACACCGACAGCGCCAAAGGGGCGCGTTTTCATCTGGGGGAGGTGCTGGTCACTGAAGCCCATGTTCAACTGGCGAACGGGTCGCAGGGCTACGCCGCCTGTGCCGGGCGCGATTTATTGCAGGCGCTCGCCATCGCCATCCTCGACGCGGCGCTGGTTGCCGATGTACAAACCGCTGCCATCACCGCTTTTGTGGCGCAGCAGCAGGCGCTCCAGCAGCAGGCCGATGACGTGCTGCTGCGACAGGTTGAAGCAACCCGTGTAGAAATGGAGACCTTCTGATGACGCACCCGGCCTACACGCCTGCCGAAGCCCGCACCCGTGAGACCTTCCTGGCGCTGATGTGGGCGCTCAGTTATCCCGGTCGCCTTTACGACGTGCCGGACGCCGGTGATCCCTTTGCACTGATCGCCGAGACGCTGCTCGATCTCGAAACCAGCTATTTCACGCCGGATGCGGCTTTACAACCGGTGCTGGCGCACAGCGGTGCCAGGAGCCTGCCGGTGGAAACAGCGGCTTATCATTTCTACCCGGCGCTGCTTTCACTGCATTTGCCAACCCTGCGCCAGGCCAGCGTCGGCACCATGCTGTACCCGGACGAAGGCGCGACTCTGGTGATCGGCGCGGTGCTGGGCGAGGGGGCCGAATTCGTCCTGCAAGGCCCAGGCGTCAACGGGCAGCAGTCGTTGCAGGTGGATGGCCTGCCGGATGCCTTCTGGGAGCTGCGGGAGACAGCCTGCCGCTATCCGCTGGGTTGGGATATTTACTTGCTGGATGGCCGGCGCGTCGTTGGCTTGCCACGCAGCACACGGATTGAACGGGTGTAAAAGGGGGCAGGATGTACGTCGCAGCGCGGGGTGGCGAGGATGCCATCCAACATGCCGAGCAATTTTATCAGGCGATGCTGGGGCGTCTGACGCCGGAAAACGTCCGGCTGATTCAACAGCAGCTCCCTTATTTGCTGGACAAGGTGATGGGCGAAGGATCGCTCTACGCCCCGGAACTGGCGGCGTTGGCGCTGGCACAGACCGGCGGCGATCTCTACGAAGCGGTGCTGCTGCTGCGCGCCTATCGTTCGACCCAGCCGCGCCTGGCTTATGCCGAGCCGGTCTCCGCCGATCAGGTGTTGACGGTGCGGCGCATTTCGGCGGCCTTCAAGGATATTCCCGGCGGGCAGGTGTTGGGGCCGTCGCTCGATTACAGCCACCGGCTGCTACGGCTGGATGTGCTGGATGGTGTGGCTGCGGCTGACGATGTGGCTGCGCCCCAGGCCGAACAACCCGCCCCGCCGACTTACCCGGCAGTGGCTGACTGGCAGCGCGGTCAACGACTGCTGCCCCCGATTGAAACTGAAGTGATCGACCCCGGCACCATCCCTGATGTGACCACCGACGCCATCCTGTTCCCGGCACCGCGCGCCCACCGGCTGCAAGCGCTGGCCCGCGCCGATACCGGCGGGGTGCTGGCGCTGGGCTATGCCAGTATGCGCGGCTACGGTCTGATCCACCCCACCGTCAACGAGCTGCGGTTGGGCTATGCCGAAGTTCAGATGCGTCATCCGGTCAGCGGCGACATCTTCAGCGCCGGGCGGGTGCGCGTCAGCCAGGCCGAGGTCATCAGCAGCGGTGGCGATGGGGGTAAGGACAGCTTCCAACTCGGCTTCGCCGCCACGCTGGGCTGGAACGAGGTCAAGCTGATCGCCGCCTCGACGCTCGACATGGAGATGAACAACCGCGAGCCGCACCCGGCGCACACCGAGGAATTCGTCATGTACCACACCGAGCCGGTCGAGTCCTCCGGCTTCTGCATCCACTTCAAGCTGCCACATTACGTCACCTTCGCCAGCAGCATGGACGCGGTGCGTAAGGTCATCGCCACCTTCTATCCATCAGAAAAAGAGGCGAAGCCAACGGCACAGCCAGCGGAGGTGCAGTCATGAGCCTGAACGATCTGGCGCAGCCGCGTCAGGATTACAGCTATGCCTTCATGGATGCCTACGCCAAGCGCGAGCTGCGCCGGCGGATGCTGAAGGCCATCGCCATCCCCGGTTATCAGACGCCCTACGCCAGCCGCGAACTGCCCATCGCGCGCGGTTGGGGAACCGGCGGCTTGCAGGTCACGCTCAGTCTGGTGGGGCCGGAGAGCGTGGTCAAGGTCATCGATCAGGGCGCGGATGATTCGGTCAATGCCGCCAACCTGCGCCGCTTCATCACCCGCATGAGCGGCTCCATAACCACCACCGATACGCGACAGGCGACGCTGCTGCAAAGCCGGCATCGCATCCCGGAAGAGCGCATGAGCGAAGGCCAGGCGTTGGTGTTGCAGGTGCCAGACCCGGAACCGCTGCGCGGCGTCGTGGCCGATATGTCGAAGGCGGCGCAGCTCCATGCCGATGCCGATTACGGTCAGATGTGGCTGCTGCTCTATGAACAACTGGTGCGCTATCGCCAGTACATTCAGGGGGCCAGTTATCCGGCGCTGGTCAACGGACGCTACATCATCAGCCCCAGCCCGATCCCGCGCTGGGATAATGCCAAGCTGCATCAGTCGGCGCATCTGACTCTGCTCTCGGCCGGGCGCGAGAAGCGGCTGTATGCTGTGCCGCCCTACACCAACGTTTTCCCGCTGGAATTCACCGATGTGCCCTTCCAGGTCGAGGATCAGCGCGGCTGGGTCTGCCGCACCACCGGGGCGCAGAATAAATTCATGAACGAACTGCCGCAGGCCGATGGCAGCTCGCAGTACGAACTTTCGGACAGCGGCTATGCTGAAAAGCTGGCGACGCATCAGGCCACCGGCGCGACCTATTATAACGATCAGGGACACTTCTATCATGATGGCTACCTTAAACCGCCCGTCCAACCCGAACTTTGACGCGCCGCTGCTGGTTACCACACCGCCGCTGGTGCGCGCCGTGGGGCTGACCAAGCGCTACGGGCGGATCGAGGCGGTGGTTGATGTCACGGTCGAGGCCTATCCCGGCGAGGTGCTGGGCATCGTCGGCGAGTCCGGGTCGGGCAAGTCCACCGTGCTGCGGCTGCTCAATCTGGAGGAGATGCCGGACAGCGGCGATTACCACCTGAATATTCCGGGGCTGGAAGGCCAGAATTTGCTGGAACTGGATCGCTTCGCCCGGCGCGAGGTGCAGATCTTTAACATCGGCGTGGTCTACCAGAACCCGCATCTGGGGCTGCGGATGCGCTTCACCAGCAGCGGCAATGTGGCGGAACGGCTGCTGCTGACCGGCGAACGCACCTTTGCCACGCTGCGCCAGGCCGCCCGCGACTCGCTGGCGATCTCCGAGTTTCCCCTCAACCGGATGGACGACCCGCCGCGTGTGCTGTCGGGTGGGATGCAGCAGCGGGTGCAGTTGGCGAAGGCGCTGGCGCTGAAACCGGCGCTGCTCCTGCTGGATGAACCGACCACCGGGTTGGATGTGTCGGTGCAGGCGTTGGTGCTGGATACGCTCAAGCATTTGCAGCGCGAACGGCGCATGACCATGATCCTCGTCTCGCACGATCTGGGCGTCATCCGCACGCTGGCGGATCGGGTGATGGTGATGCGACATGGGCGCGTGGTCGAACAGGGGTTGACCGATCAAATTCTGGAAGACCCACAGGATGCCTACACCCAGCAGTTGGTTCATGCCAAGCTGTAACGTCGATTGGAATCCGCTGATGACACACTGGATCATGATTCAGGGTCAAGGAGATGAAAGATGTGGCTACGAGAGCCAGGGTGAATTCGATCATCAGACAGCGGGGGCTGCGAGTAGCGGTAGGTTGCGTGACGAGTCTAGTGTTGTTGGGAGTCTGTAGCTACGCCGTCTTGCGGCTTTTGGCATCTACCATTTCAGGATTAGGCGTGATGAGTGGCTGTAATGTCACTGAAGCTGCTGGTCTGGAACAGACCGAATCGCTGGGTCAGTTTGAGTTTCCACCGAGCGCACAAAGCATCACAGCAGGCTGTTTTGGAATGCAAGGCTGGGGACTCACTGCCACTTTTGTGATGTCACCGGAAGATCTAGGGATGTTACAAGTCAGCAGCAGAGTCAGCCAAGATGAATGGGTGACTTTGGTGCCTCCTTCAGGGAGCCTACAGCCTTATGACTTACCCTCAGAACAGGTAGTCATCTGGAGCCAAGGAATGACATCGCTCGTTTATGGCATATATGTGGCAACGGAATTCAGCCAGGAGATTCTGATTGATACCACTGATCCCAATTTATACCGTGTTCGTGTTCTTGTTTTGGGCGGTTAGCATGAGGACATTATGACACTTCTCGTTGTCGATCAATTGACCAAGACCTTCGACATCCACCATCTCCAGCGCGAGATCGGGGTGTTTCATGACCTGTCGTTCACGCTTGAAGCCGGCCAGTTCATGCTGATCGGTGGAGCCAACGGCGCGGGCAAGTCGTCGCTGCTGCGCTGCCTCTACCGCACCTATGTGCCAAGCGGCGGTCATGCCTGGTTCGAGTCGCAGCGCGGGCGGATTGATCTGGCGCGGGCCGCCGATGTCGATATGGCGCTGCTGCGGCGGCAGGAGTTGGGCTTCGTCACCCAGTTCCTCCGTCCCCGTCCCCGCGTCAGCGCCCTGGAACTGGTGGCCGAGCCGCTGGTGGATGGCGGCCTGGCCTGGGAAGCAGCCATCGAGTCGGCTAAAGCCACCCTGTCCTCGTTCGGTCTCAAACCCGAATTATGGTCGGCCTACCCGACGACCTTTTCCGGTGGCGAGCAGCAGAAGGTCAATCTGGCGCGGGCGCTGATCGCTCCCCGTCGGCTGCTGCTGCTCGATGAACCCACTGCCTCGCTTGATGCCGATACCCGCCGGTCGCTGCAAACCCGGCTGGCCGAGCTGAAAGCCCAGGGCGTGGCGCTCATCGGCGTCTTCCATCACCCGGAAGATGTCCTGCATCTGATTGACAGCGAGATTCATCTGACGACAACGCAGGAGGAGCTGGCGCATGTGGCTGACTGATCTGAAGATTGTGCTGCCGGATCGCGTGCTGGAACGCGGCGCGGTCAACATCGAAGACGGCCGAATCGCTGAAATTGTCGAGGGCGACAAACGGGGTTACGGCCTGAGCGCCGTCGGCCTGACGCTCATCCCCGGCGTGATTGATCTGCACGGCGATATGCTGGAACGCGACATCGAGCCGCGCCCCAACGCCATGTTCCCGACGACGGTGGCGCTCTACGAACTGGATAAACGGCTGGCTGGCACCGGCATCACCACTGCCTTCGCGGCCGTCGGCTTCGCCTGGCATCAGAACGATCTGCGGACGCAGGAGAAAGCCACCGAGATCATCCGGGGCATTCAGGCCAAGCGCCATGAGCTGATGGTCGATTTCCGCGTTCATGCCCGCTTTGAGATTGCCAACACCGGCACCGCCGCCATCCTCGAAGGGCTGCTCGCCGATAAGCTGGTCGATATGGTCTCGCTGATGGATCACACCCCCGGCCAGGGGCAGTACGCCGACATCACCCGCTACATCGATTTTATGGTCAAGTGGCTGGGCATCCCGCGCGAGATGCTGGAGAACGACGCCAAAGAACGGATGAAAACCAAGATTGCCGAGGTCTCGGAAACACCGCGCGACTGGTCGCAGGCCGATGAGGTCTGTCGGTTGGCGCGGACGCACGGCATCCCAATTGCCTCGCACGACGATGACAAGCCGGCCAAGATTGACCAGATGGCGGCGATGGGCGTCAGCATCAGCGAGTTCCCCGTGACCGAGGAAGCCGCCCGCTACGCCCGTGCCAAAGGCATGTTCACCATCATGGGCGCGCCCAACGCCTATCGCGGCGGCTCCAACACCGGCAACCTGAGCGCCCTCCACGCCATCGAAGCCGGGCTGGTCGATATTCTGGCGACCGATTACTACCCGGCGGCCATGCTGCAAACCGCCTTCAAGCTGGCGAAACAGGGCGTGCTGCCCCTGTATCAGGTCATGAAACTGATCGCGGAGAACCCGGCCAAAGCCGTCGGGCTGCATGACCGGGGGCGGATCGAAGTGGGCTTGCAGGCCGATCTGGTGTTGGTCGAAGAAGCGCACGATCACCCGCGCATCCGCGCCACGCTGCGCCAGGGTCACCCGATTTACTGGGATGCCCATATGGCGCATCTGTCACAATTGACGGCGCAGGCCACCTTATGAAACACATCGCCCATTACGCCGCGCCTGATTTCGCGCCCGCGCTGGGGCAGCAACCGCTGGGCGATGAACCGGTGTTTCACAGCGGCGTGCTGATCCACGACAGCCATCTGGGAGCCTGGACTGAAGTCGGTGCCAATAGCTGGCTGGTCGAATCCAGCCTGGATGATTACAGCTACACCGCCGGCGACAACCAGATCATCTACACCCGCATCGGCAAGTTCAGCAATATCGCCTCGCATGTCCGCATCAACCCCGGCAATCATCCGATGGAACGGGTGACGCTGCACCATATCACCTACCGCCGCAAGCAGTACGGACTGGGCGAGGATGATGCTTCCTTCTTCGACTGGCGGCGCTCACATCAGTGCGTCATCGGTCACGACACCTGGCTCGGTCACAACGTCATCGTCATGCCGGGCGTGACCATTGGCACCGGTGCGGTAGTGGGGTCGGGCGCGGTGGTCACCAAGGATGTCCCGCCCTACATGATTGCGGTGGGCGTCCCGGCACGCATCGTCCGCCCGCGCTTCCCCGAACGGATCAGCGAGAAGCTGCTCCAGATCGCCTGGTGGGATTGGGATCGGGCGACGCTCGAAGCCCGTTTTGATGACCTCTACGATGTTGAAGCCTTTGTGGAGAAATACAGCTCATGAGCCAGCGCTTGCAGGCGGTGATCTTCGATTGGGCCGGGACGACGGTCGATTACGGCTGTTTCGCGCCAGTGGCGGTCTTCGTTCACATCTTCCAGCGGCGCGGCGTGTCGATCAGTATCGCCCAGGCGCGCGCCCCGATGGGACTGGAAAAGCGCGATCACATCCGTGCCATCGCCCAGACCGCCGAAGTGACAGCGTCGTGGGAAGCGGCGCAGGGCAAGCCCTGGTCGGAAGATGACATTGATGCGCTCTACCGCGACTCGGTCATGGTGCAGAAATCGAGCGTGATGGATTATGCCAGCCTGATTCCCGGAACGCTGGAGGCCGTCGCCGATTGTCGTCAGCGCGGTCTGAAGATCGGCTCGACCACCGGTTACAGCCGGATCGTGATGGATGCGCTGCTGCCGGCCGCGGCGGCGCGGGGGTATGCCCCGGATGCCCTGGTCGTGCCGGACGATGTGCCGGCCGGACGCCCGGCTCCCTACATGATCTACAGCAACCTGATGCAACTGGAGGTTCATCCCCTGGCGGCAGTCGTCAAGGTCGGCGATACCCTGCCGGACATCGCTGAGGGACTGAACGCCGGCACCTGGACCGTGGCGCTGACCCAGACCGGCAATCAACTCGGACTGAGCGAGGCCGAAGTCAAGGCTTTATCCGACTCCGAACTGGCAGACAAACTGGCACCGATTGAGCAACAGATGCGCCAGGCCGGGGCGCACGAGGTCATCCGCAGCATCGCTCAACTGCCCCAGGCGCTGGATCGCATCGACGCCCGGTTGCAGGCTGGCGAACGACCGGTATAACTCAACCTGACCCAGCATATCCAGAGGACAATATGAGCGCACCCCAATTCGATGTCATTGTTGTCGGTGCCGGCATCGTCGGCCTGGCTCATGCGCTGGCGGCAGCGCGGCGCGGTCTGAAGGTGGCGTTGTTTGAACGCACTAACCCGGCGGTGGGTGCTTCCATCCGCAACTTCGGTCAGGTGTGGCCGGTGGGCAAGACCGGGGCGTTGTTCCAGCGCGCCATAAAATCGCGCGAGATCTGGCTGGAAGCCAGCCGGGGCGCGGATTTCTTTTGTCTGGAGAGCGGTTCGCTCCACCTAGCCTATCACGACGATGAGATGGCCGTGCTGCACGAGCTGGCGGCGGCAGTGCCGGAAGTGCGCGAATTCGGTCAACTGCTGACTCCGGCGCAGGTCGCCGAGAAGAGCGCGGCGGTCAAAATCGATGGGCTGAAAGGGGCGCTCTGGAGTAGCACCGAACTCAATGTCGATCCCCGTCAGGCCATCCGCGCCATCCCTGGCTGGCTGGAAAAGGCGTATGGCGTCGAACTCCATTTCGGCACCCTGGTCACCGGCATCAGCCTGCCCACCATCGAAACCACTCAGGGCAGCTTTCAGGCGGAACAGGTTTTTGTGTGCAGCGGGGCGGATTTCGAAACGCTCTATCCACGCCACTATGCCGAAAGCGGGCTGACGCGCTGCAAGCTGCAAATGCTCCGCACCCGTCCGCAACCCACCGGCTGGGCGCTCGGCCCCAACCTGTGCGCCGGATTATCGCTCTATCAATATCAGAACACCTTCGGCCATTTGCCGTCTTTCCCGGCCTTCAAGCGGCGCATCGAGTCCGAGATGCCGTTTTATGTCGAGTACGGCATTCACCTGCTGGTGTCACAGACCCGCCTGGGCGAGGTGACCATCGGCGACAGCCACGAATACGGCATGACCTTCGACCCGTTTGACCGCGCCGACATCAATCAGGCCATCCTCGATTATCTGCACACCTTCGCCCACCTGCCGACGTTTGAGATCGCCGAGACCTGGCATGGCATCTACCCGCTGGTCAAGGGCAAACGCGAGCTGATCCTGCATCCCGAACCCGGCGTGACCATCGTCAACGGGCTGGGCGGCTCTGGCATGACTCTTTCATTCGGTCTGGCAGAGGAAGTGTTATCCAATTAGGTAGTTTGGCTTCCCTGGCTGGTCATGAGTGAGGGGTTAATCTTCATCCACTCTTAACCGGATGTTACGCTTTTAACGCGAGTTACTTAACAAACCCTCTCTATCATTCGTTTTCGTTACGCGATCTTACAAAGATGCCTCAACGAACCTTGCCCAGTACGAGAATGGGAGACGAGGGATGCAATCGACAGACGAAGCCCAATCGACATTTGTGTCGACCGTCAGCGCCGCTTCGCCGGCGATCCCCCAGGCGCGCCGGGCAGCACTGGCAGCCTGGCTGGTCAAGCCGACGACGCGCGATTTGTGGCGGGCGCTGCTGTACGCGTCGCCGGCGCTGATCCTGTTCGCCCTGTTCACCTATATCCCGTTCTTCCGCGCCATCTGGTTGAGCCTGCACCTGACCAACAATATCGGTGAGCCGGTGCGCTGGAATGGTCTGAACTACTACATCCGCATCCTGGGGCTGGATGGCCGCACCGATGGGCTGCAAAGCCTGTGGCTGAGTTTCCAGTTCGCCTTGATGGTCGTGCCAATCGGCATCGTGCTGGCGTTGGCGCTGGCGATGCTGGCGACAGTCAAGGTGCGCTACATCGGTCTGTTCCGCACCATCTTCACCAGCAGCATCGCCATCTCGCTGGCGACCGGCGGCGTGATCTGGGCGCTGATCTACAGCCCACAGACCCGCGCCACCACCTGGCTGGTCGAACTGCTGGGCATCAATTCAGTGACGCTGCTGGGTGATGACCGGACGGCGCTGGCGGCTGTGGCGGCCATGACCATCTGGTCGGGGCTGGGCTTCAACTTCATCATCACCCTGGCCGGCGTCCAGGCCATCCCCACCGATCTCTACGAGAGCGCCCAGATCGATGGAGCCAACCGCACCCAGATATTCCGCTTCATCATCCTGCCGCTGCTCACGCCGACGCTGTTGTTCCTGTTCATCATCAACACCATCGGCAGCCTGCAAGCCTTCACCCAGTTCCACCTGCTCATCCCGCAGGCCGATCCGAATGTGTTCGTCTACAGCACTTTCCTGGCGTTCTGGTATGACAACCGCTATGGGCTGGCGTCGGCCATGTCGATTGTGCTGTTCGCCGTGCTGCTCATCCTGACCGTCATTCAATACCGCCTCACCAACCGGGGAGTGCATTACCAATGAACATAGCCTTACTCTCGCGCCAGCAGCGCTTCTCGTACAACGTGATGGTCTACCTGATGCTGATCGTCACCTCGATCATCCTGCTCTTCCCGCTGGTGTTCGCCCTGTCGCTGGCGCTGCAAGGCGACACGCTGGCCCCCAACCTGATCCCGGATTTCAGCCGGCTGGACTGGGGCATCTTCCCGGCGCTGTTTCAGCAGCAGCCGATCCTGAGCCGCTGGATTCTCAACTCGTTCGTCGTGGCCGGCAGCGTGACGCTGGGCGTCCTCGCCACCTCGTCGTTGATGGCCTTCGCCCTGGCTTACCTGAACTTCCCCGGCAAGACGATCATGTTGTTCTTCGCCCTGGGGACGCTGATGGTGCCATTCGAGGCCACGCTCATCCCGAACTACCTGTTCATCTCCAGCCTGCAATGGAAGGACAGCTTCCAGGGGTTGATTGTGCCGTTCCTCGCCAGCGCCTTCGGTATCTTCCTGCTGCGCCAGTATTTCCTGACGCTGCCCAAAGACCTGTACGAAGCGGCGCTGGTGGATGGTTGTGGCCGGCTGCAATACCTGTGGTCGATCCTGCTGCCGCTGTCGCGTCCGGCGCTGGCGACGCTGGCCGTCTATACCTTTCTCAGCACCTACAATCAGTTCTACTGGCCGCTGCTGGTGACCAACAGCCCGGAATGGCGCACGACACAGGTTGGCATCACCGTCTTCCGCAACTTCGAATACGCGGTCTTCAATACCCAGATGGCAGCCACGCTGATCGTGATGCTGCCCACCCTGATCCTGTTGGTTTTAGGCCAGCGCCAACTCGTCGCCGGTTTGACGGCGGGTGCGCTCAAAGGCTAAAAACGCTCATTTTGTTCGTCGAATATGGAGGAAAGTGCATGAAGAAGGTTAGTGTCCTGCTTTCAGTGATGCTCGTCCTGGTCCTGGCAACGATCTCGTTGTCGCTGCCCATGACCGCCGTGACCCAGGATAATCCCACCGCTACCCCACAGCCCACCATCACCTCGGTGCCGCCAG
The DNA here is from genome assembly GCA_022843385.1 of Anaerolineae bacterium. GTDB lineage: Bacteria > Chloroflexota > Anaerolineae > Aggregatilineales > Phototrophicaceae > CFX2. The sequence continues at coordinate 63,035 of JALHNT010000012.1, read as the reverse complement.
TGGCCCAACCCGAAGGCTCGATCAAGGTGACGTTCTGGTATGGTCTGGGTGGTCTGCTGGGCAACGTCGTCCAGGAAACCGTCAATCAGTACAACCTGAGCCAGAGCACCTATTACATCGAAGCCATTTTCCAGTCGAGCTATGATGACACCATCAACAAGATCAACGCCGGTCTGGCGAGCGGCGACCTGCCCAACGTGGTGCAGATCTTCGAAGCCGGCACCCAGCGCATGATCGACACCGGCAGCATCATCCCGGTGCAGGAACTGCTGGAACGCGATGGCCTGACCGCCGTGATCGATGACCTCGAACCGGCCGTGCGCGCCAACTACACCGTCGGCGGCACCCTGTACTCGATGCCTTTCAACTCGTCCACCGCCATGCTCTATATCAACCGTGCTGCTTTCCGCGATGCTGGCCTGGACCCGGACAAGACCATCTGGACCTATGATGAAATCATCGCCGCTGCCGAAGCCCTGACGGTTCGTGACAGCGCCGGTAACGTCACCCGCTATGGTCTGGCCGTCTATCCGGAAAGCTGGTTCTTCGAACAGATTCACGCCGTCCACAACAGCCTGTTCGGTGTGCCGAACAACGGTCGTGGCGCGGAACGGATGCAGGAATACACCTTCAATGGTGAAATCGGCGTCAACTACTTCAACTTCCTCAAGAGCATGATCGACAACGGCTCGGCCATTTACTACGGCCCCGGCGGCGGTTCGGCGGCGGGTGCGGCCTATGCCAATGGTGAAGTCGCCATGACCTTCTCCAGCATTGCCAGCCTGCGTACCCTGATCGCCTCGGCGGAACGCGCCGGCCAGGGTGTGGAAGTCGGCACCATCATGATGCCGCGTCAGCCTGATGCCACCGGTCGTACCATCGTCGGCGGCGCGTCGCTGTGGATCACCAACACCGGCACCGAAGAACAACAGGCCGGTGCCTGGGACTTCATGAAGTGGTCGGTTCTGCCCGAAACCCAGGCCGTCTGGGCCGCCAACACCGGCTACTACCCGGTGGTGCTGGCCTCGTATGAAAACCAGGCCATGAGCGATGCGCTGGTCAACTTCCCCCAGTTCCAGGTCGCGATTGACTCGATCCGCGCGGGCGAAGTGACCGATGCCAACTCGGCTCACATCTCCGGCGTGTTCGTCTCGATGCGCCAGGATGTCATCACCGCGATGGATGACTTCTTCACCGGCAAGGCGGCCACCGCTCAGGAAGCGCTGGATCGTGCCGTTGAGAGCGCCAACGAGAAGCTGACCGAATACAACCTGACCGTCGGTTCGTAACCGCTCCGGTCCTCACCGGTGGGGCGACTCACGAGTCGCTCCACCTTCCACCCGCCCACCGTCATGTTTCCCCATACCGCCGGGAAGGACAACCTCATGACAGCATTCACCGTGATGAGCTTCAACATCAAAGGCGCGTTTTACGAGGATGGCGCGAACAACTGGCCGTTCCGCGCCGCGCTCAACGTCGCTACCATTAAGGCGCACGATCCTGATCTGATCGGCTTTCAGGAGCTTCAGAGCGGCAACCAGGAAACCTATGCCACCGAGCTGCCGGGTTATGAAGTGGAACTGGGCGCGGAGACTGCCCGCGAAAATCAAAGCGGTCATCATTATTACTGCGCCATCTATTGGAAGGCGGCGCGTTTCGAGGCTTTCGAGCGCGGTCACTTCTTCCTCAACGAGACGCCCGATCGTTATGCGCTGGATTGGGGCGTGACGCAGGGGCGCACCGTCAACTGGGTCAAGCTGCTGGATAAAGTGACCGGTCGGCGGCTGCTGCACCTCAACAGCCATCTGCCGCACGACAGCGAACTGGGCCGCGCCAACAGCGCTTATCTGATCGTCCGCCGCTTGCCCGATCTGCTGACTGATGTGGATGCCGCCTTCATGACGGCTGACTTCAATGCCCGCGCTCACCTGCTGGAAGATGTCTGGCTGGCGCGGCTGCCGGTGCGGGAACGCGAATTCATTCAGGAACGCCCGCACTGGATGGAGAACACCCAGGTGTACGACACGTTTCAGGCGGCTGGCTTCCGTGATCTGTGGCTGGAAGCAGGCAATCAGGATGGGCCAGCCCACAACACCTTTCATGGCATGACTGGTGACCAGTTCCCCCACATCGGGATGCGCATCGACTGGATATTGTGCAAGGATATTCACTATGCCTACCGCGTCCACTCCTCACGGATTGTGCGCGATGCCCAGCCGCCGCTGTTTCCCAGCGATCATTATCCGGTGGTGGCAGTGGTCGAATAGCGCCGGCACCCATCTGACGTATTTGCTCATTACGCTCATCTTACACAAGGAGTCTCTCATGACCGAAACCGGACTGCCGCTGGTTGGCGCGGCGATGCCCGCCAGCAAACTGGCGGAATACCGCGACTGGCTGATCGCCGATCAGCGTGACCTGGAGATTCAGGACCCGGCCTGGCCGAATATCTTCGACGGCGACTGGCAGCCCATCGCCCACAATGTGAAGGCGCAGCTCGATGGCTATAGCGGGCGGATGGGCGTGCATGGCCCGTTCTGGGGCATCCCGCTGGCGGCGATGGACAGCAAGGTGCGGGCAGCGGTGCAGGAACGGCTGATGCAGGCGCTCGATTTCTGCGCCGAAATCGGTGGCAGCCACATGGTCATCCACAGTCCGTTCGACTTTCTGGGGACGCCCTTCGCCCCGCTGGCCGATAATGGCGTGTTCAGCCTGTTGAGTGTGATCCAGGATACGCTCGGCCCGGCGGTGGAGCAGGCCAGCAAGATCGGCTGTACCCTGGTCATCGAAACTATTTATGATCGTGATCCGCTGGTCTGGCTGGAACTGGTCGAGTCATTTAGCTCCGATCATGTCCGCGCCAGCGTTGATGTCGGTCATGTCTTCATCAATCATCAACTGGGTGCGCCACCGCCGGATTACTGGATTCGTTATGCCGGGTCGCTGCTGGGGCATGTCCATTTGCAGGACAGCGATGGCTATGCTGATCGGCACTGGGTCCCCGGCGATGGCCTCATCAATTTCAAGGCCATCTTCGCCGCGCTGGGCAAGATCGAAGCCAGGCCGCGCCTGATCATCGAAGTCGTCGATAGTGGCAACAGCATCGCTCAGGCAGCGCAGTGGTTCGCTGCCAACGGTCTGGCGCGCTAGATTATCCCTTGAACCGATTCTGCCCTGTCCGTTGAGCGGTTGGGGCAGGGTTGCTTCTGGCCAACTCTTCGGCGCTCCTATCCCTCACTCACGCCGCTGCAAAAGCGCTGACAGTCTGGTATCATGAGAACCATGCACAAGCGTTTGAGCCGCGATGAAGCAATGAGGTGACACCGTGAATTATTCGCGACGCGAGGCCATTGAACGACAGCGGCGCAACTGGCGCGTCGCCCTCATCACCATCATCATTGTCACCTTGCCGCTGTATTGCGCTGGTATTTTTTTGTGGGGAACTGCGCCGCAGCGCACAACGCCCACACCCGCACCGCTGCCCACCGACGTACTGGCGACGCAACTGCCGCTGGTCTCGCCCAGCCCCACCTCGCAGTTTGGCAATGGCTTTGCCAGCATCACGCCACTGCCCATCACCATTGGTGTGCCGACGCAGCCGGGCTTCCCGACTCAAATCCCCATCCCTACCCAGGCGCTGCCAACGCTGTTCATCCCGACCACTACGCCTTTCCCGTCAGCGACGCCGTTCATCCCTACCAATCCACCACCACCGACGAACCCGCCGCCGCCTACCAATCCACCGCCACCGACCCAACCGGCTATCACCAACACGCCGCTGCCGTTCGATAACTAGCGGAGGTCAAGCGCCGGAGAAGAGCCCGCTGCGACGGGTTCTTTTTGTGCTATAGTTACCCTGCACGGCTTGTTGAAGGTGGGTTATGGATAGTCTGGAAAGTATAGAACGCCGCCGGCGGAATATCCGCATTGCTCTGTTCGGCATCATCCTCATCACGCTACCCCTCTATTGCATCGGTTTTGTCCTGTGGGGGACAGCTCCGCCGCGCCGTGCCAGCGCTGGTGAGCAGACGCCAGTTGCCACCAGCACACCGATTGGCGGCGACATCACGCCGACACGCGGACTGCCCAGCGTGACTCCCTTGAATTTGACTGCGACCCAGCTCAGCCCGCTGCAACCGACGCCGCTCCAATTTATACCGCCTGCTGTGCAGCCGACGCAGGTGATTTTCCCATCGGCGACACCTTTCATCGTCGTCCCAGTCGATACACTGGCACCGACCCTGACTCCTTTCCCAACACTGGCTCCGCCACCGACAGAGATACCACTGCCCTCGGCCACGCCTTTACCACTGCCGACGGATACACCCATACCACCTCCTCCAAGTGAGACGCCAGTGCCGCCTCCTCCGAGTGAGACGCCGATCCCATTCGATCCACCAACGGCCGAACCCCCCACTGTTGATCCAGGGGCGGGCAGCGGCTCCTGATAGGTATACCTGTCCGTTGTCAGACCAGTCAGTGACGGACAGGTTTGGTCTGATTTTCAGCGAGAAATCAACTGTGACACATCAACGGTAGCCGCTGCCGCGCTGCTGCAATCCCAACACACAAATTTAATACTTCGACGCGAAGAAGTAGTGTTATGCTGATATAGGACTACAGTCCTATCTGACCAACGAGTGTAAGGTTCGCACAGATGCACAGAATGTCGTGGTTCGCGGCATTGTTGGGGGGGATCAGCCTCGTCTTTTCATGGATGCCGGTGCGCGCTCAGCAGGCCGTACCGCGTTGGGAAGCCACCGAGTGTGACTTCGAGGTATTTGATTGGGGGACGCCGGTGGAATGCGGCGACCTGATTGTGATGGAAGACCGGGCTGACCCGACCAGCGGCACGATCAGCCTGGCCGTCGCCATCTTCCGCAGCCAGAACCCGGACAAAGCGCCCGATCCGGTGGTCTATCTGGAAGGCGGGCCGGGCGGTAATGCGCTGGAGAGCATGGGCGCTTACTTCGATATGATCTTCGGCGCCTTCGTCGAAGACCGGGATTTCATCATCTTTGACCAGCGCGGCACCGGTTATTCCAAACCACAGCTCACCTGCCCCGAATATACCAGCCTGCTTTACGATATTCTGGATGATCCGTTAACGCCAGCTCAGCGGCGGGATCGGGTGGTGCAGGCGTTCCAGACCTGCCATGATCGGTTGGTCAGCCGGGGAGTCAACCTGGATGCCTACAACAGCGCCGCCAGTGCCGCCGACCTCAACGACCTGCGTCAGGTGCTGGGCATCCCACAGTGGAATCTGTACGGCATCTCCTATGGCACGCGGCTGGGCCTGACTGTCATGCGTGATTATCCTGATGGCATCCGCAGCGTCATCCTCGACTCGGTGTATCCGCCGCAGTCAAACCTGCTGCAAACCGCGCCCAACGCCCAGCGCGCCTTCGACGAATTGTTCAATGCCTGCGCCCAGGATGCGGTGTGTAATGCCAGTTATCCCAGCCTGGGTCTGATCTTCACCAACACGGTGCAGATGCTCAACCTGAGTCCGGCGCAGGTGACGATCACCCATCCCAAGTTTGACCGGCGCTATGAGGTGCAGGTCAACGGCGATCTGCTGGTACGCATCGCCTTTAGCATGCTGTACGCCGAATGGCGCATCCCCGAAGTGCCACAGGTGATCGTCGAAGTCTTCCAGGGCAACTACACCCTGCTGGGGCGGGTGCTGGCGAGCCTGCTGTATGATGAGGAAGGGTTCAGCACCGGCATGATGATGTCGGTGCAGTGTGCCGAAGAAGCGCCCTTCACCACCCTGGAGGAATACCAGGCCTCGGCGGCTACCTTCCCCGATCTGCGCGGGTTCATGGATGACGCGCCGAACCTGGGTGAAATCTTTTTCCGCACCTGCGATTTCTGGAGTGCGCCGCCCGTCAATCCGGTGGAGAACCTGCCAGTCGCCAGCGCCATTCCGACGCTCGTCATGGCCGGTCAGTTCGACCCGATCACCCCGCCCAGTTGGGCCGCCGACACCGCCCGTTACCTGACGCGCGGGTACTACTACGAATATCCCGGCGTGGGGCATGGCGCATCGCTCTCCGGCGAATGCCCGCAGACTATGGCGCTGGCCTTCCTCAATAACCCGCTGGTCGCGCCGGACTCAAGCTGCATCCCGGATATGCCGCGCCCGATCTTCACTGTGGTTGATAAGAGCATCACGCTGGTGCCGTTCAGCGACGATTACATGGGGGTCAGCGGGTTGCGGCCCGAAGCCTGGGAGGATTACGGCGGCGGTGTGTTTGTGCGACCTGGCGGTGAGGATGCGGCGCTGTACAATCTGATCATCGGCGAGGTCAGCACCACCCGCGTCATGCGCCTCATCACCGAGCAGTTCGGCATCAGCACCACCATTCAGCCGGTATCGACCCGCACCACGCCCAACGGGATGCTGTGGTCGCTCTATGAAACCGAGTACAACAGCCTGTCCTATGACTTCGCCATCTCGGAAGCGCAGGGCATGACCTATCTGGTGATGATCCACTATCCGCCCAACGAACGCAGCGCCTTGTACAGCAGCGTCTTCATCCCGGCGCTGGAGGCCTTCAGCGTGCAGTAGATAGAACATCCCCTCATCCCTGTAGCGATGAGGGGACTTGCCTGTTAAAAACGATGATGTCTGGGTCTGCCGGAGATGAGGATCAGCGGGCTTTGCCAGCGACGGCAAATACTTCGCGCTCGAAGAACCAGCGAAACGGCGGCACATCAAAGGCCAGGAAGCGCAGGCCAGCCAACAGCGGGTTCTCCTGCCGGTTCTGCGGCGGGCTATCCAGCCACACCTTCCCGGCAAAGCCGGCCTGCCGCAGCGCCCGATCCATGCTCCAGAGCGACTGTTCATTGACATGCACATGCTGGTTGACGGCCACGCCGAACTGACGCGGGTCTTTGGGATACTGGTCGCCTTGCCCCATCAGCGTCCGCACCAGCCGCACCATCGGGTAGGCGTAGCGGTCATACCACACGTTGGGGGCGGTATGGATGATGAATTTGCCCTCTGGTTTGAGAACGCGATGCACTTCCAGCATAGCCTCATGCAGTTCCCAGGGATGGAGGTGCTCGACCACATCAAACATCAGCACCCGGTCAAACTTGCCGGTGGGGAATGGCAACTTCTTGGCATCGGCCTGCATAACAGCGGTTGTGCCAGGGGTGATGCCGTTGACGCTCTGGATGACTTGCTGTGACATACGCACGGCCACCGGCGCGTAGTCGATGCCATAAGCGTCGGCACCCAGCTTGGAACAATGACGCAGGATTTCGCCACGCCCACAGCCGACATCGAGGATGCACATGCCAGCCGTCACTTCGGCCAGGGCAAAGGCTGCATCCAGCCGCCGTGACAGATGCTCGCCCTCGCTGCTGGCGAATTCGTTATAGCCTTCACAGGCCGTCAGGAAATACTCTTCGGTATACAGCGAAGGCGGAAGCGGTTTTTGCTGCGGCTCTTTCAAGGTTCACTGCCTGCGGGTAAGCTCGGTTGGAATAAGCAGCGATTATACAGAAGCGGGATTACCCTGCAAACAGTCAGTCATCGATTACGCCGGTTGGGTGTATAGTGGAAGCGTAACCTTTTGCATCCGCGCGCGGTATACGCTATGAACAGCGCGGATCACAGTTGAGCAGCAACGGAGTGAACACCCCTGTGGATCGCGTTGAGGAACAACGCTGGCTGCGGCTGGCGCAGCGCGGCGACGCTGATGCGTTTGCTCGTCTGTATCAGGCCCATGTTCAGGCCATCTTTCGTTACATCTACCACCGGCTGAACGATGTGCAGTTGGCGGAAGATTTTACCGGTGATGTATTTGTCCGGGCGCTGAAGGGCATCGGCGCGTATCAGGATCAGGGCAAGCCATTTATCGCCTGGCTGTACCGCATCGCCCATGCCCGTGTGGTCGATCATTACCGGCGTCAGGATCGCCGCCCGGAAGATACCGATCTGGACGCCGAGCCAATTGCGGTCACAGCCGATATGGACGAAGGCATGCTGCGGCGGCAGGCGGCCAAAGCCCTCCGTGAAGGGCTGGCAGCGCTGACCGGCGACCAGCAGCAGGTGTTGGTATTACGTTTTATCGAAGGCCAGCGGATTGAAGTGGTGGCCGATCTGATGGGAAAAAATGCCAACGCCATCAAGCAGTTGCAGCACCGGGCTTTGAAGGCGCTGGCGAAGCGGCTGGAGAAAGCCGGTTTCGACCTGGATACGCTACTGTCAGGATTGTCATGAACGACTCGCGTTACAACCCGGAACTGGACGACATCCTGGCGGAATGCCTGGAAGCGGTGCTGCGCGGTCAGAAGACGGTGGACGAATGCCTGCGTGATTTTCCCGAACAGGCTGTCGAACTCAAGCCGCTGTTGCAAGTGAGCCTGCTGACCCGCCGGATGAAATCGCCGCAGATGTCCGCCGACGCGGTCAACCGCCTGGAATCCCGCCTGCGCCAACAACCCCCGCCGCTACAACTGGTCAAACCCGCGCCGCGCCGCGTCATCCCGCTGGCGATCAGCCGGTTGGCCGCGGTGATCCTGATCGCGGTGGTCATCAGCCTGGGGAGTGGAGCCGGCCTGGTGGCGGCCTCGGCCAACCAACTGCCGGGCGAGTCGCTGTATGGTGTCAAGCGCTGGTGGGAATCGGTGGTGCTAGTGATCGCCACCATCATCGGACGCTTGCAGGACATCTGGCTGCAACTGGCGCAGACCCGTCTGGGCGAGGTGAAAGCGCTGAATGACGCGGGGCGACTCGATGAACAGTCATTGGTCGAGCTGCATAAATCGCTCTACTTCCTGACATCATTCCCTGACCCGGCTGACCAGGCCGAAACACTGGCCTTCATGCGGCAGGCACAGAACGTGCTGGGAACGGTGCGTCCGACGACCCAGACCCAGGCCGTCTATTCTGATCTGATGATGATTACTACCCAGGCGCTGGAGAGCGGCGTGATCCGCCCCATGAGCAGCGAACTGCCACCGAGCCTGGGGGAAACGCTGCCGCTGATTGCCGCCACGACGACTCCGACTCTGGCCAGCACGCCATCGCCGACGGCAACTCTGACCAGCAGCCCGACGGCCAGCGACACCCCGCCGCCGAGCGCGACGCCAACCATCAGGCAGACTGGGACACCCCGTGTTCCGCCGACCCTGACACGTACACCGACGCTGACACCGACGCCGACGCCAACGCCGACGGCAACTGTGACGCCGACCTTCACCTGGACGCCGCTGCCCTTGCCCGGCACTCGACCGGTGAGTGAGGATCTGCAATTGACGCAGGATGCTCAGTTGACCCAACCGACGGCGACGCCGGACGGCTTTGTCATTGGCGATCCGACTATTCCAGTGCGGGACACCGAGCGCGCCGTATTCGCCACCCAGACCGCCGGCCCACCGATCACGGCAACGTCGGAAGCGGGTGAGTAAGGCTCGATCTGTTTCGCATCAACTGGTGAACCGATACCTCTGTAATGGTGAGAGCCGGTTCTACAGACCTCTTGCAGCAAAAGATGAACGTCGAGGTCAGCCGTGTGCTGATACATAACAAATTCACTACAGCGATCAAGCCGAGCGATGATTCGTCAGATTCGTCAGATTCGCATCAGTCCTTTTTCAATTCGCGTATCAGTCGTCAGTCATCAGTTCATAGTCGTCAGAAAAGATGCTCAGGCGTTTGTGCTGCCAATTGAGACTACCCCCCGTTGCTGCTGATTTTGCTGATTGAAACTATCCGCTATCGACTGATGATTACAGACTCCGGGAGCAACTCGAGTTTTGTGTCGTCGTCGTCGTCGGACAGACACCGACAGAGTGACAAAGACAGAAAGTCGAACACAGAGGACACAGAGAATATAGAGAGAATACCGAGTGAACCCGCACAAGATTCTGCAAATGCGGCAAATTCTGCATCGCCCTTTTTGCAGTTTGTGAATCAGTCGATAGTCCGAGAGAATGCGGTTCGCAAAAGTCGTCAAAGTCGTCAAAGTCGTCAAAGTCAAACGTGCATTTTGTGAACATTTCCCTCAACCCTGATTCAGAACCGTCGTGACGAACGATTGGGCGGGTGGTTCGTGAACCGGTGTGGCAGGCCACACCGCCTACGAGAAGATTACCCCGGATTACCCCGTTACGGGTGAACTTTTGGTAAACTTTTTGGTACGACTTAAGCTGAGTCGGTGCTAACCGTTTTGCAGGAGCGCGGCGGTTAAGACTGTCGGCATAAGGTTAGAAAGTGGTTGAGAAAAATCGAGGTTGAGGGAGGATATCTTTGATGGTCTGAGTGCGGAAGTCGCTGGATATGAGCCTGATGAGTGTTGACGCTGATGTGCCGAAACCTTGAGCCGTGCGTTTCAGGCAGGGTGAAATCCTTTCTGGTGCCTCTGACCCTTAGGCGCACTGAAACGGTCAAGATGCAGAAAATCGGTTATGCTAAACCGCATGACGAGTCGCTGCTGTCTGCAAGGGAAACCGATCAATGACACAAGTTGCGGTCGTGCGTGCGCTGTATCGCTACCCGGTCAAGTCAATGGCTGGCGAGACGCTAACCGAGATTGAACTGGGCTGGCACGGCTTTGAAGGCGACCGGCGCTTCGCCTTTGTCCGCACCAACGAGCTGGTTGGGATGCCCTGGCTGACCGCCAGCCGTTGTCCCGACCTGCTGCTTTACCAGCCGCGTTACGCCAATGGCGACAGCGCAAACGGTTTAATCCAGGTGCAGACACCAGACGGATTGGAGCTGGCGCTTTCCGATGCGCGCTTGGCCGAGCGCATCAGCCATGTGTATGGCGCGGCGGTGCATCCGATGCGGTTGGATAGCGGAATTTTCGACCAGGCCGCCTTGTCCCTCATCAGCCAGGAAACCATCGCCGCAGTCAGTCACGAAACCAGCCGGACGCTTGAGATCGCCCGCTTCAGACCCAATATCGTGGTGGAACTTCTGGATGGACGACCGTTTGCTGAAGATACCTGGGTCGGAAGGCGGCTTCGATTCGGGACTGCGCTCGATGCGCCAGCCATGCACGTGACTGAACGCGACATACGCTGTGTAATGGTCAACTTCGATCCAGTGACCCTTGAGAAAGATGCGACCGTCCTGAAGACCATCGCTCAACAGCACGAGACTTGCCTCGGCATCTATGGTTCGACTGAGCGCAAAGGCTCTATTCGCGTAGGCGACATCATCTCACTTGAGGATTAGTCGTCCTTCTCTATCAGCGTGTCGTCGCTGAGGAATGACGCGATCTGCCAGACCTGAACACATCACATGTGGATGAGGTTGAAACATGGATACAACCGACTGGGGTACTTGGCTGAAACAATACAATGATTTGCTCCTGGAACGGCTGGATCGAGGTGACCTGCCGTACTATCCACCGGGCGTGGTTCAGGCGGTTAAGGCCGGCTGGTTAGGCAAGGACGCTGGGACCGAAGCCGAAGTACAGGCGCTTGAGACCCGTCTCGGTTTAAGATTGCCCCCGTCCTACAGACAATTTCTGCTGACATCCAATGGTTTCTTGCAGGTGGGGATGCTCGTCCCGCGCCTGTATGCGCTTCAGGAGGTGGATCCATTCCTGGCGCTTGAGAAAGACGATCTCGAATTCTGGTTGAGCTGGCAGGCCGAAGCAAAAGAGACCTATCCGCAAGACGATGATACCGGCAGCTTTCTGCAACACCTCCAGGCATTGATCGCCATCAGTGAAAAAGAGGAAGCTGGAACGGCGCGCTATATCCTCAACCCGGAGCGCATTAACGCTGATGGCGAGTGGGAAGCCTACTACTATGCCCATTGGCGGCCAGGAGCGATTCGTTTCGAATCATTCTGGGGATTGATGCAGTATGAATTTGAATACCTGCGGGACTATGTCAATCCGCCTGCCCAAAATCCGTGATCCTGAACAGCGACAGGTCACGAACTGTCAGGTGCTTCATCTTCTTTGCCAGTGCGTACATGCTGTTAATTGGGGATCTGTATTTTGCCGTCTCATAGTTTGCGATCAATAAGGCGACGGACGCGTCCACGATGACCTCAAATAGGTCTGCAATAGGCTCATAGCAATATCTCCAAATACAAAACACCCTGCTGATGTAGGACGGTAATGATAAACACGATGTTTGCGGAGCAAGTGAGTCTAAGTGTTAGGCTCCTTTAGACTGCGATTTAAAACGACAAGTGGATTGAGTCTTGAAGTCGATGCATTGGTTTCGATGTAGTAGCCAATAAACCCTTCGCACGAATATTGGGCAAGCCAATATACAAAAGGGATATGGTGATGTGCCCAAAAATCATCATGAATCCAACTGGCACAATACTGCAATCGGAATTGGTATACTTCTCGGTTGCCTTCATCGAGTATGGTTAAGCGATGTACACGCCGGAAGTTTGAGATAACATCTTGCTCTGGTAGCGGTGCGAGAAAGTGATAATCATCGAACTGAAACCAGACATTTCCCTTACCTGGTACATCCATTTGTGGGGTGAATCCCAAACGGTAGCCAGTCTGGGTGAGACTTCTAATGATCTCAATGACATCATCGGGCGTATCCTCGCGCAAATCACAATTGATAACCATATCGAAGTAGAGACTCATTCGTGTATTCCTCGAGTTTCAATTCGATGATTGGTTTTTATTCTAGCACCTGCCAGGAGTTCTTTATGCACATTGTTGTGCGGCGCACCGGTCTTTGGGAATCAGGGTGCCGGTCTTGCTCTCGCTGTCTGCTTCAGGCAGAGTCAGTATGATGATGGTGGAGAGACCGTGGGACTGCTTCTGAACGGCAGATATTGAGTTATCGTATGTAGTGTTGGTAAATTGATGAGAAGCAATCATGACCCGCATTTTTGTATCTGCGACCAGCCCGGACGATTGGCAGCGGTATCTTAAAGACCCGGCGAAGCACTGGCGAACGGGTTACTCAGCTCGAACACTGGCCCATAGTTGGAACGGCTCAAATGGCTGGCCGCCAGAAATCCAGCATCTCTTTGCTTCGTCTCCAGAGCGATCACTGCGCCATACCGAGCCGTTGCTGGTTATTCCAGAGAAAATCACACCACTTGCTGGTCACGGAGAACCGCCTCATAGTGACGTTTTTGTATTGGCTAAAGCGGCTGACGGCCAACTGGTGAGCATCACGGTTGAAGGCAAAGTGGACGAGCCGTTCGGGAACAGCAACCAGTCGGTTTCCGCGTGGAAGAGGGATGGCGACTTAGAGAACCGCCGCAAGCGCCTGAAGCAGTTGCTTGACAAAGTGCAACTCGCTGAGGAACGCGCCGATCCGGTTGCCTATCAACTCATTCAGCGCACCGCCAGTGCCGTGATTGAAGCAGAGACATTCAATGCGCGTTACGCGATTATGCTAGTGCATTCATTCAGCCTAATCCACGCGAATTTCTCAGCCTTTGAAGCTCTTGCCGCAGCTTACGATGTTGCGATTCAATCAGAAGCGCTCAGCGAAGTGACACGCTATCACGACATACGTCTGTTCATTGGTTGGGTGCAAGGTGATCCGCATTATCTGTCCATGTGACCACTGTCGTGCGCCACTGGAGCAATCCCAAGCGGGATGTGCAGGTCTTTTAGCAGCAGCGTGTCGCAGAAGCAGTAACTGACCTGTCCCTACAAAAGAAAAACCCCGTTGGTGCCTCACCAGCGGGGTTAAGAAGACGCGATGGATTCGGTTTCCATTACTCCGCCTGATTAAGCATAGACGTAGCTCGGATGATATTGTGGGTTCTGCCGCACGATGAGGGCGGCGCAGTTGTTAGAGCGGGGGTCAGTGATGTGGTTGTAGAGGACGCGCTTGACGCGGAAGCCGGAGCGCACCTGAGCCGTCAGCGTTGGGTCGGTCAGTTCACCCGCCACCACTTTATCGACATAGGTCTCGATGTCCATCTGATCGCGATAACGATAATAACCGGGCAGCATCCCGCCGGCCACTTCGCCACGCAGATTCAACCGCCGCACCAGCGCCCGCCGCGCATCGTAGAGCATCTTCGAAAGACCCAGCCCGCGATAATCCGGATGCACGCTGACATCGGCTCCATACAGCCACTCGCCTTCGGGGTTGTGGTTGCTCAACCAGCCGCTATCAATCGCCTCTTCAAAACTGTGTTCTTTTTCAAAGAAACTGAAATTGATGCGGAAGGTCACCGTCGAACCGGCCACCACCCAATGCCCATCCTGGTGCACCAGGGCGGTGAACTGTCCCTGGGGGAACAGGCGGTGATGATGCAGGTAATGGGCTTCAGTGAACAATTCTTCCGGCTTCAGCGTGGGGAAGATCAACGGCTGGATTTTCTCCAGCGGACGCGCATACTGCGGGGTTGTTGGCACGACCACGGCGCGCAGGTGTCCGCGCAGATGGTGGTGGTGCGGGTGCTTGGGCATCATGTGACACCTCCGATGAAGACAGTCTTCGCTTCCATATATTCCTCCAGCCCTTCCAGGCCACATTCACGCCCCAATCCACTCTGTTTGATTCCCCCGAAGGGCGCTTCCGGGGTGGCAGGCAGCCAATCATTGACGCAGATCATGCCAAACTCCAATCCTTCGTACATGCGAATAGAGGTGTTCAGATCATTGGTTTGCACAAATGCCGCTAACCCATACGGGGTCGCGTTCGCCAACGCCAGCGCTTCATCCGGGTCACTGAACCCGACGATGGGCAGCACCGGCCCGAAAATTTCCTCCCGATACAGCCGCATGTCTTCGGTGAGGTTGGTGATGACCGTTGGGCTGTAGAAGTAGCCTTTGGGCATATCGCCCGGGCGTGAGCCACCACTGAGCGTTTCTGCCCCCTGGGCGACGGCTTCCGCCACCATCGCTTCCACTCGATCCCGCTGCACGGCATTAATCAGCGGGCCGACCTCGGTCCCCTGGGTCAGACCGTTCCCCAGCCGGAGCGCACGTGACTGCTCGGCCACGCGCTCGGTGAATTCTTCCAGGACGCGGCTGTGGACATAGAAACGCTGCGGCGCGACGCACACCTGCCCGGCGTTACGGTACTTCCAGGCGACGGCTTGCTTGGCAACTTCGGTCACATTCACATCGGGGAAGACGATCACCGGCGCATTCCCGCCCAGCTCCAGCGCCAGCTTGGTCACGGTCTGCGATGCGCCATCCAGCAGCAGCTTGCCGACGCGGGTGCTGCCGGTGAAGCTGATCTTACGCAGCCGCACATCCTTGAGCATGACCTGGGCCATCGCTGCCGGGTCGCCGTTGATGCAGTTGATGACCCCCGCCGGTGCGCCGGATTCGTGAAGCGCCTGCGCCATCATCATGGCCGAGCGCGGCGTATATTCCGAGGGTCGTCCGACGACGGTGCAGCCAGCCGCCAGCGCCGCCGACCAGCAGCGGACAATGTTGTAGACCGGGAAGTTCCAGGCGGTGATGGTGCCGATGACACCCAGCGCTTGCTGCACCACCAGGATGCGGCGGGTGGGCAGCCGCGCCGGGATGCTGCGGCCATAGGCTCGCTTGCATTCCTCGGCATTCCAGATCAGATAATTGGCAGCGCTGCGCCACTCGGCCAGCGACTCGCTCAACGGTTTGCCACTCTCTTCGGTGGTGATCGGCGCAAGCTGCTCGACCCGCGCCAGAATCCACTGGGCTGTGTTCATCAGCACGTCGGCGCGCTGGTAGGGGGTCTTGCGCGACCAGGAAGGGAAGGCCGCCGCAGCCGCATCGATGGCTGCCTCAGCGTCGGCGGCGTCGCCGAACGGCACATCCATGATGACTGACTCGGTGGCCGGGTTGACCAGCGGCCAGACTCCGCCGTTGGCGGCTTCGACCCAATTTCCGTTAATCAACTGCTTGAAAATAAAATCCGTCATTCAAAAATCCTTGAACGTCAAAAACGCCAACATGGACGCCGGTAGCCGGTCATCAGGTACGCCAAAACGACCTGATCGGACGAGCGAGCAGGCTTCAGGTTGGCTCAGAAATTAATGCAGAATTCGGTGTGAATCGAAGCGTTGTCGCGTGTCGGGACGACACCCACTTGCTCATAGGCAGGCACGTTGTAGCAGTGATGGGAGGGGGGTGTTATGGCGCTGCGGTGTCTGGTCGTCAGTCTTGCAGAGTCTAACATGATGTCACCTACTCAAAGATCGCACTTGGCGAGTTTGGACGCTTGTAATTAAACCAGATCAGCGTTTGGCTCGTATGGGTTAATCTACCCACACACTATAGCTGATTTTTGTTGAACCTCGCTAGTTCTTCATGGAGTGTTAAGGGTATTGGGTTAATTCTTAATATAGGATTGACAAAATTGTCATTCCGTTCTAGAACCCCATCCGCAATGCCCAACCATCTCTTTTCATTCCTCATCGGCCAGTACATAATACGCGCTTCATCGATCCATATTAGCCAATACGAGAGACTATGCCAGCGCCAATCCTCATCAAAGTCAGTGGTCACGAACTCGATGATCCCGCTTATCTGACAACATTTGCCGCGGCTATCCGGGGATTGAAGGCCCCGACCGTTGTGGTGCATGGCGGCGGGGCGGAAATCAGCGCCCTGCAAAAGGTGATGGGCATCGAGCCACGCTATCTGGATGGTGTGCGCATCACTGATGCCGAGTCGCTCAAAGTGGTCGAGATGGTGTTGTGTGGCAGTGTCAACAAGCGCTTGGTGCGGGTGCTGCTGCAAGCCGGTCTGGAGGCGCTGGGACTGAGCGGCGTCGATCAGGGATTGGTGCGGGCAGAGAAGATGCCGCATCCGCAGCAGGATATGGGCTTCACCGGGCGTGTCGTGGCGGCGCGGGGTGATGTGCTGCTGCGCCTGCTGGAAGCCGGCATCACGCCGGTGGTGGCGCCGGTGTGTCTGGGCGAGGGGACGAATTACAACGTCAACGCCGATCATGTGGCCGGGGCGCTGGCGAAAGCGATTCAGGCCGAGCGCGTCATCTTCCTGACCAATGTCGAAGGTGTGCTGGTGAACGGGCAGGTCAGGTCATCGCTGACGCCAGCCGAAACCGAGGCGCTGATCGCCGATGGCACGATCTTCGGCGGCATGATCCCTAAAGTGCAGACGGCGCTGTATGCGCTGGAGACCGGTGTCAGCCGGGCGGTCATCACCAATCTGGCGGGGTTACAGGCCGGGACGGGTACGGTGTTCGCCCCGGCCTGATGGCAACCGGAATAGATTCCGTTGACCTTACGGGCAGGCGGCCTTGTTCAGAAAGTAGATCGCCTCGCGAATGTTGTCGCTTTCGTTGTTCTCGAAGACAGCATTCCCTGGATCAACCACCATGCGCAGCACATGTTCTTCGTTGTAGAAGGTCGCAACGGAGAGCGTGACCGGGCCGACGTTGATGGTCTGTCCCGGATTGATGCTGGGGATACTGATGCTGTTCTGCACCTGGAACGAGCCGTCAGCGCGGCGGAAATCCTGCACGGTGAAGACCGCTGGCGGGCTGATGACGCTGCCCTGGTTGGCGATGTCGATGAAGACGCTGAAGGCCTGGTTACAGTTGGGTGAACCCGGATCGAAGCGGAAATTACCGGCCACCAGATTGACGCTGCTGGCGGGTGTGTTCGTGATCGGGATGGGCGTTGGCGATGGCGGGGGCGGTGGGTTGATGCGCGGCACATTGCGGAAGTCGCCGGTCACATCGACCACGCTGGGGGCGACCCAACCCTGCGCGCCGTTGGGCAGGATGATGAGATACCAGCCGGTGCCGAGGCTGCTGATACCAACAATCGGAACCGAGGCTCCTGCCGGAAGGTTGCCGATCACTTCATACTGCGTGCCATCGCCCCGGCGCACATTGGCGTTGCGGTTGGCGGTAGCCGTCGGATTGGTGGAGAAGGCGGTCGGCGTCGGGATCAGGGTGGGCAGCACCTGGGGTGCCTGGGTCGGCACATTCTGCACCACGCCGGCAAAGGGTGGCGGGAAATTCTCGACGCGCAGCGGACTCACTTCGGTCACAACGCGGGTGTTGTTCGCCAGATTGATGGTCAGGCGCAGCCGCCACAGGCCATCCGGCACCGTGGTGGTATCCCAGACCGCCAGCACCGCATCCTGAATGGCGCTGCGGCTGGGCAGGGTGATCGGCAGCCAGGCAGCGGGGTCAGGCGTCGCCACGCCAGCGTCAACGATGGCCTGATATTCCAGCAGCCAGTTGGTCATGTTGGGCAGGTTGGCCGAGCCGCGAATGGTGAAAGCACCGCGCAGGACATAAACCGGCGGCGGCCAGGTGATGTTGGCGTTGGGGTTGGCGGGCGTGGCGGTCGGGGCCTGGGCAAATGCGCTTCCGGCCAGGGACAGCACGATGAGCGCGATCAATAAATACAGGGTGCTTCTTCGCATCAGTTTCCTCCATGTCATAAAAACGGTCTATCTCTAGCTTATGCCAAATCGGCGTTGGGGTACAAGGCGCTTGCCCTGCTGTTGCCCTTCGCTCTTTATATGCTGATTGTAGTGCAGAAGCGCTTTATGCGGCACCAGTACCATAGGCTGCATCGGACTCATCGGGCACGACGTCGTGATCTGGCAGATCGTCCTCGATGTTGCGCACCGAGGGGAATAGATAGCCGCTCAGACAAACGACGCAGCCGAAGATTGAGGTGCAGATGAACATCAAAGCCATGCCTGCTCCCGGCCCGGTGCCGAGCAAACCGCCGAATATCCCGGCCAGCGATCCGCCCTCGCGCATGGCGGGTTCAAAGACCTGGTCGGCCAGCGGCCCGGCCACCAGATACCCGATGGGCAGAGATGCCTGCTGCAACAGGTTCTGGATGGCGAACACCCGCCCCTGCATGGCTGGTTCCACTTTGCTCTGCCAGATCGAACGATCCGCGCCGACGATGAAGGGGACGAAGAAGGTGGCAAAAAACTCGGCGAACATCCACACTGGCACGCTGCGCCCGACCGCCGTCAGGAAGTCGCCCACCAGAAACGAGACCGCCCCCAACGCCAGGATGCCATGAATGCGGCGCTTCGGCCCACCCCACACGCTCATGACGATGCCACCCAGGATGCCGCCCGCCCCCAACGCTGCCTGGACGCTGCCGAGCGCGACGGTATCGCCGCCGGTGCGTGCCAGCACCAGCGGAGCCAGCACGGCGAAATAGGTCAGCGCCGCCGCCAGATTGATGCCGGAATAGATGAAGAGCAATCCCATCAGCCCGCCGCGAGCCCGGATGTAGCCGAAGCCGGCCAGCATCTCGGTCCACAGGCTGCTGCGCGGTTGACCCGCTATCTGTGCCGGAGCCACGGGGCGCGGGATGGTGATGAAGAGCAGGGGCGCGATACCGGCGAAGAATGTTGCGACATCGATCAGCATAATGCCGCCTAATCCGATAGCATTCAGGGCGATGCCAGCGAAGGCCGGGGCCACCACCTGTGATGCCGAATAGGACAGCGAGCGCATTCCGCTGGCGCGCCCGTAGTGTTCTTTAGGGAGGAGCATGGTGGTGGCTGCGGCATAAGCGGGGAGCTGAAAGGCTTCGAACGCGCCGGTCAGCGCTTCGGCCAGATAGAGATGCCATACCTGTAATTGACCACTGCTGTAGAGCAGCAGCAGGATGGCAGTCATGGTGCCAGCTCCCAGGTCGCTGACGATCAGCACTAATCGCCGATCCAGCCGATCCACGATTACCCCGGCCATCGGACTGAGCAGGATGTACAGGCTGTAGCTGAAGAAGCCGAGCAGCGCCAGCGAGGTCGCCTGCCCGGTCTGCTCATAAGCCCAGGTCAGCAGGGCAAAACGGGTGGTGGCCGTCCCGAACAGCGACACCATTTGCCCCAGCCAGATGAGGGTGAATTTACGCATTCCCTTGTCGTTCATGTTTTTTTCCTTGCCTATGCGCGAATCAAAAACGGCTGTGGACACCAGGTGCATCCACAGCCGTTGAACGAATTTCTATTACATAATAGACTTACCGGGCAGCAGGCGCACCTTCTCTATGGGCGACCGCACCGCTCATTTCCACAAATACCAGACAACCGAGATGATTTGTATTCACATCAGCCTCATGCCTGAACCGTAACCGCTAATAAGTATGCTGAGATCGCTGCCATAAAACAAGCCTGGAGTTACCCCTGCAAGCGAGGCAGCAGGCCGGAGTAGCGCTCGGCGACGCGGTTGTTGGTGACGGCGATATGGACAGCTTTCTGCGTCCCGACCATGACCACCATCTTGCGGGCGCGGGTGATGGCGGTGTAGAGCAGGTTGCGCTGGAGCATCATGTAGTGCTGGGTCAGCAACGGGATGACCACCACCGGGTACTCGCCGCCCTGGCTGCGGTGGGTGCTGATGCAGTAGGCCAGCGTCAACTCATCGGCCTCGGTGAAATCGTAATAGATGTAGCGCCCGTCGATGATGACCTCAAGCTGGTTGTCGTCGAAGTCGATGCCGCTGATGCGCCCGATGTCGCCGTTGAAGACTTCCTTCTCGTAATTGTTGCGGATCTGCATCACCTTGTCGCCGGCGCGAAAAGTCCGCCCGGCCAGTTTCTTTTCCGCCTGACGTTCGCCGCCATTGAGCGCGGTTTGCAGGGCGGTGTTGAGTGCATCGACGCCGACCGCGCCGCGATACATCGGGGCGATGACCTGCACCTCATCCAGCGCGTTCACGCCGAAGCGGGTCGGCAGCCGGTTGGTCACAATATCGACCACCAGTTCCGCTGCCTGCTCCGGGTCTTCCTCGCGGAAGAAGAAGAAATCGCTGCTCTTATTGTGCATGTGGGGCGCTTCGCCATGATTGATGCGATGGGCATTCACGACGATCAGGCTGTCCTCGCTCTGGCGGAAGATGGTCTCCAGCCGGGTGACATGCGCCAGGCCGCTGTCGATGACATCGCGCAGCACATTGCCAGCGCCGACGCTGGGGAGCTGATCGACATCGCCGACCAGCAGCAGATGGGTATGCGGGCGGATGGCCTTGAGCAGATTGTAGAACAGCACCAGATCGATCATCGAGGACTCATCGACGATCAGCATATCAGTATCCAGCGGATGATCTTCATCGTATTCGAAGCCGCCATCCGGGGCATAACCGAGCAGGCGGTGGATGGTGCTGGCGAGTTGACCGGTCGCTTCGCCCAGCCGCTTGGCCGCCCGTCCGGTGGGTGAGGCCAGCTTGAAGGTGCGCTTCTCGTGCAGCAGGGCGTTGATGACCATCTGGAGGGTGGTGGTCTTGCCGGTGCCGGGGCCGCCGGTCAGCACCGAGACCTTGCTGGTGAGCGCCGCCTTGACCGCCCCCTGCTGCTGCTCGGTGAGCGAGACATTGTTCTGCTTCGCCAGTTCGCGCAGGAACTCCGGCCAGTCCTTCTTCTTCCACACCACCGCCATCCCCGACGGGCTGGTTGCCAGATGATGCAGCAGTTCGGCCGAGCCTTCTTCCGAATGGAAGTACAACGGCAGATAGACGGCTGGCGTGGGCGTCCCGTCGTGATCGGGCATGGTATCGCGCACCAGTTCGCCGCGGGCGATCTCGCTGTCGAGCGCCTCGTCCAGACGTTCGGTCTGATCGACTTTCAGCAGCTCGGCGGCAGTTTGCAGCAGCAGCGGACGCGGAGCATACGTATGCCCATCCTGCGCCAGCCGGTTGAGAGCGAAGTGCAGCCCGGCGCGGATGCGGATGGCGGCATCCGGCTGCACCCCCATCTTCTGAGCGATGACATCCGCTTTGATGAAGCCGATGCCGAATACCTCATCGGCCAGCCGGTAGGGGTCTTCCTGCACCTTGCTGACGGTCTCGCCGCCATAAGCATTGTGGATGCGGACGGCCATGCGCGAGGTGACGCCATAGCCCTGCAAGAAGATCAGGCTGCTGCGCTGCGAATGGTTCTCGCTCCAGGCCTGAACCAGCGCTTTCGCGAGGCCGCTTTTCAATGTCGGCACTTCTTCGATGCGCTGCGGATCGCGGTCGAGGATTTTGATGGTGTCTTTGCCGAAGTGGTTGACGATCTTCTTGGCCGTCACCGGGCCGATGCCCTTGACGATGCCGCTGGCGAGGTAATTGACGATGCCCTCTTCGGTCGAGGGCGTGACCGGGCGCACCATCTCGGCGCGGAATTGCTGCCCCCAGCGCGAGTCATTGACCCAGGTGCCGCTGAATTCGACGCTTTCGCCGGGGGCGAGTTCTGGCATCGAGCCGACCACCGTCACCGTGCCATCACGGGCGGCTGCCCCCGGATAATTGCCTTCCGGCGTGATCTTCAGGACGCTGTAGCCGTTTTCCTGATTGTAAAAGGTGACTCGTTCAATCGTGCCGGTGATGACTTCCATGTGGCCTAAACGTCTCGTAATCGACCCTGGAAATCATTGTAGCACATCACACCGCAGCCAGGTCAGCCGCCAGCGCCTGTCGCCGCGCTTCCTGCATCTGGGCGTGATGATTGACCTCGTGCATCAGACCGAACAGGAAACCGGCTGTGGCGTTCATCTCGCCGAACTTCTCGACATAGCGCGGCGAAAGCTGGCGCAGCACATCCAGGTGCGGTTGATCGGGCCAGGCATCGAGGTAGCTCAGGCGGATGCGGCGGCTTTCTTCCAACCGTTGGATACACTCGGCAGTGGTCTTGACCGTCGTCCACTCGGTTTCGTAACGCAGGCGCGGCTCTGCCGGGTAAACCAGTCCACGCGCCAGGATCGAGCTATAGGTGGCCCATTCCTCGCTGCTGGCGGTGACATGCACGATCAGGTGCGCCACGCTCCAGCCGATATGCTCCTCGCCCGGTTTGGCGTAGGGATCATTGGCCTCCGGGTCATGCGGCAGGAAGATGGCCTGGGCGTCGGTCAGGTCGCGCGTCAGGCCGAGCATGAAATCAATCGAGTCGTTGGTGGCCTGTTTGAGATCAGCGACGCCGAAGCCCTGTGAAAACTCCAGTAATTTTATATCACCGCGAGCGATGGGAGAGAAGTCAATCATGATAACGTGATGCTCCGAAAAATGTTTCTATGTGTTATCGTACAGAAGCGGCTACGGGAACAATTCTTACATGCCCGGACTGGCGCGGTGGTGGATGCTCAGGGTATCCAACCCGTGCAGGTTGGTTGACAGCCAGGCGAATGCTGAGTATCATAGGAGTCAATGTGGTATGCCGCATACCATATACAATCTTGTTGGAAAAAGTGGTTTTTGCATGGACAAACGATGATGACTGGATTGCATCCATTGTGGCCGGCGCTCCCCTGCGCCGTATCTCCGATGACGACAGACTACCCCCCTCTGCTGACCCGGCCTGACCGCTTGCCTCTGGCGAGAGGAGCCTGTTGATGCGCGCCGTAATCATGAACGAACCGCATGAAATCCACACCGGCGACTGGGATACCCCCAGGCCGGGCGAGGGGCAGGTGTTGGTGTCGGTGGGCGCGGCCGGCATCTGTGCTGGCGATATGTACATCTATCAGGGGAAGAACCCCTACGCCGTCTATCCGGTGGTGGCCGGGCATGAGATCGCCGGGCAGGTGGTCGAGGTCGGCGCGGGGGTGACGGGCATCGAGCCGGGGATGCGGGTGGTGGTCGAGCCTTTCATCGGCTGTGGTCACTGCTACCCCTGCCGCGTCGGCAAATCGAACTGCTGCGCCAATCTGCGCATCATCGGCGTGCATATGCCGGGTGGATACGCTGATTATGTGACGGCTCCCGCCAGGAACATCCACCTCATCCCCGACGGACTCTCGACCTTCGACGCCACCTTCACCGAACCGGTCGCTATCGGGGTGCAGGCCTGCCGCCGGGCGGAAGTGGGTGCCGAGTATGTGCTGATCCTGGGCTGTGGGCCGATTGGGCTGGCGCTGATCGAGGCGGCGCGGGCGCGCGGCGCAACCGTCGTAGCAACCGACGTGGTCGAGTCGCGGCTGGAGACGGCACGACAACTGGGGGCGGAGACGCTGCTGGCGAATGAGGCGCTGGTCGAGACCATCATGGCGCAGACCCACGGTGAGGGTGCGCCGGTGGTGATCGAAGCGACCGGCAACCCGAGAGCGATGGAACAGACGGTTGATCTGGTGGCCGCCGGTGGGCGCATCTGCATCGTCGGCCTGGTCAAACGCGGCACGATGATTAACTTCCCCGGCCTGGATTTCACCCGCAAGGAGATGACGATTGTCGGGTCGCGGGCGTCGGTGAGCTGCTTCCCTGAAGCGCTGGAACTGCTGGCGAGCGGCCACATTCATTATCCCAAAGTCGCCACCCGCTTTGATCTGTGGGATGCGCCGAATGTTTTTCGCCGCCTGAACGAGCATCCTGATGCGGTGCAAAAGGGTGTGCTGGTGCGGGAAAGCGCCACCAACTGATGACCCCCGTCGTCGCCTCCGCCCCCGGCAAGGTCATCCTGTTTGGTGAACACGGCGTTCATCGCGGCGTGGCGAACATCAACACTGCCGTCGAACTGCGCACCCGCTGCCGCGTCGCCGCCCGCCGTGATGACGGCTACAGCTTCACCTCCGGTGCCCGTCATGAGACAGGCAGCCGCGAGCGCCTGCTGGCTTTCAAGGCGCAGGTAGATGCGCTGCGCGAACGCAAGGCGGTGGATGAAATCGTCGCCATCATCCGCAGCGACTTTTACGCGCCGGGGCGGTACGCGCTGGGGCATATCGTCAGTCGGCATGAGGGGCCGGGGCTGGACATCGAGTGGAAGTCGGCGCTGCCGATTGGCTCCGGCATGGGGTCGGGGGCTGCCGCCAACACGGCGATGGCGCGGGCGGCCTACGCTGTCTTCGGTCAAACTCTCAGCGCTGAAGATAACATTTTCTTCGGCTGGCAGGGCGATGCCATCGCGCACGGCGGCTATGGTTCCAGCCTGGACAGCAGCACCTGTGTCCTGGGTGCGCTCATCCGCTACACGCTGGAGGAGAAGGCTCGGCTGCTGCCCTTCACCGTCAACATCCCGTTCGTCATCGGTGATACGCAAGTTGAGCATCGCACCAACGAGACCAACACCCATATCCGGCTGTGGCTGGAGGAAAATCCGGCGCGGCTGCACGTCTTCCGCGATATGGGCTACCTGCTCGATCCGTTTCTCAAGGCGCTAGGAGCCCGCGATCTGCGTGCAATCGGGCATATCTTCAACCTGCACCAGTGTTTACAGGTTAAGATGGGGGTCTCGATCCCGGAGAGCGACCAGCTGATCGAAGCGGCTATCGGCGCAGGGGCGTATGGAGCCAAGATTTCCGGCTCTGGCGGGGGCGGCATCATCATCGCCATCGCTGAAGCCGAGGCGCTGCCGCAGGTAGCACAGGCCATCGAGGCGGCGGGCGGGCGCAGCTATCGGGTATCCACCGGGGCGGAAGGCGTCCGGCTGGAAGTGCCGGAAATGTGGGAAGATGATTGAAGGGGGCGTTTGTATCGTATCGTGAGATGGTCAGGCGGATCAAGAAGATATACGGGTAACGGTTTACGTGGACACCCTGTTGGTGTCCCTACGAACAAGCCGATGGACGTGCAACGGCACGTCCCTACGCCAGAGCATTACCCGATTTAGGAATTAAATCACCTAAACCCGCAGCGACACAACCATTGAGTATCATCGTGATGCGAGTGACCGGACTGGTAGCCGCATTACAGCAATAACGAGGAGATGACATCCATGAACTACACTGTCAACATACCGCAGGGCCGGGTGGTCGATCTGACGCATGTGCTGCACCCCGGACAGGAACAATACACGCTGGAAGTCTCGCGGCGCGGCGAACGCACCACCCGCGAGGGCGACATCATGAGCAGCGTCTATATGTGGTCGCATGTCGGGACGCATGTCGAAGCGCCGCTGCACTACCTGGCCGATGGCGGCGATACCGCCAGCCTGAAGATCGAGCAGTTGATGGGGCCGGCGATTGTGCTGGACTTCCGCAGCAAGCAGGTCAATGAACCGATCAGCCTGGAAGAGATGAAGGCGGCCGGCGATATTCAGGTCGGCGACCGGGTGCTGCTGATGACCGGGCGGCACACCCAGTACCGCACGCCGCAATCGCATGATCGCCCGTATGTGACCGAGGAAGCCTGTCGCTGGCTGGTGGAAGATCGCAAGATCAACTGCCTCGGCACCGACTGCTCCGGCTTTGAAGTGCGTGGCGTCAAGCATCATCCCAATCATCTGCTACTGAACAACGCCGCCATCCCGGTGCTGGAATGCCTGACCAATCTGGTCGAGCTGAAACACCAGCGGGTGTATCTGATCGCGCTGCCCTTGCCGATCACCAAACTGGACGCGGTGCCGGTACGGGCGATTGCCATCGAGCCGGAGGGCTAGGGCGATGCGGCTGGGCGCTGCGCTCTTCAACGGCGACCATACCCGCCTGGGGGAGGAGATCGCCCAGCTGGAAGCGGCGGGGCTGGATTTCATCCATCACGATGTGTTCGACGGTCACTTCGTCTCCGACCTGGGCTTTTCGCCGCGCACGATTGCCGCGCTGCGTCCGCTGACGAAGCTGCCGTTCGAGGTGCATCTGGGGGCGCAGGAGCCGCTGCGTTTTGTCCCGGCGCTGGCTGAGGCCGGGACTGACCTGCTGTTGGTTCATGCCGAGAGCCTGACCATGCTCTACGAAGGGCTGTTCGTCATCCGCGAACACGGGATGCGGGCCGGTCTAGCGCTGACCATGGGGACGGCGCTGGCGACGATTGAGCCAGTGATCGGCATGACGGATGCGGTGCTGCTGCTGGCGCGGGTGACGGGTGAAGGGACTCGCGGCGCGGTCTATGACCCCCGTGTGCTGCACCGGGTGAGGGCGCTGCGAGGGATGATCGATGCCGCTGGCGCGATGGTTGATCTTCAGGTGGCCGGCAGTGTGAAACGTGAGCATCTGCCGGAACTGGCGGCTGCCGGGGTGAACGCGGTGGCCTTCGGTGCCGGTATCTACAAGGTGCCGGACATGGCGGCTGAGGTGGCGGCCATGCGGGCGCTGGTGGGCGGTGGCCCAGGCACATGAGGATGAGTGACAGACACCCAGTGTCGCCCTGTCGGTTGAGAGGACGCCATATTGGCAGGTTACAGGCTGTAGGGGCGGTTCGCGAACCGCCCCTACGGGAGATGTTGGCTCATCATTGAGAATTATCATGCGGTGGAATGAACCTCACCGCAAACTGAACCGATACCGGCTCGACCGGCGACATTCACAACCGACTGAACCAACACCTAAGAACCAGGAACTAAGAACTAACAACTAGGAACTAACAACTAACAACTTTTTACTTTTCACTTTCAACTTTTCACTCTCATAGAGCAGGGACGATGAACGACAACGAGATTCTGGCACAGGGACAGGCATTGGTACGGGCGGAAGCGGAAGCCTTGCAGCAGATCGCGGCGGCGATGGATGACAGCTTTGTCCAGGCGGCGCGGTTGGTGGCGACCTGCCCCGGCTGCATCCTGGTCAGCGGCGCGGGGACTTCGGGGGCGATGGCGAAACGGCTGGCGCACCTGCTGGGGACTTGCGGCATGAAAGCCTTTTACATCCCGATCAGCGATGCGCTGCACGGCGAGTCGGCCATCCCCGGCAGCGGCGATGTCCTCATCCTGCTGTCGAAGGCCGGCAAGAGCGCCGACATCAACACCTTCGCCCGCATCGCCCGCGAACGTGGCGCGACTGTCATCGCCTGGACAGCCAATCCGGAGAGCGAACTGGCCGGCTTGAGCCACATCGTCAACCGCATCCCGACCTATGCCGCAGCCGAGGGCGATGCGCTGCTCCCCTTCGGCAGCACGCTGGCGGCGGGGGCCTTCGGCGACGCGCTGACGCTGATCGCCAAGACGCTGCGCGGCTTCGACGTGGCGACGCTGGCACAGACCCATCCGCTGGGCGGGGCGAATGAACTGGCGCGGCAGAAACAACAGAGCGGAGGCGGGCATGGCTGAGTGGCGGGTGCTGATTGGCTCGAAGTCGTTCGGTCAGGCTTTCCCGGAACATCTGACGCAACTGGCACAGGCCGGCTGCGAGGTCATCCCCAACGGCGTCGGCGGGCGGGCGTATCGTGAAGACGAGCTGCTGACAGCGCTGCAAGGGGTGGACGGCATCGTGACCGGCACCGATGAACTGACGGCGCGTGTCATCCAGAGCGCTGATCGGCTGAAGACCATCGCCAAGCACGGCGTCGGGCTGGAGACAATTGATCTGGCGGCGGCCAAAGCCAAAGGCGTCAGCGTCAGCAGCACCCCCGGCGCGATCCATGACTCGGTGGCCGACCTGACGCTGGCGCTGTTGCTGGCGGTGGCGCGTAACCTGGTGACGGTGCATCAGGCGACCCTGGCCGGGGGCTGGAAGTCGCCGTTTGGCGTCGAACTGAAAGACAAGCTGCTGGGGATCGTCGGCCTGGGGCGCATCGGCAAGGGTGTGGCGCTGCGGGCCAAAGGCTTCGGCATGAAACTGGCGGCCTATGATCCCTACCCGGATAGGGCGTTCGCGGTGGAACACGGCATCACCTTCATGGAACTGGATGACCTGATCGCCGCTTCGGATGTGCTGTCGTTACATGCGGCAGCCGAACAGGTCGAGGGTGTGCTGATCGATGCCCGGCGCATCGGCGCGATGAAAAAAGGCGCGATCTTCATCAACACGGCGCGCGGTTCGCTGGTGGATGAGGCGGCGCTGGCCGAGGCGCTGCGGAGCAAGCATCTGTGGGGCGCGGGGCTGGATGCCTTCGTCAACGAGCCGCCGACCGGCAGCCCGCTGTTGCAACTCGATAACGTGGTGGCGACGCCGCACATGGCCGGACGCACGCTGGATGGGGTGCGGCGCATGGGCGAGATCACCATCGAAAATTGCCTGCGCGGCTTGCGCGGGGAAACGCCGTTGTACCCGGTTGTCTAACCATCGAGGAAGACCATGACTGCAAACGCCTCGCTTTTTGCCCGTCTGTTTTCGCTGGAAGGCAAAGCGGTTCTGATCACTGGCGCATCGGGCGGGATCGGCAGCGCCTTCGCGGTGGCCTATGCCGAGGCGGGGGCAGTCGTTGGGGTGCATGGCCGCGATCAGCAGCGGGTGGAGCAAACCTGCGCCGAGGTCGCGGCGGTGGGCGGGAAAGCCGTCCCCCTGTATGCCGATCTGGGCAGCGTGGCCGAGTGCCGCGGGTTGATCGCTGAAGCGCACCAGAAGATGGGCCGGCTGGATATTCTGATTAACAACGCCGCCACCAACCGCCGCAAACCGATTGCCGATGTGACCGAGGATGATTACGAGTTCATCACCGGCATCGACACACGGGCGATTTTCTTTCTATCACAGGCAGCACATCCCCTCATGAAAGCCCAGGGCGGCGGCAAAATCCTCCACATCACGTCGATCAACATCTTCTTCGCCCTCGATACGGTCTCGGTCTATGGCCTCTCCAAAGGTGCGGTGGCACAGTTGACCAAAGTCCAGGCGGTCGAGTGGGCAGGCGACAACATTCAGGTGAACTGCATCACGCCCGGCTTCATCCGCACGCCGCTGTCCAAACCGATCTGGGATGATCCGAAGAAGGCCAGTTGGCTGCGCAATCGCATCCCGCTGCGCCGTCCCGCCGAGCCGGAAGAACTGGTCGGTGCGGCGCTGCTGCTGACCACGCCCGGCGGCAACTACATCACCGGCCAGAACATCGTGGTCGATGGCGGCTTTCTGGCGGGCGGCTCCTGGGCGCGTGACGAGGAGTAGAGCATTATCCGGCGGCCTCAGACAGGATCGAGGCGCGTGAAACGAAACACTTCAAGGGGAATGATGAGGGGGAGGTGAAACACCGCTGAAGCGCGTCCACAAGCTGTCCAGTGAGCCAGATTATTGATGCGAAAGGATTATTCCGTATGTCTCGTAAAGATCGTATGCACGATATTCCCAAGCCGCTCGTTGCTGTCACCCAAAATTACATTGAAGGTCGGATTTCCCGCCGGTCGTTCCTGAAGTTCATGGGGGCGCTCGGCCTGTCCTTCCCGGCAGTCAATGCCCTGACCTGGCGGGTGCGGGCGCAGGATGATGTCCAGTCGTCATCGAAGATTGCCGAAGAAGCCGCCAAAGCCTTCTCCGGTCAGACGCTCAACGTGGTCTGGGAAGGCGGTCTTCAGGCACAAGACCCGCTGCTGTTCAGCGGCCCGCTGTTCCTGGAACGCACCGGCGTCACCATCAACGTCGTCGAAGTCCCCGGCGGCACCGAACTCTACTCGCGCCAGTTACAGGAAGGCATCGCCAAATCGGGCGCGTTCGATGTGTTGAGCATGTCACCGTCGTGGGTGCCGGATTACGCCTCATCAGGCGTGGCCGCGCCGATTGATGATTTCCTGGCGCAGTATATGCCAGCCGGTGAACTGGACGAAGTGCTGCCGTTGTATCGCGGCATGGGCAATTATGATGGCAAGACCTACGGTCTGTTCGATGATGGCGACACGCTGCTGGTCTACTATCGCACCGATCTGTTCAACGAACACGGCGCGGAATTCGCCGACACCTTCGGTTATCCGCTGGCCCCCGCCACCAATTACAAGGAACTGGCCGACATCGCCCGCTTCTTTACCGAGAAGCTGGCCCCGGATGTCTATGGCCTGGGCTTTGGCCGGGCGACGGGTGCCGGTGGCAACTCCTTCCTCTTCCTCCAGCACTTCAAGGCCAACGGCGGCGTCCTCTTCGACCCGGAGAGCATGGCCGCCACCGTCAACAGCGCCGCCGGTCTGCGGACGATTCGTGAAGAAGCCTTCCTCAACCAGTTCATGCAGCCGGGCATCGAGCAGATCAACCCGGTGGACTCATTCCAGCAGTGGCTGGCGGGTGCCTATGCCATGACCTGGTTCTGGCCGCCGCTGGGGCGTTGGTCAGCCGGTTATGGTCAGCAGGCCGAACAGCTTTCGTTCCTGCCGCAGTCGCAGGTCATCGGCAAGACTGGCTATACCCTGTTTCCCGGCAACATCACCCAGATGGCCGGCGGCTTCGTACTGGGCGTCTCGGCGGACAGCCCGCGCCAGGAATTGGCCTATCTCTTCAGCCAGTGGCTCAACAGCCCGGAGATCAGCCTCCAGCGCGTGACGCTGCCCTATGCCCTGCGCGATCCGTTCCGCCTCAGCCACTTCGCCTCCGAAGAATACAAGAAGCTGTGGCCGGAAGCCGAGCAATATCTGGCGACGCTGCAACTGGCCGCCGAGAATGCCTCGCTCGATCTGCTGATACCGGGCGGTCAGGAATTCCTGGACTCGATTGACCGCGCCATGACTAGCGTCTATGCCGGGACTGACCCGCAGGCGGCGCTGGACACGGCCGCGTCGGACTTCAACGGCATCGTCGAACGGCTGGGGTTGGATCGGATGAAGGCGGCCTACGCCAATTATCTGAGCATGCCCGGTGCCTACCCGGCCGAGCCGGCGCTGGTGGATGCGCCCTCGCCGCTGGATGCGTGAGGCGATTCAAGGAAAACTCTGGCGGACGGGCAACGGCCCGTCCCTACACCCAACGGTTCGTAGGGACACCCAACGGGGTGTCCGCCAGAGCGTGTAATGATTTACGCTCTCGTCTGGCCCTCTCCAACAGGACGAGGGGCTTACAAATGAGTCGTTCACGATGGCTCCCCTTCTCCCACTGGGAGAAGGGGCTGGGGGGATGAGGGCTACAAAATGCGTAATACGCTGTCTGTGTAAACGCATTGCCTTTCACCCAGGGATGACCGACATCAACCGAAGGGGGAGAATGAGATGGACGAGCCGACCCCATCAGCCGGCTGCGAGGCGTTCGACGATCTCGATATTCACAGCCGCAGCTTTTCGGAAAACCCGTTCCTGCATTATGACCAGTTGCGCCAGGACTGTCCGGTGATGCACAGCCCGCGCTACGGCGGTTTCTGGCTGCTGACTCGCTATGACGATGTGAAGAGCGCGGCGCTGGATTGGCGCAGTTACACCTCCAGCGTGGTCGGCGTGACCGCCATCCCGATCATCACCCCGCGCACCGAGCCGATGCTGCCCATCGAACTCGACCCACCGCTGCACTCGCGTTATCGGGCGCTGGTCAATCCAGTGTTCTCGGCAGAACGGGTGGAAAAACTGCGCCAGCCGATCATGGCGTTGATTGAACGACTGGTCGATAACCTGCTGGCGCAAGGTGGCGGCGATCTGGCGACCGAGTACGCCGTGCCGCTGTCGGTCGGGGCGCTGGCGGCTTTCACCGGACTGCCGCCGGCCGATTCGCATTTGTGGGTCAAATGGCTGGATCGCATGTTTCAACCCAAAGACCCGGCCGGGACGCAGCAGGCCAGCCGGGAATTCGGCGCCCACATCGATCAGTTGATCGCTGAACGCCACGCCCAGCCACAGGATGACTTCATCAGCCTGCTGATTGCCGCCGAAGTCGATGGACACCGCCTGACCGATAGCGAGATTCATTCTTACTGTACCGTGATCTTCGGTGCTGGCTTCGAGACAACCGCCGACGCCCTGAGCGTGATGTTGTGCTGGCTGGCCGAACATCCCGATGACTGGAAGCGCCTCCAGCGCGAGCCGGGATTGATCCCGTCAGCGGTGGAGGAATTCCTGCGCTTCTCCTCACCGATTCAGATTTTCGGGCGCAACGCCAGCCATGATCTGGAGCTGCACGGGCAGCACATCCCCGGCGGCGACATCGTGGCGCTGGGCTTCGGCGCGGCCAATCACGACCCGGCGGTGTTTGCCGAGGCCGAGCGCTGTGTGCTGGATCGTTCGCCCAACAAACACCTGAGCTTCGGCGCGGGTGTGCATATCTGCCTCGGCGCACCCATCGCCCGGCTGGAGATGCAGTTGACGCTGGAGGTCATGCTGCGCCGCCTGACATCCTTGCAACGAGCCGATGCTGCGCCGCTGGTCTGGAAGCCGCGCGGCGACCGGCGTGGGTTGGCGACGCTGCTGGTCACGCTACAGCCATGAAGGGGGACTTATGACATCAATCGCGCAATCCACCGCAACCGGTGCGCTGGACACCGGGCGCTGGCGGGCGGGTTTACTGCTGGGCGGGGCGGCGCTGCTGTTGGGTGGGGCAGCCCTGATGAGTCTTGCCCCCACCATACCCTCGCTGACTCTGCTGCTGCGCAACATCGGCCCCATCCTGGTCATCACCGGACTGATCCTGGTGGCGCAGGGGTTGGTGGCGCTGCGCCTGAGCGGGACGCAGCGGTTGGCCTGGCTGTGGGTGATGCCGAGCATGGTGTTCGTCTTTCTGGTGGTGATCTTCCCCACGCTCTACGCGCTCGGCCTCAGCACGGTGCAGTGGGATGTTCAGGTGCCGGGGCAGCGCTTTCTCTTCCTCGACAATTATGTGACGCTGCTGGAAACCGCCCGCTTCTGGGGTGCGCTGCGTAACACGGTCATGATCGCGGTGCTGGCGGTCAGCCTGCAATTTGTGCTGGGCATCGGGCTGGCGGCGCTGTTCGTGCAGGAATTCCCCGGACGCGCCCTGTTCCTCTCCATCCTGATCCTGCCGCTGATGGTCGCGCCGGTCGTCGCCGGGCAAACCTGGCGCATGTTGTGGGATGCCCGCTTTGGCGCGGTCAACGATGTCCTCAGCCGCCTGACCGGGCAGCCGGTGAATCTGTTATGGCTGGCGAACACGCAACTGGCGATCCCGGCCATCGTCATCACCGATGTCTGGCAGTGGACGCCCTTCGTCTTTCTGATCGCGCTGGCCGGATTCCTGGCGGTCAACACCGAGCTGTATGAGGCGGCGCGGGTCGATGGCGCCTCGTCGTGGCAGATCTTCTGGCGTATCACGCTGCCGGTGGTACGTCCGGTGCTGCTGGTGGCGCTGCTGCTGCGGTTGTTCGATGCGCTGAAAATCTTCGACATCATCCACATCCTGACGCAGGGCGGGCCGGGCAGCTCGACTGAGTCCTACAGTTATTATCTTTACCTGAATGGCATCTCGTTCGGGCGCTTCGGCTATACCGCTGCCGGCGCGATCCTGTTCATGATCGTGATCGTCATCGCTTCGACGATCCTGATTCGCCGTGTTGGCGAGACCTAAGGAGCCGACGATGCAGACGCCTCACAGTCCAGCCCATCGGGCGCAGACCATCGCCTGGTATGCACTGCGCTACCTCATCATCCTGGTTGCCATCGTGTTCTTCGGCTTCCCGCTGTTCTGGATGGTCTCGACCTCGTTCAAGGTGCCGGAAGAATACGCCACCTATCCGCCGACCTATCTGCCGCAAGAACCACACTGGGGGCATTACATCCGCGCTTTCTCCGACGCCGGCGATGCCCTGCCTGCCCTGCGTGACAGCGCCATCGTGGCCCTGGGGACGACGGCGCTGACGTTGATGATGGGCGCGACCACCGCTTACAGCATGGCGCGCTTCAACACCGGCGGCAATAATCTGTCGTTCTGGTTCCTGTCGCAGCGCATCCTGCCGCCCGTCGCCACTATTTTGCCGATCTTCCTGCTCTACCGCGTGGTCGGGCTGGTCGATACCTACATCGGCCTGATCCTGCTGCACTGCCTCTTCAACCTGCCGATCTGTATCTGGATGCTGCGCAGCTATCTGGTCGAGCTGCCGCCGGAGGTCGAGGAGAGTGCGCTGATCGACGGGGCGACGCGCCTGCAATCGCTGCGGCTCATCACCCTGCCGTTAATCGCTCCCGGCCTGATGGCGACGACGGTGTTTGTGTTCCTCTTCTCATGGACGGAATTCCTCTTCGCCCTGATCCTGACGCGCAACAATGTGTTGACGCTGCCAGTGCTGATGGCGCGGTTCTTCGGGGCGCAGTCGTATGAGTGGGGTCTCGCCAGCGCTGTCGGCGTCATCGCCACCCTGCCGATCATCATCATGGGGCTGCTGGTGCGCAAGCATTTCGTGCGCGGCATCACCATGGGTGCGGTTAAGAGCTAGGGGCGAGGGACTGCATGAATACCAGTGAGCGCCAGGTTCACAGGCATCGCCTCTGACGCCTGACACTCCTTCTGATGAAGCACGGTATCATCGGGGTTTCGACGTGCCTGGAGGGCATAGTCACTCCGCCGACTGCTGCCGTGCCAGACCCTCACGGAAAATATGCTCGGACATATCCAGATGCTCCGACATGACACGCCGCGCCGCTTCGACATCCTGATCGCGTACCGCTTCATAAATGCGGGTGTGATAATCGATCGCGTGGGTGGCCGCTCCCGGCGTCTCATACCCGGTCAGCCGCACCTCCAGCATGATGTCGGCCAGCGATTCGAGCATGACGACGAACAGGTTGTTATGGGTGGCCGCCGCGACCGCCACATGAAATTCGACATCGATGCGGGCGAAACTCTCGCGATCGCGCTGCATCTCATCCATCGTGTGAACAATTTCCTGGAGCTTCTCCAGATCGTCAGCGGTGCGCCGCGCCGCCGCCAGCCCAGACATCTCGACTTCCAGCAGCCGCCGTACTTCCGAGACCAGCCCGTAATCCACGTGTGGACGTCCCTGGCGCAGCAGCATCGAGAACGACTTGCTCACCGACTGGGTGCTGACATCGCGGACGACCGTGCCGCTGCCGGAACTGACCTCGACCATGCTGCGGGCTTGCAGGGCGCGCACTGCCTCGCGCACCACTGTCCGGCTTACGCCGAACTGCTTCGCCAGCTCGCGTTCGGAGGGCAGCCGGTCACCAGCCTGAAGGTGCTGGCTGACGATGAAATCTTCGAGTTGTTCAGTGACCTGTTCGGCCAGCGTGTTGCGCGGCAATGCCTGGAACTGGGGTGTAGGGGTTTGGATGGGCATGAGACGCTGTTACCTTTGCTGTCTGCCAATGGGATGCTATCTGAATCTACATCGAATGACGAGTGAGCGTCAAACCACTGGTGCGAGTTCATTGACAGGATCAGCGAAGGATGATAGCATCGTAGATGAAAGTGGTATGCCGCATACCAATGATTATATCCGAATTTTGTTTTTTGTGCGGAAACTGCGGTTCAAAGATTATTTATGACCTCACCTGTTCATCCACTGCTGGCAATGACCGGCATCCACAAACGATTTCCCGGCGTCCATGCCCTCAAGGGTGTTGACTTGACCGTTGACTATGGCGAGGTTCATGCCGTCGTCGGCGAGAATGGTGCCGGCAAAAGTACCCTGATGCTGGTGCTGGCCGGAGTCTACCAGCCCGACAGCGGCAGCATCCACTTCAACGGTCATCAGGCCGTCAGCATCCGTTCCGAGCGTCATGCTCAGGAACTCGGCATCGCCATCGTCTATCAGGAACGCAGCCTGTTCAGCAACCTGAGCGTGGCTGAGAACATCTACGCCGGACGCCAGCCGCTCAATCGCTTCGGCAGCATCGACACCGACGCCCTCACACGCCAGTCACGCGATCTGTTGGCGCACCTGGAACTGGAGATCGACCCGCGCCTGCCGCTCGATCATCTGTCGTTCGCCCACCAGCAGATGGTGGAAGTGGCGAAGGCGCTCTCGCTGAACGCCAAACTGCTGATCCTCGATGAGCCGACGGCTGCGCTGACCCGTGTCGAGACCGAGGCGCTATTCCGCGTCATCCAGCGCCTGCAAAGCCAGAGCGTCGGCGTGATCTACATCTCCCACCGGCTGGACGAGATTTTCCAGATCGCCCGTCATGCCACCGTGCTGAAGGATGGCGAGAAGCAGGGGACGCTGGAAGTGGAGAAGACCACGCCGCGCGAACTGGTGCGGATGATGGTTGGGCGCGAGATGCTCTACGATTTCCAGGCGCGGACGATCCCAGCCGATGCGCCGACGCTGCTGCAAGTCACCAACCTGAGCGATCCACCGGGCGACGTGCCGGGCGAAGTCCGGCTGCGCGACATCAACCTCAGCCTGCGCCGGGGCGAAATCCTGGCAATTGCCGGGCTGGAAGGATCGGGCCGTGATGAACTGGCGCTCAGCCTCTTCGGGGCGCGTCCGCTTGCCAGCGGAACGATTTGTGTAGAGGGTCAGCCACAGGCCATCCGTTCCCCTTATGATGCCATCCAGCACGGCATCGGCTACCTGCCACCCGATCGCAAGGAGTCCGGGTTGTTCCTGGAGATGGCGATCAGCGACAACATCGCTTCCGGCAGCTTGGGGCGTTTCGGGCGCTGGTGGTGGAGCGAGTCACGCCGTGACCAGACCGCCGAGCAGTATCGCCAGCAGTTGCAGATCGCCTCGCCGACGGTGCAGCGCCTGGTGCAGACCCTCAGCGGTGGCAACCAGCAGAAGGTAGTGCTGTCCAAGTGGCTGCTGGTCGATCCACAAATCCTGATCGTCAACGAACCGACGCGCGGCATCGATGTCAGTGTCAAGGTTGAAGTCCACCGGCTGCTGCGGCAACTGGCCGATGAAGGCAAGGCCATCATCGTCATCTCCTCCGAGCTGCCGGAAGTGCTGGCAGTGGCCGATACCATCGCCGTCATGCGCGCCGGACGCATCGCCGGGCAAATGCCGCGCGCCGAAGCCAGCGAAGAACAGATTATGACCCTGGCATCATTCGATACCCATCACTGAAGGCCGGAGAAGATTATGACCACCTCTTCCTCTACCCTGGGCGCCACGACCAACCCGCTGCAAGCACTGCGCAATATCGGCTTCCGCCGCGAGGTGGCGCTGCTGGTGGCAATCTTGGTCGTGGTCGTCATCGCGTCGATTGCCCGTCCCAACACCTTTCCCACCCTCAACAACCTGCAAGCGGTGATGCGCAATCTGGCCTTCGACGGCATCATGGCGGTCGGGATGCTGCTGCTGATGGTCAGCGGCGTGTTCGATCTCTCGGTCGGCGGCATGTTCTCGATGGCTGGCGTGATCGTCGGGTCGCTCTTGAAAGTCAACGGCTGGCCGCTGGAGCTGGCAATTTCCACCGGGCTGCTGTGCGCCGCGCTGGGCGGTTTGCTGAATGGGGTGATCGTCGCTAAAGTGAAGGTCAACGCCCTCATCACCACCCTGGGGACGATGGGCATCTTTCGCGGCATCGCCATCTACATCGGCGGGCCGGGCATCAACTTCCTGCCGGACTCCTTCAACGCCATCGGTCAATCGACCTTCCTCGGCTTTCAGTTCGGCTTCTGGCTGTTCCTGTTCACCGTCGTCCTCTTCTACTACCTGATGAGCCGCACCCGTTTCTTCCGCCAGTATTATTACATCGGCGGCAATCAGAAGGCGGCGCTGCTGTCGGGCATGAATGTCGAGCGCCTGCAAATCATCGCCTTCGTCATCAGCGCGCTGCTGGCCGGGTTGGCTGGCATCGTCTTCGCTGCGCGCATCGAGAGCAGCATCTCGATTGCCGGTGATGGAGCCGAGCTGCGCGTCATCACGGCGGTGGTGCTGGGCGGGGCCAGTCTGACCGGTGGGAAGGGCAATGTCTTCGGGGTGCTGATCGCCGTCATCTTCATCGCGCTCATCCGCAACATCATCATCATCTTCGGCATCCCTTCGACGCTGGAACAAATCACCATCGGCGTGGTGCTGATCGGTGCGCTGGCGCTGGACACAGTGGTTAACCGGCGGCGTGGCTGATCGCCAATCTGTGGCGGCTCGGCCAGCCCAATCCTGCACAGTCCTTAATCGAAGAAAGGAGGCAGTCACCGTTCATCCATCCCGCAGTCATAGACCGGCTTCAAAAGTCTAATAAGTCTTTGCTCATAAGGAGACCTTTCAACCATGAACAAGAATATTTCGCGTCGTGATATGTTGAAGATCGGTGCTGGCACGGCGGTGGCTGCCAGTGCGCTCTCGTTCCCGGCCTTCATCCGCAAGAGCCGCGCCCAGGAGCAGCAGGAATATGTGTGGCTCTCGGCCTTCACCAATCTGCCGCTGTTCGTCGCCAATGACCATCCGGCGCTGTTCCAGATCGGCCAAGAATTGGGCGTCACCGTCACCATCGCCGGCCCGAACACAGTAGACATTCCCGGCCTGGTAGCCGCTGTCGAGCAGACCACTGCTCGTCGTCCATCGGGCATGATGGTCGTCGGTTGGGACCCCTCGGCGCTCATCCCGGCTATCGACGCCGCTATCGACGCTGGCATCCCAGTGGTGACAGTCGATGCTGATGTGCCAGCCAGCAAGCGGTTGTCGTTCATCGGCACCGACTGGTTCAGCCTCGGTGTAGCGCAGGGGCAGGCCATGTTGGGGGCACTGGGGGATCGTAAGGGGCCGGTGGCGACCCAGGGTTATCCTGAACAGGAGATCAATCAGCAGGCCATTCGCGGCTTCCGTTCCGTCCTCGAACCGGCTGGCCTGACGGTGCTGGATCAGGTGCGCGACGGCGGAAACATCGCCGAGACCACACAGACCGCCGCCAACCTCATCACCGCCAACCCCGATCTGGTGGGTATGGCCGGCTTCAACAGCGAGTCTGGCCCTGGCATCGGTGCCGCCCTCAAGGAAGCAGGGCGGGCAGGCGACATCGTTGCCACCTGCGTTGACGCCGAGTTGCAACATCTGACGCTGGTCAAGGAAGGCGTGCTGACGGCCTGCGTCGGTCAGAAGCGCCAGTTGTTCACTTATCAGGGCGTCAAGGCGCTGTACGATGTCTTCAACAACAAGCTGGCCTTCACCGGCAGCGTCGAGACCGATCAGCAGGTCGGCATCGTCCCGATCCCGATCAATTACAACACCGGTACCTACACCGTGACCGCGGCCACCGTCGATATTTACATTGCGGCCAAGGGCGGCTAATCCTCTCGCTACTCTCCTCCTTTCGCTCTGGCGCAGGTCGACCTACGCACCGGCCTGCGCCACAGTCTCTTCCCTCGTCTCAAGCTACCGAGTTAAGCCGCGCTGAAGGAGGGGATGTCAGCACGGAGGAATGGGGTCGGGCAGCCGTGTTCATCTGAGCGCTATTCTGCCCCTTGTTCACGCAACAGCCGCGTGATCGCCTGATGACCCAGCTCAGTTGCTTTGGTCACAAGTGACTTGCCTTCGTAGTTCTTTACCGTCCAGTCATCGGCACCATGAGCCAGCAGCCAGCGCACCATCTCCAGATGCCCCTTGCTGATGGCGGCATGCAGCGCGAAGCTGTACCCTTCACGGTTGCCAGCAGCATAAATCATTTCAGCGATAGCGATATTACCGCTGAGAGCTGCGTGATAGATGAGCGAGATGTTATGTGCACCGCGCGCCTGTGCCAGGGTTGCGTCAGCTTTGAGGAAGTCGGCTACCGCCTGCTCGCGTCCCAGTGCCGCCGCTGCACAGATATCCAGCGGGAACCCCTGGCTGAGCAGGTACTCGGCGATGGGGCGGTTGCCAACATGGGCCGCCGCCTGCAGGGCAGTCTCGTAATCATTCTCCCCCCAGGCATGTCGTACTGTCAGCAGCGATGGGTGTTGCTGCAACAGGGACTGCACTTTTTCCAACCGGGCGTGAGCTGAAATAACATACTCACGTATGAGTTCGGGTGTCAGGTCAGGCGCAGTCGACATAAAAGATCTCCTTTTTGTGGCACGCTGAGCATACCATGAGATGGTCTGCCTGGGGAAGCAGTTTGCGATTCGATCAACTGCTTGACAGTATATTGCCTACTGTATACAATCATTCGTAGTTGTTTGATGACGATTACCCTTTTTTCTGAGATCATTTTTAGTGTCCTCTTTTTCCCAGATCCGTTCAGTCAGTCTGCGTGAACAGGTAGTGGAGCAAATCCGCACTGCCATCATCGAAGGCCGCCTGAAGCCCAATGACCATATTGTTGAGCAAACCCTGACCGAGCAGTTGGGTGTCAGCCGGACGCCGGTGCGGGAAGCGCTGATCCTGCTGGAACGCGAGGGGCTGGTGGTCGCCTCGCGCAATCGCGGCAGTTTCGTGCGCGTTTTCACCGAAGACGATGTGGTAACCATCTTCTCGATGCGGACGATGCTGGAAAACTTCGCCGGTGAACTCATCATCCAACGCCTGAGCGCCGCCGATCACCAGCAATTGCAGGCGACCATCGAACGGCAGCGTGAATTCATCGAAGCGGGCGATTTCAAGAATGTCCGCAGCACCGATATGTCATTTCATCAATTTCTGATCAACGAGAGCGAACATCCCCTGCTGCGGCGCAACTGGGATGAACTGGTGGCACAGATTGCGGCGCTGCTCTATGTCCGTGCCGAGGCCATACCAGATTATGACGAATACCACGCCATCCGCGACCACACCGATATTGTGGATGCCTACCGCCAGCGCGATCTGGAACAACTACGCGCGGTTAATCAGCGCATCAATGAACGGGTGGCCGGGGAATGCCGGTTAGGTGTGCGGCGGATCGTGGGCGCAAAGTGAGATTCTTTGTGCCTACAGATTGTATACAATATGCAATGTCAGTTATCCGGCGCTGCCGGTTACTGAGCGCGCGGGCCAACCCGCCGCTGACGATGAATAGCTGAACGAAGGAGTGTGCATGACCCAAACTGTGCCGGTTCGTTTCAAAGATTGTTCAAAGTAAGGAGCGAGAAGGATATGAATAGAGTGCGTCGTTTTGCAATCGTTGCTTTGCTGGTGATGGCGCTGGGCATCCTCGGCGTCATTGGTACCGTTCGCGCCCAGGATGTCACAATCTGCTTCGGCTTCCAGGATCTGGAGACCGAATTCTGGGTTGCTGGACATCGTGCGATCACCCAGACCCTGCGCGATCAGGGGATTGAGGTGCTGGAATACAATGCTAATGAAGATCCGAACCGTCAGCTTGAACAGATCCGCGAGTGCATCGCCCAGGGTGTTGATGGCATCATCATCATTCCGCAGGATGGTGACAGCGCTGTAACGATCATCAACGAGGCTCAGGCTTCGGATGTGCCGATTGCCGTCTTCAACCGCCCGCCGAATGATCGTTCACGCGGCA
This sequence comes from Anaerolineae bacterium, assembly GCA_022843385.1. Classification (GTDB taxonomy): domain Bacteria; phylum Chloroflexota; class Anaerolineae; order Aggregatilineales; family Phototrophicaceae; genus CFX2. The sequence goes on along the minus strand of JALHNT010000012.1, from coordinate 21,376 downwards.
TCACCGTCGTCGCCGACAATGTTAGCGCTACCGAGCAGGCTGTTGAGTTCATTGCCCAGAAGGCATTGCGTCAGTTCGAGATCACTGGTGCCCCTATCACTCCGCTGATCCTGGTCGGCGCCCTGCAGGACACCAACGCGATTGGTCGTCGTGACGGTTTCTTCAATGTCATCAACCGTTACAATGAACGCTACCCCGGCATGTTCAATGAACCCATCGAAGTGGCGACCGAGTGGGATGCTGCCACTGCGTTGGCGAACCTCGAAGCCGCTATGACCGCCAATCCGAATGTGGACTTCATCTTCACCTCGTCTGACTTCCTCTTCCCGACCATTCGTGCCGTGCTGGAACCGCGTGGCATGTGGCAGCCCGCTGGCACCAAGGGGCATGTCCTGCTGGCCGGTCTGGATGGCGACGCGACCGCCTGTATGCTGATCGACCAGGGTTATGTCGATGCGACCGGCGTTCAGAACCTGTTCCTCGAAGCCGAATTGACCATGAATCGTCTGCTGCAGGCGATTGCCGATGGCGAAACTCAGCCGAATGAAGTGCTGATTGACCCCGGCTTTGCCCTGACTGCTGGCAACATTCAGTTCCAGCGCAGCGATATGTGGGGCTGTGTGCTTTATGACGAAGGCTTCCTGAATCAGTAAAATAGATGATGGGGGTGCATCAACCGGATGCGCCCCCGACATAACTGATCACGGCAGCCTTAGACCGAGGGATAATCTGTGACTACTGTGGATGATCGCCTGAACCGCGTACAAAGCCTGGTTCGCCGAGAAGGACCCAGCGCCGGCGGAAAATCAACTGTCAATCGTCTGATCCGGCAGTTTCTTCTTTCTGATTATTTCGTGCTTTATCTGACCCTGATTCTGTTCATTACCGCCTCTTTCTTTTTTCCGACACTCGGCACCCCCGGCAACATCGCCAACCAGGTGCAGAATATGTGGCCGCTGCTGGCGATTGCCATCGGACAGACCTTCGTCCTTATCCTGGGCGGAATTGATCTTTCTGTCGGGGCGACTATGGGCTTCACCAGCGTGGTCGGCGCGATTGTCATGGCGCAAACGCTTGATCCCTCTTTCTTTGACAAGAGCCCGTTATGGGGAACTCTGATGCGCCCGGAAGGTGGGCCTCTGGCCGGGAGCGATCTGGCGGTACCTGTCGGCGTACTGGTCATGCTGCTGGTCGGCACCTTCATCGGTTATCTGAACGGCTACGCGATCACACGCTTTAATATGGCTCCGTTCATGGTCACGCTGGTGACATCAACTTTTTTCGCTGCTTTTGCCCTGTGGCTGACGCAATCGCGCAACATTTCCGGCCTGCCGGAATCTTTCATCACCCTGGGCAAAGGTGACATTGTTTCCATCTACCTTGGCCCCAAGCTCACACCGGACATCGCGCGGCGTGATATTCTCCAGTTCATCACCTATCCGTTTGTTATTGCTGTCGGGTTGGCAATCGTATCCCAATTCATCCTCTCCCGAACGGTTTTCGGACGACAGATGTTCTCGATTGGCACCAACCGCGTCACCAGTGACATCTCCGGCATACCCAGCAAGAGTGTCATCATCCGCGTCTACATGTTCAGCGGATTTTGCGCGGCTGTGGCCTCGATCCTGTACTCGGCACGTCTGGCAATCGGTCAACCCTCGCTGGGTGGCGGCAATCTGCTGCTAGACATCATCGGCGCGGCGGTGATCGGCGGTACCAGCCTGTTCGGTGGCAAAGGCTCGGTGCGCGGAACCTTCTTTGGTGTGGCCTTTTTCGTCCTGCTGCTAAACATTCTGAATGCCATGCGGCTGTCGCCATTTGTGATTGATGCGGTGAAAGGTGGGTTTATTCTACTGGCGGCGTTGATCGATGTCACGCGCACACGCCTCATCAACCGGGAGCAGCGCACATGACCACCCTACTGGATTTACATGAACTGACCAAAGCCTTTTTCGGGATCGCTGCCGTCAAGAGTGTCAGCCTCAGCGTGAATGCGGGCGAGACATTGGGTTTGATCGGGCAGAACGGCGCGGGAAAATCCACCCTGATGAATCTGGTCGGTGGCGTGATCGCGCCGGATAGTGGTCGTATGCTGCTCAATGGGCAGCCTTACAGCCCGCGCACACCGGCTGCCGCTCAACGATCCGGCATTGCCTTCATCCATCAGGAACTCAACCTCTTCACCAACCTGTCCATCGCTGAGAATATCTTCATCAGCGACTTTCCCCGAGCCCGATTTCCCGGCAGCTTTGATCGCGCCAAAATCAAACAGCAGACCCGCGCGCTGCTGGCTTCAGTCGGTCTTGATCTCGCACCAGATACTCCAGTGGATCGTATTTCCCCCGGCGAACGGCAGTTGGTTGAAATTGCCAGAGCGCTGCATCAGGATGCTTCTCTCATCATTTTTGATGAACCGACTACCTCGCTGACGGCACGGGAAACCGAGCGTCTCTTCGCGATCATGGATCAGCTTTCCAGTCAGGGTAAAGGCCTGATCTATATTTCCCACATCCTGAGCGATGTTCGCAAGCTGGCGGATCGAATCGCCGTGATGCGTGATGGTGAACTGGTCGCGCTGGAAAACGCCAGCGATTTCCCGGTCAATCGCATGATTGCGCTGATGGTAGGGCGCAGCATCGAGCAGCTATATCCGCCCCGTACTTCAACCCCAACTGATCAGTCCCTGCTGGAGATCAAGGATGTCAGTACTGCCGGGATCGTTGAGAAGGTATCCTTCCAGCTCCATCGGGGCGAGGTGCTGGGTCTGTTTGGTCTAATGGGTTCCGGGCGCACCGAGCTGGCGCGCATGATCTTTGGCATGGATCCGTTTGAACAGGGCGACATCGTGGTCGAAGGCCAGTCGGTTCGTAACCCCTCGCCGCGCAGCAGTATCCGTAACCGGATGGCCTTTGTGACCGAGAACCGGCGCGAAGAGGGGTTGTTGATGAGCATTGATATTGCCAACAATATCAGCCTGGTCTCGCTGCCGGAGTTTGCCCGCAATCTGATCCAGATGATTGATACCCAGCACCTGGAAGAAAGCGCCCGCGAGACAGCCAGTGTTCTCCAGCTCAAGAGCGGTGACATTCGGCAACAGCCCGCTAAGTCCTTGAGCGGGGGCAACCAGCAAAAAGTGGTGATTGCCAAGTGGCTGCTTTCCCGCCCATCTATCTTTATCATGGATGAACCCACACGCGGCATTGATGTCGGTGCGAAGTATGAAATCTACAGCATTATTGACCGGCTGGCTGCCGATGGCAGCGGCGTCCTGATTATCTCTTCCGAACTGGAGGAACTGATCGGCATGTGTGATCGCATTCTGGTGATGAGCCGGGGTGAGGTGGTCGGGGAATTTGCCCGCGACCAGTTTGACCGCCAGCACATCCTGAGCGCCGCTTTCCGTGAAAACCATTCGCCAGCCGATGAGCCGATGAAACGAGACTGATAATGCAAAAGCGAATGTCCACCCTGTTTCAATTGCTCCTGAACAACTCCACCATTGTGTTGTTCATCGCCGTATTTGTGTTGTTTGGTCTGACCTCGCCGCGCCTGGTGATCGAGGGCATCGGACTGGAGTTCCCCCGCTTCTGGCTGCCAGAAAACATGCTCAACATCATCAAGCAGGCAGCAGTGTTCGCCGGCATCATCGGCGTTGGCATGACGTTCGTGCTGCTCACTGCTGGCATTGACCTCTCTGTCGGTTCGAATATGTATCTGTCGGTGGTCTGTGCCGGGCTGCTGATGCGTTCAAGCGGCCTGGAAATCCTGCCAGCGCTGCTGGTCTCGATTGTCGTCGGCACCCTGTTCGGTGCCCTGAACGCCTTCTGCATTGTCCGGCTGAAGATCATCCCGTTCATGACCACGCTGGCAACGCTGGTCATCGGGCGTGGGTTGGGTACGGCGTTGACCGAATCGCAGCAGATCGACTTTCCCGAACGTATGAATGCTTTTGGTCAAACGCTGGTGCTCGGCATCATCCCCATGCCGATCGTGGTATTCGCGCTGGTGGTGCTGGCAGCCTGGTTCATCCTGACCCAGACTCCCTTTGGGCGGCAGGTCTACGCCGTTGGCAATGACATCGAAGCCGCCAAGAAAGCCGGCATCAATACCGACCGCACCCTGTTCCTGGTCTATCTGATCTCCGGGTTCTGCGCTGGGCTGGCCGGGTTCATCCTGGCTTCGCAACTGGGCGGGCGGGTGGATCGCAGCTTTGCCGAAACCCGCGAGTTCGATGCGATTGCAGCGGCGGTGCTGGGTGGAACGAGCCTGTTCGGTGGCGTAGGCAATGTGTTCGGCACAGTCATCGGGGCAATGCTCATCCAGATGGTTGGTACCGGACTGCAATTCAATCTGGTTAATCTGTACCTGCAACCGATTGCGCGGGCATTCATCATTTTTCTCGCCATCTTTTTCGACAGCCTGCGCGAAGCTAATTTGGCGAAGCTCAAACGACGTTTCATCCGCCCAATCGAGACCTGAGGTTGAATCAGCAGCAGGTTGAGGGGAAACGGCTTATGGATCGCATTTACGCCACCTATCGCCTTGAAACCGCCCACGAGTTGCGCCGCGCCGTTGACCTGATGGCCGGGGAGCAGTCCGCCGGGACCTTCGTCAAGGTGCCGGGGGAGACGCCGGAACTGCTGGCGAATCACGGGGCGCGCGTCGAACGCATCACCGAGCTGGAGACGGTGGATGTGCCGTCGCTGCCGGGGGCCAAACCGGCCAAAGGCCAGCGCTATCAACGGGCGGAAGTGGTGCTGTCATTCCCCTTCGCCAACATCGGCCCTTCAATGACCACCTGCATGACCGCCGTCAGCGGCAATCTGTACGAACTGGGGCCGTTCTCCGGCCTGCGCCTGATGGATGTGCAGTTCCCCCCGGCTTTCAAAGATGCTTATCCTGGCCCGCAGTTCGGCATTGAAGGGACGCGCCGCCTGACCGGTGTCGAAGGGCGTCCGCTGTTGGGGACGATCATCAAGCCCAGCGTCGGTTTCTCGCCACAGCAAACGGCTGACCTGGTCAAGCTGCTGTGCGAGGCCGGGCTGGATTTTATCAAGGATGATGAACTGCAAACCAATTCGCCACATTCGCCGCTGGCCGAGCGCGTCCAGGCCGTGATGCGGGTGGTCAATGACTTCGCGGATCGCACCGGCAAACAGGTGATGGTGGCGTTCAACATCACCGGCGATCTGGATGAGATGCTGCGCGGACATGACATCGTGCTGGAACACGGCGGCACCTGCGTCATGGTCAACCTGATCCCGGTGGGGCTGGCGGCGGTGGCTCATCTGCGCCGTCACTCTCAGCTACCGATACACGGCCATCGCGCTGGCTGGGGTGCGCTCACCCGCCATCCCTATCTCGGCTGGGAATACATCGCCTTCCAGAAGTTCTTCCGGCTGGCGGGCGTGGATCATCTGCATGTCAATGGCCTGCGCAACAAATTCTGCGAGAGCGATGAGTCGGTCATCGCCTCGGCGCGCGAATGTCTGACGCCGCTGTTGGATGGTTACACCGTCCTGCCAGTCTTCTCATCCGGTCAGTGGGCCGGGCAGGCACCGGATACCTACCAGGCGCTCGGCAGCCTCGACCTGCTGTATCTGGCGGGCGGCGGTATCATGGCCCATCCTGATGGCCCGGCAGCCGGCGTCGCCAGTCTGCGCGAAGGCTGGGAAGCGGCGCTGGCCGGCATCCCGCTGGCAGAATATGCCCAGACCCATCCGGCGCTGCGCGGGGCGCTGGCGTTGTATGGCGGTCTCTCATGAAGGATTTGCTGCTCACCTACTATGGCGACGACTTCACCGGCTCCACCGATGTGATGGAAGCGCTGGTGCTAGGCGGCGTCCCGGCGGTGTTGTTCCTCGACGCGCCCGATGAAACGTTCCTGCGCCAGCACTTCCCCGATGTGCGGGCGATTGGCGTGGCCGGGGTCAGCCGATCGATGTCGCCGGCGCAGATGGAAGCCGCGCTGCCGCCCATCTTCAGCGCCCTGAAACAGTTGGGTGCGCCGTTGTTCCATTACAAAATCTGCTCAACCTGCGACTCATCACCAACGGTGGGCAATATCGGCGCAGCAGCCGAGATCGGCTGGCGCATCTTTCAGCCGCAGGCCGTGCCGATGATGGTCGGCGCACCGCCGCTCAAGCGCTATCTTGTGTTCGGCAATCTGTTCGCCACTGTCAATGAGATCACCTACCGGCTGGATCGGCATCCGACCATGAGCCAGCACCCGATCACGCCGATGGACGAGGGCGATCTGCGGCTTCATCTAGGGCGACAGACGACGCGCCGGATCGGACTGATCGATGTGCTGGGGCTGGCACAATCCGATGAAGTCATCGCCGCCCGTTATCACAAGCTGCTGGAGGAGGGGCATGAGATCATCCTGCTGGACACGCTGGACCAGACCCATGTCGAGAAAATCGGGGCGCTGATCTGGTCGCAGCGCGGCGAGCGCCCCATCTTCACCGTATCGTCGTCGGGTTTGGAATATGCGCTGACGGCACACTGGCAGCGCAGCGGCCTGGTTCATCCGCCCCCACCGCTTCCGCCCGCTGGAGCTGTCGAGCAACTGCTGATCGTCTCTGGCAGCGCCGCGCCGGGGACAGCGACGCAGATCGATTGGGCGGAAGAGCAGGGGTTCGCGCTGCTGCGGCTGGAGAGCGTAAAGCTGGTTGACCCGGCGGTGGCGGATCATGAACGCGCCCGGACGGTGACCGAGGCGCTGCGGCTGTTGGGCGAGGGGCGAAATGTGCTGCTGTATTCGGCGCATGGCCCGGATGACCCGGCTATACCGGCTACCAAAGCCCGGCTCGAAGCCCTGGGGCTGGGGGCAACCAGTGTCGGTCAGCGGTTGGGGACGCAGCAGGGATTGATCCTGAAGGAACTGCTGGAGCGAACAGGCTTGCGCCGGGTCTGCGTCACCGGCGGCGATACCTGTGGACATGCGGCGCATCAACTGGGCATCTACGCCCTGGAGATCGTCATGCCCATCGCCCCCGGCGCGCCGTTGTGCCGGGCGCGTTCGCTCAATCCATCATTCGATGGCTTACAGATTTCACTCAAAGCCGGGCAGGTGGGCAAGCCGGATTACTTCGGCAGCCTGCTGCGCGGCGTCGTTTAGTATCAATCCGGAAACCTCACCCCCATCTCGCTTGGCTCGACTCCCCCTCTCCAATCCATTGGAGAGGGGGCGGGGGGTGAGGTAAACGGTAGAGAGACTTACGGACGGGTTCACAATTATCTTTCGGAGGAAGAACATGACAACCAGAATTGCCTTGATGGGTGCCGGTGGGAAGATGGGCTGCCGCATCACCGACAATATCAAAGACCTGCCGCAGTATCAGGTGTATTACGTCGAGGTCAGCGAACCGGGGAAAGCCAACCTCGCCAAACGCGGCCTGACCGCGACGCCGCAAGCCGAGGCGCTGGCGAACGCCGATGCCGTCATCCTGGCGGTGCCGGACGCGCTGATCGGGCGCATCACCCAGCAGATCATCGAAGAACTCCAGCCGCGCACCATGGTCATCGGCCTCGACCCGGCGGCGGCCTATGCCGAGGTCATGCCCATCCGTGACGACCTGACCTACTTCGTCACCCATCCCTGCCATCCACCGCTGTATAACGACGAAGTGACCGAAGAAGCCCGCACCGACTGGTTCGGCGGCGTCAAGGCCAAGCACCACATCGTCTGCGCCCTGCATCATGGGCCGGAAGAAGATTATGCCAAAGGCGAGGCCATCGCCCGCGACATCTATAAGCCGGTCATGAAATCGTTCCGCATCACCGTCGAGCAGATGGCGATCCTGGAACCAGCGCTGGCCGAAACCTTCACCGCCACTGTCATCACCGCCGTCAAACAGGCTTTTGACAAAGCGGTTGAGATGGGCGTCCCGCCTGAAGCGGCCTGGGAATTCCTGAGCGGACACGCCCGCATCGAGTTCGCCATCATCTTCGGCATCTCCGGCTTTCCCTTCTCCGATGGCGCGAAGCTGGCGATTGAACGGGCTTACGACAAAATCTTCAAGCCGGACTGGATGGAGCAGATCATGAACATCGACGCGCTCAAGCAGAGTGTGGCCGAGATCACGCATAAGGTCGCCAAATAATCGTGAACAGCCACATCACCTACCGCCAACTGATCGGCGCGCTGGCGGCCAATGACGAACCGTATGCGCCGGTTGATCTGGGGAATGACTTCAGCCTGATCGTGACGCAGCGCGGCGGGCGCGTCTTCGGCCCGTTCTGGCGCGAGGGCGAAAGCCTGACCTGGATCAACCCGGCGCTGGCGTCAGCCGAGTCCTTCGCCCGCTTCCGCCGCGAAGGGCAGTGGAATATGGGCGGGGAGCGCTTGTGGATTGCGCCGGAGATTCAGTACAACATCAAGGATCGGGCTGACTTCTGGGGATCGCACCACGTCCCGGCGGCGATGGACCCCGGTCAGTACCGGCTGGGAGCAGGGGATCGATCCGCTCGTCTCTCAACCGAGATGACGCTTCAGGCCTATAATCTGAGTCAGGGCGAGGTTCGGCTGCGCGTCGAGCAAAGCATCAGCCGCCTGGGGCTTCTCCCATCGATGACCGCTGAGGCTGTCATCGGGGCGCATTACCTGCGTAAGATCGAACTCAGCCCGCATCCAGTCAGCGGCCCGGTCAGCCAGAGCTGGGTGCTGACGCAGTTGAACGCCGGCGGCGAATTGTTCATCCTCGGCCACCCGGACATGAAAGCGGCTACCTACTTTGGCGATCCAACGCTGCAGGCGCTGACGCCGCAGGGCAAGGTCTTTCGTATCGCCATCACCGGGCAGCGGCAGTTCAAGACCGGCTACAGCGCCGCCAGCCCCAGGGGACAAATCGGCTATATCAACGCGCTGGACGATGGGCAGAGCTATCTGCTCGTCCGCTACTTCGTCATCCATCCCGACGGCCTGTACGCCGAAGAAATTCCCGATCAGCCGGGGGCTAATGGTCATGCCATCCACGTGTACAATGATGGCGGGCAGTTCGGCGCGAACGGCGAGATGGAAGCCAGCGGCGATGCGATTGGCGGTTCCACCGGGCGCAGCATCACCCTCGATCACTTTGGGATGCTGGTTTATCTGGGGCCAACCGACGCCCTGTACGCGCTGGTTGAACGCATCTTTGGGTTATCATCATGAAGCTGGGTATTGGCAGTTACGCATACGCCTGGTCGATTGGCGTGCCGGGGTATCCCCCACCGAGCCAACCGTTGAATGCGCTGGGGTTGGTGCGCCGCGCCGCCGAACGGGGTGTTCATCTGGTGCAGATCGCCGATAACCTGCCGCTGGACGCCCTGTCATCGGCTGACCTGATGGCGCTGGTGAATGAAGCGCAGCGGTTGGGCGTCGCCATCGAAGTCGGCACACGCGGTATCCAGCCCAATCATCTGCGCCGCTATCTGGAGATCGCGCAGCGCTGCGGCTCATCTATCCTGCGGGTGGTGGTCGATACCCGCGATCATCATCCTGAACCGGCTGAGGTGATCGCCGTGCTGCGCCGGATGCTGCCGGAGTTCAAGCGGGCTAAGGTGACGCTGGCGATCGAGAACCACGACCGCTTCAAGGTGCGGACGCTGGTGGACATCATCTACTCGTTGGATAGCCCGTATGTCGGCATCTGTCTCGATACCGTCAATTCCTTCGGTGCGCTGGAAGACCCGCGCCGGGTGGTGGCTGAACTGGGGCCGCATGTTGTCAACCTGCACATCAAGGATTTTCGGGTGCGGCGTCTCGACCACAACATGGGCTTTATGGTCGAAGGTACACCCGCCGGACAGGGGATGCTCGATCTGCCGGAACTGCTGCATCAGTTGCAGGGGCGCTCGTTCAATGCCATCCTTGAATTGTGGCCCGCGCCGGAAGCCGATGCCGACGCCACGGCTGCGAAAGAGGATGCCTGGGTGGTCGCCAGCCTGCCGGTTCTGCGCCAATACATCCCGGATTGAAGCGGATCGTCATGAACCGAGGATAAAAATTATGCGTTCTTCAAATGTCATCCGTTACGGAAGTGAAGCCCCGTTACCCGAACCGATCCCGCTGCGCGCCGGGCCGCTGTCGCTGATCTACGAGAACGGCGATCTGCGCTACATCCGGCTGGGCGAACGCGAGATCATCCGCCGCATCTACGCCGCCGTCCGCGATCACAACTGGGGGACGGTGCCGAACGTGCTGGCGAACGTCCGCATGGACATCAGCGATGACAGCTTCCAGATCAGCTATTACGTCGATAATCAGCGCGGCGACATCGACTTCGGCTGGCAGGCGACCATCAGCGGCGACGCCCAGGGGACGATCAGCTTCACCTTCGAGGGCGAGGCGCGTTCGACCTTCAAGCGCAACCGCCTCGGTTTCTGTGTGCTGCACCCCATCCGCGACTGCGCCGGCGCGGCCTGCAAGCTGGAACACAGCGATGGCTCCGCCGCGATGACGGCTTTCCCGCTGCACGTCGCGCCGCAAATTTACGTCAATGGCCTGCCGACGCCGCACCCACCCTTCGCCGATCTCCGCGCCATGACCCATCAGGTGACGCCTGATCTGTGGGCAGAACTGCGCTTTGAGGGCGAGGTCTTTGAACTGGAAGACCAGCGCAACTGGATCGACGCCTCTTTCAAGACCTACTGCACCCCGCTCTCGCTCCCGTTCCCGGTGGAAGTCCAGCAAGGGACGCAAATCCGGCAGCAGATTCGCCTGAGCTTGTTGGGCGCGGCTCCACCCGCCGCTGCTTCTGTGACCGATGAAGTGCGCCTGGAGTGGCAGCCAGAATCTGTTACCCATCCCTTACCGCCGCTGGGCGTCAGCGCTGCCGGTCATGGGCAGCCCCTCAGCCGGCACGAGATTGACCGACTGCGGGCGCTCAACCTGTCGCACCTGCGTCTGGAACTCAACCTGACTCACGAGGGCTGGCGGGCGCGGCTGGAACAGATCAGCCGGGAAGCCGAGGCGCTCGGCCTGCCGCTGGCAATCACCCTGGTCGTGAGCGATGCCGCCGAAAACGAACTCCGGGCGCTGGCGGACGTGCTGCCGCAGATCAAACCACGACTGGCCTCGTGGCTGGTGTGGCATCAGCGCGAGCTGGTGACGGCCGATCGCTGGGCGCAACTGGCGCGTGCCAGCCTGAGCGCCTACGACTCATCCATCCCGGTCGGTGCCGGCAGCAAAGCCAACTTCGCTGAACTCAACCGCGCGTGGCCTGACCCGGCACACCTGGATTTCATCAGCTTCACCGCTAATCCCCAGGTTCATGCCTACGACAATGCCTCGTTGGCCGAAACACCAGCGGCGCTGCCAGAGCTGATCGCGACGGCTCGTCAGCACAGCGGCGGCCAGCCCATCGCCCTCAGTCCGTTGACGCTCCGGCAGCAATTCAACCCGGTCGCCACCGGCCCGGAGATTCCACCGCCGCCCGGTGAGCTGCCGTCCAAAGTCGATCCACGCCAGATGTCACTGTTCGCGGCGGGCTGGACATTGGCCTGCCTCAAACATCTGGCCGAAAGTGGGCATCTGCATCATGTGACTCTGTACGAGACCACCGGCTGGCTGGGGTTGATGGAGGCTGAGGCCGGTTCGTCCCTGCCGGAGAAGTTCCCGTCGCTGCCCGGCGCGGTCTTCCCGGTTTATCACCTGCTGGCTGAACTGGGCGCGTGGCGAGATGCCCAGGTTGTCCCGCTGGTGTCCAGTGACCCGCTGCGGGTAGAGGCGCTGTTATTGATGCGCGATGCTCAACAGCATTTGCTGCTGGCGAACCTGAGCAACCTGCCACAGACCGTTCAGCTTCCATTCCCAGCGAAAACCCTGCACCGGCTGGATGACCAGCATTCGGAGCAGGCGGTCGCGGTCGCGGTGACGGAGGGGCGGGTGACGCTGCCACCCTATGCGCTGGGATGGATTGACAATTAATCATTCAAGGAACAACCAAGATGGAAAAATTACGCTTTGCGATGTTCGGCACCGGCTTCTGGTCGCGCTATCAACTGGCCGGGTGGATCGAGGCGGGCGGCGTCGAATGTGTGGCGCTCTACAACCGCACCCGTTCCAAAGCCGAGGCGCTCGCCCGCGAGTTCGGCATCCCGGCCGTCTACGATGACCCGGTGGCGTTGCTCGATAACGAGAAGCTGGACTTCATCGATGTCTGCACCGCGGTCGAAACCCACGCCCAGTTGACGCGGCTGGGGGCGGAGCGCGGGCTGCCGGTGGTGTGCCAGAAACCGCTGGCGACCACGCTGGACGAAGCGGTGGAGATGGTGACTTTTTGCCAACAGCGCGGCGTGCCGCTGTTCGTCAACGAGAACTGGCGCTGGCAGTATCCCATCCGCCAGTTCAAGCACATGCTCGATAGCGGACGCATCGGCCAACCCTTCCGCGCCCGCATCGATATGATCAGCGGCTTCCCGGTATTCAAGAATCAACCCTTCCTGGCCGAACTGGAGCAGTTCATCATCACCGACCTGGGCAGCCATACGCTGGATGTCGCCCGCTGCCTCTTCGGCGAAGCCAACCGCCTCTATTGCCAGACGCATCGCGCTCACCCGAATATCAAGGGCGAGGATGTGGCGACCATGATGCTGAACATGGGCGACGACGTGACGGTGCTGGTCGAGATGGCCTATGCCGAGAATTATCTGGAGCGCGAGGCGTTCCCGCAGACCTTCATCATGGTCGAAGGGACCAAAGGCTCGCTCGAACTCGCGCCCGATTTCTGGATTCGTGAGACGACCGAAGCCGGAACTCTTGCCAAACGTTACCCGCCGCCGCGTTATCCCTGGGCCGACCCGTTCTATGATGTGGCGCATTCCAGCATCGTCGCCTGCCAGGCCGATCTGGTGAAGGGGCTGCGCGGCGGCGCGGCGGAAACCACCGGCGCGGATAATCTCAAGACGGTGCGGCTGGTCTTCGGCAGCTATCAATCCGCCGCCAGCGGGCAGGTGCTGTCAGGGGCGGAACTGGTGCCGTAGAGGATATGCTCCCTGGCACTGTTTCTCAATTCATCTGACCTCTTGACAGCAATGCTATTCCTGATTATCCTATTGGTTAGTCGGCTAAGTAATCAAGGTGACCATGCCGCCCATTCATGTTGAACAAAGCCTGAGCTTTCTGCTGATCCAGATTTGCAAAGCGCATCGCAGCACGGCAGAACAGAACCTGAATTGCATCGGTCTGCACGCCGGGCAGGAGATGTTTATGATGCAGCTCTGGGAAGAGGATGGGCAGACGCAATCGCAGCTCGCCGAACGGTTGGGGGTGCAGCCGCCAACCGTCAACAAGATGTTGTCGCGCATGGAGGCTTCCGGGTTGGTCACGCGGCGCATGGATGCCGAAGATAACCGCGTCTCACGGGTTTACCTGACCGAGGCCAGCCAGCAAAAACAGCGCGAAGTTGAGGAAGCCTGGGCACAACTGGAACAACGCACGCTGGCGAACCTGACGCTGGATGAGCGGGTGGTACTGCGCCGGCTGCTGCTCCAGGTTCATGCCAATCTGACGGGGAGCGAATAGCCCCTTTTTTACGGTTTTACTTAGCCGGCTAATGATGCTGGCTGTCTATTTCAACAGGAGTCGATCATGTCTGTACAATCTGCCGAGTCCCTTGCCCCCGCCAGTCGCATCTGGCAAACCGGCCTGCTGGCGGCGGTGATCGCTGCCGCGGTCAATGTCGTCGTTTATCTGATCGCTGCGGCGCTGGGTATACCGTTCAACATCACCCCGCCCGATATGCCCTCGCCGCCTTTCGCCGTCGCCGTCATCGCCGCGACGTTCATCGGCGTGATGCTGGGTACGCTGGTCTTCAGCCTGATGCCGCGCTTCAGCCAGCGCCCGGTCAGCACCTTCCGCACCGTTGCCATCATTGTTCTGGTGCTGTCCTTCGCTCAACCGCTGCTGCTGATGACCGGTATGATGCCGGGTGCGCCGGTGGTTGGTTTGCCAACCGTGCTGGTGCTGGAAATCATGCATGTCGTCGCCGGCGTGGTCGCGATCTGGATGCTGACCAACCGCGCCCGCGCCTGAGCCAGGCGTTTAACCGACCCGACACAAAGTTAACCAATCATCAGGGAATTAGGAGGAGCATATGACAACACAATTGACCGATGTGGCTCGCGCGTTTCTGGAAGAACCGCGTTTCGCAGTCGCGGCTACCATTGCCTCGGATGGGATGCCACACCAGACGGTGGTCTGGTACATGCTGGATGGCGATGATGTGATCATCAATACGCCGGAAGGCAGCCTGAAGCACAAACACCTGCTGCGTGATCCGCGCCTGTCGCTGTGCATCGAAGATGGGATGCGCTATGTCACTGTCAGCGGCAGCGTGACCCTGTCGCCTGATCCGGGGCGTGCGCTTTACAGTCAATTGGGGGCGCGCTACCAGGCGTCTTCGATGGCGATCCCCTCTGGCCCGCCGCCTGATCCGCGCATCCTGGAGCTGCTGTCGCGGGAGCGCATCACGATTCGCCTGAAAGTCGAGCGTGTCATCATCAACATCATGGGTTAAGGCTGCTTTAAGCGGGACGGTGGCGCTTGCAGGTCAGGCGGCTTTCCCCGACAATGAGTAAGGATTATCGATGACCGGTCATCGAATTCTCATCGTCCCGCGCCACAACACCCTTTTTGGAGGCACCCCGTCATGACGAGCGTCCTGTCCACGCTCCGCGACAGCTTCTCGCCGCTGCGCTTTCCGAACTTCCGCCTGTACCTCGGCGGTCAGGCTATCTCGCTCATCGGCACCTGGCTGCAAGGAACAGCGCAGAATTGGCTCGTCTGGGAGTTGACCAAATCAGAGGCCGCCAGCAGCATCGTTCCCATGTTAAATGCCTTGCCGATTCTCTTTCTCGGCCCCTGGGCTGGCGCGATTGCTGACCGAGTGGATCGACGCAAATTACTTATCGTCTCGCAAGTCGGCGCGATGCTGCTGGCCTTCGCCCTGGCTGTGCTGGTAACGACCAAGACGGCAGAGGTCTGGCATGTCTATGTCCTGAGTCTGTTATTGGGCGTAGTAGCAGCCTTCGATCTTCCGGCGCAGCAAGCGTTTCTTGGCGACTTATCCAGCACCAGTGAAGTCCGCAAAGCGGTCAATCTGAACGCCATGATCCTGCAAATCAGCCGCATGATCGGCCCGGCCATCGCTGGCCTGGTGGTCGCCCGCATCGGAATGGCCGAAGCCTTCTGGCTGAATGGCATCAGCTTCCTGGCCGTCATCGCCAGCCTGATCGCCGTGCGTTCAAACCAGGTACGCTCCACCAAGTCCGGCCCGATTACCCCGCTGCGCGATGTCAACGAAGCGCTCCGTTTCATCCGTACCCAGCCGCGTATGATCGACCTGTTCATCTTCGCCACGTTGGTCGTGTTTCTGGTGCTGTCGATCATCATGAGTCAGCTTCCGGCAGTGGCCGACAAGCTGCTGAACGGCGATGCCCAGACCTACAGCGTGCTGCAAAGCGCTTCTGGAGCCGGCGCGCTGATCGCGGTGGTCCTGATTATGCCGCTGGCACAGTCCTACAAGCGCAGCGGCCTGATGATTGCCGGCGCAACCATCTGGATCAGCCTGTGGTTAGTGGTGTTCGCCCTCTCGCGCAGCCTGCCGCTCTCGGCGCTGGCGCTGTTGATGGGCAGCATGGGCGCGCCGACGGTGATTGCGACGTCGCTCGGTCTGGTGCAGTTCATGTCGCCGCCGGGGCTGCGGGCGCGCGTCCTCAGCCTGTTCACCATGATTACCTTCGGCCTGCAAACCGTTGCCGTTCTACTGGTCGGGTTGGCGGCGGAGTATCTCGGTGTCTCAACGGCTATCGAAATTAACGCCATTCTGTTGTTCAGCGGAGCGGTGCTGATGCTCATCCTGCGCGGTGATCTGCGCCGTTGGGAGATCAACCGCGCCGAAGCGCCGCCCATTCCCGCCACCGAGCCAGCGATTGGCGATTAGTTTCGTGATTCAGGCGGTCGTGGCGCTGCGCCCCAGCAGCGACCAGACATAGCCCTTGCCGGGGGCGAAGCAGAAGGCGATGCCAAACAGCGCGGTCATGGTCAGGACGATGGCTGCGCTGGGAGCCATGCTGGCGTGCCAGGCGATGTACATGCCGATCACGCCGCTGACGGCCCCAATGACCGCGGCCAGCAGCATCATGTGATGCAGCCGTTTGCTGAAGAAGCGCGCCGTCGCTGCCGGAGTCACCAGCATGGCCGCTACCATCGCCACGCCCACCGCCTGCACCCCGACCACCACCGTCACCGCCAGCAGCACCAGCAGCAGCAGGCGCAGCCCTTCATTGGGCAGGCGCAGCGTTTGCGCCAGCGTCGGATCGAAGGAGACGACCAGCAGTTCCTTATACAGCAGGACGATGATTGCGATCACCACCAGGCTGACCAGCGCCATCAGCAGCAGGTCATCGCCACCGACGGCCAGGATGTTGCCGATCAGGACATGGGTCAGATCAACCGCGTAATTCTGCCCGGTCGAGATGATGCCGATCCCCAGCGCCAGCGTCCCAGCGAAGACGATGCCGATGGCCGTATCTTCCCCCAGCCGCCGTCCGCGCGTCAGAAAGCCGATCCCCAGCGCCGATAACACCCCCGCCACCAGTCCACCGACCAGCAGCGCCTGACCATTGTTGCCGAAGTTGAGGAAGGCAATCGCCACCCCCGGCAGCACACTGTGCGCCAGCGCATCGCCCAGGAAGGCCATGCCGCGCGTGACCACATACACGCCGACCACACCGCTAACGGTCCCGATCAGGATGGCGGTCAGGAAGGCGCGCTGCATGAACGGCAGGGCCAGCGGGTCGAGGAGGAGCTGTTGAATCGTCATCACGTCTGATGTCCTTGTTGATATGCTGTATCAGTATAGGACAGCGCCGCCGAGGCGGGGAAGGGTGGGTTGCCCGCTGTACACATCTTTTGTGTCGTCGTCGTCGTCGGACAGACACAATAACAACGACAAAGACATAAAGACCAACACAGAGAACACAGAGGACACAGAGCGAAACCGAGCAAATCTGCGTAAAATTCTGCAAATGCGTCAAATTCTGCTCCGTCCGTTTTTGCAGTTTGTGAATCATGCTTCCAGGCTGCCGGAGGCTCAAGCCCCCGGCTATCGCTTCCAAAGCCTGCTGAAGCAGGCTGCCCGTAGTGTGTCTCCACCTTCAGCCCTTTCAGTAGGCTTACCACCCTGGATAGCTGTGGGTTTATGCAGGTTAAGAAAATATACAGATAACGGTTTACGCGGACACCCCGTTGGGTGTCCCTACGAATGACCGATTGGTGTAGGGACGTGCAACGGCACGTCCGCCAGAGTATTACCTGATTTAATTCTTAAAGTGCTTTAACCCGCAGCGTCCATGCCCCGCAAAAGTCACAAAAGTCGTCAAAGTCGTCAAAGTCAAACGTGCATTTTGTGACATTTGGCTTTCAGCCCTCAGCTTTCAGTCTATCGACCACCGACTATTGACTGATGACTGACGACTACCCTGTGGCGGCGGCGGCAGTGGCAGTTCCGGTTGTGGCGCGCTGCCAGTGGGTTGTAGGGGCGGTTCGCGAATCGCCCCTACGAGAAGGATACGCCCGATTGCCCGCTTATGGGTGAACTTTTGGTAAACTTTTTGGTACGACTTAAGCTGAGTTGGCGTTAACCGTTTTGCGGGAGGGGAGATGTTAAGGCAGTCGGCAGGTGGTTAGAGAATGGTTGAGAAAAATCGAGGTTGAGGGAGCGCGATTCGCCCTGAGCACTGACCGTCTGCGCGACTGTCATCCGTCTGTGTTAGGCGAACCTCACTTGAGGCGCAGGTCGTTTGTGAAAAATTAAGGCGGAGCCACAGATCCAGATCAACTTCCTACTGCTGGCGTATATTCCATATGATAACCTGCCCATCATTCGTCGAAGTGGCAAAATACTCTTGGTTTGGGTGGATGACAATGTTAGTGAGGTCTGCTTGATTCCGCATGATTTCTGCAATCTTTTGACCACTTGCTACGTCAATAAGGGCAATGCTTCCCTTGTGACCATCATCTCTATAAATGTCTAAAACGATCAAAAGTCGGCCTTGTTTATAGAACATACCCATATAAGAGTTACTGTCAACTGATGCCTGAAGCCGCTCTCCAGAGACTGTGTTCCATAAACTTAAACCCGTGCGGCTAAAACTGGCTATTGTTTTGCCATCTGGACTCACATCAACCTGATGAATGCTCTCGTTCTGCTGGTTGAATAACTTCCAACCGCCAGTGGTTAAGTCAAGCAAAGCCATGTCATAGGCACCCGAACTACCGAGCATTCGTTGTTTGACTACAGCACAATTCTCGAATGGTGTCATCGCAAAGCTGTCAACCAGATGCGGATATTTTATGGTCGCATCTTTAGAATAATTCTTAGTGCTCCATATTTGCAGTTGGCGCTCATCTTGGGTGTCCTGTCTTATGATGGTTAAAAATATGAGCTGCGTTCCATCGTCTGTATAGGCGACACTTTCGACAAATCCCTCATCAATCTGTTTTATCCTGCGATAATTCTGAGTATCCCAAATGGTTATGTGTCCACCAAATACAGCTAGCTCATCGTTTACCGGATTGAACGCCAAACCTCGCACTAATGTCCTTGAGACTTCCTTTAACTCGGTGCGTTCAGCGTCGTCAGAATCAAAAATCCATACCTGTCCATTGGTAGCCGCTGCCAATTGAGAACCATCATGATTGTACGCCAGATAAAGTATCGGTTCCGAACTTACTCGAATGGTTTGAATTTCTTCAATCTGGGGATTCGATCCCAGGACATGAGTCGGTGTAGTTGTAATGACAGGGGTAGCATCTAATCTATCGACAGGAAAGCAGTTAAGAGGCGGTGACTCACCGTATGGTTGTATAAGATACATATAAAAGCGGTATCCTGCGACAATCAGGATCACCCCAAAGACAATTACCGCTAACCACAGGTATCTGTATTTCAAGCACAGCCCTTATCTACAAGATCAGCATTTTGTTGATGGGTATGCCGTCGCATAGGGATCACGTTTCTGGATATCTTTCCAACAACTTCGTGACGTGGGCAAGTGGAATTATCCGCCGGGTGGCACCCATAGCCCTAATGCCTCAAGCCGATCCACCATTTCATTCAAACACTCAATACCAACGCTATAGTCAACAGTATCTCCCCAATTTTCATCTAGCACTTCGATCATCTCCTCGACATTTTCTGCCCCAGACCGCTTTGCCCGTTCCAAACACTTTTCGCTCAGTCCCAATTCCTCAAATTCCATGTTGGCCTCCATTCGTTACGATGTTGGGCTTAAGCCGAGCGCTTCAATTTCCATTCTTCTCCCTCGAGTCTGCACGACGCTGGAAGGCCGAAGGTGCTTCATCCACTGTGGCACACAGGGAAGTCGAGATGAGAATCAACAGGCGGGCATAACACCCGCCTGCGATTCAGTCATGTTGGCTGATCCTGGGGGCTACTGCTCCTCGATGAAGCGGAAGCCATCCAGCACGACGGTGAACACCTGACGGAAGGTGGCGTCGAATTCCTCGGTTGGCGCTTCAAACCACAGCGCATACGGCACATCGTCGCGCAGTGTCACGTACATCCGCCCGCTGATAGCCTCGCCATCGCGGTTGGTGTAGGTGTAAGTCGCCATCTCCCAGGTATTCACCTCGCCGTAGTAAGTCTCGGTGCCGACCAGTTGATAGTCGTCATTGTCTTCCACTTCGTCCTGCAAGAGTTCCGCCAGCACTTCCGCCTCGTCGTCGCGGGTGCTGCGTAATTCCTGGATCAGGGCGCGGCTGGCGCTGTCTTCATCGCCATCCGGCGTATAGGCATACCAGTCGCCCTCTTCGAAGTAACCCCAACTGACGGGCATCGGGTAGCGCAGCACTTCGCTGTCGAAGGTATCCGACTCCCAGAAGCCGGTGTCCTTCTCGCGGAAAGCCAGCACATCGAAGAAGGTCAGGTTATCGACCAGCAGATCGTAGAGGAAATCGAGATCATCCTCATCAATCGCCTCGGCGGAGAACACCAGCCCCAGCTCCAGGTCTTCGATGTAGATCGAGAAGGCGCGACCGAGGAAGTCGCCGGTGTCGTTGGTGTAGCTGAACTCGAATTGCAGCGCTTCCTGCCCGTCGACTTCGATGTCGCGGGTGCGACCATCGATCTCTAGGTCATAGCGCCCCAGAACTTCTTCGGCAATGTCCAGCAGGTCGCCGTCGCTCTCATAGACCGGATAGACGAAGATGAACTGCTCATTATCGAAGCTGCTGGTTTGCAGGAATTCGCCATCGGGGAAGTAATTGACGCCGAACCAGTCTTCGGTCGGGCGCTGGAAGATGAAGCCCCAGTCGTTATCGACATAACCGGCCAGTTCCGGGTCGGCTTCGCTGTTGTTGACATCAATCTGAACATTGCCGAAGCCGGTCGTGCCGCCGACGGCCTCGACCAGGAAGCCCAGATCATAGGTGGCATCCGGCGCGGCCTTGTACTCATAGGTGATGCCGTCTTCCGGCCAGATGAAGCTGGTGCCGGGTTCGATGCGCACGCGCCCATCGGCCGTGACCACCGAGCGATAGGTCTGGAACTCGCCGCCGGCCTCCAGCCGGATGGGCGACAGGGCCGCGCTGGCCGCCCCTTCGATGCGGCTGATGACGCTTTCGGTCTCGCGGTCATCGTTGAAGATCACCGTGACTTCGACCCAGCGTTCCTGACCGGGGAAGCGATAGCGCCCGGAGATCGACGATACGCTGTCGAAGGTGGTCACCTGTTCAAAGCTCTCGGTCTCGCCATCGCTGACCACCGGCAGCTCGGTATCCCAGGTGAAATCGCTGTCATCCACGCCGGGATTCCACTGGTTGATGTAATCGGCCACGCCATCGACCACCACCTCGGTGACGATGCGCGCCGACAGCAGGCGAATGGCGGTGCCATCCGGTTGAATCTGATCGACGGTGAAGGCACCCTGCGAGATATTGCGCCCGGTCACTTCCATCGAGACCGTCACCGGCAAGTTGACGCTGACCGCCGCTTCGGGATAGATGTTGGTGATGTTGACGCGCGGCACCAGGCTGGGGGCGGCGGCAGGAGCAGCCGATACGCCGCGGAAGCCCGACGAACGGGCGCTGACCCCACCGAAGAAGCTGCGGAGCATCTGCGCCCAGCTTTGCAGCGGCGTCCACTCGAAGTAGATCGGGTAGAGATCGGTGCTGCGTTCGGGGAAGTAGATGTTGTAGTAGCTGGTGAACTGCTCTAACTGTGTCCCGGCCTGCCCATAGATCAGCACCTCGCGCAGCGCCGCCAGCACGTCCCGCGCCGCATCGGCCAGTTCTTCATCACGGCTCTGCTCGGCCACCTGCACCATGAAGTGACCGATGTCGATGTTGAAGTGCGGCCCGCCCTGA
>JALHNT010000011.1:44031-163259 GCA_022843385.1 Anaerolineae bacterium | reverse complement strand
AGCAAGCATTTTCTCAGTGGCTATGTCGCGATCCATGAGTTTCGCGTCAATCTCAAGCGCGTCTCCGTTGCTTTCATCTCATCCCTGGTCCGTTTGCACTCTTTCTACCCATGAGCCAACTCTACTGGGGCCATCACAGCGTTGCGGTGGAGTCCTGACGGTGATATGTTGGCGGCAGAGATCGCAGCTCCCGACCCACTGAGCCGGCAACGGTATTGGCTGCTCTGGCAATACCGCGATGACCGGTTTGAAGCCCTCACCCCATCCCTCGCCCCGGTCAATGCCATCACCTGGAGTCCCGATGGTCGCCAGTACCAGATCGTCTCCGGCGAGATGATCGGCCTGTTCAGCGCCGACCATGTGCCGCTGGGACGGTTTCAGGCGCGTCAGTTGGCCTGGAGCGCGGATGGCAGCCGGATCGTCGTCGTCATCCCGCATAGTCTTCAGGTGTTCGACGCGACCACGCTGCAATTGCTGACCACCTTCCGCGACAGCGAGTCGGGCTTGAGCCGCGCCGAGTGGAGTCCCGACGGGCGCTATCTGGCGGCAGTGGGGCGGGGTCGTCTGATCGTCTGGGATGTCGCCACCCACCGCCGCGTCATTGACCGGATTAAGATGATCCAGAATCCCTACCCTGAGTATAGCCTTGCACCGATGGTTCGTGAGAATATTCTGTCGATGCTCTGGAGTCCTGACAGTCAACATCTGGCGGTTTCTTATCGTGTACCAGCCGTAGCAACCATTGGTCGGCTCGACATTTTTTCAATGCAAACCGGTCAGATTGAGTTGTCCGTAGGGCCAGGCGTGACCACAACATTCGAATGGTCAGGCAATAGTCGGCAATTGATAGGTCGATCATCGATTGGAACCCCTTATCCAAACGGCATCCGGTTTGGTCTGGCTGCGCGACCTGATGATGTGAGATTGTCCTTTCAGGAATGGGAGAGCAGCCCCGACGGATTATTGACGGGAGTGTTTGGGCGAGATAACAGCTTGTTGTACCTCCTTGACCGCACCGACTTCAGGTTGATCGCAACGCTCCATAATCCAGCGGATCGTATCCGTTCGGTTTCCTGGGCCAGCGATAATCAGCGAATCGTTCTGGCGATGCGCGATGAGTTGCAGGTGTGGGATGTTCAGTCACAGCACATGCTCGCCCGCAATATTCACCACGTGGGCAATTGGGCGAGTCCCATTGGCTGGAGTCCCGATGGGCGTTATTTGGCGTATAGAAGCCACAGTGTTGGTGCTCGTTGGGTTCAGGGCTGTGCCAGCATTCGCATCTGGGACAAAGATACCGAGCAGATTGTTGCTTCGATGGGTGGAGTGGACGGCTTGATAAATGTGAACTGGCATCTGACTGACAATCGGTTGCTGATCGGGGGAATCACTTACAGTGAACGGACGTGCTTTACCCAACGCACTCCTGTTTTTTCCTGGGATATAGCGACCGATACCATCGTCGCCTACCCCATCACGGACTTACCGCAGTTCACGACCTGGAACGAAACCGGCGATCAGATTGCTGTGCTGGCTCTCTCAGTCGATGGCACCTCACGCTCCTTATGGCTGCTGGATGCCGATAGCGGCGACGTGTTGCAGGAGATTATCCTGTCCGCTGAGGGGATAACTCGTCAGATCGGCTGGTTCAGCGACGACAACCTGATCGTATTGAGCAACATCTATGTTTCAGGGATCACAGAAGATCACCAGCCTATGTTCATTGATCCGCGCAGCGGCGATAGACTCGATCCGCGCTACGATGGAATCGCCACCCAAATCGACTACGTAGCTCTGCATATGAACACAGCCCACAAGCTGATGGCTTACTTCCTGAACGATACCGTGACCGTCTATCGCCTCCGTCACGAGTCGGGCGTGGTTGACCAGGATCGTCTGGCCGTTCTGCCTGATCTCAGCAGCTTCACCTGGTCGCCCGGATCACAGGGCTGGATGACCGGCCTCACCACCGCTGGACAGCCGGTGATGGGCAACATTGCCCAGGGGTTCCTGCTTTACCCCCTATCTTTCGATCAGATCATCAGTCCGCCCAATGCCATCCTCGTCAACCCGGATGGCGCGTGGCTGGCGACCGGCGAAGCCAACAACCTCATCAAGGTCTGGCAGCGCCAACCGCGATGACGTGCCGGGCAAAACGCTGCCGCGAGCGATGGAATAACGCCTACACCATCAGCCATCGCCCGACCCTGACCGTTTTCGCAGCAGTTACACCTTCACGGCGGACGAGTCTTCGCTTACACTATGGGGCTTGCAGGATAGAATGACCCAATGTACCGGGCAGCCGCGCCATGACCATTGGTGTGTAAGCGAAGAAGGAGTTTGGACATGCCAGGCAGAAGAAAAGTAACCGGCAAGAAACCGATGTTCGGCAACAAGCGCAGTCACTCGCTGCGCGCCACCCGCCGCAAGTGGGAGCCGAATCTGCAAATGAAGCGCATCTGGGTGCCAGAACTGGATAAGTTCGTGCGCGTCAAGATTTCGGCCGGCGAGCTGCGGACCATCGACAAGATTGGCCTGATCGCGTTCCTCAAGGGGCGTGGGCTGACCATCAAGTCGGTCACCGGCGAATAAGCGGGCGGGTGGCCGGCGTTCCCGGTTGCCGTCCGCAGACAAGTGAGACTGAGCCATGACAGACCCGTCGCGTTTCCCGGTGCCGCTGACGATTATTACGGGATTCCTCGGCTCCGGTAAAACCACCCTGTTGAACCACCTGCTGCATGGCGATCACGGCCTGAAGATCGCCGTGCTGGTCAACGACTTCGGCGCAGTCAACATTGACTCGCGGCTGATTGTCGGGGTCGAGGGCGAAACCGTCAGTCTGGCGAATGGCTGCATCTGCTGCACCATCCGCGACGATCTGTTCAAGGAAACCGTCCGGTTGCTCAAGCGCAGCGATCCGCCGCAGTACATCGTGGTCGAAACCAGCGGAGTCTCCGACCCGGCTGCCGTCGCCATGACCTTCCTCATGCCAGAGATTCAGCCGTACATCATCGTCGATAGCATCCTGACGGTGATCGACGCCGAACACATCCTGACGCTCGATGAGGATTATCAGGAATTGGCCGAAGCCCAGATCGCGGTGGCCGACATCGTGGTGTTGAACAAGGTGGATCGCGTCGATAGCGAGGCGCTGGCTGATGTCAAGGATTTCATCGTCGAAATCGTGCCGGACGCCCGCATCCTCGAAACCACCTTTGGCCGCGTCCCGCTCGAACTGGTGCTGGGCATGGGCCAATACGCGGTCGATCGCATCCTCAGCCGCCCGCAGCAAGACATCCATGTTCATGAGGAGGGTGAGCATCATGAACACCACCATCACGACCACACGATGGTCTTCAATACCTGGACGTGGAGCAGCCCGACGCCCTTCACCATCGACGGTGTGCGCCAGTTGATCGGCAAGCTTCCGCGTACCATCTACCGCGCCAAAGGTCTCATCCAGCTTCAGGAATATCCCGATACGCAGGTCGTGCTGCAAGTGGTGGGGCGGCGCGGGTCGCTCTCGTTGGATGAACCCTGGGGCGATCAGACGCCGCATAACCGGGTTGTCGTCATCGGCAGTCGGGGCGGGGTGGACCCGGAACGCTTGACGGCACTCTTCAGCAGTGCCCTGGCGCTGCCCAAAAAGTCGCGGGCGCAGCAGATCATCGAGCAGCTTGAGCTGGAGCGCGACGAATACGCCCCGCGCGAGTTGTAACCCGGCAGCGAACATGGATGACCTCATCGCTAAAATCCAATCCCTGGCCCCTGCCCTGACAGTGCAGCAGGCGCGTCCGGTGGAGCATGGGCAGTTCAGCCAGGTCGTCATCGTCAACGAGGCCTGGGTCTTCCGCTTTCCCCGCACCCTCGCCGCCGCCCGCGAGATGAGCGACGAGATCACCGTGTTGGATCGGCTGCAAGGCCACCTACCGCTCCGTATCCCGCAACCGCCCTATACTGGCTATGACCCGGCCACTGGTCTGCTCAGGGGCATGGGCTACGCCATGCTGCCCGGTCAACCCTTGTGGATTGACGAATTGCAAGCGCTCGATGCTCCAGTGCGCCACCAGATAGCCGCCCAACTCGCTGGTTTCCTGAAAACGCTGCACAGCCTGCCTCTGCCGCTGCCCCGCCCACCCGGCGAGACCCATGCTTTCTGGGCGCAGATGCTCCATGATTTTCAGCAGGAGTTGTATCCTCACATGCGCCCGCAGGCCCGCGCTGAGGTGACGGCCCACTTCGAGCATTTCCTGAACGACCCGACAAACTTCGCCATCACACCCCGGCTGCGCCATGGTGACTTCGGCAGCAGCAACATCCTCTATGATCCGGCGACAGCCACGATCACCGGCATCATCGACTTCAGCTTCACCGGTTATGGCGACCCAGCGCAGGATACGGCCGCCCTTTCGACCTATGGCGAGACGCTGCTGCACGACTGCTTCCCGGTATATCCGGCGCTGCGCGAGATGATGGGCCGGGTGGATTTCATTCGCAGCACCTATGCCTTGCAGCAGGCGCTCTATGCCCAACGCGCCGGCGATGACGACGATTTTGAAGATGGGATAGCCGATTACCAATGACCCTCTCCGTCCTAAAGCTGACGCTCATTTATACGGGGCGTGAGGGCGGTGTGGACAACGCGGTGGCACTGCATTTCACCTAGGTGGACAAATCGGATCGTCATCCGTGATGCCATACTGGGTGCGCTCCTCTGGCGATATGTCAAGTGGGTTGCGCGCACAATATTCGGCAACAATAGCATTGAGATCAACGCGCCAAACGTTGATGAACGGTTGACGCAAATCGGTACCGAAGCCGCCGTTAGCAGCGACAATGAACTGTCCATCCGGTGAGAATTCAGCAGAACTGATTTCGCCAAGTCCAGTATCCCAAATACGCACCAGCTCACCAGTTGCTACATTCCACAGCCGCACCATCCCATCCCAGCAGGCCGTCAGTAGAAACTGACCATCGGGCGAGAAGTGAGTTGAGAAAATGACATTTGGATGTGTAAGCCGCAGGCGCATTTGACCCGTCTCGACATCCCAGATGGTTGCAAATCCCTCGGTGGAAGCAGTGGCTATAGAGCGTCCATCCGGGGCAAAACTGGCATGCATCAAGGCAGCTCCCCCATGCTCGAATACTCGTATGACTTGACCAGTCGCTATATCCCAAATGGCTGCTTTGTTATCGGCGCTGCCGCTGAGGATGCGCTGACCATCAGGAGACCAGAAGGCAGCCATGACACTGTCGTGCAATCCTGAAAAGACCTGCAGTCGTTCCCCAGTTGCCACATCCCAGATCTGTGCTGTCAGGTCAAATCCCCCACTCAGTACCTGAGTATCGTCCGGCGAAAACGAGATATAGTTCACCACTTCTGTCTGCCCTACCAATTCGTGCAGAATCTCTCCCGAATCAGGGTCGAGCAAATAGTTGGAGAAGTTAATCGGAGATTCCAACGAAACTGCCATCATGCTCCCATCTGAATTGATGTCAAACCCTCGGATCGGCCATTCAAACTGAAACTCTGGTGCCAGATTGCGCCCATCCAGCGACCAATGCCCGAAAGGATTACCTATACCACCGACATAAACGCTCTGCCCATCGGCTGAGAACTGAGGAAAGGGCGATACAGAACCGATGTCAATCTTGCTCAGCTCTGGGAAGGGCATCACATCCCACACATAGACTGTTTCAAAGTCTATTATGGCAATTTCCTCACCATCAGGCGAAATAGTGAGCCCACGCATGTCTGTAGGCGAAAAATGGGTGATTTCAGCCTCGGTCTGCAAATCCCACAAAATAACTTGTTCGTCGTTACTTCCAGTTGCAGCAAAGGTATGGTCGCTTGAGATATCAACGGCCCAAATCTCGGCATCTGTTGCATGACCGGCAAACTGGGCGATTAGATTACATGAAAAATCCAAGACATAGGCACGATTGCCCTGTATAGCAAACAGGAATTCCTTGCCGTTTGGAACCTGATAAGACCATGTCAAAGCCTCTGACGGTGTATTCACCAGCGTACACAAGATGGTTTCTGTCTCAGCAGCGATCAGCAGCAACCGATTTTCATCATCCTTAACCACATAACGTACATTCCCGACAGAATCATGCGCGATGAAATTGATCTCACCATACGCTGTCTCAACTGCGTAACGGGTTATTTCTTTTCCAGTGTTGATGTCGATTTGAAGAATGTGATCTGCAGAAGAATGAACAAACACACTGTCTGGCATATTCTGTGATAGATAACCTGTTGTGATTCCAGCAACCTCGATAATGTGGAGCGCTTCCCATGTTGCCACATGCCAAATAGAGAGCGTTTTGTCCCCCAAAACGACTAGGCGCTGACCATCGGGCGAAAACTCTGCATACCTAAAGATCTGGTCACCAGACAAGGTGTGAATTTCTGCTCCAGTTGCTGCATCGAGTATACGAACAACCGCTTCGCCCGTTTCGGCGATTAATGCCCCATCGGGGGAATAATATACCGAGTAAACGCCATTGCGCACCGGGGGCAGGGTGCGGCGAATGATCCCTTCACTCATGGCGCGTTGTAGTGCCAAATCTGCTTCAGGGCTATATCCGTATTCCAGGCTGCGCATCGCCAGCGCAAAGCCGACGTTACCATTCGCACCTGCATCCAACACCTGATCAGCACGGAGTGCTAGGCGTTGGCGTTCGGAATTACGAAAAGCAGTCACTGCCTCATCGCGCGCATCCTGCGCCTGTGACTCGCGATCCAACGCGAAGACAGTCAATCCACTGGAGATCAGCACTGCCAGCAGCAGTACGCCGACCAATCCTCGCAGAAAAGTACGGGAGCGACGTTCCAGCGATTGCTCGCGCACCTGTCGTTCATGCTCTGCCTCTCTGTCACGCTGCCGCTGCATCAGGCTGGCATCGAGGAATTCAATCTCGCTTTGTGAGAGAGCAATCGTCGTCTCGCCCCGCCAGGACTCAAAGTGGGATAGACGAGACCCTCG
This sequence comes from Anaerolineae bacterium, assembly GCA_022843385.1. Taxonomy (GTDB): domain Bacteria; phylum Chloroflexota; class Anaerolineae; order Aggregatilineales; family Phototrophicaceae; genus CFX2. The sequence continues at coordinate 156,267 of JALHNT010000011.1, read as the reverse complement.
CGCCAGAAAGCTCGAATCACGATCAGCAGCCCGCCATTCATCCGCCATGAGTGCAAGCTGTCGCTGGGTCTTGATGTCATCGCGGGCTTCGGTCAGCCAGGCACGCAGTCGTTCCCATTCGCGCAGCAGTGCCTCGTGCGCCAGCTCGACGGTAGGTGTGCGCGTTGCCGGATCGGTGTCCAGCGCAAGCAGACGATAAGCAGCCAATGTATCGAGGATCTCGTCCAGCACATCACTATCGCCCACGATCGTCTTGAATTCGGAGCGGGTAGCGCGTCGCCGGGTGTCTTCGGTACCTTCCCCCAGCGTCACCAGCCGTAGAAAAATCTGGCGCGCCAAACCACGTTCCTGCTCGCCGAAACCCAGATAGACCTTTTCGGCGCGTTTTGCCAGCGCGCCCGTTGCGCCACCAATGGCCTGATACGCCTCACGCGTGAGCAGTCGCCCCTGCCGCCGCTCGAACAACTCAGTCAGGGCGAATTGCAACAGCGGCAGCGCGCCCGGCTGATAATTTACTTCACTAATGATGGTACTGACCAGACCCGGCTCGAACGTCACGCCGGCACGTTCGGCAGGGCGGACGATGGCACGCTCTAACTCCTCCACTGACAGGGGCATGATGGTCTCCAGCCGCGAGCGCACCAGCTCACCAAAGTGGGGATCATGCAGTGGGCGGTCGTAGAAGTCAGCGCGCAGGGTGATGACCACGCGGATGCGACTGCGCGACTCCATGGTCGCGGCGTACAACAGTGCCAGAAAGTGTGCCTGTTCCGCTTCATCCGTCGTCAGCGTGAAGACTTCCTCAAACTGGTCAATAACCAGCACCAGTTCAGTCCCATCATTGGGCAGGATCAGGCTGGCGCAGCGCACCAGGCCGCGTTCATCCCGGCGCAGGTGTTCATTCAGATTTCCTGCCTGGTTGGCGGCAATGCGCGTGAGGGCGACCTCCAGTTCGTCAAGCGGATGGGAACCCGGCAGCATCTCCGCGACAAACCAGCGCTCAGAGCCAGATAGTTCGCCGCGCCACAGCGCCGGAATCAATCCCGCCCTGACCAGGCTGGATTTGCCGCTGCCACTTGGGCCGACTACTGCCAGAAAGCGGCTGTATGGGCTGCCTTCTCCCATTCGTTTCACCAGTGTGGCCGTGATCTTCTCACGCCCAAAGAAATCCTGCGAATCGGCAGCCTGGAATGCCAGCAACCCTTTGTAAGGATTGACCGGATTAAAGTCTGCGGTGGGCAGATGGACAGTCGCAAGATCGGCACCCCCTTTACCCAGCAAATCGAGTTCTCTGGCGCGGATGATCGCCTGCACCCGGCTGCGTACGCCTAACTTGCCGTAAATCTGGTTGACGTGCCACTTCACCGTACTCAAGCTCAGCGTCAAGCGTTGGGCAATTTCCTTGTTCGCCAGCCCATCTACGATCAGTCGCAGGATTTCGTGCTCGCGTTGCGTCAATTGTGCTTCGACCGCAACCGATGCCCCGCTTACACCGATGGCTTTGCGGAAGTCCGCCGCCAAAGCCAGCACATCGGTATAACGCTGTTCGGGGTTTTTTGCCGTCGCCTGTTGAATGACCGCGTTAACCGCCTGCTGTACGCTGGCTTCCAGGCTGGTGATGAGTGGCAGCGGGTCATTGATATGCTTGTAGAGTCGTTCGACCGAGGACACCCCCTCAAATGGATGATGCCCCGTGATGGCCTCGTAGAGTGTGACACCAAGACAGTAGATGTCGGTGCGTGGGGTAACCGACTCGCCGCGCGCCTGCTCAGGCGAAATATAGTCGAGGGAACCGATCAGCACATCTGATGCGGTCTGGCTGGGCAGGCTGAGGTCTTTGGCGATGCCGAAATCGGTCAGGTAGGCATTGCCGTCTTCGTCCAGCAGAATATTGGCGGGTTTGATGTCGCGGTGGATGACCCCGCCACGATGCGCCAGCGCCAGCGCACCAGCGATTTGCTCCAGCAACAGCAGACACGCTCGCAGGTCGAACGGACTGGTTGCCAAGGCATCGCGCAAGCTACCGCCGCGCAACCAACGCATGACCAGATAAGCTCCATCCGGATCGCGCCAGAAATCGTACAGCGGCACGATGTGTGGATGTTCTAACCGGGCGACGAGTTGTGCCTCACTTTCGAAGCGGCGGATGAAATCCGGCTGATTGGCTCGGTCAGGCAGGATGACCTTGATAGCGACCTCGCGTCCGATAGTGGTCTGATAGGCTTTGTAGACTGCGCCGAAGCCCCCTGAGCCGATGCGCTCACGAATCTCGTAACCCTTGATTTGGGTCGGTATGGTATCCATATCAGATTCTCTTCCACTAGTCATCTTCAGGTGGATATCTGTCTCAGAAATCTCGAAATTATTATGAGATCATTGACGTATTTATGCGAAACCTTTCCACATAAACGGAAACGCAGAGTTATTTATTGTAGGTTCAACGGACTGATGCGCATTGCACAACGGGACGAAGCTGAACCCCGTCCCTGTTTGTCAAATATCTATTATTTACTGAGCTGGTGGAAATGCACCGATTTGGGTAAGAACACCAGCTACATCCAGATCAGCCCGATTTTCAATAACCAACCCTTCCTCGTTAAAGGTAAAGATCCCCGTACCAGTCATGATTACTTCATTCCCTGTCGCAGGAATACCCAGGAGAGTGCTTGTGTGTGTACCCGTGTAGGAGACCCGTAGAACAAGGCGGTTTTCACCCACGATGACCTCATGTGTCGTCTGGCGCAGATCGGGTGTGCCTTCGTAGAAACTTGCTACGTAGGCTTTCCAGCCTTCCCGATCCAGCTCGGGTGCGAGAGGTAGGTGACCAACAAAATCCTCTGCAAAGAGATCATCGGCAATGTCGAGATTTGGTCCATCAAAAATAGCTTCAAAACGCTCAGCAAACGCTTGTGCATCCTCGGTAGACATCAACGGTGTGATCGGATCCGGCGTGCTACTCTGAGCCACAATTATGTTAGCGGATACCAGTACGCCCGACAGGAGGAGGACTAACAGACCAAACTTGACGAGACGATTTGCATTCATGTTCAAACTCCCTCTGATTGCTTGGCACTGACCTGAGTATATGGGCGTTTTTTATGCGTTCAAGTAAGCCTATACTTTTCCCCATCCCCCTATAGTGAAGGAGAGAATGGCATCCATATAAGCGGTGATGCCGACATTAAAGTGCTATTCCATGTTGAGGTTGCGGGTAGAGGGTAAGTGATGGACTCGGGGGGGATGTCCAGGTTGTCAACCTGCTGTCTTCTGTTGAAAGACCCGGGACTGCCAGTTACCACTGGATGAACTCGATGTGCTGACTGCAGATGGCTGTGCGACCATGGCGCTCTGGTTCGGTCTGACGGCGTCAGTCGCCTTTAAGCCAAAGACGTCTATGGGTCAATTTGCAGCCAATAGTGGTCTGCTATCAACGATGATCGGATCCTCTCTATTTCAGGAGATCTGACCCAATCTCTTGACTCGTGTCTATCAATGCGCCTTCACCCCAGTGGCAGACCTAACCCTTTAATCTTCTCGGTCAGATTGCGCTTCGCCAATGGAATCAGATTCAGCGGCAGATGCTCGATCACCACATAAGCATCGGGCTTGGCGGCGTGGATGTGGGGCAGCAATACATCCCACTCCATTAAACCCGTGCCGATCACGGTCTCGCTGATGTGGACGACGAAGCGATCCTCCAGCAGGAAGTCCTTCAGATGTACGGTGGCAATATAGGGGGTGAGCTGGGCAAACAGGCGTTCAAACAACGCCGTCTGGTTGAATACCGTCTGCAAATCCCCCATGAAGTTACAGGGATCGAGGTTGAGTTTCAGCCGTTTGGACCCAGTCCGTTCGATCACTCGGCGGATCGTTTCCGGCGTGTTCAGCGTGGTGGTAACATGCGTCTCCAGCACAATATCAATGTTGTGGGCTTCCGCCGTCTCCAGAATCTCACATAAGCTCCTGAGCAAACGGTCTTCCGTCTCCGGCTTATAATTATCCGGGTGCGGCCACCAATCCCCGCGTGGATTCAGACTGGTTGGACGTACACCCGACTCTGGCACGCCCATTTGCGCCGCTAACTTTACTAGATCGCGCGCCCCCGCCACGCCTGACTGCCGCACCGCTTCATCCGGGGAAATGATTGAAGGATACGGCCCCCACAACTGGAGAAATGGCATTCCCACCGAGTCAAAGGCGGCGCGGGTCGCTGCTGCGGTCTCCTCGGCAATCGTGGCTGCCGGCACCGTCAGATGGGCACCCACCCCATGAAACCCCAGGTCGGAGGCCCAGCGCAGCGTGTCATAACCGACATCGCGCAGGTCACTCATAATCAAGCCCAGCAAGCCAATCTTCATCAGCGTTTCCTTAATGCGCCTAATCCATATGGAACAGCGACTCCATCGGCAGCCACCAGTTGCCCTCGCGGCTGCCTTTCGAGTCTCCCTCGAACGGCTGCTGGCACGGGTCACACAATTCCCACCAGGCATGGGTCGCCGGGTCGTCCCCCACTTTCGCCATATCCGCCGCGAAGTCATCCCCAACATACTCAAAATAGGCGAAGAGCAATCCGCCCCGATGAAAGATTGAGTAATTGGTGATATTCGCCTCGCGCAGCTTGTTCAGGATCGGCTCCGGGACGGCGGCGTGCAGTCGCTTATACTCCTCGTACTTTTCCGGTCTCAAGCGGATGATTTGCCCAAAGCGCTGCATCAGCTTTTCTCCTTAATCCGCCAACACATCGCGGATGGCGCGGGTGATCCGCCCGACATTCGGCAGCACCTCGTCCTCCAGCGGTGGGCTATAGGCGATGAGCGCCGCCCCCATATTCACCCGCTTGACCGGGGCTGCCAGCCAATAGACCCCGGCCTCTGCCGCCAGCGACGCGATATCGCCACCCCAACCGGCACTGTGGGGAGCTTCTTCCACCACCACCAGGCGGGTCGTCTTCTCCAGCGAGTGCAGGATAGTGGCGGTATCCAGTGGGACGAACGACCGCACATCAATCACCTCGCACTCGATTCCCTCACTGGCAAGTCCATTCGCGGCCTCCAGCGCCCGATGCAGCATCAATTGCGAGGCCACCACCGTCACATCCGTTCCGCTACGCGCGACCCGCGCTTCTCCCAAGCGCAGCGGCTCGGCCTGATCTGGCAACTCGCCCTTCAGGTTATACAACCCCTTATGCTCCAGCACGATCACCGGGTTATCCTCGCGGATGGCCGCCCGCAGCAACCCATAGGCATCCGCCGGAGTCGAGGGCGATACCACCTTCAGCCCAGGGAAGTTCATCAACCACGACTCGGCACATTGAGAATGCTGAGTCCCGAAACCGTTACCCCCGCCCTGTGCTGCGCGGATCGTCAGCGGCACCACGAATTGCCCACCCGACATATAGCGATACTTGGCGACCTGGTTGGCGATCTGATCCATCGCCACCGGCACGAAATCAGCGAACATCAACTCAGCCACCGGGCGCAGTCCCGTGATGGCTGCCCCCAGCGCCATGCCGATAATCGCCTGTTCGCTGATGGGTGTATCGCGCACCCGGTCGCCGCCGAATCGTTCGTATAATCCTGGCGTGACCTTAAAAACGCCGCCCGCCTCCGCCACGTCCTCACCGAAGAAAATCACATCCGGGTCGCTGGCGAGTTCATCGCCCAGGGCTTTGACGACTGCCTCGCGATAGGTTATCTCAGGCATCAGGCTTCCTTTTCATAGTAAACATCGTCATAGAGCGACTCCAATGGCGGATAAGGCTGTGCCTTCGCCCACTCAACCGCATCGACAACCGCTGTTTGTGCCGCCTGCTGCATCTCGGCAAATTCCACTTCATCCAACTGCCCGTCGTCCATCATGCGCAGTTTGAGGATATTGATCGGATCGCGCTGGAGCCATTCATCCAGTTCGCCGGCCTTCCGGTAAGGCGCAGTATCAGTGCGCGAATGCCCCCGGTAGCGATAGGTCTTGCACTCGATCAACGTCGGCCCGCCGCCCGCCCGCGCCTGATCGCCGGCCTGCTGCACCACCACGGCCACCGCTTCCGCATCCTGTCCATCCACAACCACGCCGGGCATGGCATAGGCCGCTGCTCGGCTGGCGATGTCCTGTACCGGGGTGGTCTTGCTCCACACACTGTATTCGCCGTACAGATTGTTCTCGCAGATGAAAAGCACCGGCAGCTTCCAGATGGCCGCCATATTCAGCGCCTCATGAAATGCGCCGATGTTGGAAGCGCCTTCACCGAAGAAAGCCACCGCAATCGTTCCCGTTTTCTTGAGCTGGGCCGTCAGCGCCGCGCCCAGGGCAATCGGCAGTTGCGCCCCGACGATGGCATTCGCCCCCAGCAGGCCAATCTGGGCATCGGTCATATGCATACTGCCGCCCTTGCCGCCACAGGCCCCGCCTACTTTACCCATCATCTCGGCCATCATCGCTCGCAGCGTCATGCCCAGCGCCAACGCATGATGATGCCCCCGGTAGGTGCAGGTCACTTTGTCCCCCGGTCGTAAGGCGGCTGCCGTACCAACCGCACACGCCTCCTGCCCAATCGCCAGATGCGTCGTCCCCCGGATCAAATTCTGGAGGAACAACTCCTGAATCGTTTCTTCCGCAGACCGGATCGCCAGCATCTGCTGCAACGCCCGCTGCCGTACCTCGAATGCCAGTGTCATGAATAGCTACCCTTAAGCTGTAAACCGACTCAGTTCCTCAGCGAAAAACGTCAGGAATCGAGCCAAATCCATCCCATCCACGGCCCGATGATCCCCGCTCAAGGTCAGGTGTGCCGTCTGACGGATGAACAACCCGTTATCCAGCACCACTGCGCGTGGCTTGAGCGCACCCACCGCCAGGATTCCGACCTGGGGCGGATTCAGCACCGCTGTAAAATGATCGACTTCGCGCACCATCCCCAGATTGCTCAGGGTAAACGTGCCGCCGTTCAAGTCGGCTGCCGTAAGCTGGTTGTGTCGCGCCCGTTCGATCAATCCGCGCAGTTCAACGGCCAAACCGGCCAGCGAATACCGCCCGGCATCGCGCAGCACCGGAGTCAGCAAGCCATCATTCCGCGCTACCGCCACTGCCAGATCGACTGCTCCATACTGGTTCACGGCGTCATTGGTAAAAGTCGCGTTCAAACGCGGCACCCGCAGCAGGGTTTGCGTCACCAGATAGGCCATCAAGTCGGTGATGCGAAGATTTCCCGGCAGCGTCTGCAAACGCTCCAGCGCCGCATCAAAGACAAATTCACCGGTCACATAAAAGTGGGGGGCTTCGCGCATACTCTCCCCTAAGCGCCGCGCCATCGTCTGTCGCGCCCGGCTCAGTGGAATCCGCCTCACGCCCTCAGGAGCCGCCACCCCTGTTGCAGGCTTCTGCTGTTGGGCAAAAGCCGCCAGCGCCGCCTCGGTAATCGGATTGGGATAGCCTGCTGCCAGCACATCTTGCAGCCGGATCCCTTGCTGCCGAGCCATGCGCCGCACCTTCGGCAAGGCGCGCACACCCTGTCCGTTCGATGTTGCAACCGGCTCGCCCTGGAGCGCTTCAATATCGCGCCGCATCACCCGCCCGCGACCACCACTCCCGGCTACCTGTTGGGGATCAATCTGGTGTTCACGCGCCATCCGCTGCGCCACCGGCGACACCCGTTGCGGCGCGGCTGAGGCCGAACCGATCCGCGCGATCACCGCTCCCACCGCCACCTCATCGCCGGCCTGCGCCAACTGCTCGACCAGGATGCCGGCGGTCACAGCCTCCAGCTCGACATTGGCTTTATCCGACTCGATGACGGCCAGTGCCTCGCCTTTCTGCACCGCCTCGCCGGGGCGCTTCAGCCACTCGATCAAGCGCCCACTCTGGGTATCAAATCCCAGGTTTGGCATCAACACATCAATGCTCATGCTGATCCTCGTCGATAGGATAGGTGTTGCTATGTCCCGCCCCCGGACGCGCCGAATCGCCCTCCTCAATATTCTGGAAAATCACCAGCACATCCTCCGGGCGGGCGCCACCGTCTTGCACCAAAGCCTCATAAATCCGCTGGCTCACCCGCTGCTTCTGTTCTGCGTTCCGCCCTGGAGACCAATACACGATCACTGTGGGCATAATCACGATCCTGTCGTCGTAAAGGTTCTGCGAAAAGCTCTATCTTAACCCTTAATCGCCCCGAAGGTTAAGCCACGCACCATGCTGCGCTGCGTACTGATGACAAAGATGATGGCTGGAATCATCATCAGCACCGACATGGCGCACATCGCCCGCCAATCCACCGTGAATTGACTGGTCAGGTCGAATAAACCGACGGGGAAAGTCTTGGCCGATGGCGTCCGTGTGACCAGGCTGGCGATCTGATACTCATTCCACGATGCCAGGAAGGCGAAGATGCTGGCCGCGGCCATCCCCGGCAGCGCCAACGGCAAATCCACCCGCCAGAAGGCCGACCAATAGCCGCAGCCATCGATGTAGGCCGACTCATCCAAGTCCTTCGGAATCTGGCGGAAGAAGCCATCCATCAACCATACGGTGAAGGGGGTGTTCACCGCCACATATACAAAGGCCAAGCCATGCACCGTGTCCACCAGACCGAAATTCCGCATCAGCAGAAAGAGGGGCAGACTCAGCGCGATGCCCGGTACCGCCCGCGAGAGCATGATGAGCAGGAACACCACCCGATGCCCCCGGAACTCAAAGCGCGAGAAGGCATAGCCGGCCATCGTGCCGAAGATCAGCGAAATCACCGTACTCAGCAGCGCCACCAGCACCGAGTTCCGCAGATAATCCGCCACCGGCACCCCCACTGCATAATCCGGGTTCAGACCGAAGAGCGACTCGAAGGCGTCAAAGGTGATTCGCTGCGGAAGCCAGACCGGCGGCGTGACGTTGATTTCCGAGTTGGGGCGGATAGCCGTCAGCACAATCCAAATGGCGGGCAGCGCCCCCAATGTCAACACCGCGAAGACAATCAGGTTATAGAGGGTAGCCCGCAAACGCATGTGCGGACGAACAGAGTGTACCATCAGGCCTGCACCACCCGCGACTTAATCAATTGCCGGAAAAGATACAACGTGAACAGGATGCCGATGACGACGCTGATCATCGACATGGCGCTGGCGAGGCCAAAGCGCGAATTCTGAATTGCCATCTCGCCCACATAGGTCCAGATCATCTCGGTGCGGTTGGCCGGCCCGCCATCGGTCATGATGCGCACAATGTCATAAGCCCGCCCGACATCCAGCGAACGTACCGTCAGCGCAATCAAGGTAAACGGAGTCAGCAGTGGCACCGTGATATGGCGGAATTGCTGCCAGGCTCCCGCGCCATCCACCTCCGCCGCTTCATACACCTCGCTCGGCAGCGACAGCGTCCCCGCCAGCAGGATGATGGTCGTCACCGGGATATTCATCCACATGCTGGCTAACATCAACGAGAGCATCCCGGTCGGCACATCGACTAACCAGGCTTTCGGTTCGCTCATGAGTCCCAGCGTCGTCAGCACATTGTTGACCAGCCCGACGGTGGCGTTGAAGAACCAGGCGAATTGAAAGCCCACCAACACCGGCGCGAACATCATCGGGATCATCAGCAGGGTGCGGATCAGGCTTTGCCCCCAGGTGACGCGGGCGATCAACTGGGAAAGCCCCAGCGCGATCACATACTCCAGATTGACCGTCACGGCCAGGAACAACACCGTGTTTCCCAGTGCCTGCCAGAAGACATCATCGCCCAGCAGCCGCTCATAATTCCGCAGCGCGGTTTCCGCCGAGAAAGCGAAGGTCTCCGGGCGCAGCAGATTGAACGGGGTGAAGCTGACGTATAACGAAAACAGCATCGGGTAGATGACGATCATCCCGATGACGAACAGCGTCGGCAGGATCAGCATCCAGGGAAAGAGCATCCGCCGTCGCCGCAAGGCGCGCTGCATTTTCCGCTGTTCGGCCTGGTTGGTCTCTGGCATTCGGAGCGATGACTTCGATGAATCAGCAACCATAAAAGCGGTTCCAATACACAATCAGACTGATCGCCGGCGGGGCAAAGGACTTGTGGGGAGACACACGCCTCCCCACAGCCCGACGAAACACGGGCTACTGGCTGTAACCCAGGTCTTCCATCAACAACTGCGTTTCCGCCACGCCGTCATTCACGCCGTCTGCCACGCTCACATCGCCGAGGATGATGCCCTGCAAAATCGGGGTCCACAGATTGGTGAAGCTGATCCAATCAGCGAAGAGGGGCGGGGTGAAGAAGTCTTCACTGATCTGCGTTTGCGCTACCGCTAACCGCTCGGCATCCAGTGCCACATCAGACGCCTGAGCATCAGCGATAATCCGCGCCCACACATCATCGCGCACCGGCAGCAAACCCAACTGCGACTCTTCATACAGGACGGCCTCGCTGGTCAGGAAGCGCACCAGATCAGCGGCAGCCTCTTTGTTTTCCGAAGCGCGTGTGACGGAGAAGGCATGGGCACCCGCCCAACCGGTGTGAATATCGCCCGCCGCGCCCGTCGGCCCACGCACGATGCCGAAGTTGCCAGCAACCGCCGGGCAGCTTTCCGGGTCCTGGAAGTAGCTGTACCAACCGTACCACTCCAGGTAGAAGGCCACGTTGCCATCGCAGAAGTTCTGTGCCACTTCCGGCCACAACAGATTGGGGGTGTCCGCCGGGATCAGATTGTTGACGTACAGATCGCGCATCCACTGCGCCGTGCTGATCCCCGCTTCGCTGCCGAAGATCGGATTGAGGTTCTCATCGAAGTAATTGCCACCATTCGCCACCAGCAGTTCGTAGAAGCGGCCACTGAGCGCCTCTTCCTTGCCGGCGAATTGCGTCCCGTACTGCACCGCCCCTTGACCGACGAAGAACTCGGCCATATCGTACATTTCGGTCAGGTTCGTGGGCGGAGCCAGCGGATAGCCATAGGCGGCTTCAAAGGCGGCCTGGAGGTCAGCATCGCCGAAGAGGTCCGTCCGGTAATGCATACCGCTGATGTCGGCATGGCGAGGGAGCAGTTGCAGGTTACCATCAATGGTGGCTGAAGTCAGAATGGCATCGCTGAAAGGAGCTAGTTCTTCTTCGGTGAAGTAACTTTGCAGCGGCTCCACGAAGTCCACATACTGGGTCATGAAACTGGTGTGATTCCAGGCCACATCGAAATCCACCGTCCCGGCCGCATAATTGGTCTTCAGATACCGGTCGATCTCGAAGCCGTCTCCCAGGAATACGATTTCCACCGTCGCGCCGGTCGCTTCCTCAAACATGCTGATGGACTCGTACATGGCTTCATAGGGTTGCCCACCGATGGTTGCCACCCGCAAGGTGACCCCGCTGTAATCGCCATCCAGGCCAGCATATGCCGGATCATCCTGGGCTGTCACCAGGCTGGAACTGAAGATCAACATCCCCAGCAGCACGACCAACAAAGCTCTCTTTAACATATCTTTCTCTCCTAAAAATACCCGTTTCAACCTGCAAGACTCTCCATCATAAACATGCGCTGTCGCCCTAGCCGTAATAGCCAGCCGCCCGCATGATGGATTCAACTGCCTGCGCCGCATCACTCAGCGCCTGCCCAACGGATTTTGTCTGCGTCACCACGGCCCACTGCATCTGGTTGAACACATCATTGATGGCCGGGTATTCGGGCAGACGCGGCGGACTTTCTACATTCCGGTGGACGACTTCTATCGCCTGGTAGTAATTGAACTGCGCCTGGATTTCCGCATCGCGCCAGGTCGAAAGGCGCACCCCGGTGCCACCACTCACGGCGGTAATCCGATCCATCGCCGGTGTGGCACAGTGCCGCAGAAAGGCGTAGGCCAGATCAGCCTGGGCGCTGCCCGCCGGAATCCCCAGCACCCAATAGATGTTCAGCGACATATGCCGACCGGCTGGCCCATCCCCGCGTGGCACCAGCCCCACCCGGTTCTGCCCAATAATCTTGGAAGGTGGCAGTTCCGCCACCGCTGAGAACCCGCACCAATTCCACATCATGGCAGCTTCGCCGGCAGCATAGGCCACACCGGAAGCCACGCTGTCATATTCCAGCGTCTTCGGCGGACAGACCCGATCCACCAGGATCAGATCGGCGTAATACTGGAGCGCTTCGTGACCGATGGCGTCGTGGAAAGCGGGTCGCAGCGCCTCATCAAACAGCCGTCCGCCGCGGCTCCACAAATGGAGGAAGAAATCATAAACATTGTTATGACCGTCATTGCGACCGGCGATCATCGCGCCATACAAACCCTGCTCAGGTCGGGTGAAGAACTGCGCCACATCGCGGAATTGAGACCAGGTTTCCGGCACCTGGAGCGCATAGCCATAGCGCGACTGGAAAGCGGTTTGCTCGGCCAGATTCTCAAATAAATCCACCCGGTACATGAACATCTCCGGCCCATCATGATAGGGCAGCGCGAAGATATTCCCCGCCGCATCCCGCTGCAACTCCAGCAAACTGGGCGACCAGCCATCCGGCCAATCCTGCGGGGGAGCCGTCGCCAGCTGATCGTTGAGGCGCGTCAACCCCTTCAGCTTCAACGCTTCCGGCAGCCAATCGGTCAGCAGCAGCACCACATCCGCCTCGCTGGTCAACAGTCCACGCTGACCAATCAGGTGTTCGTAGAGCGCTTCAGGATCAATTGGAGTGATAACAAAATCGACATCCGGGTGGATGGCGCTGAAAGTCTGCGCCTGTTCCGCAAAGGCCCGCGCAAAGCCATCAAATGTCCGGTAAAGAATGGTCAAAGTAGGCATCAAGAATCTCTAAATTCTACGGCTGCCCCACAACGCACCGCCGATTGTGCACGCTTCCAGGACAGCATATAAACCAAAAATGAGAGCCTAGTTGCAAGAATTATAAATTATAGCCTATAATTCCGCAAGTAGCTGATTGATTAGAGTGTTCATGTCGATCATCCTTCAGCCGGGATGTTGTTCGTTTTATCGTCTTCGGATTGGTTGAATGAGCCGGATTCCTGTACCCTTCTGCCATACCGATCACATCCTGTGGCACTCTTGGTGAGGAAAATAACCCGCATGGTGAGCAAATCACTCATACCCATCGAAGATAACCGTCGTACCCTGGCTGCCCAGGTGGTGGAACGGATTCGCCAGGCCATCCTCGATCAATCCTTACCCCCCGGCTCGCGCATCAACCAATACAAACTGGCTGAAGACCTCAAGGTCAGTCTCGTCCCGGTACGCGAAGCCCTCAAGGAGCTGGAAGCCGAGGGGCTGGTCAGCATCACCCCCCGTCGTGGAGCCTTCGTCACCGAAATCTCCTTTGATGATCTGGATGAACTCTACTACGCCCGCCGCCTGTTGGAAGGCGAAGCAATTGCGCTGGCCTGTCGCCGGTTGACGGACAGCGACTTCATCACCCTGGCCGAAATGATCGAAACCATGAAAGCCAGCACCGATCAAGGTGCCATTCATCCCTTCATGCAGCAGAACCGCGCCTTTCATATGCATATCTACAGCGCTGCTGATAACCGCTACCTTTATCAGATCATTGAAAATCTCTGGGAACGCAGCGAACTCTATCGCTACCGCTATATGTTCGTCCTGCGTAATGCCGATGTCATCCACCGCGAACATTCCGAGATTCTCAACGCCTGCCGCGCAGGGGATGCCGAGCGGGGTCGTCAGTTGATCCACGAGCATATCTGGCACACCCGCAACGGCATCCATGCCCACCTGGTCAACGATTTCTCCCAACCAGCCGCCGACGCCAATCAGGAGACCTGATGCCCGCCCACGTCATCGACTCACTCTTCTTCCAGGATCTCTTCGGCACTGCCGCCATGCGCGCCGTCTTTGATGATCTGGCGCTGCTGCAAAAGTGGCTGGATTATGAGGCTGCCCTCGCCCGCGCCCAGGCTCAACTGGGCCTGTTCCCGCTGACTGCTGCCGAGGAAATCACCCGTCAGGCACAGGCCGAGCGCATGGATACCGCCGCTATCAAAGCCGGAATCGACAAGACTGTTCACCCGCTGGTCTCGATGATCTGGCAGCTTTCCACCCATTGCGCCGGTGATGCCGGGCGCTATGTCCACTGGGGAGCCACGACCCAGGATGTCATGGACACGGCTATCGTCCTGCAAATCCGGGATGCGCTCCGCCTGTTTGAATCAACCCTCGATGAGCTGCAAGCTATCCTGCGCGAGCTGGCGCAGCGCTACCGCGATACCCCCATCGCCGGGCGCACTCACGGTCAACAAGCGCTGCCCACCACCTTCGGCGCAAAAGTAGCCGTCTGGCTGGCCGAACTCCAACGCGGACGCGATCGCCTGAGACAGGCCAAACCGCGCATCCTCGTCGGCGAATTTGGTGGGGCAGTCGGCACCCTGGCCGGATTGGGTGAAAGTGAGATCGACGCGCTGGCGGTGCAGGCTGCGCTGATGCAGGAACTCGGCCTGGGTGTGCCGCCCATCGCCTGGCACACCTCGCGTGACAGCCTGGTAGAGTACGCCTTTCTGGTTAGCACCTGGGCGGCGTTGATGGGCCGCATCGCCCATGAGATCATCGACTTACAGAAGCAGGAATTCGGCGAGGTCGAAGAACCGTTCGAGATGGGTAAGGTCGGCAGCAGCACCATGCCCCACAAACGCAATCCCATGCTCTGCGAAGCCGTCCTCACCCTGGCGCGGCTCACGCGGGAGAAGATCGGTACGGCGATGGATACCCTGGTTTACAACGAACACGAACGGGATTGGGCTTCCTTCCAGATGGAATGGGCGTATCTGCCGGAGCTATCGATCATGGCTCACGCCGCGCTCGAACTGATGCTGCGGATTCTGCGCGGCCTGATGGTCTACCCGGAGCGGATGCGGCGCAATCTGGAGCTGACCGATGGCTTGCTGCTGGCCGAGCGGGTGATGTTCGCGTTGGGCGGTCACATCGGGCGGCAGGCAGCCCATGATGTGGTATATGAATGTGCCATGCACAGCATCGACTCGCAGCAAAGCTTTGTCGATACCCTGCTGGCCGATGCGCGCGTCGCCCAACATCTCACCCATGCTGATCTGATTCATCTGCTCGATCCGGCTGCCTATACCGGGCTGGCTGCGGACTTTGTGGATCGTGTACTGCTCAATACATAAGAGGAGTTTTTATGATTATTGATACCCATCAACATTTTTGGAACCTGGACAAGGTCGCTTATCCCTGGCTGGTGCCGGAGTACGGGCCGATCTACCGCACCTTTGAAGCGCCGGAACTGGAACCCCAACTGCGCGCCGTCGGGGTGGATAAAACCGTCATCGTTCAATCGATGGACTCCTACGAGGACACCGATTACATGCTGGATACCGCCGCCCACTTCAACTGGGTCGCCGGCATTGTCGGTTGGGTGCCGCTGCTCAGGCCGGAGGAAGCTGCCCGTAAGCTGGAGCATCACCGGTCTCATACGCCGCTGTTCAAAGGCATGCGCCATCTCATCCACACCGAAGCCGATCCCGACTGGGTAATTCAGGACACGGTCATCGAAAGTCTCAAGCGCTTCGAGCAGATGGGGTATACCTTCGATGTGGTGGCTGTCTTCCCCAATCATCTCAAGCACATCCCCACCTTATCCGAGCGCCTGCCTGACCTACGCATTGTCATCGACCACCTCGCCAAACCCCCGTATCCCGATCCAGCTGGCATGACAGCCTGGCGCGAACAGATGGCTGCTGCCGCCCAGAATCCCAATGTGTATGCCAAGATCAGCGGCTTGAATACGGCGGTGGGCAAACCCGACTGGAGCGCTTCCGATCTGCAACCCGCCATCGATTTCGCCCTGGAACAGTTCGGCCCGCAACGCCTGATATTCGGCAGCGATTGGCCGGTCGCCATCCTGGCTGGCGATTACGCCGGGGTCTTCCGCGCCACCCAAACCTGCATCAGCCACCTCTCGGCTGCTGAGCAAGCGGCCATCATGGGTGGCAATGCCAATCGCTTTTACAACCTGGGGTTGTCATGATGAACCTGCAAGACATCGACTGGCGCCCGAAGTTAGGCCAGAAAACCGACTACGGCATCGGCTTTGTCGGCTGTGGCGGCATCGTCCACTATGCTCATGTCCCCGCCTATCAAAAAGCCGGGTTCCGCATAGTCGCCGCCTATGATCTCAAACGCGAAGCGGCTGAAGCGGTTGCCAACCTGACCGGCACGGCTACCATCTATGATCATCTGGATGACCTCCTGGCCGATCCGGCCGTAGAGATTGTGGATATTGCCGTCATGCCCTGGCACCAATTGGAAATCGTGCAGAAAGTCGCGGCTGCCGGCAAGCACATGCTCTGCCAGAAACCCCTGAGCGATCAATTTGACCAGGCGGTTCAGATCGTCGAGTTGGCTCAGGCGGCTGGAGTCAAGCAAGCGGTCAACCACCAGATGCGCTGGGATGCCGGCATCGCTGCCGCCAAAATTATGATCGAGAAGGGGATGATCGGCCAACCTACCGATGCCCAGATTCAGGTCAGCAGCGCCACCCCCTGGCACATGTGGCCCTGGCTCGCCTCCGCCCCGCGCCTGGAAGTGCAGTATCACAGCATCCACTACATCGATGCCATACGCTTCCTCTTCGGCACGCCGGAATGGGTCACCAGCCGCCATGCCAAATATGCCCGCCAGGGCGAGGTTCGCGCCGAAACCAAGTCGATCACCATCATGGATTATGCCAGCGGCTTGCAGGCCATGGTCGCCGTCAACCACTACAATATGCATGGGGAAAAGTCGGCCATCTTCCGCTTCCTCGGCACCGAAGGCGCAATCGAAGGCACCATCGGCCTGATGTATAACTACCCTACCGGTCGCCCGGACACATTGGTTTACAACCGCCAGGATCAGCCCCCGGTTGAACTGACGCTCGACGAAATGTGGATACCGGATGCCTTTGTCGGTCCGATGGCGGGTCTGATGTCCGCGATAGAAACCGATAGCGATCCGCCGACCAGCACCGCTGATAATCTCAACACCCTGTCCCTCATCGAAGCTGCCTACTTATCGGCTGCCGAAAATCGTTCGGTGCGCCCTGCTGAAATTGGAAACCATCATGCCAGTCGTGCTTAACCGTCATCAGGGCAAGGTCGCCATTGTCACCGGAGCCGGGCAGGGGATCGGTCTGGGGGTGGCGCTGCGGCTGGCCGAAGAAGGAGCCAATGTCGTCATCGCCGAGTACAACGCCGAGAAAGCGCAGGCCGCTGCCGAGTCGTGCAGCCACTTCACCCGTGCGCTGGCCTATCCGGTGGATATTGGCGAAACCGACCAGATCGAGCAAATGGTGCGCGATGTGGTGGCGACGTTCGGGCGGATTGACCTGCTAGTGAACAACGCCGGCGTGCTGGAAACGCTGCCCCTGTTCGACCTCACTCCCGAAAAATGGGATTGGCTCCAGCGGGTCAACCAGCGCGGACTCTTCTTCTGTTTGCAGGCCGTCGCTAAACAGATGGTGGCGCAGGTGCCGGAGTCGGTCAAAGCAGCGGGCAAAGCCGACCGCAGTTATGGCAAGATCGTCAACTTCTCCTCGATTGCCGGACGCAGTGGCCGCCCCTATGCCGCCCACTACTCCGCGGCCAAGTGGGCCGTCATCAGCATCACCCAGAGCGCGGCCGGCTACCTGGCCCCCTATAACATCAATGTCAATGCCGTCTGCCCCGGCGTGGTGCCGACCCCCATGTGGGACGAGATTGACCGGGTGCAGGCGGAACGCTTCGGCCTCGAACCAGGCGGTTGGATCAAAAAGACCATCGACAGCGTGCCGCTCAAGCGCGCCGCCACCCCGGCCGATTTGGCCGCCGCTGTCTCGTTCCTCCTCTCAGAAGATGCAGATTACATCACCGGCCAAACCCTGAATGTGGATGGCGGGGTGGAGATGAATTGATGAGCCGTTTACAGCATGTCAGGATCGCCCGCTCGGAAACCATTGGACGGGTGCTGCGCCTGGATGACATCGAAACCATCGGCGTCAGCAGCCAAACGCTGGCCGAGGAAGCGCTGGCTGAAGGCCATAAACTGCTGGCGCTCAACCTCGTCCGCTACTACCATACCGAAATGCGCATCATGCACAACATTATGCGCACCTGGATTCAGGATACCATTCGCTACATCGGGGTGAAATCCGGTGCCGCCGATTCTCCTGCCACTCAGGCGGCTGCTGGCATCATGCGCACCTTCGATCAATACCCATTTGGCGAGGGTGAACGCGATCAGACCCTCGCCGCCATCGAGCGCGATGATGTTGAGCAAGCCCACTTCTGGCTGGAACGCATGCGGCTGGCATTCCTCAATGTGCATGATGTGCTGGTGGTGTGGATGCAGAATCTGCTCACCTTCATCGCCACTGAATATCACGAACCTGCTGTTCTCGAAACCATTCTCCACACCCATCAGGATATCTGGGGTGACCGCTATGCTGCCTGGGATCAGATGACCCCCTGGGAGAAAGTGGCACTCACGGTGGAGGGGATGCGCGGAGGTCACTTCAGCGGGATGCGGCGGCGCGGTGATGTCATCGTCGAGGATCAGGGAGATCGCTTCATGGTAGCCTTCGATCCCTGCGGCAGTGGTGGTGTGATGCGCCGGGGTGATCCTGAAACCGGTCGCCAGCCAGTCGCCACCAAACCGCATGGCGTGAATGAAGAACCCCATCTCTGGGCCTGGGGCAAAACCGGCGTCCACTGGTACTGCTCGCACTGCGCCATCGCCATGGAGTGGCTGCCGGGGCAGAAGCGGGGTTATCTCCTGCGTCCACTCGACCACACCCTGGATCATCACGCCCCTTGCCCCTGGTATATCTACAAAGAAGATCGCCTGATCCGCGATTATCACTATCCCCGCACCGGGCAGACCAATCCTGTGCATCGAGCGGCACCACAGAGTCAGGATGAGTAGCCCAATGATGAACACCGAGACGGTGCGCCTCACTCAACTGGCCCGTGACCATCTGTGGATGCCCTTCACTCAGTTGAATGACCTGGTACAGGATAACGGCCCGCGGGTGATCTGCCGGGCCGAGGGCAGCTATCTGTATGATACCGAGGGCAGAGCCTATCTTGATGGCGTATCAGCGCTGGAAGCGATGGTGGCCGGGCATGGGCGCAAGCAACTACTCGATGCCGCCATCCGTCAGTATGAGCAGGTCGCCTTTATTGATTTGTTCCGCTACGCCACACCTTCGCAGATCGAACTGGCAGCGAAGCTGGCGGAGATCACACCCGGCAGTCTATCGCGCGTCTTCTTCACCCCCGGTGGCGCGGAAGCCGTCGAAGTTGCCATCAAGGTCGCCCGTCAATATCACTATCTGCGCGGCGATACCGACCGCATCAAGGTCATTACGCGCCAGGGTGCCTATCATGGCACAACCTTTGGTGCAATGGCCGTGGATGGTAATTATCATGCTACCCGCAATTACATCTTCCAGCAGGAAACCTTCGGGCGCATCGCCCCGCCACCCAGGCCCGGCTGCGGCATTGACCATGTCAGGGAGATCGAGGCGCTGATCCTGCGCGAGAACCCCAACACGATCTCCGCCATCCACCTCGATCCGATGAATACAGCGTTGTGGGTAGCGATCCCCGATGACAGCTTCTTGCCGGCCTTGCGCCAGGTGTGTGATCAGTATGGTATCCTGCTGATTGCCGACGAAATCATCACCGGTTTCGGGCGAACGGGCAGGATGTTCGCCTGCGACCACACCGGCACCATCCCCGATATCATGACCCTTTCAAAGGGCTTATCGAGCGGTTACTTCCCGATAGGCGCGGCGGTCGTGAAAGGCGAAATTGCTGATGTCTTTACCGGCGATGCCGAGCAGATGTTCCGGCACGGGCATACCTATAGCGGTCACCCGGTTGGCTGCGCCATCGCGCTGGAGAATATCCGCCTGATCGAAGCGGAAAATCTGGCAGATTGCGCTGCTGCGTCCGGTAAACTGCTGCTGGAAGGGCTGGCGCAGTTAGACCATCATGCTGTGTTCGGCAGTGTGCGTGGCAAAGGCATGTTGATTGGGCTGGAACTGGTTCTGGATAAGCTGACCGGCGCGACAACCGATCCACCGGGGGCTATCGGCAAAGCCTTTCGTCTGTTCTGCCGCGAACGGGGCTTGATCCTCCTGCCCATCCACCCTGGCAATGTGATGTTGATCGCCCCGCCGCTGAATATGCCGCGCCACGAGATCGAGAAGATGATTGGGATCATCGATGGCGCACTGACCGATACCAGTGCATTCTTCAATAAGGAAAGGATTACGGCACCCGAAAGGTAAGTAAATCCTAACTTTTACCTGTTCTTGCCTGTTTATCAGGCCAAACTCGTACTCAACCGCGTAAGTCCTGAAGGATTGATTGCTATGTACCTCTACAAAAATATGCCGCTGCTCCCCACCCAGGTCATTGGTAGTTATGGCACGCCGGGCTGGTTGTTCGTGGTGCGCGATTCGATGAAACGTGGCGAGCTGGGTAGCATCGACATCCGCGAAGCCTTCGATGATGCGACCAATCTGGCTATCCTGGAGCAAGAAGAAACCGGGGTGGATGTCATCAGCGATGGCGAGATGCGTCGCTTCAACTTCCTGGTTGGCTTCTATGATCTCATCGATGGTGTGGAGAAAATCCCCTGGGAACGGCAGTTGGGTTATCCCGGCCCCGACATGATTGATGCCTTCCGTGCCATCGGCAAATTGAGTACCCCCAAAGGGTTAGGGCTGCCGGAAGAGCTGCACTATGCCCGCCAACGCACCAGCAAACCGCTGGTCACGCCATTGGGCGGCCCGGTTACCTTCGCCTTCCGCATCAATCCTGGCACCGTCTATGCCGATAAGAAAGCGGTGGCCTGGGACTTAGCCCCGCTCATCAATGAGGAACTCAAGCGGGCGGTCGCTGCCGGGGCCACTCACATCCAGCTTGATGAACCCTCTGCCATTGATGATTTCGTGCCGCTGCCAGATTTCATCGCCCTGTTCAATCGCTGCGTCGAAGGCTTAAACGCCACCATCGGTCTGCATATTTGTTTTGGCAACTTCATGGGTCGTCCGGCAGTGGCGCACCGCACCTATGAACACATCGCTCCTATCTTCCCTGACCTGAACGTGGACATCATCCATCTGGAGTTTGCCAACCGGGGCATGTGGCAGACTGATCTTTTCAGCAAATATGCCCGCACCGATCAATATCTGGCGGCCGGGGTGATTGATGTCAAAGCCCGCGCGGTGGAGACGCCGGCCATCGTCGCTGAACGGATCCGCGAGGTGCTGAAACACACTGATCCGCAGCGCCTTTGGATCAGCTCAGATTGCGGGTTTAGCATGACGGCGCGCTGGGTTGGTCGGGAGAAGCTCAAGGCGATGGTGGAGGGTACGAAGATTGTGCGAGCGGAGTTGGGCGCATAAGTAAGACTCCCAGAGCGAGGCGTTTTCTAAACATTTTATCTATAGTCCCTCATCCGGGTTTGATTGCCCAGATTTCGAAACCGATGGCGCGCGTTCGCTTCGCCTTGGTTAAAGCTGACGAGGCATGGCGCGATCTTCGATGTCTTCGAGCAGACCGCCATGCCCCAGCGCGACCAGATCAGCCCGCGTCAGCCGTTCCCCGGCAAACAGACGCGGCAAAATCAGGTCAATCACGTTGACTTTGGGCGATTTGATGCACCCCGGCGCACCGATCACCGCCACTTTGCCAATGTAGCCGAGCATCAGCAAACTTCCGGGGTCAACCGGAACGCCAAAATGGGCCACGCTGCCCCCTGCCAAGCGCAGCGCCGACGGGATCACGTCATGGCGATCAATCGTGGCCGACACCCCCGCCACCAGGATGACATCATAGGCAGCGGCCTGAACGCGCAATATCTCGGCCAGCGCGATTTCTTCATGGGCAACGTAAGCGGTCGCCTTCAACTGACTCCCCAGCGCATCGACGCGGCTTTGCACCGCCGACGCAAAGTCTTGTACCAGTTTGGCCTGCATCGATGGCGGCCCGGTCACGATCAGGCTCACCGAGCGCGGCACCAGCGGACGGACGCTCAACACGGTGTCGGCTTCGCGGGCGATGGCTTCTGCATCCTCGACACGGGCGATGGGCATGGCATACGGGATGATCTTCACCAGGCCGACCAACTGCCCGGCCTGAACCAGCGTGTGTTCGCGCAGCACCGCCAGCGTGATGCCTTCGTCGATGTTGTTCAGTCGTTCCAGCGCTGGCACATTCATGCGTAGGATGCCGCGCACGGTGGCGATCAGGTTGGCTCGGCCCACGCCCGGTGTCGTCACGCGGATATTCTGTCCGGCTGCCGCGACACCCACCCGCCGCGCCGCTTCGT
The DNA here is from genome assembly GCA_022843385.1 of Anaerolineae bacterium. GTDB lineage: Bacteria > Chloroflexota > Anaerolineae > Aggregatilineales > Phototrophicaceae > CFX2. Next base: position 133,977 of record JALHNT010000011.1, on the reverse strand, counting down.
TTTCGTTCACGTCATCATCATCCAGCGCCACCACGACCAGCGAGTCGATGTTTTCCGCCCGCAGCCGCGCCAGATCATCGGTGGTGATGACATGCCCTTTGCTGAACAGCCTGCGCCCGCCGGCGTCAACACATTGATGCGCCAGAATCTTCCCAACCATTTGCTCCAGTGGCAGCGTCCCGAACTTCATGCTTTTGGCTTTCGGTTGCGTACCGCGACGATTTCCGCCATGATCGCCAGCGCAATTTCTTCCGGCGTCTGCGCCCCGATGTCGAGACCGATGGGCGTGTGTACCTGGCCGAACAGCTCCCGCGCCATGCCCGCCGCAGTCAATCGCTCGATGCGCTTTTTGTGGGTGCGGCGGCTGCTCAGGATGCCGACATAGGCCACGCCCTGGGGAAGCACAGTGCGCAGCGCCGGATCATCGATCTTCGGATCATGCGTCAGCACCGCGACATAGGTTTCCTGGCTGAAGTTGTAATCCGCCAGCGCTTTATCGGGGTACTGGTGCGAAATCTGCGCCACATTGGGGAAGCGTTCCGGTGTGGCAAAGGCGCTGCGCGGATCAATCAGCATCACGCGAAAGCCAAGAATATCAGCGTACTGACGCAGCGCCAACGCCACATGCGCCCCGCCGATGATGATGAGCGTCGGCTGCGGTCGATGCACTTCGATCAGCACATCCCAGCTCGCCGCTGTCGTGCGCGTCGTGGTGCGGCAGCTTTGGGCGGCGCTGACCAGCTCGTGCAGCACCTCCGGCGGCATCGTTTGCACAGTATGAACCGCATCGCCTACCAGCGCCTTGAGGCCCGCGTGTTCGCCGGAAAGCACCGTCACCTGGGTGAACGATTGACCGAGGTGGGCGTTAAGCAGACCCCACCATGCCGGGTCGAGCGGTTCGGCATACACCGTGACTTTCCCGCCGCATGCCAACCCAACATTCCAGGCATCATCATCGCTGACGCCATAGGTCAACAGGCGCGGACGACGGTCGTTCAGGGCATCGATCATTTCCGCGATGACAGCGGTTTCGACACAGCCGCCGCTGACCGATCCGATCATCGCCATCCCGTCGGTCACGGCCATCTTGGCTCCGGCCTGACGCGGGGATGATCCCCAGGTTTCGACGACGGTTGCCAGGGCGATGGGCGTCCCGGCTTTCAACCAGATCGTGACGGTTTCCGCAATCTCAAACATCAACCCGATCCTTTTCCAATAAATGTTTATACGGGGAACGCTGTGGGCGCTTCCAGTCGATGCGCCAGAGTTCGCGGGCGAGCATCTCCAGGCTGGCGAGGTTATGCACCGGCAGGAAATCATCCACGAAGGGCAGCATCGCCTGCGCCCCGCGTGTCAGCGGCGCGTACTGCGCGTCGCCCAGCAGCGGATTCAACCAGATGAGCCGGTAGCAGCTTCGTTGTAACCGGTCTATTTCGGCGCTCAGATGGGTGGTATCGCCGCGATCCCATCCGTCGGTAATCAGGATGACGACCGCGCCCTGACCCAGGACACGGCGGCTCCAGCGGTAGTTGAAGGTGTGCAGCGCCTCGTCGGTGCGGGTGCCGCTGCCCCAGACGTTGACGCTCGCCCCCACTTCGCGCAGCGCGGCATCCACCGCTTTGCGGCGCAGCATACGGGTGATGCGGATCAGACGGGTGCTAAACACAAACGACTCGACCGGATACTGGCTGCCCGCCAGGGTGTGCATGAAGTGGAGCAGCAGGCGAGTGTAGCGTTCCATGCTGCCGCTGATGTCCGACAGCACCACAATCGGGCGCGGCTTGACGGTGTGCCGGCGTTCCGGCAGATCGAAGATTTCCCCGGCGTAGCGCAGACTGCGGCGCAGCAGCCGCCGCACATCCAGCGATTTTCCGTTGCCCGCCTGATAACGCCGGTTGAGGCGGCTGCCGAGCGACCAGTCAATCCGCTTCATCAGCCAGCGCGCCGCGGCGATTTCCTCCGGCGACATATCGGCGAAGTTCTTGTGGCGCAGCAGTTCGATGCCGCTCTGTGCCGGGATGACCGCCACGAAACGCGAGTTCTCGTCCGGCAGCACCTGTGGGTCGAACTGAGCGCCGAGCGGAGGCAAGAACTGCATTTTGCGTTCAGGGTTCCATTCGCGGGGAGCGGGTGGGTTCAGGCGCAGGCCACTTTCCGCTGGACGCTTCCAGAAGGCGGCGAACGCCTTATCAAACAGCCTGAAATCACGCTGCTGGGTGACCATCAGGCCACGCAGGGTGTAGTAGAAGTCGGCTTTCCTGCCCAGGTCGATGTATTCGAGGGCGTGCGCCACTTCGATCATCCCGTTGGGGGTGATGTGCATCCCCAATTCCCGGCACAGACGACCAAATAACAGCAGATTATCCAGCAGTTTGCCGTTCGTCTCAATCGGCGCGGGGAAGTCAACCATCGCTCACATCGAATCAGCCAGCGCGGTCGAACGATCTAGCACAGCACTCAGCAAATCCTGAGCGATGACAGTTTCGATGTCATCCTGATACTTCAGGATCACGCCCACCGTATCGCGCACCAGCTCTTCGGAAAGCGCCCGCTGATCGAGCGTGATGAGCGCCATCACCCAGTCGAGTGTTTCCGCGACTCCCGGCGCTTTGAACAACTCCATCCGCCGCAGCTCGCCAACAAAGGCCGTGACCTGGCGCGCCAACCGTTCCGGGATGGCCGGAACTTTGGCCTGCACAATTGCCAGTTCCTTGTGAAAACTGGGATACTCAATCCAGTGATAGACACAGCGGCGTTTGAGCGCGTCGTGAATTTCGCGGGTGCGGTTGGAGGTGATGACGACCACCGGCGGGGTGTCGCTGCGAATGGTACCCAGCTCCGGGATGGTCACCTGAAAATCGGAGAGCAGCTCAAGCAGGAAGGCTTCAAATTCCTCGTCCGCCCGGTCGATTTCGTCCACCAGCAGCACAACCGGTTTGCCCGTCGCGCTCTGTTCCACCGCTTGCAACAACGGGCGGCTGTGGAGAAATTCGCGCGTGAACAGGCTGGCCTTCATCTCAGACCGATCTGCGCCACCGGCTTCGAGCAGGCGCAGTTGTAAAAGCTGTGCCGCGTAGTTCCACTCATACAGGGCGCTGCTGCTGTCTAACCCCTCATAGCACTGCAAGCGGATGAGGGAGGTGTCGAGCAGGGCGGAAAGCGTCTTGGCGACTTCGGTCTTGCCGACGCCCGCTTCGCCTTCGAGAAAAAGCGGCTTTCCCATTCGCAGCGCCAGATAAATGACGGTTGCCAGGCTGCGTTCAGCAATGTAGCGGCGTTCCGTCAGCGCCTCCTGCAACCGATCGATACTTGAAAACATCGTTAGCCTTCCCAGCAAAGGTACCGTGTTCCCTCACGCCGAATGGGTAAGGGAACACCCGTGTATGTGCTTATGCCAGCGCTGCCGTGACTGCGCGCTTCAGGTAAACCCCGGCCATCTCCAGCCGATAATGATTCGGCGCGAATAGATCGCCCATCACATCGCTGCTGATGTCCTGCTGCAAGGCTTTCGCCGCTGCATCGAGCGCGGCTGCGTCCAGCGCCGAGCCGCTCAGGGCCGCCGCTGCGCCAGCCGAGAGCGTCGCTTTGGGCGTCGCCCCGCCGATGGCAACCACTGCGCCGGTGCAGGTGTTCCCGGACATGTTCAGCGATACCGCGACGCCGACCACCGAATAGCGCGACGCGGGGTGCGACATCTTGACGTAGGCGCTGCGCTTGCCGGCCGCCGAAGGAATTTCAATCGCGTGGATCAGTTCGCCGCTATCGAGCGCGGTGGTGAACAGATCGACGAAGAAATCGGACGCCACCACTACCCGCGTCCCGGCTGCGCCTGTGATGTGAATGCGTGCGCCATAGGCCAGCAGCACCACCGGCGGGTCGGAGGCCGGGTCGGCGTGGGCGATATTGCCGCCCAACGTACCCCAGTTGCGCACCTGCTGATCGCCAATCTTGCTGGCGGCCTGCGCCAACGCCGGGGCGTGTTGCTTGACATCGCTGGAATGGGCGATCTCATTGTGGGTCGTGAGCGCACCGATGACCACGCTCCCGCTCTTGACGGAGATGCCGCGCAGTTCGGCAATGCGCCCGATGTCAACCAGGGTGTCGGGCTGCGACAGACGCAGGTTGAGCGGCGGAATGAGGCTATGCCCGCCCGCCAGCGCTTTGGCTCCCGGATTGCTGCTCAAAATCTCGACAGCTTCCGCCACCGAAGCGGCGCGCGCATAGTTGAAACTAGATGGTCTCATGCTCATGGTTCAGGCTCCAGTCTGCTTCATCGCCTGCCACACCTTAACCGGCGTGAGCGGCATATCCAGGTGACGAACGCCAAAGGGCGACAGCGCATCGATGACGGCGTTGACCACCGCCGGGGTGGATGCAATCGTACCCATTTCGCCCGCGCCCTTGACGCCGAGCGGGTTGACCGGCGAGGGCGTAACCGTCCGGTCGAGTTCGAAGTTGGGCAGCATGTCGGCGCGCGGCAGGGCGTAATCCATCAGCGACCCGGTCAGCAGTTGCCCATTCTCATCGTACACCGCGCCTTCCCAGAGCGCCTGGGCAATCCCCTGGACGATGCCGCCCTGGGTCTGGCCTTCGACGATCATGGGATTGATGACGTTGCCCACGTCGTCCACCGCCACATAGCGTTTGAGCGTCACCCAGCCGGTTTCAGGATCGATTTCGACGACGCAGATATGGGTGCCGAACGGGAAGGTACAGTTGGGCGGGTCATAGTAGGCCGTGTCATCGAGGAACGGTTCCATCCCCGCTGGCAGGCTGTAGGCCAGCGCCGCAGCCCCGGCAATTTCCTGAATGCTCTTGGAGCGATCCGGCGAGCCTTTGACATAGGCCTTGCCATTTTCAAAGACGACATCTTCAATCGCGGCTTCCAGCATATGAGCGCCCAACGCCCGCGCCTTCTCTTTGATGCGCTGGAGGCTGGTATAAACCGCAATCGCGCCGACGGCGGTGCTGCGGCTGCCATAAGTGCCATAGCCGAAGGGGGTGCCGAGCGTATCGCTGTGCTGAACGATCACGTCATCGACGCTGACGCCGAGTTCATCCGCGGTAATCTGGGCGACGCTGGTTTCGTGCCCTTGCCCATGATTCTGCGAACCGGTGGTGACGACAACCTTGCCGGTCAGGTGGACGCGGACGTTGGCGCTTTCCCACAGTCCCGCGCCCCAGCCTTCACCCGGCAGCCCGATCCAGGCTGATGGGGCGACGCCGCAGATTTCCAGGTAGGTCGAGAAGCCCACGCCCAGGTAGCGCCCGTGTTTGCGGGCTTCGGCCTGTTCCCGCAGGAAGGCCGGGTAATCGAACATTTCCAGCGCACGATTCATGGCCGCGTCATAATTCCCGCTGTCGTACTTCAAGCCCTTGAGAATCTTGGGGTCGTAGGGGAAGGCATCCGCCGGGATGAAGTTCTTGCGCCGCACATCGATGGGATCAAGACCGAGTTCATCCGCCACCAGGTCCACGACGCGCTCGGTGACATACGTCGCTTCGGGGCGACCGGCACCTCGATAGGCATCCACCATGCCGGTGTTGGTGTACACGCCGGTCACATGACAGTAAATGTTGGGGAACTGGTACACGCCGGAGAGCAAACGCCCGTAGAGAGTGGTCGGAATGCCAGGGGCGATGGTCGAAAGCACGCCGCCCAGGTTGGCATAGGTGTTGACCTTGAGCGCGGTGATCGTGCCGTCGCGCTTGGCACCAATTTCTACATCGGTGATATGGTCGCGCCCGTGCGTGGTGGCGATATAATTTTCGCTGCGCGTTTCCATCCACTTGACCGGACGCCCGGTCTTGCGGGCAATCGCCGCCATCAGGCAGTATTCGGGGTAGAGGAAGATTTTTGCGCCGAAGCCTCCGCCCACCTGCGGGGAAATTACGCGCATCTTGGTTTCAGGGATGCCGAAGACAAAGGCGGTCATGAGCAGGCGCATCACATGCGGAGCCTGCGACGTCATCCACACGGTGAATTCGCCAGTCGCGCCGAGGTACTGGGCGATGCAGCCACGCGGTTCAATCGGCGTCGGGATCAAACGCTGGTTGATGAGCGACTGACGGATGACGACATCAGCCTCGGCCAACGCCTGATCAACGGCGGCTGCTTCGCCACACTCCCACTGAAGCGCGATGTTGTTAGGCGCATTTCCGTGCAACTGCGGTGCGCCGGGTTCAGTCGCTTGCTTCGCATCCACCACGACCTCGAGCGGTTCCCAATCGACATCAATCAACGCCAGCGCGTCTTCAGCGATATAGCGGCTGGTCGCCACGACCACTGCCACACCAGCCCCGGTGAAGGTCACTTTGTCGATTTCGAGAACGCGCGGGGTATTCACATAATTCTTGACGCCGCCGGCCTGCCACGCACACGGGAGTGGGTTCAGGTCGGCAAAGTCGCTGCCGGTGTAGACGGCGATCACGCCGGGGACGGCTTTGGCCGCATCGGTGTTGATCGCGTTGATGCGGGCGTGCGCGTAGGGGCTACGCAGAATCGCCGCGTAGGTCAGACCTGGAAGCTGGATGTCATCGATGTATTTTGCTTCGCCGGTGATGAGGCGCGGGTCTTCGCGCCGCTTGATGCTGGTGCCAACAACACCCATGATGTTAGCCCCCCTTCATCTGGTCGGCGGCATACTGAACCGCGCGCACGATGTTCTGATAACCGGTGCAGCGGCACAGATTGCCTTCCAGTCCGTGACGGATGTCCTCTTCGCTGGGGTTGGGATTATCGCGCACCAGGGCGGTCGCCATCATAATCATGCCAGGGGTGCAGAAGCCGCACTGAAGCCCGTGTTTTTCCCAGAAGGCATCCTGCATCGGGTGGAGCTGACCGCTTTGCGCCAGTCCTTCAATCGTGGTGATCGAACGCCCATCCGCCATGACCGCCAGCGCGGTGCAGGCCTTAAGGGGTTTGCCATCCATGTGGATGGTGCAGGCACCGCATTGGCTGGTATCGCAGCCGATGTTGGTGCCGGTGAGATTGAGTTCTTCGCGCAGGAAGTGAACCAACAGCATTCGCGGCTCAATATCGCGCTCGTAGAGGATTCCGTTGACCGTAACCGAGATTTTCATATAGATCAACCTCTCAAAGAATTCTCACACAAAGGATATAAATGATGATACGGCGCAGCGATGGGTTGATGACACCTCCCTGGTTGGTCATTGAACTGGACTGTGATTTGGCAACTCCGGCACGACATTCAGTATAATGGAATTCATTGCGATTGACGAAACATTTCCACAGGTTGAAAAATCATGAAACTTGCAGGTGAATATGCCGTCGCTGCCCCTCGTCAGCATGTCTGGAGTGTTTTGCTCGATCCCTCGCTGCTGGCGCGCATTCTGCCGGGATGCGAAAAACTGGAAGCGCTGGGCGATGACACCTATCAGGCGCGGGTGAAAATCCAGGTGGGGCCGCTGCAAGGGACATTCGATGGCACCATCAAGCTGGGGAATATCAATGCGCCGGAAAGCTACACCATGACTTTTGACGGGAAAGGTGCGCTGGGGTTCGTCAAAGGAACTGGCGAAGTTCACCTGATTGCTCAGGAGAATTCGACCCAGGTGACGTATACGGGCGAGGCCAGCATCGGCGGGCGCATTGCCTCGGTGGGGCAGCGGTTGATGGAATCGTCTGCCAAAGCCATGATTAAGCAGACGCTCGATGAAATTGCCCCGATTGCTCAAACGCTGGCCGCAGCCGAGCCGCCTGCCGCAGCTGTGCCGGCCGATCCAGTTCACCCCGTCGCGCCACCGCAGATTGTCAGCACGGTCAAACCACATTCGCAGCTTGAATTTGGGCTGGGGATTCTGCGCCATCTGTTTGAAGACACAGTGCCGCAGCCGTACCGCCTGCCCGTGCTGCTGGTCGGCGGAATCATCCTGTTGTTCATCGTCATCCGGTTGCTCGAATTCATCGCCCGCGTGTTGTTTCGCTGAATGGAGTACAGTGATCAGATCAGCCTGAAAACCAGTCAGCAATCTGGATTTCCCGCCACATGGCAAATTCTTTCTGATCGTGCGCCCGCCAGTTGAAAGTTTGTAATCCCACTCTAAAACCGTTTATTGACCTTCCCTGTAGATGCGTGAGTGTCTTGCAATGACAGCAACTCATTCTTTTGTGGAGTCTCAAATCACCCAACACCGCACGAGCATGGCACCAACTCATGGAAACCCAGCGAAATCTCAGCTCGTCGATAAGCAGATTGAGCACTATGTCCAAGTGATGAGCATTGCCGAAGATAAACTCCGTTATGAACATCCCCGTGAAAAAGGAGATGGAGATCCAAAACGTTTAGATTGCTCCAGCATGTTGCCCTTGTCAAAGAATGACAACGATTCTGCTCCGCAATTGGAAATGAGTGGATGTTGTCAAATCGTTATCCGGTTCGGTACATTTAAGCGGCTCACGGTTTTGATTTTCACCAAAGGGGAAAACTTATGCGTCGGTTAAGTCTGTTGTTGCTGTCGGTCATCCTGCTGCTGTCGCTGGCAGTGGTCGGCGCACAGGACGAGAGTGTGCTGCGTATTGTCCTCAACCCGGATATGCGCACGTCTGATCCGCATGTGGCTTATGAAACGGAAACCTGGCCGACAGCCGCACTGTTCTATGTCGGATTGGTGCGCTGGGCGGATGATAATTCGGAAATCATCCCGGCGCTGGCTGAGTCCTACACTATCAGCGATGATGGTCTGGTTTACACCTTCGTCCTGCGCGAAGGCATCATGTTCTCCAATGGTCGCGCCATCACCAGCGAGGACATCAAGTATTCGTTTGAACGGCTGTTAAGCCCGACCCAGGCCGCGCCGACCGCTTTCTTCTTCAGCGATATTGCTGGCGCAGCTGATTATCTGGCCGGGACTGCCAGCGAAGTCAGCGGCATCAAGATCATTGATGAACGCACCGTCGAATTTACCTTCAGCACCGCCGTGTGGACGATGCTGCAACGCTTTGCCCTGCCGCCGGGGTTCATCGTCGCCCGCGAAGGGGTCGAAGCCGCTGGCGATCAGTTTGGTCGGCAACCGCTGGGCGCTGGCCCGTTTGTGCTGGAAAACTGGGAATCGGGCGTCGTCATCACCGGCACGCGCAACCCGAATTATTACCTGCCGGATCGCCCGGTCTTTGATCGTTTCGAGATGCAGTTGGGCGTCGAACCGTCGGTGGGTATCCTGCGCATGGAAGCTGGCGAAGCCGACATTTCGCTCGACTTCGTGCCCAATGCGGACTACCCGCGCATCAGCGCCGACCCGGCGATTTCAGGCCAGCTTCTGCCCACCGCTGGCTTCCCCAACATCGATTACCTCATCATGAACCCCAATATCGAGCCGTTCGATGACCTCGCGGTGCGCAAGGCGATGAGCCTGGCGGTGGATCGCGCCCGGCTGGTGCAAATCCTGAATGGTCGCGCTGTCCCGGCCAGCGGCCCGATCCCGCCGGTTGTGCTGGGCGACAACAAGGAAATCCAGCCCGATGCCTTTGACCCGGATGCAGCCAAAGCCGCGCTGGCTGAAGCCGGTTATCCCGAGGGCTTCACCACTCAGTTGTACACCAACACTGACCCGACCAACCTTTCGATTGTTCAAGCGCTGATCGCTGACTGGTCGAGCATCGGTGTCACGATCGAAGTCACCCAGATGGATAACGCTGTCTTCCTCGATACCATCATCAATCAGGGCGAAACGCTGCCAATGATTATGACCAACTGGTATCTGGATTATCCCGATCCGTCGAATGTGTATGAACCGCTGTTGAAGTGCGGTGGCTCGTATAACTGGGTCAAGTTCTGTGACCCTGATCTGGATGCCAAGTTCGATGTCGCCAACGCCATCCCGCTGGGCGACGAGCGCTGGGCAGCCTTCAGCCAGTTCGAGGCCGACATCGTGGCGGCGCAGCCGAACATCTTCCTGCACCACCTGGTCAACTACTACTTCCACAGTGCCCGGTTGAGCATCATCTCCGACCCGGCCATCCTGCTGCGTTGGGACACTGCCACCCTCACCCAGTAAGCCTATCTCGTTTCGTTCATCATCAGAGGCGCGGTCAACCGACTGCGCCTCTCTTGTGCGTAGGAAAACACTGTGACTGCTTACCTGCTTCGCCGTCTGTTGGGGGCTTTTGGCGTCATCTGGGGCGTCGCCACCATCAGCTTTGTGATGGTCTTTCTCATGCCAGGGGATGCCGCCCGCATGTATGCTGGCCCGCGCGCCCCGGAAGAAACGGTGCAGCGCATCCGTGAACTCTGGGGACTCGATCAACCGCTGCCGGTACAGTACGTCCGCTACCTGGGGCGCGCCATCCAGGGCGATTTCGGCCAATCCACCCGTGACCGGCGTCCGGTGCTGCAAGCGGTGGTCGAACGCCTGCCGGCCACGCTGCAACTGGCGCTGGCGGGCCTGTTCGTCGAGCTGCTCTTCGGCATCCCGCTGGGGGTGCTGGCGGCGCTGCGCCCCGGCTCGTGGATTGACCAACTGGCGACCACGATCGCATTGATCGGCGTCTCGCTGCCGCAGTTCGCCTTCGGTCTGGTGGCGCTCTATTTATTCGGCTTCGTCATCCCCATCTTTCCCCTGGGCGGCTACGGCACGGTGATGCATCTGATCCTGCCAGCGCTGGTGCTGGGCTTTGGCGGCATCGCCTTTTATTCGCGGGTGCTACGCAACAGCGTGCTGGAAGTCGTCGGTGAAGATTATGTGCGGACGGCGCGCGCCAAAGGATTGTCGCCACGACAGGTGCTGACCGGGCATGTGCTGCGCAATGCGCTGCTGCCGGTGGTGACGCTGGCCGGCCTTGATCTGGCGCTGCTGTTGGGCGGCGTGGTGGTGATCGAAGCCGTCTTCGGTTGGCCGGGCATTGGCAATCAGGCCTGGGCTGCCATCCGCAATCAGGATACGCCGATGATTATGGGGACGGTGCTGTTCGCGTCGATTGCGGTGGTTTTCCTCAATTTGCTGGTGGATTTTCTATACATCGCGCTTGATCCGCGTGTGCGGTTGACGGCGGGCAAGTGACATCATGATTGAACTGAACATCAAACCAGTGGATCGCGGTTTCTGGGCGCAAATGCGGCGGCTGCCACGCGCCTGGGTGGGTGCAGCGTTGGTGCTACTGGTGCTGCTGGGCGCGATCTTCGCCCCGCTGCTGACGCCGGTAGACCCGTTGCAGCAGTTCCGCGATGGCCTGTCACAGATGGGGACGCCGCTGCCACCTGATGCCCGTTTCCCCCTCGGCACCGATCATCTGGGGCGCGACATCCTCAGCCGGATGCTGTATGGGGCGCGTATCTCGCTGGCGATCAGCCTGATTGCTAACTTCACCGCCGCTGTCATCGGCACATCCATCGGCTTGCTGGCTGGTTATTATTCCGGGTTCATCGACTCGGCGCTGATGCGCGTCACCGATGTGCTGCTGGCCTTCCCGGCCATCCTGCTGGCGCTGGGCTTCGGCGCGGTGCTGCGACCCAGCGTGCCGGTGGTCATCATCATCCTGACCTTCATCACCTGGGCTCCACTGGCGCGGCTGATCCGGGGGCAGGTCTTGTCGGTGCGGGAACGGGCTTTCATCGAGAGCGCCCGCTGCATCGGCGCACGCGACGGCTACATCATCTTCCGCCAGATTTTGCCGCAGATCATCACCGTCACTGTCGTCTGGGCCACGCTCAGTCTGGCGAACACGGTGCTGATCGAGTCGTCCCTCAGCTTTCTGGGAGTCGGGGTGCCGCTGCCCCAGGCCAGTTGGGGCAACATGATTTTCGAGGGGCAAACCCGCTATCGCATCGCCCCCTGGACGATCCTGGTGCCGACGCTCGGCATCCTCATCACCACGCTCGGCTTCAATCTGCTGGGGGATGCCGTCCGCGATGCGCTCGATCCGCGCACATCGCAGCGGCTGAAATGACCTCAGATGTAGCAGAGATTATTTTTCACTGAAGGAGGAGAGGTACAAAGATACTTCCAGCAAGCAGATATCTTACAGCACCAGTTCACACATCGTCCGCAGCGTATAGATATCGAATACCGTCAGATTGAGGGTGGTGACTGGGCTGTCTTTCCATAGATTGAGACGATCCCGGATGCGTTCTTTTGGGCCACACAACGCCACCGCATCCACAAGTTCATTCGGCACCGCAGCGATGGCTTCGGCCTTATGGCCGGCGAGATACAAATCCTGAATGGTGGTAGCTGCCGCTTCAAAGCCATAGCGAACAGCCAAATCATTATAGAAGTTCTTCCCCTTTGCCCCCATGCCACCGATGTATAAGCCCAGCATCGGCTTGAGCGCGTTCCAGCACGACTCTAGTTCATCGCCCATAACAACACTGACCGTGGGGGCGATGTCGAATTGTGCCAGCGACTTCCCTGCCCCGGTAGCCTTGAAGCCTGCCTCAATTGCTTCCTTGTACACTGCGTCGTAATGTTCTGGGGCGAAGATGATTGGCAACCAGCCATCAGCGATCTCAGCGCAAAGCTGAACATTTTTGGGGCCAATCGCAGCCAGATAAATCGGGATTTCGGCACGACCATGCAGGATGCTTTTGAGCGGCTTGCCCAGGCCAGTTGCATCAGCGCCGCGATAAGGAATCTGATAGTATTCGCCATCGTGTTGCAAGGGTTGCTGTCGCTCAAAGATGGCGCGCACAATCTGAACATATTCACGAGTGCGAGTCAGCGGCTTGCCATATGACTGCCCATGCCAGCCTTCGACTACCTGCGGCCCGGAAAGACCGAGTCCTAGCAAAAACCGCCCGCCAGAGAGCTGGTCAAGGGTCATGGCTGTCATAGCTGTGTTAGCAGGAGTGCGGGCCGGCATTTGCATGATGGCTGTACCGAGGTGGATGCGTTCGGTCAACGCCCCCATCCATGCCAGCGGTGTCACCGCGTCTGAGCCATAGGCTTCTGCCGTCCACACAGCATAGACCCCAAGCCGATCCGCCTCGCGGATGATATCCAGTGGCAGATCAATCGTTGCGCCGGAGTACCCGGCCATGATTCCGAGGCGCATGACATCTCTACCCTTCCGTATCAATTGCAGTACGATTGTGATTGTAACACGCAGTATGGCTTTGAGGCGCGCCACAATCCCATCATCAATCCCCGAGTGTTGAACGAAGCACAGGCTATGAGGCTAATGGAGACTCCAATCATTGTTACCTGTTCCTGCCTGTTTTACAGGCTGAATGTCCCTTAAGTTCACCCTGTCAAGCTGCTGCATCTGATTTATACTCCGTAGCCATCACCTGTTACCCATCATTGGAAATGGTTCCATGCCCAAACGCACCGACCTCCACACCATCATGGTCATCGGCTCTGGCCCCATCGTCATCGGTCAGGGCTGTGAATTTGATTATTCCGGCGTCCAGGCCTGCAAGGTGCTGCGACGCGAAGGCTACCGCATCGTGCTGGTCAACTCCAACCCGGCCACCATCATGACTGACCCGGAGTTCGCCGACGCCACCTATGTCGAGCCGCTGACGCCGGAGATTTGTGAACGGATCATCGAGCAGGAAAAACCGGATGCCATCCTGCCCACCGTCGGCGGACAGACGGCGCTCAACCTGGCGCTGGCGCTGCACGAGCAGGGCATCCTGCAAAAGTACGGCATCGAGCTGATCGGTGCCTCACTGGAGAGCATCCGGCTGGCGGAAGATCGCCAGTTGTTCAAGGATGCCATGACCGAGATCGGCCTGAAGTCCCCGCCCAGCGAAGTTGTCACAACGGTGGAGGATGCGCTGCGGGTGGCGCAAACGCTCAATTATCCGGTGCTGGTGCGTCCGTCATTCACGCTGGGCGGGTCGGGCGGCGGCGTGGCTTATAACGAAGGCGAACTGCGGACGATTGCCGAGCGCGGTCTCAAACTCAGCCCGGTGCATTCGGTGCTGATCGATATGAGTCTGCTGGGCTGGAAAGAATACGAACTGGAAGTCATGCGCGACAAGCAGGGCAACTTCGTCGTGGTCTGCTCCATCGAAAACCTCGACCCGATGGGCGTCCATACCGGCGACAGCATCACCGTCGCGCCGGTGCAAACCCTGACCGACAAGGAATTGCAACGGCTGCGGGATATGGCGCGGGCGGTGCTGGATCGGGTAGGGCTGGCGACCGGCGGCGCGAATGTCCAGTTCGCCGTCAGCCCACAGGATGGGCAGGTCTACGTCATCGAGATGAACCCGCGCGTCTCGCGTTCGTCGGCGCTCGCCAGCAAGGCCACCGGCTTCCCCATCGCCAAGATCGCGGCGCTGCTGGCCGTCGGCTTCTCGCTCGATGAAATCCCCAATGACATCACCCGCGTCACGCCGGCCAGCTTTGAACCGTCGCTCGATTACGTGGTGGTCAAGATTCCGCGCTGGAACTTCGAGAAGTTCAAGGGGGTGGATCGTGTCCTCGGCCCACAGATGAAGGCGGTCGGCGAAGTCATGGCGATTGGCCGCACCTTCCCCGAAGCGCTGCAAAAAGGCATCCGCGCCCTGGACATCGGCGTGAGCGGCTTCGGCAGCAAATTGAGCGAAGCCACCCCGGAGATGCTCAGGGTGCCGACGGCGCAACGCCTGTTCCAGACGGCCTCGGCGCTGCACAACGGCATGTCGATGGAAAAGGTCTCGCGCACCACCGGCTTTGACCCCTGGTTCGTCCGCCACATGGCCGACATCATCCAGTTGCAGGCGGAAGTCACGGTTAGCCCTCACCCCCCGCCCCTCTCCCACCGGGCGAGGGGAGAAGAACCATCGTCGGAAGGTTTAGATGTCCTCAAACCAGGAACTAACAACTCGGAACTAACAACTCAGGACTGGCTGCGGCTCAAGCGCTACGGCTTCAGCGATGCCCATCTGGCGAGCCTGCTGGGATTGACCGAGGGTGCCGTTCGGCAGCAGCGCATCGCCGCTGGCGTGGTGCCGTCGTATTATCGAGTGGATACCTGCGCCGCCGAATTCGAGGCGCATACCCCGTATCTCTACTCGACTTATGAAGAAGGCGACGAAGCGGCTGTCACCGATCAGCAGAAGGTGATGGTGCTGGGGGGCGGCCCCAACCGCATCGGTCAGGGCATCGAGTTCGATTACTGCTGCGTCCACGCCTGCTTCGCCCTGCACGAGATGGGTTACGAGACCATCATGGTCAACTGCAACCCGGAGACAGTCAGCACCGATTACGACACCGCCGACCGGCTGTACTTCGAGCCGCTGACGGCCGAGGATGTGCTGAACATCGTCGATCACGAGAAACCAGCCGGAATCCTGATCCAGTTCGGCGGGCAGACGCCGCTCAACATCGCCCGCGCCCTGCATGAAGCCGGCGCGCCGATCTGGGGAACCTCTTATGAGACGATCAATCTGGCGGAAGACCGCAACGAATTCAACCGCTTGATGCAGCAGCTCGAAATCCCCCAGCCAGATGGCGGCACCGCGCTCAACCGTGAGGAAGCCGTCGCCGTCGCCAACCGCATCGGCTACCCGGTGCTGGTCCGCCCCAGCTATGTGTTGGGTGGGCGCGGCATGGAGATCGTGTTTGATGATGCCGAGCTGACCCACTGGCTTGATACCCACATCGAATGGTCGGGGCATCCGGTGCTGATAGACCGCTTCCTCGACGACGCCTTTGAGGTCGATGTCGATGCGTTGTGCGATGGCGAGACTGTGGTGGTGGGCGGCATCATGGAGCAGATCGAAGAAGCCGGCATCCACAGCGGCGACTCGGCCTGCGTCCTGCCCCCCTACAAGATCACCCGTTATCACCTGGAGATCATCCGCGAATACACCGAGCGCATCGGTCTGGCGCTGCGGGTCAAGGGCTGCTTCAACATCCAGTTCGCCATCCGCGACGAGATCGTGTATGTGCTGGAAGTCAACCCACGTGCCAGCCGCACTGTCCCCTTCGTCAGCAAGGCCACCGGTCATCCGTTGGCGCGCTATGCCGCCCAGATCGCGGCGGGCCGGACGCTGGCCGATCTGCGCTTCACCCAGGAACCGATCGTTGAAGGCAACTTCATCAAGGAAGTGGTGCTGCCCTTCCAGAAATTCCCCGGCGTCGATGCCCGGCTGGGGCCGGAGATGCGCTCCACCGGCGAGGTGATGGGACATGCCTCGACTTTCGGTCATGCCTACGTCAAAGCACAGATCGCCGCCAACGCCCCGCTGCCACAGGATGGCACGGTGTTCATCAGCGTCAACGACTTCGACAAGAACGCGGCGGTCAAGATCGCCCACGACCTGCACGATCTCGGCTTTCATCTGACGGCCACCAGCGGCACGGCGCAAGCGCTGCACGAGGCTGGCATCCCGGCCAGCGTGGTCAACAAAGTCAGCGCCGGTTCGCCGCATATCCTGGATGCTATCCGGGCCGGCGACATCGCGCTCATCATCAACACCCCGCGCGGCGGTCAGGCGCACAACGACGGCTACCTGATACGCGGGGCAGCCGTCGCTTCCGGCGTCCCAATCATCACCACGCTGACCGGGGCGATGGCGGCGGTGCAGGGCATCCGGTCGCTGCGTAAGAAGCCGCTGCGCGTCCGCAGCCTGCAAACCCATCATCAGCAGGAAACAGGTTAAAGGATACGATTAAGTGTCGGTGTTCCTGCCAGCTTCTGACTCGTACGAACACCGACAAGTGAAATAGTGTGATGCTCATCGCCATATACACCGAACAACTGGAATAAGCGCACAACGTCCTTTACAATGAGGCGATTGTTGTTCAGCGAGAATGATGGATTATGGTGGCGCGCACAAAAGATAAATTCTACCTCCTCAGCTTAGGCTGTTCCAAGAACACAGTGGACAGCGAAAGCATTGCCCAGGTGCTTCATCAAAATGGAATGAAGGGCGTCAGCACACCCCGCACTGCTGAAGTGCTGATCGTCAACACCTGTGGCTTCATCGATGCCGCCAAGCAGGAAAGCATCAACGCCCTGCGCGATCTGGTGGAAACCAAACGCGCCGGCCAGATGGTCATCGCCGCTGGCTGCCTGTCACAGCGTTATGGTGCCAATCTGGTACAGGAAGTGCCGGGTCTGGATGGCGTCATCGGCACCCGTCGCTGGATGGACATCTTCGATCTGGTGACGCGCCTGCGCCAGCGCACCCACCCTGAACCGCTGTATCATCTGCCGACGGATGCCAAAACCGTTGGTCTGGACGAACGCGGCGTGCTGCGGACGAGCGTGCAGGGGGCCAGCGCATATATCAAGATTGCCGATGGCTGCCGCCGTCCCTGTGCTTTCTGTGCCATCCCCAAAATCAAAGGCACTGCCGTCAGCCGCCCCACCGAATCGATTGTACGCGAAGCCGTTCATCTTCAGGAACAGGGCGCGCGCGAAATCATCCTGATCGCTCAGGACCTGACCGATTATGGTTACGATCTGGGGTTGAAGGATGGACTGGCGCATCTATTGGATGCCATCGTCGCCGCCGCGCCCGACATCCCCTGGATTCGGCTGATGTATGCCTACCCCGGCTATGTCACCCCACGCCTGATGGAAACGATGGCGAAGCATCAACAGATTCTCCCCTATCTCGATATGCCCTTGCAGCACGGTCATCGCGATACACTGCTGCGCATGAAACGTCCGGCCAAGATCGAATGGGTCTATGAAACAGTTGGCAAACTGCGTGCCATGATCCCGCAACTCTGCGTCCGCACCACCTTCATCGTCGGCTATCCCGGCGAGACCGATGCCGAGTTCGCTGGCCTGCTGCAATTCATGCGCGACCTGCAATTTGACCGGGTGGGCGCGTTTAAGTATTCCTATGAAATCGGCACCCCCAGCGCCCTGCTGCCGCATCAGGTGGCCGATGAGGTGAAACAGGCGCGTTGGGAGCAGTTGATGGAACTCCAGCAGGGCATCAGCCTGGCAAAAAATCAGGCACTGGTGGGTAAAACCCTCGACATTCTGGTCGAAGGGCATGGCGAAAGCGAGGATGAAGCTGGCAACGCCAGCGGCAACACCATCAGCCTGGGCCGCAGCTACCGCGATGCACCAGAGATCGACGGCTATGTGATTGTTGACGGCGAGCTGCCGGTGGGCGAG
Source organism: Anaerolineae bacterium (assembly GCA_022843385.1). Lineage (GTDB taxonomy): Bacteria > Chloroflexota > Anaerolineae > Aggregatilineales > Phototrophicaceae > CFX2. The sequence continues at coordinate 115,949 of JALHNT010000011.1, read as the reverse complement.
ATCGTACCAGTGCGGGTGACGGGCGCCACCACCTATGACCTGATCGCGACGGTCGATACCAACCAGCCCATCGTCATTCAACCAGGGCAGGTCTATGGCGAGGGCATGATACCGCTGAATGGCATCCGGTCGTGATGAGCCTGTCTGTTCAGCCCCTGTAGCTATATTTTGTAGTACAGAAACATACCCACCTGACGTAACCGAACTGACCTCCAAGGTCCATATTGAGGAGTTGGAGGTCAGTCAGATTGAGAAGACAGTCACAGTTAGCTATTGTTTGAGTCTGGTGCTAAGCTATATTCTTTTGAATACACATTATCAAGGCAAAGCAAGATGAATATTGTTTGCGTTGGCGCACATCAGGACGACATCGAGGTAAACTGTGTCGGGACATTGCTGAAGTATCGTCAGAAGGGTGATGTGAATATCACCATTGTAGTGGTATCGAATGGTGATAAAGGCTTTCAGCACAATCCGTCTACACCCTATGAGGAAGTCACGCGAGTACGCAATGCCGAAGCAACCCGTGTGGCCGACGCGCTGGGCGGACGCTACATCTGTATGGGTCAACCCGATGAATACATTCGTGACACAGATGAAGCCCGTAACCAATTGGTGGATATTCTACGTGAAGCCCGTGCCGATGTGGTTTTCACCCTCCCGCCGGTTGATTACAACACCGATCATATGGTGACCAGCCAGATCGCTTTTCATGCCGTTATGCTGGCCCCTGTGCCAACGATCTTCACCGATCATGAACCGCTGGCGACAACGCCAGTCATGTATTACATGGACAGCGTAGTTGGCCTAGACTGGCAGCCAACCCACTATGTGGATATAAGCAACGTCTGGGAGCAAAAATGTGAGCTGCTACGGATGCACGCGAGTCAGATGGCAAACGCCGAACGCTTTGGCGGCCTCGATCTGGTGAAATTATGTCAGATAGTCGGTGCCTATCGCGGTATGCAGTGCCGGGTTGAGTATGCTGAGGGTTTCAAGCCAGTGTTGGCATGGCCCCGAGTCCGCCCTGGTACAATGCTGCCATGAAATTGTCTCCTCGGGCAGTAGTTTAATAGCGATTTCACCAAACAGATATGCCGCACGTCTTCCCAATAAACTAAGGTTTCTCATTTAGGAGCCTCATGTCTGCCCATCGAGCGCACGCTGGCGCAGCTGTTCGTATTCCTCAGTGCTGATAAGTCCCGCATCTCGGGCTAGCTGCAGCTCCTGCAGACGTTCGGTCAATGAGGATGACAGAACCAGACCTGTGCTCGTTGGAACAGCGATTGCCATCTGGCGACTCATGCGGGAAAATCCTAGACCGAAGAGTAACATGCCGACCAAAAATGGTACCAGAAAACTAATCAGGCTGATCCCAGCGCACCGATCACTTTCGTCGCGGCGCTGCCCTGCAGCATCGACACAGAATACGCTCATCGTAAACGAGGTGCCGCTGCGACCAGTGCTGGCAGTATAGAGATCACGTTCGATCTGTTCACCTGACTGACAGATCAAGGGCTGCAGCAGGTTGTCCAGCGCGGAATTGTCTTCGAAAAAAGGCAGAACTGGCAGCATGACCAGGCCACATAGTGCGAGCATCGCCACGATGACTAGCAAGCAACCCGAGCGCCTCATGACTTATGTCCTTTCTATTCACTAAATCCTGGCAATTCTGGTTTTCCTATCAATCGCCAACAAACGATTACAGGGATGACTCGCCAGTCTGCCCACCAGCAGCGTTATAATGGGCGCATCCACAATCACCGAACAAAGGGGGATAGGATGCCACATTTGTTTATATCCTACCGCCGTGATGACAGCATCGCCATCACTGGTCGTATCTATGATCGCTTGTGTCTGGCATTTGGTGAACCACAGGTTTTCAAGGATGTTGATAACATTCCGCCGGGTGCGAATTATAAGGATATTCTTCAGAATGAGGTCTGGAAATGTGATGTACTGCTTACAGTCATTGGTCAGAATTGGTTGACGGCAAGTGATGACCAGGGACGGCGACGCTTGGAGTTAGAAGATGACTTCGTACGTATTGAGGTTGAAGCTGGACTCAAGCGCCCAGAAGTTCTGGTGATTCCGGTGTTGGTTGACGGCGCGAGGATGCCGCAACCAGATGATCTGCCCGAAAGACTACGCGACCTGCATTACCGTAATGCTGCTGCGGTGCGCCATGACCCGGATTTCAACCGTGACATGGGCCGCCTGATTACGACCATCCGCGATTATTTCCCACCCAGTCCAGTAGCAATGGAAGCTCTTGGAGCGCCCAAAACAACAGCATCAGCAATCACCTCTGTTCAAGCACGCTTCGTCCTGCCCTGGGCTGGCATACTGGCAGGGGTGCTGCTGGTCATCGCTGTTCTGGCTGCCGTGCGACTGGTCGAGCGCATCCAGCAGAATCAGACCGATGCCACGGCGACTGCTGTCGTGTTGACTGCGACAGCAGCAGCAACTCCATCACCGGTACAGTGAATTGACCGTTGCTGCCTGAAACAATTGTCGCTATCGTAACCACCTGAATCAGGAGCGACCTCGGACAATGACCCACCCGATAACTCGGCGAAAATTTCTTCAACACCTTGCCCTGGTTACCCTTCCCTGGCCGCAGCAAACCAGCGGTGGCCCTACCGATTGGGATCAGGAAACTGAACTGGCACGCAGCGTTCGGGAATATCTGGAGAGTGTATTCAGTGGGCGCAACATGACGCTCGATTTTCGTCGAATCAATGAGCGTTACGATCAGGAATTTCGCATCCAGATCAAGGCCTTTGATTGGATGCCGGTGGCAAGCTGCTTCAAGGCCTGGATGCCCTTGTACTATTATCTCAATACTCCGCCTGGTTCATGGGATGACCAACCTGGATCGTCACTCTACAGCACGGTCGTTTTCAGCAGCAATCTAGATACCGGCATTGTGCTGGCCGATGTCGCCAATCGCATCGCTGGCGACCGCAATCCGATTGAGAAATTCAATGATTTTCTACGAGAAACAGTCGGCATGGCGAACGGACTCTATACCTGGGATTGGACAGGATCACCGACGGTGGGTTTCGTCGATCAGCGTTATGAGCCAACCCTGAATCGGGCAGTCAAGCTGGAGACAGATGATGAAGTTTATCTGGCCGACAATATATTTACTGCTAATGATTTGGCACATGGCTACGATGTGCTAGTGCGAGGCGAGGTCTTCGCCCGCTGGGATCGGATGCGTGAAGCCATCACTGCCACGCGCGCACTGCTCAACATTCGCGCTCCAGAGTACCGCTCCCCGCTGGAGTTCGTCGTCACAGATGGGTATATGGGGAAAGATGGTATCCTACCGGCTGAAGATTTCCAGCCGGGGCGCGTGGTCAACGACGCTGGGGTTATCACTATCGGCGAGGCTCATTACATTATCGCATTCTTCTCCGCTGGCGAAAGCGAGGTCAGCGTACGCAGTGTGCTGGGCGAACTGATGACGATGATTGATATCTACGAACGGGGACGCCGCACCCTGACCCCGCCCAGCAGCGGTACCTGACACGCGAGTAGCTGGTTTTTCATCCAGTGAATATCTGTGCTGATCGAGAACCTATCGTCTGGACTGATTTTTTTCATCCAGTTGCTTATTCTGGCGATGTTAACCAGAATCCCGCATCTCAACCCTTTACAGGAATGCATCCAAAGCTGGCTTATGGTGTTGTATGGCATGGAGTGTGATCCAGCAGGGGAAAATTGATTATGCGTGTGGCCTTCTTCACCGAGACATTCTTGCCCAAAATTGATGGTATCGTCACCGTCATCTGCCTGCTGCTTGATCATCTGGAGCAGCGCGGAATCGAGGCCATCGTCGTTGCTCCCAAAATGGGAGTTGATCATTATCGGAGCTTTCCCATCATCGGCGTGCCAGGGGTGACGCTACCCCTATACCCGGAACTGAAAGTGGGCCCCCCAACCTATGCCACATATAGTCAGGTACGGGCTTTTCAACCAGATGTGATCCATTGCTTTCACCCGGCGCTGATCGGTGGTGCCGGACTCATCATGGCGAAGTGGCTGGATGTGCCGACTGTGGCGTCATTTCATCTAGATATTGCCCGGCTTACCCATCATTTCAACATCGGCTTCATGGAACCGGTGACGGATTGGCTGACGCGCACGTTGTTCAATCAGGCCGACTATGCGCTGGCTCCATCTCGTCTGATACAGCGTAACATGCAGGAACTGGGTGTGCATGAAGTAGGTTTGTGGCGCCGTGGTGTGGATGGGGAGAAGTTTAACCCACGCTACCGCACCGACGAGATGCGCTCCCGGATGTCCGACGGAAATCCACATGATGTCATCCTATTGTATGTGGGGCGGTTATCGAGTGAGAAGCGGATCAGTGATCTGAAAGTGATACTCGATCAGATTCCCGGTACACGGTTGGCGCTGGTGGGTGATGGTCCGGCACGCGAAGAATTGAAGACGCACTTTGCCGGGACGAAGACAACCTTCATGGGTTATATGCAGGGCGAGGCGCTGTCACAGGCTTATGCCAGTGCGGATGTATTTGTCTTTCCCTCAGCACTGGAAACCTTCGGATTAGTCGTGGTGGAGGCGATGGCGGCCGGGCTGCCGGTGGTCGCCTCGCGCGTGGGCGGTATACCGGATGTGGTTGAAGTGGGCCGTACCGGCTACACGTTCGATGTGGGTGATAGCACTGGCTTGGTCGAAGGCGTGCGGCAGGTCGTCAGCAACCGTGAACGCATCCTGACGATGGGGCGGGATGCGCGCGCTTTCGCCGAAACCCAGACCTGGCCGGCGATGATGGATGAGGTGGTAGAGCTTTATGCCCGGTTGATCGCTGAGCGTCAGCGCGAGCAAGTGGCATAGAGCGCTATCTTCAGGCCGCTTATAGTCAAGAATGATGACTGGTCAGTCCCTCCTCAAGTCGGCGAAGAATGGCCCACAGATTTGTCTATAGTGAGCCTCAATCGGCATTCACATTGAGGTCTTTTCCTCAAGAACTACACCTAAATTGCCCATTCTATTGAGATCCTGCACCCGTCAGGCATCCGCAAATACGCCAAAGTTGCGTCGACTATGCACAGTGTGATGCCCCTGAGCGTCTACAAGTCAGACTTCGTCACACCGTAATGTTGGCAGCAATCAGCGCTTCATCCAGGCCAAAAGCCCAGCCGACTCCATGCAGCATCAGATCGAGAGCAGCCTGGGCCATCGCCAGCGGCGTTTCTGCGCAGCCTTGTTCGACCCACCACTGGATCAACCCGATCATCGCTGTCGTCTGATAGCGCAGCGTGAGCGCCGGTGCCAACCGGGGAGGGTGACGATGGGCATGGCGTGCCTGTTCCCAGCGCTGCTCCAGCACACGTTCGAGGATCTGCTGAATTCGCGACCGGAAGGCACCAGCCCCGGCTTCCCCCAGCATCACGCGGTAGAATGCTGCGTGTTCGCTGACATGGGTGAAGAGCGTGACGATGTTCTGATAGCCTGCGCTCAGGTCAATCTCCTCGGCCCGGCGCGGCGGGGGATTGATGCGCTGCTGTAGATCCTCGAACACATCATCCATGCAATGCACCAGCAAATGTCCTTTATCTGCGAAATGTCGATAGAACGTTGCGCGGTTAATCATCGCCCGATCACACACATCACTGATGCGCACCGCTTCGTAACCGTGTTCGGCGATCAGCGCCACCAGCGCATCGCGCAGCAGCTTGCGTGTTCGCCGGACGCGCAGATCAAGAGGTGAATTTTGCGACATGAGTCGGCCTTTCGTCGCTTATGCAACAGTCAACAGCAGTCGGTGGTTGACGTCGCCCGACCTTTTTTCTAGGCTGATTTTAACAACAAAGCACAGGATATGCAGCAGACTGCTGCAAAAAGGATCAGCATGAAAATCGCCATCGTTACGGTAGGCTCGCGCGGCGACACCCAGCCCTTCATCGCGCTGGCGTTGGGGCTACAGCAGGCCGGGCATCAGGTGCGGCTGGCCGCGCCATCGAACTTCGCCAGCATGGTCACGTCCTGGGGACTGGACTTCACGCCGGTAGCCTGGGACGCCGAGGCCGCGCTCAATCAGGGGGTGATGAAGCAGACCATCCAGTCGGGCAAACTGAAAGCGCTGCTGCAAGGTCATGCTCGCCAACTGCTGCGGCAGATTCACACAGCGGCCACTGACGCTGCCTGGACGATCAGCGAAGGGGCAGACCTGCTGATCTTCAAAGCGGCTATCCCGGCCGGTGGCAGCATCGCCGAACTGCGCGGCATTCCGGCCATCGAAGCCAACATTGTCCCATGGCTGCCCAGCGCTGAATTGCCACCCTTGGCGCTCCTGGGCAGCGCCCGTCGTTATGGTCCGCTGCTCAATCGGTTGGGCGGTCAGTTGCGCCATCTGTTCCTGTGGCAGATCCTGCGCCTCTCGGCCAATGACTTTCGACGGGCGCATGGATTGACATCGTTCTCCCGTTGGGGGCTGCCAGCAGCCCACCGCCCACCGCGTCTTCCCCAGATGATCGCCATCAGCCCAACCGTACTGCCGCTCCCATCTGATTGGAACGAAGGGGTGTGGATGACGGGCTACTGGTTTTTGCCAGCGGGGCAAAACTGGCAGCCACCGCCGGGACTGACGGCTTTTCTGGAACGAGGTGATCCACCTATCTGCATCGGCTTTGGCAGCATGACCAACACCGACCCGGCTGGTACGCTGCGGCTGATCCTCGACGCGGTGCAGCAGGCCGGGGTACGTGCTGTGCTGATCGGGGGTTGGGGTGGGTTGGGGGCGCAGGGCGGCTTACCCGATACCGTCTTCGCCCTCGATCAGGCTCCACACGACTGGCTGTATCCACGCTGCGTGGCGGCGGTTCATCATGGTGGCGCGGGGACGACAGCGGCGGCGCTGCGGGCGGGCATCCCGGCGGTGATCGTGCCGCATAACTTCGACCAGCCCTTCTGGGGCGACCAGGTGCAGCGCATTGGAGCCGGGACCGAGCCGCTGCCCTTTCATCAACTGACGACGACAGGGCTGGCCGAGCGGCTGCGGCAGGTGCAACAGGATAAGGCAATTCAGCAGCGGGCGCAGGAAATCGGGCGCTGCCTGCGAGCTGAAGATGGCATCGGGCAGGCCATCCGCCTGATCGAACGGCGTGTCCACATGTGGCAACCGCAAGAATACCTAATGTCCACGATGTCCATGCACACTGATAACAATGGTCGATCATGAGCCAACCTGTGATGACCAGTTCAGTCTGTTTTCAGGCTATTGGTAAAATCAGCTAAAGCAAGGCGGTTTTCATACACAGTGTCCAATTGTAATGGCAAAGTTGATGATGAATGGCCTACACTCTGCCGCGCAAGGCTGTCTATAATGATGCCGCAATCGCCATTCCCATTGAGGTCATCATGCTCAAAACCCGCACCTATGTCTCTCAGACGGTTCAGAACCTGCGCCCGTCAGGCATCCGCAAATACTTCGATATTGCTTCGACCATGCAGGACGTGGTGACGCTGGGCATCGGCGAACCAGACTTCGTCACCCCGCGTCACATCATCGACCGAGGCATTGAGTCGCTTAACCGGGGGCAGACAGCTTATACCTCCAATTCCGGGCTGATCGAGCTGCGCCGCGCCATCTCAGCCTATGTCGAACGCCTCTATGGTGTACATTACAATCCGGACGATCAGGTGTTGGTGACGGTCGGTGTGAGCGAAGCAATGTGGCTGGCGCTGCGGGCTATCCTCGATCCTGGCGATGAAGTGCTGGTGCCGGAGCCGTGCTTTGTCGCCAACGCGGCGGCAGTTGAGATGGCGGGTGGTATCCCGGTGCATGTTGATACTTTCGTCGAAGATGGATTTCAGGTGACAGCCGAACGACTGGAAGCGGCCATTACCCCACGCACCAAGGCTATCCTCATCAATTATCCCAATAATCCCACTGGCGCGGTGCTGACGCGGCAAAAGATGATCGAAATCGCCGCGGTGGCCGAGCGTTATGACCTGATCGTGCTTTCAGACGAAATTTACGAGCGCCTGGTGTATGGCATCGAGCATACCAACTTCGCCTCGCTTCCGGGCATGTATGACCGCACCATCCTGATGAGTGGTATGAGCAAGACGTTTGCTATGACCGGCTGGCGCATCGGTTATGTTTGCGCCGCACCAGAACTGATGGATGCTATCCGCAAGCTGCACCAGTATCTCATCATGTCCGCGCCGACCATCGGGCAGGTAGCGGCCCTGGAAGCGCTGACTCAGGGTGAACCAGATGTGCGTGAAATGCGCGATGAATATGATGCCCGCCGCCGTCTGATCGTCGATGGCTTCAATTCCCTGGGGCTGACCTGTTTCGAGCCGCGTGGCGCGTTCTATGCTTTCCCTAGCGTCGCGGCCACCGGCATGGATGACGAAACCTTTTGCGAGCGGCTGTTGTATGAAGATCGAGTGGCTCTTATACCCGGCAGTGCCTTCGGGCGCAGCGGTAACGGCTTTGTCCGCGCGTGTTATGCGACCAGCCGCGATAACATCGACCGCGCCTTTGAACGGCTGGCGCGCTTCATGAAGCGGCACGGGTAAATTCCTGTAACGAATTGTAATATCGTGCGTTAGGTCAATGCGAGGTTGCCGTGGTAACCTCGTTTTTTATTGTTCTAGAAATTGCAAAATCTGGACAAAATCTAAACAAGATCGCTATAATCGTTCATTGGGTGGAGTTCTTGAAAAGGGCTTGCGATGACTCGGATTCTGGTCGCGGCATCAGAAGCCGGCGTTCGGCTCAACCTGCGGCAGATGTATATGCAGCAGGGGTATGAGGTAGTGGAGGCGCTGGACGCGCAACAGTGTTTGCAACTGGCCGCGCAGGCCGCACCTGATCTGATCGTGCTGGATTGGACAATCAGCGGGCAAGATGCACTGTCGACCTGTTCTGAACTGCGATCTGCCAGTAGCGTTCCAATTCTTATGCTCACACCACCCAGTTACAGTGATGCCTCTATCCAGGCAGGCGCAGACGAAACAGTTAGCCATCCCATCCGCCCTCTTGCCTTACAACAACGATCCCAACTGCTGCTCGTAGCCCGCGATATCGATAACCTGCGTGAACGCGAGGAATGGTATCGCTCGATCATCGAGAACGCTGCCGAAGGCATTTTCCGTCTGACAGCAGACGGTGTATTCAGCTTCGCCAACGCGGCCCTGACACGAATGCTGGGGTATGACCATCTCGATGCCGTGCTCTCACTGGATCTCGCTACCCAAGTCTACCGGACGCCGGATGAATACCATCGCATTCTATCCCTTTTTGATGACCATGTTTCATTCGAAAGTGAAACCCAATGGCAGCGGCGTGATGGCAGCCTGATCGACATAATCCTGAATCAGCGCTGTATCCGCAACACCCAAGGCGGTGTCGTGTTCTATGAAGGCACAGTGCTGGATATCACCCGGCGCCGGCAGGCTGAAGCAGCTGAACGCGAGCAACGGTTGCTGGCAGAAGCGCTGCGCGATACTGCCATGTTGGTGAGCAGTGCCCTCGACCTCGACGAAGTGCTGGATCGAATCCTCCGTTGTGTGCGACAGGTGATGCCGGGAGCAACCGCTAATCTCAAGCTGATTGATGAACACGGCAATGCCGTCGTCGTTCGCAGCAATGGTTACGAAGCCTTCGGCATAACACGGCTTCCTGGAAACAGCCTGGCTGTCGCGCAAACAGATAATCTGCGGCGTATGATGATATCCGGTCAACCCGACATCATCAGCGACGTCCGCCGCGCACCTGGTTGGTTGTTTCTGCCAGGGCTGGAATGGATTCGCTCGTCGATGGGAGTACCGATGCGAGTCAATGGTGAGACTATTGGTTTCCTGCTGCTCGATGCTCAGGAGTTAGATGCCTTCACCACATCTCATGCCCAGATGCTGCTGGCTTTTGCCAATCAGGCCGCCATCGCCATCCGCAATGCCCGCCTCTATCAGCAAAGCTTGTTATATGGCGAAGCTATGGAACAGCGCGTGGCAGAACGTGCGAAAGAATTGGAACGTGAGCAATTGCAACTGCGTGCCATTCTGGATGCGATGGCCGAGGGTGTGCAAGGGGTGCTTTTCGCCGAGGATGGCCGAACGGCAACTTATGCTTTCATCAACCCGGCGCTGCGTGAGCTGCTCGGTTATCAGGTAGAGGAGATCCAATCGCTGGCTGACCTGAAACCGGATGACATGCCAGCGGCTGAATTTAATGAGCTCCTCATCCGTCTGCGCCACGCCCTAGAAACCCAAGGCATCTGGCGCGGCGACACCTATCTGAAGGGCAAACATCGGGTGGTTCCGGTGTCGCTGACGGCAACACGGTTGGCACGGCCTGATGGCAAACTGCTGGGGGTTGTCACCCTGTTCCATGACCGGACAGAGCAAATGCGGCTGGAGGATCAAAAGAAGCGCTTCATCGCTACCGCCGCCCACGAAATCCGCACGCCGCTAACCAGCCTGAAGGCGCGTCTGTATATGGCACAGCGGGATCGGCAACGGTTGGATGATCATCTGACGATCCTGGATCGTTCAGTGGAGCATCTGAGCAATCTGGTCGAAAGCCTGCTCGATATGGGACGGTTCGAGACTGGGTTGATTACGCTGAATAAGGAGCCAACTGATATTGTCTATCTGTTGCGCGAGACTTTTCAATTATTGGAGGGTGAGGCTGATGAACGTGACATCTGGCTGATTGACCGCCTGCCGTTCACTCAACTGATTGTCGATATTGATCCAGAACGCATTCGTGAAGCTTTCACCAACGTGGTCAATAATGCTATCCACCATACGCCGCCGGATGGTGCGGTGTATATTGAAGTGAAGACAGATACGGTCGGTTACGTGGTCATCCAGATTCGGGACACTGGTCAGGGAATCGATGCTGAACATCTGCCGCACATTTTTGAGCCGTTCTACCGAGCGCGCAAAGGCGGACGCGGCCTGGGTCTGGGGTTGAGCATCACCAAAGAGATTATTGACTTGCATGGTGGGCGGATTGATGTTCAGAGTGAACCAGGCAAAGGCACAACCTTCAGGATCTGGTTGCAAGTCAAACATGATCTAGCGCTGGCCTGAATTGGTTGTTAGTTGTTCATTCAAAACAGATCCGTTCAAACGTGATGGCATCGCGCCAGACCAGTCATGAATGAGATCGTCAAATGACACTTCAATGAAATCGTTCAGGTTTGCCATGAAGGGAAATTGATGAGTTATTCCCCACTGCAAATGGCCGAGGCATTCCTGCATATGGGTGAACTGGATGACGCACTGACAGTCCTGAATGCGCACCTGGAGGCCAATCCGGCGGACGAGGCAGCGCGCCGCATCCGTGCGTCGATCTACTGGCGCTTGCCCGGCGCAGATCATCAGCAGGCAGCGCTGGCTGACCTCGAACAAATCACCCAGCTAACGGCAGCAGATTATACCCAGCGCTCAATCATCTTTCAGCAGATGGAGAACTGGGATGCAGCCATCGCGGCAATGGAACAGGCACGACAGCTCACGCCAGATGATGACCGGCTGACCGAGCGTTATCTGTTGCTGCTGGAACGGGCCGGACGACTGGAACAGGCTCGTCGAGTTGTGGCGGAACTGCCACCGGCCTGGCGCTGGTCGCAAATGGCGGGCGATCTGGCCGAATGTGCTGGCGATTTATCCGCCGCTGTACAGCATTACAGCGATGCTGTGCGCGACCTGGAAAGTCGGCTGGATGTCAACGGCAGCCGGTTGGCCGCCACGCTGCGCGGTACGTTGCTCGTCAAGCGGGCACCACTGTATGTCCGGTTGGAGCAATTCGATCAGGCTGAAGCCGATTACGCCGCCGCGGTTGAGATTTTCCCCAAAGAACTGCGTTTCGCCCTGGAACATGGTCTGATGCTGACGCTGAGAGGACAGACCGAAACTGCGTTGGACCTGTGTCGTTCGGTGCTATGCGATGCACCGGAGCTGCGGCCTTTGCTGCGTTCCCGACTGGATTCCGAACCACGTCTGCAGAGTTTGTCGAGCCTGTTGGATTGAGCTTTCCGCCAGATCGGGTCATAGCTAGCCAGTTCCCAGATTTCCACTCGGTACTAGCAGCTACCCAACCCATCAAAGGCACACCTGCCCGTATCCCTGGATGAACAGATAGAGAGCCCTGCTTGGACATCATACGTAGAAGATGCCGGTGCTGGCCGAAGATTCGCCATCATGCACGACAACCGGGGAGTAATGATTAGTGACTTCGTGGGATCAGGATATTCACAACTGCGCCAGAACAGGTGAATTTTCGCGTTGATTTGCTCGCGCATTCAAACCAGCCAATCGATAAACTCCGCAGCTCATATTGCGACGAGGACTCGGTTGATGTTGCGTGATAAACGTCGATTTGGCATTGTAGTATGATTGACAATTTACATAATTCAGTATACGGTAAGAAAGTGGAGCCGCAATATAGCTTGAAATGAAACAGCATGAGCGGAGGACAGGATCGTGGCGACATCGCCCAGGCTTTTGGAGCCGAGGTGCGAGTCACTATGCCAGATCAGGGGCTTTATATCGTTGTTGGTCATGCAACACTTCCCTCAGCGGCAGTACAGCAAGTCGGGGGTCGGGTCATGTTCGTCGTGCCGAACTCCACCCGCCTGTTTGCTGTGATGCCCGCCATCGCCTTCTTAGCACTCCGAAGTCACCCTGATATCGCCTTAGTCGGCCCGGTTACGGTCGACACCCAACGCTTCAACCAATTCGTGGATTTGCTGCGCCTGCATCAGCAAAGCCTGATCGGTTGAGTTCAGCCGTGTTTGAATTTATCCGCTATTGTCAGAAGGAGTGCATTTCATGCCAAGCGTAGGCCAGGAACTGTTGAATGTGCCGCTGCCCGATATGGTGTTGAAGTTGGCACTGGGCATCGCCGAAGCCCAGCGCGCACTGGATGAGAATTCGATTGAAACCACCAAAGCCTTAGCTGAAACCACAATCCCGTTGGTGATGGCGGTGACGCAGGTCATCGCGGCTGATGGCACGGTGAGCTTTACCAATGCCGCGCCGGTGGATGTGACGCCGCTGCAACTGGGGCTGCTGCCGACTTTCTATCAGTTTGCCGAAGCCAGCATCGAAGTGACGATGGACATCAAGACCACGACCTCTTCCGAGACGAATGTCAAAGTCGGCTTGAAGGCCAAAGTTGGCTTCGCCTGTTGGAGCGCCTCGGTGAGCGTCGATGTGTCGCACAACCGCAAGTTTGGCAAGGAAGTCCGGGGGACCAGCCGCCTGTTCACCAAGATGGTGCCGGTGCCGCCCCCGCCGCGCATTGCGCCTGAACTCATCCTGGTTGATAATCGTCCGAAGCCCACGGCATAACCTGCGTCATTCTTACGATCAACAGCAAGGAAGGGTCATCGATGGTTCTGAATAGTCCGCGAACCCTTCCGCTGAGAGCTTTTCGTCCCGCGATTGTCCAACCTGAGACGCCGGTGGTGGAAACGCCGTCGGCTTCGTTTGGCGATCTGGTACGGATGCTGGCAGAGGGCATCGCCGATGCCCAGGCCAGCCTGACACAAGCCTCAGCGGAAATGGTGGTGCAGTTAGCCAACACAAAAATCTCAATCATCCCCACGATCACCGAGACGATTGATGAGCAGGGGAACATCACCTATGAAACGGGCGCACCCCGTGAAGTCTCGCTGCTCGATATCGGCGTCACCCCGCCGTTTTATCAATTCTCCGAAGCCACCGTCGAAGTGACGATGGACATCAAGATTGTCGAAAATGATACCTCGTCGGGGCGCCGCTTTGCCCTGTTTGCCGACACCGCCGGCGTGCGTTTCGAGCGCAAGCTGAACCGCGATGTCAAAATTTCATCCAAACTGACAGCCAAGCTGGTGCCGGTACCGATGCCGCTGCGTCTCGAACCGGTGCGCGCGACCACCACTAAACCAACAGAGTGAGGCTTTATGGCGACTGTCAATCAGGCTGATCTACAGGCCTTTCTGGAAGCGGCTGGCCGTTCGCTGACCGACGCGCAAGGCAGTTTGGGCAGCGGCGTCCAACTGGCCTCCGATATGGTGATGAGCGAAGCCCAGTTGGAAGTGAAGGCCGCTGTGACCACCAGCGCCACCGGGAAGGTCACGCTGCAACCGATTTCGGCGGCTGATCTGGCGGTGGGCAAAATCAATGCCGAGGCGCTTTCGACGGTGCGGGTAAATTTTGTGGCGACCGCCAGCGAGTCGCTCAAACCGGCAGCCTCGCCGCCGAAACGCAAGCCCGATGATGTCATCCAGGCCGTGCGCGACCGGGTGGATGTGCAACGGCTGGTGCCGATCCTGGGCGAGCTGACGATTGAACCGACCTATATCCCGGCCAGTCAACGCTGGTTGATAACCGCTCGTGACGCCAAAGGGCGCATCGTGCGCGAGACGATTGAGCCAGACGAGATACAAGGAGGCCCACGTTGAGCAGCCGATCATCCAGTCAACGCGGCACGGCACAGCAAATCAAGACTTTGGAAACCGATCTGAAGAAAGTGCGCGAAGCCTCGGAAGCGCTCATCGCTGAACGGGACGATCTCAAGCGCCGCCTGGAAGAGGCGGAAGGAAAAGGGGCCGTTGAACCGGGCGAAACGCTGGCGGCGCTCTTTGAACAACTGGAACTCAAGCAACCGCGCCAACGCACCGTCGAAGTCTACACCGAAACGCTGCGCAAGTTGTTGAACGCCGGCAGTGCCAGCGCCACCGAATTAGCAAAAGCAGAATCCCAACTACGCGCCAGCCTGGAACGGATTCAAGCGCTGGAGACGGCGCTGGCCGAAGCGCGGGCGGTGGGGCAACCCAATCCTGACAATGAGGCGACGGTCAGCCGGCTGATCGAGGAAAATCGGCTGATAGCGCGGCAGATGGAAGAGGCGGCGGGCGACCTGAAGCAGTTCCGCACGCTGGCGGAAGAAGCCAAAACAACGGTCGAACAGGTGCGTCTGGAAACGGATGCGAAAGTGCGGGCCGAGCTGGGGCAGGCCATCACGCGATTGAATAAGGAACGCGATGGGCTGAATGAGCAGATTGTCTCGTTGAGCAAGCAGTTGACGGCGCAGGGCAAAACCCCACTGCTGCCAGCCAATCAGGTCGCCAGTTTGCTCGATGGTCTGATGGGCGAACTGCGCGGCGGGTTGAGCGGCGTGGCGATCCGCGATGGCGAGGTGCGGCTGAAGGTGGGTTTTGGTGTGGTTGATGACAAACCCGGTTTTGTCATTCCCACGCCGGACAGCGGCACAGACTTACAGGATAAGCTCCATGAAGTCACCTTCCGTTTTGATACACCTACCTCGCTAAACATCCGAGGGACGGAATAACCGGCACTACCGCTCGAACACAGCGATGGTGTCGATCTGGGCGGTCTGGGGATATAGACGATATTGAATTGAAGCCCTTACATCCTTCCTCTCGGCGCGTGCCATAACTCTGCTCCAGAATCACAAAGCACCTGAAACTGCCTGTCTCAGGTGCTTTGTGGTCTAGACTGATGTGACTGGTTAGCGCGTCACACAGCCATGCATTGCTTTAGGTTCACGACGCTGGTTGCACCGGATACTGAACTTCCGTCGTCGTGTCGCTGAGATCGTCTGGATTGTGCTTGATATAAACCTCCCGGTAGGCGCCGACGACCTGATAGCTGTTGGCCTCGATCCATTGCAGGATTGCCGTGTGAAGCTGAGTGAAGTCCTCGAAATCGCCGTGATGAACTGCTGACGCAACCCGTGTTTCAGGCAGTTCATAGACTTGAATGCGGTCCGTGCCGGCTGATGCACAATTTACGGGAACAGCGGCTTCAGCAACCTCGTTGGTGATCACTTCAGCCGCCTGATGCCAGATCGCGAAGTGGGGGCCCGTTATGGTGCATTTGGCATCTTTGATGTAAGTGGCGACTTCCATGAAAGCAGGATTGAGATAGCTGGGAACCTGGTCGTTAGTCGGGATGGTGACACGACGCGAGACCACCGTCATCGCCGGAACGGTTTTGAGAACCACATCATAGGTTGACATTTTATCCTCCAATTCAATTTGCCTGATACGGGCAGATATGCGGGCCAATCGTGCTTGTTCTTCGGTGACCATCTGCTTTGTCTCGGCGTGTTTGAGCATGAGCATTCCTCTCAATTGATCGAGCGTCAGCCGGTCATTTAGCACATGCTCGATCTGCTCGAGTGAAAAACCCAGATCTTTCAACGCCAGAATACGATTGAGTCGCGGCAGTTGTGCAACCGAGTAGTAACGGTAGCCCGAGTCACGGTCGATTTTGATCGGTTTCAGTAAGCCAAGTTCATCGTAGTGACGAAGCGTAACAACCGATACTTGTCCAAGACGTGCAAAATCGCCGATTCTGATCATGATGGTTCATCTCCGCGCGAAGATAATGACAGCTTACAGTCTGAGGCAACCTGAGAGTCAAGCAGTAAAAATGAAGGGCAATTGATGGCAAATGAATCAAGCCCTGCCCAGTCCCTCCGATGATGAGCCCTGTCCAGCGTAAGGGTGAGCAAATCAATGGCACCAGTGGTGACTGTCGAACGGACGAGCGTCACCCTGACAACGTAGCCTTACCGCTCGAACACGGCGATGGTGTCGATCTGGGCGGTCTGGGGGGCGAGGTCGATGGGTTGGGCATAAACCAGCCGGTAGCCATGCCCCGCCAGCCGCTTGCCATCCCGCGCCAGGGTGGCCGGGTCGCTGCTGAGGATCACCAGCCGGGGGATGGCCGTGGCCGCGAGGGCATCGGTCATCTCGGTGGGCAGGCCGCTTTCGGGCAGGTCGAACAGCGCTACGTCATACCCAGCCTCTAACTCCGGCAGCACATCCTGGGCGTCGCCTTCGATCACATCGACATTATCCGCTTCCCCCAGGTTGACCTCGGCATCGGCCAGGGCGAAGGGATCATCCTCGATCAGCGTCACCAACCGGGCGCGTTCGGCCAGAAACGGGGTGAACAGCCCCATGCCGCCATAGGCTTCCAGCACCGCGCTCTCAGCCGTGAGTGCCAGCGCCGCCAGCACATTATCGAGCAGCGGCTCGACCTGGGACGTGTTGGGGCGGAAGTATGAACCGGCGCTGACGCGGAACGTCCGTCCCTTGACGGCATAATGACTGTACAGGTCACCGATCAGGTTGCGCGGCTCACCGGATTGCAGCACCAGATTGACGCTCATCGGCAGGTCGGTTTCCAGTTCGGGGGCTTCGTCGTTCGCCACCTCCAGGATCAGCATCCGTTGGCCGTCGCTGCCCCGTTGCAGCGTCAACCGTTCGACGCCGGTCAGCGCTTCCATATCGAGCAGCGGCAGCAGCGCCAGCAAATCGGGGTGCAGTACATGGCACTCGCTGATGGGCAGGACAGCGCCGCGCGTATCAGCAAAGCCGACCGTGCCATCAGCAGCCGGCAGCAGCCGCATCCAGTCATTGTAGAACCAGAGCGCCGGGGCGGGGATAACCGGGCGGACGTCGGCCTCGGTAAAGCCGCCGATGCGCTCCAGTTGATCGGCCAGCACATCCTGCTTCAAGAGGAGCTGGGCGGGATAATCGATGTGCTGCCACTGACAACCGGCGCAGCGCCCCGGCCCGAAGTGAGGACAGGCCGGCTGCACCCGATCCGCCGAGGCTTCCAGCAGTTGCACCCCTTCGGCGAAAAGCATCCGCCCTTTCTGACCGACGACGCGCGCCCGCACCCGTTCGCCGGGGATGGCGTAGGGCAGCAGCACCATCTGCCCCTCGACGCGGCCCAGGGCGCTGCCGCCGTGCGCCATCGCTTCCAGTTCGACCTCAATCATCGGTTCAGGCATGGTTTGTTTCCTGTTAACGCCCGTTGACAGCGGACGAAGATGAGGCTATGGTAAGCAATAAAGTAAGGGTTTCATAGAGGCGGTTATGATCCGAAAAATAGCGCTTACCCTGCTCTTTATCGCTCTGACGCTGACGGTCTTCCCGGCGCTGGCCGGTTCAACTTCGATTAATGGCGCGACAACCACATCCTCGCCCAAAGTGTCGCTGCCAGCCAGCGGTTGCAGCGGACTGCTGGGGGCGACGCGGATTGCCACGCTGCCATTTTATGTCGACACGACCGGCAGCTACAATGTGACCTTCAGCGGCGGGATCATCCTGTTTGATATGCTGGTGTATCAGGGATCATTTGACCCGGCACAGCCCTCCGCCAATTGTATCTTCGCCGAGAATGCTTCGGGCGACCCCAACTACAACCTGGACCTCAGCGCCAACACGGCCTACATCCTGGTCGCGGCCAACGAGCTGACCACTGAATTTGGCTCGTTCACTGGCTCGATCAGCGGGCCGGGCAATGTCTTCCTCGGTGCTCCCTCCGCGCCCCAGGGCGTTGATCTGTTCATCCCTGGCGATGAACGCATCAACCACGCCGCCTGGGATCGGGCGGCACCGGTGGCGATCTACTGCAAGGCTCATGGCATCCAGGTGTGGAAAATCAGCCGTGAGTCCGGGCGGGGTTGGAGTGCGCCTTCGATCAACCTGAGCTTTGCAGCGATTGATGAACAGGGCATCCCCGGCGAGAGGAACATGCTGCTGGCCGAGCAGGATGGCGTCCAACTCTATCGCCTGACCACCGGCGAGTTTCAGGTGAATGTGCTGTACGAAGATGAGTACAAGTGGTACATCTTCGTCTGGGATCAGTGTATGCCGACGCGCAGCTATCACCTGGCGGCCTAGCGATGGCCGCCTGATGATCGACTGACAGGCTTGACCTCAGCTACGTTCGGAGAACCCTTTTTTGTGTCGTCGTCGTCGGACAGACACCGACAAAATGACAGCGACACAAAAACCAACTCGGAAGACACACAAAGAAAGCTGAGCGAAACCGCACATGATTCTGCAAATGCGTCAAATTCTGCACCACCGTTTTTGCAGTTTATGAATCAGGCATCAGCAAAAGAAACACAAAGCGCACTGAGAGAAATCAAGTGTTTTGCTTTGAACTGGTCACTCAGCACCTTTGACCCAAAAGTCGTCAAAGTCGTCAAAGTCAAAAGTGACTGTTATGACATTTGGCCTTCAGCTTTCAGCCTGTTGACTATCGACTGATGACTGCTCTGTGTCGACGCTGGCCGTGAACTGGTTGGGTAATGGACAGACTCTTTCACAGCACCATTATAGCACATAATTTCTAATCTACACGTTCGAGTTTTCTAACGTTAAGCAGCACTACTACCATCTCGATCAGCGGCAGGCATTTGGATGAAGCGGTGATCCATACGGCCGCTGACGGAATTGGTATGCCGTTGAGAGTTTTCAGTACCAGTTCAATGAGGTTTGCGCCACAGAGTTCGGACACAAAAGTCGTCGTTCCAACCACCGGCGAGTGTGGGTTGCCTCGTTCCTTTACCAATAGACGAGAGCTTATCATGTGTTCTGATACAGATGGCGAAACTCGGTTGGCTCTGGCATAAATACGGATTGTGCGGATTGAGAGCACAATTATTCAATGATGGGACAGCCTGACGTGAACATGGTGAGCACGATACAGCCTACATCGGAGTATGAAAACCGGCTGCTAGAAATCCGCCTGCGAATCTTCCGCCTGCTGCTCCCGTCCCTGATGATTACTGGCTGCATCTGGATCATTGTCCTGAATGCCGTTGAAGGTGTGCCATCAACCATAGCGATGATGATCTGGTTTCTTCTCGAATGCAGCCTGATATTCAGCTATGCCGTGTATCGGCGTTCATTCCGCCTGGCTGCTATCGGTTTCTTTACCGGTACCACGCTGTGCATCGTCATTGCCATCCAGGCCTGGAATCTTGCGACATTTTCGGTTCTATTCTCATTTCTGGTATTGATGGCAGTCTTCCTTCTGAGCCGGGCAGAGACGGTTGTGCTGGCTCTTGCTACCTCGTATCTGACGCTGCAACTGGGCGATAGCGGGATCACCAACAGTCTGCTGCCGTTCGGTTTTATCTGGCTTGCCCTGATTACAGGCTTCATCGTGTCAAGCGGCATCGCCCACATTGTCAGTATGCTGGAACATTATCAACAGTATATCTGGCAGCAAATGACCGAAGCGCGCGACGGGAGATCCATCCTGGCGCAGCGCACAAAAGCGCTCGATGAGGCCTCGCAGAATCTGATCTACATCAACAGCCAGTTGCGTCAGGCACGCCGCGCGGCTGAAGAAGCCCGGCGGTTAAAGGCCCAGTTTGCCGCAAATGTCAGCCATGAATTGCGCACGCCGATCAACCTGATTGTGGGCTTTACTGAGATGATTGTGAATGCCCCTGATACCTATCCGGTTGCCCTGCCTTCGGCCTACTGGAAGGACATCAATATCATCTATCGCAACGCCCGTCATCTGCAAACACTAATTAATGATGTGCTGGATGTATCGCAGATTGAAGCCGGTCAGATGGTCGTATTGAAAGAGGAAATCAGTCTGCAACGGGTCATTATGGAAGCGGCAGACATGCTGCGCGACCAGATTACCCGCAAGGGGTTGATGTTCGAGACCGACATTCCCCATTCACTACCGCGTCTCCTGCTTGATCCGGTGCGCATTCGTCAGATCATCATCAATCTGCTCAGTAATGCGCTGCGCTTCACCGACCAGGGATTCATCCGTATTGCAGCTTCTCTCGACGCGGAAAAAGTGACGATCTGCATTGCTGACAGTGGAATTGGGATTCCAGCGCAGGAGATGGAGCAGATATTCGAAGAATTCCATCAGCTTGATAATTCGCTGTCACGACGGTTTGGTGGTTCCGGTTTGGGCCTCACCCTGAGCCGGCATTTCATTGCGCTTCATCACGGGAGGATCTGGGCAAAAAGCGAAGGCATACCAGGCCGGGGCAGTCAGTTTTATATCGAACTCCCTTTGACAGATGATCCAATCCAATTGATCAACCCGCATTCCTCGGCGCGAGTAGAACGACAGCCAGAACGGTGTTACGTCGTCCTGGATGATGATCCGGCTGTCATCCAGTTATTCGAACGCTACAGCCAGCGCCATCAGGCAGTGGGATCGGTCTTCTCCAACGAAACCATTGAATGGCTCAAGCGCATCCAGCCGTCGGCACTGGTTATGGATACCCAGGCCGCCAGCGCGCTTGAGGCCGGGTTGTTGCAGGAAATCCGGCAGGTGGCCCCGGTCATCACCTGTCTGATGCCCAGCGGTCGTCGTGCGATGCAGCAGTTTGGCATCGCCGATTATCTGGTGAAACCGGTCACAGCCGCTGAATTGCAGCGGGTGTTGCGCCAGGTCAAGTCACCCATCAAATCCATTCTGATTGTCGATGATGATCCAGAGATTGTCCGGTTATTTGATCGGATGCTGCAAACCACACCGGAACATTATCAGATCCGAAAAGCCTATGGTGGGCTGGAAGGGCTGGCGCTGATGCGTTCTCAGCGTCCCGATGCAGTCATCCTGGATCTGCTGATGCCTGATCTGGATGGGCTGACCTTCGTTCAGCACATCAAACTATCACCAGAATTAGCCGATGTGCCGGTCATCATGGTATCGGCGCGGGGAGCTTCTGAAGCGGTATCACCCCGAATGAGCGGCGTCCTGACTGTTCACAAGCCAACCGGTTTCCAACCGCTGGAGCTGGTCAAGTGTGTTGAAGCGCTGGTCGATCACTTCACGCCAGCATCTGATCCAGGATAGCCAGCAGCGCTGCCCGTTCTGGTGGTTTCTTCAGATAGCCATCTGCACCCAGCGACAAAGCAAGACTGGATGTTTCCAGAATGGAGCAGACCAGGATAGGAATATGAGCCGTGCTGGGGTGATTTTTCAGCTTCTGCAAAATCTCATAACCATCCTGGCGCGGCAGCATGATGTCCAGAATAATCACATCCGGCACCTGCTGGCGGATCATTTCGACAGCCTGAGCGCCGTCATGTGCCGCAACTACGCGATAGGGTTGGTTGACAAAATAGCGCCGAAAGAGTTCGATTACATCGCGGTTATCATCAATGATGAGCACGGTGAGGAGCTTATAAGGCAGTGTAATGCGAAACTCGGTCTTTCCGAGCGGCCCGTCTTCAGCGGAGATTTCCGCTCCCAATGTCTGCAGCATGCCGCGCAGCGCCCCATCCATAGCTGCCTGAACCGCGCTGATGCTGACCGGGTTGCTGTCACAAACAAAACGAATTACCAGAGAACCATCACTGGCTTCATAGCTACAATGTGCGACGGTGCCAGGTTCCGCCTGAGTGATCAGCGTCGAGAGGAATGACAGGAGTATCTGTCTCAGCAGCGTGCGATCCATCGCCAGGATGAGCGGCGCACCACCATCGGGCGGAATCACCCTCATCTGATGCTGCTCGGCCAGCCGATGCGTCGCCTCCAGTACCCCCATTAAGAGGTCGGTCAAGTCAACTTGTTCCTGTTCAACATAGTGATGCAGGCTGGCGATTTCGGTTTCAAGGGTGATGTTCCGCTGGTTGTTCGTACCTGTTTCGGCTGGCGCGATACCGGCTGACTCGAATACCATCTGATAGAGAATGCTCAACGCATGTGCATGTTCGCGGAAGTACTGCCGCCGGCTGAGGGCCAACTGCTGCATGATCGCCTCAGTCTCCTGCTGGTCAATGTAACGCAGAGTCAGCACATTGTAGGCGCGGGCGGCTTTGGAGTGAAATGGCAGGTTGGAAGCCGGGCGCATCTGTTCTATTGTCTGGATAACCCGCTCACGAAACAGGGGGACACGCTCGGCCCCGGATTCATGGGGAATCAATTGCGCCAGCAGGGGATGGTTGAACAAGAAGGCGTAGTCGTATAGATGAGTGAGGCAGGCCTGAAATTGTACTTCAGCGCCGGGTATGGATTCAACTTCAGACATAACCGGCAGCCCAGGAGTCATTTGGCACGGGTGTGGCACTCCATTGACACTGAAAACCCGATACGATCAGGATAGACCGATTCGTTTCTGGCATCTTGAGCTCACACTATAGCCGAAATGCGCCATCCTCAGCAACCAATCATCCTGGGGAAAGGAGTAAGCCCTATCCATCGATTCAGCGCTGACTAACCCTTTCATCAATAGTGTTTAGTAAGGAGAAAGTTTGATGTTATCCCGATTTTTGACGAAATCGCTTCCGCTCATCCTGGTCATCGTGGCACTGGGAACCTTCGGCATGGCTGCCGCTCAGGATAAAACGGTTGTCACCTACTGGGCGTGGAATCCGGCGGGTTTTGGCAATACCCTGGATGGTGGTGAACCGGATGTTCAACAAGTGGCCTTCAACGCCGCCCACCCCGAAATTGATTTGCAGGTGGAAGTATTCAGCTATCCGGACTATCTCAGCCAGTTGCAGTTGAACATGGCCTCTAGCACCGGTCCGGATATTGTGGCGGTGCAGGCCGGTGCGTTGTTGAACACCTACAAAGAATTCTTTGTCGATCTGACCCCGCGGGCAGAAGCAGCCTGGGGCGCGGACTGGGCTGACCAGTTCTATCCGCTCGGCCTCGACCAGACGCGCAGCGCTGAAGGTACCTTCGGTCTGCCGATGATGAACTCGGCCGCTGGCTTCCTGTGGTACAACAAGACTATCTTCGACCAGGAAGGCTTGACGCCGCCGACCAATTGGGACGAATGGGTGGCGGTATCCAACGCACTGACCGAAAAAGGCATTCCCGGCTTCTTCCATGGCGCAGCGGATTCCTGGGTGAATTATGACATGTTCATCTCGCTGGCAAATGAAATCGCTCCTGGCAAAATCTATGAAGCCGAAGCTGGCACCGTCCCCTGGACTGATCCAGACCTGGTGATGGCGATGGATTACTGGGGTCAGATGTTCAGCAACGGCATCATGCAGACCGGTGCGCTGGCCGCGACCCAATACCCCGATACGCATCAGGCCTTCACGACCGGTAAAGCCGGTATGATGCTGATGGGCGTCTGGAACAATTATGCTGCGCTGACCAACACCGGCGTCTCGGATTATCAGACCAGCTACGGCTTCACCGAAAACTATGAGTACGGCACCATTCCCTTCCCGGACATCAATGGTGATGGCGAAGTCGGGCGTCCCTTTGGCGGCCCGGATGTGGTGGTCGCGCTTAACCAGAGCAGCGCTGTCCAGGATGCGGCCTGGACGGTCATGAGGTGGATGATGGGGCAGGAAAGCCAGACAATCCAGGCGGCGCGGCTGAATGTGCCGGCGATCAAGGGCATTCCATTTGATGACAGCGACGCCACCGGCGACTTCGCCAAGCAGGTATTGACCGATCAGTTGGTTCAGCTCGAAGGCGCGTCTGGTAAGCGCGAATTCCTGTATCCTGAGATCAAGACCGCACTGGCGGACGCCATGCAGAATGTAGCAGCCGGGCTGCAGACTCCTGAAGAAGCCATGGCCGCTATTGAGGAAGTCTCTCAGACGATTGCGCGTTAACTGAATTAATTGAAGGGCGGAAGGGGCGTGGCAAACACGTCCCTTCACCCATCAGCCGATTTCCGGTTAAACTCGTGCAAGATGGCTGAGGCTATGGCAGACAAGTGAGCAAGATGGCATGACATCCTTATCAACCCGTTCCGCCGGGGAATCTCCTGCCCAGAATATCGGTTACATCCGACAAACGCACCGTCGCAGACTGAACTGGACCAGTTATCTTTATCTGGTACCGGTTTTTATGTTTGTTGTGACATTTTTCTACTACCCAATTGGCTATACAGCCAACATCAGCACCTTGCAGTGGAACGGCATCGGTGCCCAGCGCACCCCGATTGGGTTGGACAATTATCAGAAAGCCGTGCGTGATCCGATTGTCAACAAAGCCCTGAGCAATCAGGCATTATTCGGTGCCGTGACCATCTTGTTTCAGATGGGGTTGGGGCTGACGATGGCGATCCTGCTCAAATCGCGGGCGCGCCTGAAAATGCTGTATAAAGTAATCTTTTTTCTACCGGTGGTTATTTCCGCGACCGTCATTTCGTATGTGTTCCGCCGCATTTATGATGGCAGCACTGGCGAACTGAATGCGCTGCTGATCGCGTTCGGTCTCGAAGGATCGACGCGCGCCTGGTTAGCCGAGCCGGGATTGGCCCTGAATGCGTTGATGGTGGCGAACATCTGGCAGTGGACCGGCTTCAGTTTCATGATGTACTTCGCTGGATTGACCCAGATTGAGGATGAATTGTATGAGGCCGCCCGGATTGACGGGGCGAATTTCTTCCAGGTCATCTTCTACATCGTCCTGCCCTTGCTCCGTAACACCCATTTTTCGCTGATTATCCTGGGCGTGATCGGCGTCCTCAGGACATTTGATCTGGTGTATCTGACCACGCAGGGGGGCCCGGCCCGCGCCACCGAATTCATGTCCACCTATATCTTCAAAAAAGGCATCATCGAGTTCAATGCCGGTTATGCCTCGGCGCTGGCGATGATGGTGCTGGGTATTGCGCTGGTGCTGACGTTCATCCAACTGCGCGCATACGGGCGCAGCCGGGGAGGCTGACATGTTTAATTCGACCCCCAGAAGTGTCACGGTGATCTGTCAGATCCTGCTGACGGTGCTGGCGATTATCTTCGCTGCACCGCTGGTAGTGATGTTCCGGGTTTCGTTACAGGGTCGGGGATTGGTCAATTACCAGATGGTGCTGGAACTGCCCTATGTGCCGCGCTTCTTCCTGAACAGCATCTTCGTGACCATCTGCTCGATTGTGCTGGTGTACACGGTGACGGTGCTGGCTGCCTATGCCTTTTCCAAGCTCAAGTTTCGTGGCAAATCGCTGTTGTTCAATGGAGTCATCATCGGGCTGATGCTGCCGGGCGGTGCCATTGTCGTCCCGATCTTCTTGCTGTTCCGGTCGCTCAACCTGTTCGACAATTACCTCGCCCTGATCCTGCCGCTGACCGCCGGGATGCTGCCGTTCGCCGTGCTGCTCATGCGTAACGCGATGGATGGGCTGCCGAACGAAATTCTGGATGCCGCTCAGATCGATGGCTGCAACTCGTTTTCGGCGCTGCTGCTGGTCGTCCTGCCGTTGAGCAAAGCGATTTCGATTGTGGTAGTGATCTGGACATTCCTTTCGACCTGGAATGATTATTTCACCGCGCTGGTCTACATGCGCGACGACGCCATGCTGCCCCTGACACATCTGCCCAATTTCTTCATCCGGCGCGAGATGACCAACGTGCCGGATTTAGGGCCGATCTTCGCCTCGCTGGTGCTGATCAGCCTGCCGATCATGATTACCTACATGTTCCTGCAACGCTACTTTGAAGATGGCATCGTTTCCGGTGCCTTGAAATAAAGGTGAAAACTTCATGGCAAAAGAGTATCAGATTGGGGTGTATTATTTCCCCAATTATCATGTTGATCCGCGTAACGAACGGCTCTACGGTAAAGGCTGGACTGAATGGGAATTGATGAAGCGGGCGGTGCCGCGTTTTGCCGGCCATCGCCAGCCACGAGTGCCGCTGTGGGGCTATGAGGATGAGGCCGACCCGGTCGTGTTCGCCAAAAAGATTGACGCCGCCGCCGATCATGCCATTGATTGCTTTCTCTTCGATTGGTACTGGTACAACGACGGCCCTTTCCTGAACCGTTGTCTCGAAGAAGGGTATCTCAAGGCCGCTAATCGGGATCGCCTACAATTCGCGCTCATGTGGGCCATCCATAACTGGATCGACATCTTCCCGTTGAAACGCAGCCAGGCGAAAAGTCCAACGCTGCTTTATCCCGGCGCGGTCACAGCAGAAACCTTTGATACACTGACCGATTACATTGTCGAACACTACTTCTCTCAGCCAACCTATTGGAAGATTGATGGCTGCCCCTATTTCTCGATCTATGAGTTGTTCTTGCTCATCAGCGGTCTGGGTGGACTTGAACCGACGCGACAGGCATTAGAGCGCTTCCGCCGGAAGACCCAGGCGGCTGGCTTTCCAGATCTTCATCTGAATGCGATAGTGTGGGGTGTTCAACTGCTGCCGGGCGAACAAACGCTCAAGAATCCACAGGAACTATTGAAGGCACTGGGCTTTGATAGTGTGACTTCGTATGTGTGGATACATCACGTCCCGATGCCCAATTTTCCGGTCACGGATTATCAGGAGATACGGGAAAAGAGCCGGGCTTACTGGTCAGAAGCCGACCAGCAATTCGACCTGCCGTATTATCCCAACGTGACCATGGGGTGGGACTCCAGCCCGCGCACGACTCAATCGGATGTATTTGATGAACTGGGGTATCCCTTCATCCCGACTTTGGGTGGCAACACACCGGAAGCCTTCCAGCAGGCGCTCCAGGATGTCAAGCACTTCCTCGATTATCGTGCCAGCGGAGCGAAGATTTTCAACATCAACGCCTGGAACGAATGGACCGAAGGCAGCTATCTGGAACCCGATACCGACTATGGGATGGGTTATCTGGAAGCGATCAAGAACGTCTTTTCGTAGACAGAATGGGCAGTCCAAGATGGCTGCCATATGCTATCCAGAATTTTAGCAATCCAATTCAACCCTTTCCCCCTACGCCATCTCCCTTTTTCTGTGCGTGTGTGGGGAAAGCGGTTGAAAATGGGATCTTATTGTCTTGAAATAGCCTTTGAGCCATCCATTCAATCGACGTTGTGCTTGTCGATGAAGCGGTGATCCATGTAGACCGCTGGCGGAACCGGGATGCCGTTGAGGATTTTCAGTGCCAGTTCGATGAGCTTTTCGCCATAGAGTTCGGGCATGAAAGCCGTCGAGCCAATCACTGGTGACTGCGGATTGCGGATTTCGTCACGTATCTGACGATCGGCGCCCTGCCCGACAATCGCGGCGCGTCCTTCCAACCCCAATTCACGCACCGCCTGCAACGCGCCAACGGCGGCGTCATCATTGAAGCAGACGAACGCGACACGCTGATCGGGCGGCAACTGGCGCAGAAGCGGCAGCACATGAGCATGACTGGTGCCAGCGGAATTGCCACTGTCGACGAAGGTGAATATCGAATCAGGCAGATGCCCCAGGCTCTCATTCAGTCCACTCAACTGCCCCTGAATCCGGGCGGCGGGGAGCGTTCCGGCGCGCTTTTCTTCCAGCACAATCACCCGATCCACCTGACCCTGCCAGTGATCCTGAATCCAGCGCCCCAGCGCCAGTCCGGCCATGTGACCGGCGGTGAAGTTATCCACACCAAAATAGGTCGCGCCAATCATCGGAATATCCACCGCGATCACCGGAATATGACGCTGCTTGAGCTGGTTCATGATGATGTTACCCGCTTGCTCATCTATCTGGTATTCGATCACCAGATCGACATCGCGGCTGATGAGTTCGTTCACCACCCGCAGCGCCTGCCGACCATCCAGTTGATTATCGACGTAGACGAAATCGAGATAATCAAATCCTTTGGCGGCCCGTTCCAGACCGCGCCGCACATCAATCGAAAAGGGGAGTTCTTCGCTCAGATTGGCGAACCCGATGCGAAAATGCTTCTTCGCGCTGCCGGCGGGCGTCAGCGATTCGACCGATGACTCTCCGCAAATGGTCATGGCGACCTGCGACTGCAACAAACGCTCCACCATCAGCGGATCGATGGCATCATCCGTGACCAGATGCGAAACCTGTTCGATGGCAGCGAAGGGCTTCAGGCCAACCTTGCCGAACTTGGATGAATCGACCAGCGCCACGATGCGCGACGCGCTTTGCATGATCTGCTGTTTCAGGTTGGCTTCTTCGGTGTCCGCTTCCATCAACCCCACCTCCAGCGAAAAGCCGACACAGGAGAGAAAGGCGGTGTTCAGATGCAGCGTCTTCAGGACTTCCTGCCCGATGGCCCCACTGACCGACATGCCGTCGCGGCGCAGGTACCCACCCAGCAGGATCACCCGTTTGGTCGGGTCTTCGTTGAGCAGCCGCGCGGTCTCCAGATGATGGGTGACAACGGTGATGTTGTGCCGGTCTTCCAGGTAAAGCGCCATGTGATAGCTGGTGCTGCTGGCGTCCAAGAGGATAACGTCACTATCTGAAACCAGTTCAGCAGCCCAGCGGGCGATCTTTTTTTTCGAGTCGGCGTTGAGGCGGATGCGCGAATCAAAGAACGGATGCAGGCCGCCGTTGCGGTTGACCGGAATGGCTCCGCCGCGAATGCGCTCCAGCAGATGCTGCTCTTCCAGCGCGATCAGATCATTGCGGATTGTGCCTTCCGACGCATCCAGTTCCAGCGCCAGGTCCGTCACGCGGACGCTGCCCTGCGTCTCCAGCCGGCGCAAAATCGATTGATGTCGTTCGTAAGTGGTGGTCATGCGCGCTCCTATCCTTAAGCATTCTAACGCAATCGGTCGAATCTTGTCGAATGTTGCTGATATTTGAGGATTGCGTTAAACTTCAACAAGTTTCAACAAGAAACAACAAATTTCAACAACAGCGCCTGATTCGATAGAACAGGATGGCAAAAAGGAGGAAGTATTCATCATTACCTGATTGGGCATTCTAATTTCACGTCAGCCATTCTTTTCAAGGAGATTGTTTATGGTTACCAACAAGCGCTTGATTCGTCGTTCGGTTCTGCTGCTCGTTGTGCTGGCGCTGATGGCCGCGCTGGTGCCGGCTTCGGTGATCTCGGTGGTTGGGGCGCAGGATTCCTGCCCGACCGCCAAAGATAGTTATGTCATCGGTTTCGCCAACCTGACGGAAGACATCGTCTTCACCCAGCTCGTGCGCGAAGGCATCGTATCGACGGCTGAGGAACTGGGCAATGTCGAAATTCTGCTGGCCGATAATCAGTTGAACGGTGCGACCGCCCTCGCCAACACTGAGAACTTCATCACCCAGGGCGTGGACGCCATCATCCACTTCCAGACCGACGAAGCCTTTGGCAATGTCATCATGTCACGCGCGCGCGCTGCCGATCTGCCGGTATTTGCTATCGACATCCCGATGCCCGGCGCGACCTTCTTCGGCGCGGATAACTACCTGGCTGGTCAGCTCGCTGGCGAAGCGCTGGCGCAGTGGGTCAATGAGAACTGGGATGGCAAGGCCGATGCCATGCTCGTCCTGGAACTGCCACAATCTGGCCCGATCCCGGCTGCCCGTATGCAGGGTATGGTCGAAGGCTTTCAGACCAATGTGACGACGCCGGTAGCGGATGACATGGTCATTCGCCTCGACAGCAAGAATACCCAGGAAGAATCCTTCCGCGTCGTCAGCGACACGCTGCCGGCCATCGCTGAAGATGCCAAAATCGTCGCGGTGACCATCAATGACGGCACGGCGCTGGGCACGATTGCCGCGGCTGAAGCGGCAGGCCGCGCTGAGAATATCATGGTCGTCGGGCAGAACGCCGATCCGTCGGGTCAGGAAGCCATGATCGCCGAGAACAGCCGCTATCTGGGCGCGACCGGTTACTTCCCAGAGAATTACGGCGCGCAACTGCTGCCGCGCGTGATCGATGTGCTGGAATGCCGTCCGATAGACCCAGCCATTTACATCGAGCATGTATTCATCAATGCCGATAATCTCTGCGAGTATTATCCTGATAGCTGGCCGGACTTCTGTGCCGCCAAAACTGAATAGACACCATCGTCGTAGCTGAAGCGATGACAGGGGCGCGGGTGCCGTGTCCCTGTCCCACGATTGCGCCCACGCCTGGGCTACAACCTGGGCGTGGTCAAAAAAATATTCATCAGGAAAGCGCATGGTTCAAAAAGATTTAGACGTTTCACTGCGTGTCCCCCGTCTTAAAGGCGACGCGATCACCACCATCACCCTGTTCGTCAGCCTGGTGCTGCTCTGCCTGTGGTTTGGCTCGCAAAGCGAGTTCTTCTTCACCCAGGCCAACCTCGATACCATCACCAGCACGCTGGCGATTGTCGGCATCACCGCCATCGGCATGACGCTGGTGCTGATCTCCGGCGGGGTTGACCTCTCGGTTGGGTCGGTGGCTGCCTTGGTCGGCGTGATGACCAGCCTGCTCTGGCTGGAGTATGGCGTGCCGCTGGGGGTGAGCGCTGTCATCGCCCTGCTGCTCGGTGGGCTGGTGGGGTTGACCAATGGGTTGATCGTTTCCTATCTCAAAATTAATCCGCTGATTACCACGCTGGCGACCTTCTCCATCATTCGTGGGGCGGCCTTTGTCCTGAGCGAAGGGCAGACCAACCAACTTTCCAATGAGGCGTTCAACTTCCTCGGAAGGGGAACGATCGGCGGCATCTCATTTTCGCTGCTGCTGATGCTGCTTCTTTATCTGATCTTCTTCCTCATCCTGCGTTATACCCCGTTCGGGCGCAACCTGTTTGCCATCGGTGGCAGCCCTGAAGCCAGCCGTCTGGCCGGCATCCGCGTCGCGCCTTACCTGCTGACGGTCTACACGCTGTCCGGCCTGCTGGCAGCGCTGGCCGGAATCCTGAATGTGTCACAGTTAGCCTCCAGTGCGCCACGTGCTGCAACCGGGCTGGAATTCACCGTCATAACGGCGGTTGTCCTGGGTGGCACCAGCCTCTCCGGTGGCAAGGGCAGCCTGATCGGCACGCTGATTGGCGTCGTCATCCTGCGCGTCCTCAACAATGGCCTGGTGCTGATGGAAGTGTCATCGTTTTATCAGGAGGTAGCGCGCGGGCTGATGCTGATCCTGGCGATTGGCTTCGACCAGATTCGCATCAAAGTCAACCAGCTCTGGCAGCGGAGGAAGCTCTCATGAACAGCCTGCCCCTGCTGGAAATGAAGCAGATCCACAAGAGCTTTTTTGGCGTCAAGGTGCTGGATGATGTCTCGCTGACGGCGCGCGCTGGCGAGGTGTTGGAGCTGCTCGGCGAAAACGGTGCCGGTAAATCGACGCTCATCAAAATCCTCAACGGCGATTATCAGATGGACTCGGGCGAAATCAGCATCGAGGGCGAGCGCGTGATATTCCGCGAACCCTATGATGCTGAGGCCAAAGGTATCCATATGATTTATCAGGAACAGCATTATGTGCCGGAGTTATCGGTGGCTGAGAACCTGATGCTGGGGAATCTGCCGACGCGCGGCGGCCTGATCGGGCGCTGGACGGTAGACTGGAACCGGATGCGGGCGCTGGCGGCGGAACGGTTGCAAGTCCTCAACCTGAAGATTGACCCGGACAGCAAGATGAAAGACCTGACGGTGGTCGAGCGCCAGATCGTCGAAATCGTCAAGGCGCTTTCGGCGGAGGCACGCATCATCGTCATGGATGAGCCGACTGCCGCCCTGACCCCACCGGAAGTCGAGCGACTGTTCCAGATCATTGAAGACCTGAAGCAGCGTAATGTGGCAGTCATCTATATTTCACACCGACTGGATGAAGTGTTTCGCATCGCCCAGCGGGTGACGGTGCTGCGCGATGGACGGCATGTCGCCACCCGCCCGATTGAGGAGCTGACGCTGGCCTCGGTGGTCGAACTGATGGTGGGCCGCGCTGTCGAGAGCCACCACAGCGAAACCACTATGCCGGATGCCTCTGCGCCGGTGCTGGAAGTCAACCGGCTAACGCGCTATGGCGTCTTTGAAGATGTCTCGCTCACAGTTCGCGCGGGCGAGATTGTCGGCATTTTCGGCCTGATGGGTTCAGGACAGATTCCGCTGACCCAGAGTATCTTTGGCGCTGAACCGGTTGACGAAGGCACGATAACCGTCAATGGACAGGCCGCAGCCATCCGTAGCCCGCAGGATGCCCAGCGCGCCGGGATTGGTTTTGTGCCGATTGATCGTAAGGTCAACGGCATCGTCAAGGGACAGAGCGTCCGCAACAACATCACCCTCTCGAACTGGCGCGAACTGGCGCAGGCCGGTTTCTTCCGCCAGAAACGCGAGAAGGAACACGTCCAACGCTGGGTTGAGGCGTTGGCGATCCGCATGGCCGGAGGCAGCGAAGTGCCGATCCGCTTCCTGAGCGGGGGCAATCAGCAGAAGGCGATCCTGGCGCGCTGGCTGGAGGCCGATGCCAAAGTGCTGATTCTGAACGAGCCGACCTGGGGCGTGGATGTGGGAGCGCGGGCGGATATTTATGACCAGCTCGAAAAGCTGGCACAACAGGGTTTGGCCGTGCTGGTGGTATCGTCGGATATTCAGGAGATTCTGGCGATCAGTCACCGGATTCTGACGCTGTATCGTGGACGGCTGACGGGCGAATTTGTCCGCGCCAGCGCCACCCAGGAACAACTCTTAGCGGCAGCCGCAGGGAAAACCGCATGACAACACTCACTCAGGCGCGACGATTATGGTCTTCGGGCGCGGTACAGGAATTAATGGCGCTGGCGCTGATGCTGGCGCTGATCGCCGTGGTGATGGGGCAGAGTTCGCCGCTGTTTCTGACGCCGCGCAACATCACCAATCTGCTGATGGACAGCACCACCGTCGGCATCATCGCTGTGTTCATGACCATGCTCATAATCAGCGGTGGGCTGGATCTGTCGGTGGCTTCCACCACCGCACTGTGTGGCATCATCATCGGCGTGATGCAGGAGTCGGGCGGATTGTGGCAGGGCGTGGGTCTGGCGCTGGTGGCAGGGGCCGTGATCGGCTTCATCAACGGCTTCCTGGTGACCTACATCGGCATCAATCCGCTGATCACTACGCTGGGGATGCTCTCGATTGCGCGCGGGCTGGCGTTCGTGCTCTCCGATGGCCTGACCATCCCGGTGATCGATATGACCGGTGAAAATGCCGCTGCTTATACCACCTTCACTCAGCTTTCCGAAGGAACATTCCTGGGCATCCCCAATCCGATTCTGCTGGTGATTGGACTGTTCATCCTGGGCATCATCGTGCTGCGCTACACCACCTATGGTCGGGCGATTTATGTGATCGGCGACAACGAAAAAGCCGCTTATCTGGCCGGGCTGCCAGTGCGGCGCTATCGCATGATGACCTATATCCTGTGCGGACTCGGCGCGGCAGTCGCCGGCGTGTTCCTCACCTCACGGCTGTATGCGGCGGACCCCCGCGCTGCCCCGAACATCGAGCTGACGGCGATCACGGCGGTTATCCTGGGCGGCACCAGTCTGGCGGGCGGACAAGGCCGGCTGATCGGGACGCTGCTCGGCGTGCTGATTCTGAGCGGCCTGTTGAATGGTCTCAAGCTCCAGAGTGTTTCGACCGAGCTACAGAATATCGCCCAGGGCATAGTGCTGCTGCTGGCGGTCGGGATTGACCAGGTGCGTCAAGGAAAAATTCGTCTGCCCCAGTGGGCGCGGCAGAGCAAAAGATAATCGACCTTATTTGCAGGAGTGTTCATCACATGACCGTTATCAAAGCAAAAGTGGGCGTGTTTGGTATCGGACTGGCGGCGTACTGGCCCCAGTTCGACGGACTGAAGGAACGGCTGGAAGGGTATCAGAAACGGATCGAAGACAAGCTGGCCGGGATGGGCGCGGAAATCGTCTCCGCTGGGCTGGTGGATGACGCGGTGGGGGCGCGGCAGGCAGGTGATCTCTTCGCCCAGGGCAACGTCGATCTGATCGTGTGTTATGTTGGCACCTACTCCACTTCATCGCAGGTGCTGCCAGCGGTGCAGCGGCGACAGGCTCCGGTACTGGTGCTCAACTTGCAACCGGTGCCGGCGCTCGATTATCTGGCGACCGACACAGCAGAATGGCTGGCGAACTGCTGCGCCTGCTGTGTGCCGGAGATTTCCAATGCTTTCGCCCGCAGCCGCATCCAGTTCAACATCGTGTCGGGGCTTCTGACCGAGGTCGAAGGCTATGCCAACCAGTATTATCAGCGCGCCTGGAATGAGATCGAGGATTGGGTGCGCGCCGCCAGCGTCATGCGAACGGTGAATTACAGCCGCATCGGTTTCCTGGGGCATACCTATCCCGGCATGTTGGATATGTACTCCGACTTCACCATGCACCACGCCCAACTGGGTACGCACATCGAGGTGCTGGAGATGGATGATCTGCATCAGCGGGTCAGCGCAGTGACCGAGAGCGACATCAGCGCCAAAATTGAGGAGATCAAACAGGTCTTTGACATCGCTGAACCGGGGCGCGACAAAATCTCGATGCCAGTGACCGACGAGGCGCTCCGGTGGTCAGCGCGGGTGGCCGCCGGGTTGGACAGGCTGGTGAGCGATTTCGACCTGCAAGGGCTGACCTACTACTATCGCGGGCTGGATGGCAACGCCAATGAAGAACTGGGGGCGTCGCTGATCGTTGGTAATTCGC
Organism: Anaerolineae bacterium; assembly: GCA_022843385.1. Classification (GTDB taxonomy): domain Bacteria; phylum Chloroflexota; class Anaerolineae; order Aggregatilineales; family Phototrophicaceae; genus CFX2. Next base: position 80,845 of record JALHNT010000011.1, on the reverse strand, counting down.
TGCTGACCGGGCGCGGCATCCCGGCTTCGGGCGAGGGCGACCTGAAGACCTGTGTGGCAATGATGATGATGGATCGGCTGAAGGCCGGCGGCTCGTACACCGAATTCTACGCGATGGATTTCAATCATGACTTCATCCTGATGGGGCATGACGGGCCAGGGCATATCGCCATCAGCGACGGCAAGCCTGTGCTGCGCGGGCTGGGATTGTTTCACGGCAAGCGCGGGTATGGGATCTCGGTGCAGTTCCAGGTGCGAACCGGCCCAATTACCATCCTGGGCATAACCCAGACCGGCGATGGTCGGCTGAAGCTGATGGCGGCCGAGGGCGAGTCGATCCCTGGCGATACGCTGCAAATCGGCAACACCAATTCGCGGCTGAAGTTCGGCGTCGATCCAGCGACCTTCATGGATGCGTGGTGCCAGGCCGGGCCGACGCATCACTGTGCGCTGGGTGTCGGGCATCAACTGGGCAAGATCCGCAAGCTGGCGCGGATGATGAATCTGGAACTGGTCGTGGTGGGTTAAGGGGGCAGGGATGGAACGAGTAGGTTTTCTTTTGAAGGTGCGGCAGGAACTCATCGCGGAGTATAAGGAGCATCACCGGCAGGTCTGGGATGAGATGCTCACGGCGCTGCGCGAGTGTGGCTGGCGCAATTATTCGCTGTTCATGCGCGAAGATGGTTTGTTGTTCGGCTATTTCGAGACGCTGGACTCGCTGGCAGCGGCAGTGGCAGCCATGGAAAAGACCGAGGTCAACGGACGCTGGCAAGCGTTGATGGCACCCTTTTTTGAACTGCCGCCCGGCGCGCGCCCGGATCAAATGCTGCTGACACTCGAAGAAGTCTTTCACACTGACTGACATCCGGTTATCTCTATGGTCGAAGTTCGTGTGCCCGACCAGGCTCGCAACATCAGATGCCCCACAAGTCACATGACTGGTCGGTTGCGGTCGAGTGCCGGATTCTTGAGGGTTTCGGTTGACCAGATTAAAGTCCGTATCCAGCAGGCCAGTACAAATCTTTGCCGGTGACAGAGATCGGTCGAAAGGCGGATGCCTGAGTAATTAGATTCACCTAAAATTATGATTAGATCAAACAACAAAAGGAGTTCTAATCATGGTGAATCTGGAACGAGCACTGGTGGAGGGCTTAGGGTTCAGTCTGTTAATGAGCCTGATCATCCTGGTGACGCTGGTCATCAATCCGCGCCTGTGGTTGCAGGATTACCCGGAGGCAATCAAAATACTGGCTGCGCCATTGAGCGAGTCGGAAAAGCAGATGCGGCGCTGGGTGACGGGTCCCGTTTTACTGGCTGCACTGCTGGTGCCTTACCTATCGGCCAATGCAGCGGCGCAGCAATCCGGCGCTTCGTTCTGGAGTGTATTGCTGCACACACTGGTGGTGGTGCAGTTGTTCAATCTGGTGGATGCAGTGGTGATTGATGGACTGATTCTGGCACTTTTGCAGCCGAAGTTCGCTTTGATCCGTGAGGCCTGGGGGCATCCGGCGCTGCGCGACACTCACAAGCTGGTGGGCGATTTCTTCAAAGGCGTCGTGATCTGCTCGCTGCTGGCGCTGGTCATCGCTGGAGCAGCCTGGTTGGTGTAGCCCATTACGACCAGCCACAAGAACAGTGAAGATAGACTGGCAGCTTACGCAAAGGCAGTCGGGAAGATGTCGTGCATCAGCCCTTGACCGCCCCGTGCGACAGACCGCGCACCAGATAGCGCTGGGTGAACAGGGCGAACACCAGCACCGGCAGCAGGATCAGTGACCCGGCAGCGGCGGTGCGCCCCCAGTCGATGGCGCGGTTGGTGAGGAAGCTGGTGATGGCGACCGAGAGGGTGCGGGTATCCCGCCCGCTGAGGATCGAGGCGTAGAGGAATTCGTTCCAGGAGTAGATGAAACACAGCGCGGCCACCGCGGCCAGCCCCGGCGCGATCACCGGCAGCACCACCCGCGCCAGCGCCCCCAGCCGTGAACAACCGTCGATCATGGCCGACTCTTCCAGATCAATCGGCGAATCCTCGAAGAAGCCGACCAGCATCCAGATCGCCAGCGGCATCGTCAGCGTCAGGTTCGCCAGGATCAGGGCGGCATGGGTGTTGACCAGGCCGAGGCCGTTGAACAACACGAACAGCGGCACCAGGATGGCAACCGAGGGCGTGATCTGTGGCAGCAGGAAGAGGAAGCGGAAGACGCCGTTGCCGCGAAACTGGTAGCGCGCCAGGGCATAACCCGCCAGCAGCCCGGCCGTCAGCGCGATCAGGGTGGTGCCGCTGGCGATAATCAGGCTGTTGATGAGGTAGCGGATGAAGGCGCGGTCGGCCAGCACCGCCTGATAATTCTCGAACGTCGGCGTGAAGGTCCAGGCCGGCGGGATGGCAAAAGCCAGTTCACGCGGTTTGATGCTGGTCAGGAAAAACCAGAAGATCGGGAACAACGACACCACCAGCGCCAGCAGCACCAGCGCATAAATTGTGATCGTCAGCACTCGCGGCAGCCAACGCGCCATCATATCCTTCTCTCGTCCAGATCGACTCAACAGTTGTTAGTTCCTAGTTGTTAGTTCAATGCAATCCCGCTCACAAGGGTTGGCATGTGTGATGATCGGTTGTGAACAGTGTTTCTGGACTTGCATTTCCTGAATCGACCGTGAATAACTAAACTTCGAGAATGCCTACCTACTGGTAAAAGTTCAGAGAGTTGCCTTTGGATCGACGGGTAATCCATTGATCAGCCGAAGTCAACTCTCTTTCCAAAACTTGATTGCAAATTGGACCGCTTCTACTAAATCATCAAATAGACTGTACGGGGATGAGGGAAACAGGTTTGCATGATTTTCAAGAAATTCAACAATGAGCGATTTTTCGCCAGTTGTGAATAAAGGAATAGCTTGCTCCGGAATTTCATTTGGCATATCCAATATGGGTGATGGTATAAGGCTGTATACAATAGGTTGTTCCAAATACCCTTGGAAATCGGGATGCCGAAGCAAGGCACATAGAAAAGCAGGCAGATAAAAGTGATATGCTGCAGGCGAAAAGCTTATAAGTACACTGTTTTTGCGTATAAGTAATTCTAATGGAACTTTTCGCCATTCCTTCTGACCGATAAAATCTTCTATTTCTCGGATTCCAAGGTTCTGATCTCCTGGATACACGGCTTGGGAGAATTCACTTTCAACCCTGCGAGCAAGTTCTTCATACATCTCGATTTTCCTTCCCACTAACAACTCCTCAGTGCAGCGTCGCCAGCCGCCCGATCAGGCGATACAGCAGGAGGGCGAAGGTGAACAGGATGACGATCATAATCATCGAGAGCGCCGCCGTATACCCCAGGTCGAACTGCTGAAAGCCGTTGCGGTAGATGTACAGGCTGATGGTCTCGGTGGTCTGCGCCGGGCCGCCCGCCGTCAGGCTGAAGACGACATCGAAGATGCGGAAGGTATCAATCGTCCGCCACAACAGCGCCACCATGAGCGACGGGCGTAGCAGCGGCAGCGTGACATACCGAAAGCGTTGCAGGGCGCTGGCCCCATCGATCTGTGCCGACTCGTGAATTTCAGCCGACTGAGTTTGCAGCCCGGCCAGCAGAATCAGCGCCACAAAGCAGGTGGTGTTCCACACATCGACCGCCACCAGACTGAACAGCGCCGTCTGTACCTCGCTCAACCACGCCACCGGACGCACCCCGATGGTACTGAGCAGGTAGTTCATCATGCCGAAGTCGAAATTGAACAGCATCCGCCACATCAGCCCGATGATGATGTTGGTGCACATCAACGGCAGCAGCAGCAGCGCCCGCAGCACCATCTTGCCCACCGTCAGCCGATCCAGCAGCAGCGCCAGCGCCATACCCAGCGTGAACTCGAAGGTCAGCGCCAGCGCCATGAAGGTCAGCGTCACTCGCATCGCATTCCAGAAGCGGTCATTGCTGAAGGCCGTAACGTAATGTTCCAGCCCGATGAACGGCACCCCCTGGCGGAAGGTCTGCATCGTCCAGTCGTGGAAGCTGAGGTAGAAGGAATAGGCCAGCGGATAAATCAGCACCGCCCCCAGGATGACGAGCGCCGGCAGCATGAACAGATACGGCTGCCACTGCGCCGGCCGCGACCGGGGGCGGGCGACCACCGCCGCCCCCAGCGTGGTGCGTTCACCGGCGGTCATGAATGGATGCCTGTTTCAATAGCCCGGAATCGATACACATCATCCCAATGTTCTCGTGGGGGTGCAACCCCGCACCTCATGTCTATCTGAGAATCTCATCCCTCCTTCGCATCACAGCGTTTGGCTCCCCCTCTCCAACGCATTGGAGAGGGGGCCGGGGGGTGAGGTTTCCCCCGTCATTTATTCCTGCGGATAACCGGCGTCGGTCAAGGCCGAGCGCATCTGGTCGGCGGCGCTGCCCAGCGCTTCGGCGGGGGTCTGAACGCCGGTGACCGCGTTATGCGCCGCTTCGCCGAACAACCGCTGGAGTTCGAACGTCACGGTTGTCGCCGGGAACAGATTGCGGAAGGGCATGGCTTCGGCCAGCAGCGCGAACTGCGGGATTTGTTCCACCACTGCCGGGTCGGCCAGGGCAATCGCGTTGGAGGGGATGCCCCCGTTGAGCGCCCAGGTCTTGGCACCTTCCGGCCCGGTCAGCCATTCGATGAAGGCATAAGCACCGGATTGATTGCGCGAGGCCGCCGGGATGACCCAGGCCCACTGGCTGGCACCGAAGCCGCGCACCACCTGATCGCCTTCCAGGTGGCCGGGGAGCAGCGTGTAGTCCAGCTTGTCACAGACGTTGGGCGACAGTTCGCAGTCCAGTAGCGTCGAGGTGCCGGCCATCCACTGGATCGCCATGGCGATGCGTCCCTCTTGCAACGCCGTCAGGATTTCGTTGTAGCCGTAAGTCGTCACATCGGGTGGGACAACCTTGTCTTGCAGCAGCAGGTTGGAATAGAAGGTCAGCGCCGCCACGCCGGTCTCGTTATCAATCGCCACCTGACCGTTCTCATCGAGAATCTGTCCGCCGAAGCCGAAGAAGACGTGCATGAAATCCCACAGCGCCTCATCCGGTTTCGCGCCGATGACCGCGCCGTAGACTTCCGGCGTGCCGTCGCCGTTCTCATCCTGGGTCATGGCAATCGCCGCCTCGCGGAATTCATCCCAGGTCTGCGGCACTTCCAGCCCGGCCGCTTCCAGCAAATCGGTGCGGTAGAACAACCAGGCCGTGTCGCCTTCGGAGGGGAAGCCGTAGACCATGCCATCCAGCGTCAGCGAATTGACCGCCGGTTCCAGCGCGCTCAGGGCGAACCAGTCGGACGCCATCGAGTCGATCAGCGGGTTCAGCGGAGCCAACGACTGCGCCGCCACATATTCCGGTATCCATTCCATCTGCACATAGCTGGCATCGAAGTCGCCCGAACCACTCAGCAGCACGGTGCTGGTGCGTTCGCGCAGCGTCTCGCGGGCGATCTCCTCGATGATGACTTCGTTGCCCGTCAGTTCGGTGTATTGCGCCGAGGTCTTGACCAGATTGTCATATTCCGGGCCGCTCCAGACCGAGACGACGATGGGTTCGTAGGTGGCCTGCGCCCCCACCGGCAGCACCAGGATCAGCAGCAGTAAGGATAGAACCAGGCCCAATGACTTTTTCATCCCTTTTCTCCTTTGGTCACACGCGCTGGCAATTTCGACCACAACGCCGGGAACGTCGCGCCGAACGTTTCCGGTTGGCTCAACCACTCCAGTTGCTCCGGCTTGCGCCAGATCAGCTCATACAACGGCACATCCCGCGTCAGCCCCAACGCCGGGTATTCCTCCGCCGGCCATAGCTCCAGCGGCGCGACAGCCCGATAGGCCGGGTTCGGCTGCCACCCCGCCGCGCCATACAGATAGCTACCGCCCTGCATCGCGCTCAGGCCGCTGTAATCGCCGCGTACGCGGACATCGATCAGGTCAGAAAACAACAGCAGATCATCGCTGGCGTTGATCGTCAGGTGATGCATGTTGGGCGAAAACACCACTTTGTCACCGGCTTTGGCATGAACGGCATAACAGAATGAGGACGAGCGATCCGCCACATCGAGCGTCTGACACAGGAATAACGCCTCGCCGTAGACAATCTCGATCACTTCCGGGTGATTATAGACCGCTCCGGAGGGGAAGGCGTGGATATGCCCCAGCGTCTTGCCCCGTTCCGCGCCCAGCCACGCCGGATAAATCAGGGTCAGTTCGTATTGAATATTAAGGCGGGCGAAAGCGGCCTGATGCTCGGCGAAGGCGATGCCGTTGTACATCCAGTATTGAATCGCGTCGGCGGGGGTGGTGGCTGCATCATCCGGCAGGACGGGGCGCAGCGCCCCGCGTGAGCGCGACTTGATCTCCTTGACCTGCAAGCGCGGGTCAAACACCAGATCATCGCGGGCGGCGTTCCATTCAATCGGTATCCCGGCGGCCTGTGCCAGTGTTGTCATGATTACGCCACAATATCACTTAATTCCCGGCGCATGGTTGGACTATATCGCCCGCCTGCCGGATTGTCAACCGATTCGCCTGACGAAATTCCACCCCATTCCCTTGTGGATGTTGCTCAACTGAGGGGTTTATGTTATTTTATGCGTAAATGATTCAGACGCTTCTTCGGATGGTGAGACGCCCGATGCTAAAGCATCCGGCTACCGAGAAATGGTAAGCGCACTAAAGGCGCTGAAGACCTTAGCCAGTGGAAACAGCCCCTTTAGTGGGCTTACATGATAGAAGGATAGCAGAGGGTTTATGCACTTTAAGAATTAAATCAGATAGTATTCGGACGTGCAACGGCACGTCCCTACACCAACCGGTTCGTTTGTGTAGGGACACCCAACGGGGTGTCCGGGTAAACCGTTATCTGGATATTTTCTTAACCTGCATAAACCCTTTGCGGCTGGTGGCTAGAGACGCTTTGCCGTCCCTACCGAAACGACTCCATTCGCTCGCTGAACCCACAGCGCCGTCATTCGATACACGGAGGAATGCAAACACATGGTCATCCCCACCCAAACGATGCGTGTGCCGGTTGAAGACCTCACCCGGCAGTGGCAGCAAATCGAGGCCGAAATCATGGAGGCGGTGCGCGATGTGCTGCCCAAAGGCAAGTACACCCTGGGGCCGCACCTGGCCGCTTTCGAGCAGGAATTCGCCGCCTACATCGGGTCGCAGTACGGCGTCGGCATCGCCAGCGGCACGGCGGCGCTGCATCTGGCGCTGCTGGCCTGCGGCGTCGGCCCCGGCGACGAGGTCATCACCGTCCCCAACACCTACATCGCCACCATCTTCGCCATCAGCTATTGCGGTGCGACGCCGGTGCTGGTCGATGTCGAGCCAGGGACATTCAACATGGCGGCTGAACAGATCGAAGCCAAAATCACCCCGCGCACCAAAGCCATCCTGCCGGTGCATCTCTACGGGCAGGTCGCCAACATGGAGCGCATCGTCGAGATCGCCCGCCGACACAACCTGAAAGTGGTCGAGGACTGTTCGCACACACACGGTGCGACCCGGCATGGCCGCAAAGCCGGCACCTTCGGCGATGTCGGCTGCTTCAGCCTGTACCCGACCAAAGTGCTGGGGGCGCTGGGCGATGGTGGCATCTGCACCACCGACGACCCGGACATTCACGCCCGGCTGCGCCAATTTCGTTATATGGGGCAGCGCACCAAATACAACCACGAGATCATCGGTTATCAGGAACGGCTGGATGAATTGCAGGCGGCCATGCTGCGCGTCAAGCTGCGCTATCTGCCCGGCTGGATCGAGGAACGGCAGCGCGTCGCCGCTGTTTACGATGAACTGCTGACCGGCCTGCCCGTCGAAACGCCAGTGGTCGATCCGGCCAATCAGCATGTCTACTATATGTACTGCATCCGCGCGACCAACCGCGATGCCCTCAAGGATTATCTGCTGGCGCACGGCATCGGCTGTTATGTCGTCTATCCTTATCTGGTGCAGGAGACCGGTGCCTATGCCGACCTGGGCATCGGGCGCGCGGGCTTCCCCCAGGCGGTGGCTGATCTGGATAAGATTCTGTGCCTGCCGATGTTCCCGGAAATGACTAACGACGAAGCCGCGCTGGTGGCGCAGACGGTGAGGGATTTCTATGGGCAGTCCTGAGGCCGTCAAAGTCGTCGTCCTCGGTGGGAGTTCGGTCGGCACACCGGAGCTGATCGCCGCGCTCCGGCGACAGGGCGACTCGCCCCGTCCGCTGGAACTGGTGCTGCACGGGCGCAGCGCCGATAAGCTCAACCCGGTGGCGCATGTCGCCGGCCTGCTGGCGCGTGGTTGTGACTGGCTGACGGTGCGGGCGGAGACCGATCTGGAACGGGCGCTGGACGGGGCGAACATCGTCCTCAATCAGATTCGCGTCGGCAACCTTCAGGCGCGGGCTTTCGACGAGACTTTCCCGCAGCAGTTCGGCATCCCCGGCGAGGAAACGGTCGGCCCCGGCGGCTATGCCAATGCCCTGCGTACCGTGCCAACGCTGGTCAAGATCGCCCAGACCGTCGAGCGCTGCGCCCCGGATGCCCTGTTCCTGACCTTCACCAACCCGGCCAGCGTCATCCAGTACGGCATCCTGCGGACGACCCGGCTGCGTGTCATCGGCCTGTGCGACGGCGCGGTGACCATGACCCAGTGGGCAGCAACAGCGCTCGGCCTGCCCGCCAGCGAGTTGCTGATCGATTATGTCGGGATGCATCACTACGGCTTCATCACCCGCGTCTGGCATCACGGGCGCGATGTCACCGTGGCCATGCTGGATGGGCTGGATAAAGTCAGCGCCCTGGAAGCTGATCTCGATGTGGTGCGTTCGCTGGGAGTCCTGCCCACCCCCTACTTCAAATACTTCGCTCACCCCGACCGGATGCTCGCCAAACAGCAGGGCAAACCCAGCCGCGCCGAGCAGCTCCTGGCGATTGAGGCCGACCTGCTGGCCGAGTACGCCCGCGCCACCGAGCCGCCGCCCGGTCTGGCGAAACGCGCCGCTAAATGGTACGACGCCATCATCGCGCCGGTGCTGATGACGCTGGTCACGGGCGAACGGCGCAGCTTCGTCCTGAATGTGCCGAACAACGGCCTGCATCCCTGGCTGCCGGATGATGCCATCGTCGAGACGCCCTGTGCACTCGAAGGCGGCGTCATCCGCCCCATCGCCGTCCCCGCGCCGGGCCGCGAACTGATGGCGCGGATTCAGCACAACTGCGCTTATGAACAACTGATGGTCGAAGCCTTCCTGGAACCCTCCGAAGTCAAGGCGCTGCGGGCGCTGCTCTTGAGTCCGCTGGTTCCCAATGCGACAATAGCTCGTCAGATTCTTCAGCTCATCTGGCCGGACGCCGATCCGGCCCGAATCAGGATGAAACCATGACCCGCTTGATTGATGATGTCTTCTCCCAGCCGGCCATCCTGCGCCGGGCCATCGACTCGCTTTCGACTCAACTCCTGGCGGCTGCCCCCTGGCGGGCGGCGCTGCGCGATGGGCAGATCACCCGTGTGGTCTTCACCGCGATGGGCGGCTCGTTCAGCGCCGTCTTCCCCGCCATGCTCAAGCTGATCGCGCACGGCATCGAGGTCTTCGCCGTCGAATCGTCCGAGCTGCTCTACGATTACCGCCATCTGCTGCACGACCGCACCCTGGTCATCGCCGTGTCGCAATCCGGCGAGTCGGTGGAGGTAGTTAAATTATTCGACGCGGTGATCGGTCAGCGCCCGGTCATCGGCGTCACCAACACCCCCGGCAGTTCGCTGGCGCGGCGCAGCCAACTGGCGCTCTTCATCGGCGCGGGCGAGGAGAACGCCGTCTCGACCAAGACCTACACCTGCACCCTCACCGCCCTCGATCTGCTGACGGCGGCGCTGCTGGGCGAACCGCTCGAGCCGCTGGCAGCCTCGCTGCGTCAGACCGCCGACACTATTGAAGCGGCGCTGCCCGGCTGGCAGGCGATGGCTGATACCCTGGCGGCCAGCCTCGAACCGGTGCGCTTCCTCATCTTCATGGGGCGTGGCATCCACCGGGCGTCGGCGCTGGCGAGCGCGTTGATCGTCAAGGAGACGGCCAAGCTCCCCACCGAGGGCATGGTCACCGGGCAGTTCCGGCACGGCCCGATGGAGGTGATGGCTCCCGGAGTCACCCCCTTCATCTTCATGGGCAGCGGCGCGGCGGTTGAGCTGCACCGGACGCTGGCGCAGGACTTCGACAGCAAGGGCATCCCGGTGGTGACGATTGGCGCGCCGGCCTTCAATGACCGTTCGATCCGGGTGCAGCCGCCTGACCCGGCCCGTCTGCCGCTGGCTGAGATCGTACCGATCCAACTGCTGGCGGCGGCGCTGGCGACCCGCTCCGGCATCGAGCCGGGGACTTTTTTCCACAGCCGCAAAGTCACGACGGTCGAGTGAGCCATGCCTGCTCCCTTCGCCATCGGTCTCGATATTGGCGGCACCAGCGTGGTCGGGGCGGTGGTGGCTGCTGATGGCCGCATCGTCAGCCGCCGCAGCATCCCCAGCCGGTCGCAACAGGGCATCGCCGACGGTCTGCGCCGCCTGGAAGCGCTGGCGCGGACGCTGCTGGATCAAGCCCAGGTGTCGGTGAACGACATCGCTGGCGTCGGCATCGGCTCCAGCGGCCCGATTGACGCCGAAACCGGACGCATTCACAACCCCTTCACCTTGCCCGGCTGGGACGGCATCCCGGTGGTCGATCACTTCCGCGAAACGCTGGGCGTTCCCTCGTGCCTGATCGGTGACTGCCAGATCGGGGCGCTGGGCGAACACTGGAACGGTGCCGGACGCGGGGCGCGGACGATGGTTTATGTCACCGTCGGCACCGGCATCGGCGGCGGGGTCATCGCCAACGGAAGGTTGTATCGCGGGTTGGGCGACTCGAACGAGGTCGGGCATCATGTCATCGACCTGGATGGCCCGGAATGTTACTGCGGGGCGCGCGGCTGCTGGGAGATGCTGGCGGCTGGCCCGGCGATTGCCAAGATGGCCGCGTCCGAAGCCCCGCACAACAGCCTGCTGCTGACGTTAGCCGACGGCCAGCGCGAGCAGATCAGCGCCCGCCTGTTGACCGAAGCCGCCGCCCTGGGCGATCCCTTCTCGCTGCGACTGGTGGATCGGGTGGGGACGTACCTGGGGGTGGGCGTCGCCAACCTCATCAACATCTTCGGCCCGGACGCGGTCATCCTGGGCGGCGGCGTCATGCTCGGCTGGGACTCCTTCGCCCCATCGTTGCTGCGGACGGTCAACAGTCGCGGCAAGATGGTGCGGCTCGATCAGGTGCGGATTGCGCCGTCTGAACTGGGACTCAACGCCGGCGTGACCGGGGCGGCCCGCGCCATCTGGCTGCATAACGCCGGGGAGTTGTGATGCGCGCCGCCGATCCGGTCAACACGAGCGAACAGCAGGCGCTCATCCTGCGGACGCTGCGCCAGCGCGGGCCGCTCACCCGCCGTCAGATGGCCGACCTGACCGGCTACAGCGTGTCGCTGGTGCGCCAGTTGACCGAGCCGCTGGCCGATTTTAACTTCATCATGACGACCGGCAGCACCCCCGCTGATCTGCCGGGGCGTCCGTCACAGCTCTGGTCGCTCGCGCCGGATGCCTGCCGCGCCCTGGGGCTGGATGTCAGCAGCCGGGCGACGCGCATCGTCCTGCTCGATGCTGCCGGGCAGGTACAGTATCAGGCGGAGCTGCCACCCCAGCAGCCCAACACCCCGGCGGAAATGATGACCTCACTGGCCGAGATCGTCGAAACCACGCTGGCGTCGCTCGGACTGAACAGCGCGGCGCTGCGCGGGTTGGGGGTGGCCTTCGGCGGCTTTGTCGATTTTAAGCAGGGCGTCTCACTCGATGCGATTGATATTCCCCATGCTCAATCGCTGCCGTTGCAGGAGTATCTGGCGGGTCGGCTGGGGATGCCGGTCATCCTCGATGATCGTTCGCGGGCGATGGCGCTGGCCGAGGCACGCTATGGCGCGGCGCGCGACGGGCGCGACTGCATCTGCGTCAATGTCAGCAGTGGCATCGGCACCGGCGTCATCCTCGATGGCGCGCTTTATCGGGGGGCGCTGGGGCTGGCCGGCGAACTTGGTCACATCCCGGTCATGATCGGCGGCAGTCCGTGTCGCTGCGGCGGGCAGGGCTGCCTGGAGACGGTGGCCTCCGGCACGGCCATCGAGATGCGGGCGCGCGAACTGATGAAGCAGGGAACCGCCACCCTGCTGCACAGCCTGTGCGATGACCCGGCGCGGCTGACCATCGGGCTGATCGTCGAGGCGGCGCGGCGCGGCGACGCGGTGGCGCTGGCGCTGATGGAACACGCCGGTCAATGGCTGGGGCTGGGGCTGGCGACCCTCATCAACCTGTATTCCTGTGACCAGATCGTGCTGACCGGCAGCGTCATGCAGGGCAACAGCATCCTGCTGGAGATCATCCGCCGCGAGGCCCAGCGCTACCTCATCCGTCCCATCCGCGAACGTGTTCGCCTGTCGCTGACCGAGCTGGACGCACTCGCCAGCGCCATCGGGGCCGCCACCTTCATCCTCGACGCCGAGTTCGATCACGGCTTCGCCCGCCGCCTCCTGCCGCTGGAGGGGGTGGGGTGAGAAGGATCTTCAGAGTTATTGAAAGGGTCTCAATCCCATTTTGAGTTTTGTTCAATTCATCTATCAACCACAAATTTGATCGATCAGTTGTCGATTTTTGGCGACTTTTTTTCATCGTGATGCACATTGACACCCTGACATTTGGAGATAATAGATTGGTATTTGCCCAGAATCGAGCATTCGATGTAGACTTTGATCATTGCATATAAAGTAGAGGCTTTATACTAAGGTTGAATCATGAATTACTATAGTACCGACCTTCCCGAATATCTCGAGAACTATTCAATATTTAAGGAGTTTTTGGATCAAGAGTTTGAAGGGCTTAATTCTACAGAGAAGGGAGACAAATTTGCTGATTTGGTATCCTATTTAACACCAAGAACGGAACTGGGAGCTGGGATTGAGAAACCAGAGAAGCAAAAAGGCTCCTATGATGAAGGAATAGATATCATTGGCGAAAACGCCGACAGTAGTCGGATATTGTGTATACAAGCAAAGTATTCCATCAAGAGAGAGATTAAGGAGATTGATGCCATAATTAGTGACTTTGAGATATTTCAAAAGAATTCTGAGGGTAAACCTCAACAAATGAAACTATTTCATGAAAATCAGGATGACAATGATGACTCGCCACGAGTTGAAGTGAACTTCCAGATTGTGATGTTTTCACAAAAAAAGGGGTTGATTGATGTGTATGCCAAATCACAAAAAAGCTCTGTGGCGTTTTATAATCGATTGCTTCAGGAAAAGCGAATAGAGATAATTGACGGCGAAGATATTCTCTCAATACTCCAGGCAGAATACCGCAGAAACTATACTATACCTGGTAAAATAGAATTAACATTTGAAAAACCGTTCATAGATTTCGGAAATGTTTATCTTGGCATTGTTTCTTCTGAAACAATTAAACGCATATACGAGGAAAACGGTAACGCGATCTTTTTCGAGAACATTAGAGACTTTTTGGGTGAAACAAGTGGAAAGAAACCAATGGCTGGTCGCCAAACTGTTAATCAAGCAATAAAGCAGACAGTACTGGAAAGACCAAACGAGATGCTGGCTAGGAATAATGGGGTAACTTTTAAGGCAGCAAAGGTCAATGTCGTGTCCGACACAAAGGTACTTTTGGAAACTGCCAGCGTCATTAACGGATGCCAAACAACGATGTCAGTAGTAAAATATGCTCAAGAGACATGTTATATTACATGCAAAGTTGTTGAAACAAGTGATGCGTGGGATATTGCCAAGTCCTCGAACAGGCAAAATGCACCCGATGAGATTGATCTAGAGCTAGCACGTTATTTGAGGCTCCAGATTACAGATAGGGTTGCACAAGCAAAAAGGGTTAGAGTGACACGCGATGGACATGAAGTTTTCAGAATCCTTGAAGGAATCTACCAAACTGAGATTACCTATGAGGAAGTAAAGTCTTTGTTTATTGGTCTCTTCAGTAGGACTCCACGAAACATTTTCGACAACAACTATACTGAACTCAGGTATAAGGTCTTGGAGCTGTTCTTTAAGAGTGAGGATCAAACAAAGAATCTGTTTAGCGATTTGATAGATATTCAGCAAGCTTTCGCCTCTAGCCTCACACTGATGGGTGAGAATCTGGAAAAACTACCACCCATGAAGAACATAGATCTAAATCCGAAGCAGCATGTAAGTCAAATTTATCAACGAATTTACCTGAAACCTAGTTATCGGGCTTATATTGCCCTACTGGCTGCTTCATCTGTATGTAAAGTTGATATTTCCGAGAGATCTAACCTCCATCCAGAAGATGAATTTGAGAACATAAAGAGCTTCTTGTCTCAAACTGTTGAGTTGATTACTAAAGATAAAGCGAGATTTGAAAAGTTCTGCAAGTACGCCTTTTACACTGTGCAGGCATTGGTTCCTCCTGGACTCAATAGAGATGAGATTTCAAGAAGAATGCACCAATACATGAAAGACGCAAGGTTTTCTAACTTGATAGATAGAGTATATACCTTTGAAAACATTTAATGTAAAAAATACTTCAGAAGGGGCGATCTTCCGTGTTGCGCCCCAACTCTCTCAGCTGCGTAATTTCTATCAGAAACGAGGGCGATAGAGGCAATCTCTAATGGCCTGAAATTACATCACATGAGACAATAATCAGGCAAACCGTGAAGACACTCAGAGACGAACGATGAAACACCTGACCATCCGTCTGCCGGACTCGCTGCATCAGGCGGCGCGGGAACTGGCTGAACAGGAAAACACCTCCATCAACCACCTCATCACGCTGGCGCTGGCCGAGAAAATCGCCGCGCTCAAGACGCTCGACTATCTGGAACAGCGGGGTGCGCGGGGCAGCCGTGCCGCCTTCGAGGCCGTCCTCGCCAAAGTCCCACCCGCCGACCCCGCCCCTGATGACCGGCTGGATTAGCGCTGCCACAACCAGGACTGCCGCCGCCATGACAGCACACCGGACGAGGCGCTGGCTACCACTCCCCTTTGTGTCCAAAATGATCGAGGGCGGCCTGACGGAAGGCGCTCCCGGACTGGCGTATCGCTTCGAGTACCTCGTCGGTGGTGCGGCCGGCGGCGCTGCGGGCGGCAGCGATCACGGTGTCACACTCGTTGCCGTCCATGAACAAGGCCGCGTCGAGAATTCTGGCCTGATCGTCTTCGGGGATGACGAGGAAGCCGTGTTTGTCGGCATGGATCAACTGGCCTGGCTCGACCGGGCAGCCAAACACTTCGACCGGAACATTCCAGCGAACAGGCGTGCTGTAAGCGTGGCCGACGCATAAACGCGCCGCCAAAGCCTTGAATCCGGCATTGGTCATTTCATCGACATCCCGAATCGCGCCGTCGGTGATGGTGCCGACACAACCCAGTGCGCGGTGACGATTCGAATTGACTTCGCCCCAGAATGAGCCGATGACATTGGGCTGGTCGAGGTCTTGCACGACGACGATTTTCGGGCCGGGAACGCTGGCGATGTAAGTCAGGCATTCCATCGGCGCGCCGGGGTTATCCTTCTGATGCTGCGGATTGCTCGGCTCGATGACGACGGTGACGGCGTAGCCGATCATCGGCCCCATCTGCGGCATATAGTCGCGGGTTTCGGCGCGATTGGTGTAGGCGCGGCGGTCATGCTGCGTGATCTGCTCCCAACCGTTGTAAATGGTGGGGGTGTTCATACGTTTGAGGCGAAGCAGGTCGCTGTGAGAGATGATGGGCGTTGGCATGAGTGTTGTTCCTAAATGCGTTTTGCAAAATGATTCAGTTTATCCCCCTCGCTTCGAACGTCCCATAATGGGAAGGGGAGCAAAATGGCCGATGGTCATGGAGAGCGTATGCTTGCTAAGGCTATTCCAGAATTTTAACTATCCAATTTACCCCACCCCCAACCCCTCCCCAATGGCTTGGAGAGGGGCTTTGCTCCCCTTTCTCCGCGTGCGGGGAAAGGGGCTGGGGGATAGGGGTTGAGATATGGAGCATTATTTTCCTGCAATAGCCTAAGGGTGCATGATGAGAATACCTGAGAGGACGTTTTTTGTGCAACACCATTTGGGTGCGACAAGCAGGTAATATTGTTGATTCGATTGACGCTTTTTTGTTCCGCGACACATCCAAAACCAACCCAGCCTTCACCTAATCCGTAAGGTCATGCTGACCGAGACCAGCGCGATCAGTCGGGTTCAGGCCACTCGCAGAACCCGTGTCTGCGCTGGCGAAACGCACCCGGTTGATGTGGCGCTGCATGATGAGGGCGAGTTTGTGGATGCCGAAAGTGGCAGCATCGAGAGCGATGAAGACCCCACGTAGCAGCACCACCAGTGTTAGAAAACTCGAGTGCACACGGTAGCAATCCTGTCCTATTCCGGTGCTGACCCCTGAAATCAAACTCCTCAGGCTTTTTTGTGAATTCATTCACAATTAGCTAGTTACTCATGCTATCCTAACTATTTGTGATTACTCTGACAGACATTCAGATTATTCACAATATCTTGAACAAACTGAATGTCAATGGCATCGGTAGTATAGGAGTATTCACAATGCCTGAGTTGTCGATTGCCCAATATGATCTGGTCTACAACATGTTCTCATTCACCTTCGCCACCCTGTTGGCGGCCTTTATCTTCTTTATACTGGTGCGCTCACAGCTAGCACCCCAGTATCGAACTGCCATGATTATGTCAGCCCTGGTTGTCGCCGTCGCCGGCTACCATTATTTCCGCATCCTGGAAAGTTGGAGCGCGGCCTTCACACTGCAAGACGGTGTGTATGTGGCAAGCGGCCAACCCTTCAATGATGCCTACCGCTATATCGACTGGTTGCTGACGGTGCCGCTGCTGGTGGCTGAGTTGATCTACGTGATTAATCCTCGCAATCGGGGACGGCTGACCTTTACACTGGCGACGGCAGCGGCACTGATGGTTATCCTCGGTTATCCCGGCGAAATCGCGACGGATATGGGGACACGGGCGCTGTGGGGATTCATCTCGACCCTGCCCTTCCTGTACCTGGTGTATGTGCTTTTCACCGGACTGGGCGGCGCGATGCAGGAGCAGACGCCGCAGGGACGCATCCTGATCCGCAATGCGCGCCTGCTGCTGCTGGCGACCTGGGGCTTCTATCCTATCGTCTACCTGCTGCCCATCTTTGGCGTCTCCGGATCAGCAGCCATTGTGGCCGTGCAGGTAGGCTACTGCATCGCTGATGTGGCGGCGAAGGCTGGTTACGGCCTCCTGATCTATGCCATCGCCAGCGAAAAGTCGAAGGCCGCGGGCTGGAAATATGAAGCAGTAACAACGCCTGTGCCATCACCCATGAGCTAAATGGGAAGGCCAGTGCTTTCCCAAACCCTGTCAAGGCTGCGGATGCTAATGCGGTGGGCCGCCAGCAAATAAGCATCCGCAATTGAGGGCAGTGGTTGACTACTGCCCTCTTTACGTCCCACATCTGATCGAGCAAAGCCAATAAAGAAAACGAACAGCCCTGTGGCTGCTCGTTCGGTACTGGGGGACCTGGATTCGAACCAGGATTAGTGGCTCCAAAGGCCATCGTTCTGCCGTTGAACTATCCCCCACTATGAGATGAGCATTGTATCAGAAAGGTCATGCCTGTCAAAGAGCGAATCAGGTCTAACCATTGTCAACTCCAGATTTAACGCTTGCAAAAACACGCCGAACGTCGCTATATTTATGCTAACTATCGTAAGCGAAATTACGCGCGGTTTGGGGAATGTTGATGAGCGCAAGTCCGGCAATGCAGGAATACTTGGCGGAAGCCTATCGGCTGGCGTATTACCAGCAGGATAATCCGTTTATCTCGACTTCTGATCTGGCGGCGGTGCTACATGTCTCAGCACCAGCAGTCACCCGTATGGTGCAGCGGCTGAAATCTGCTGGTTATCTGGAACACGAGCCTTACCGCGGCATCAGCCTGACCGCAGCGGGCGAGCGGGAGGCGCTGCTCAACATCCGGCGTCACCGGTTGGTCGAGCGTTTTCTCGTGGATGTGCTGAAGTTCGGCTGGCATCAGGTGCACGACGATGCCGATGACCTGGGTGCTGTGGTCAGCGATGAGATGGTGATGCGGATGGAGAAGCTCTCCGGCTTTCCGCGCCGCTGCCCACATGGCGAACCCATTCCAACCGCTGATGGTCATATGCCGCGTGTGATTGATTATCCGCTAAACAGTGTCGAGGCTAGGCGCGATCTGGTCATCAGCCGTGTCAACACCCACGATGCCGATAAGCTGGAATACCTGGGGACGCTCGGTCTCATCCCTGGCACGCGCTTTCATCTCATCGAACGCGCGCCTTTCAACGGCCCGTTACAACTACGGGTCGCTGGCACGGCTCTGGTCATCGGTCATGAACTGGCCGGCGTGCTGCGCGTCTGCACTGAGGATGAGTTCGCCCTGGCCTGAGCCACCCGCCACAGCGCAAAGTGATCGTCGAATCCTTTGAGCTGGGTCTCAAACGGTTCAACGGGATACCCACCTGTCTCCAGCAGGTCGCTCACTTCCGGGTCGGTATAGACAGCGTTGGAGATGACGATGTCTTCGCCGGATGAGAAGCCCTCCAGCCGTGAGGCTTTGTTCACGGTCGAGCCGAAGTAATCGAGCCGGTCATTGAGCGTGACGGCGATGCACGCGCCATAATGAATGCCGGCTTTCAACTGCACCGGCTGGCTGCTGAAGGTTTCCTGAAGCTGTTCCTGCGCTTTCAGGATCGCTCGCAGCGCTGGCGCGGGTCGGCGGAAGACAGCCATGATGGCATCGCCGATGGTCTTGACCACCGCGCCGCCCTCTTCGGTGATGGCCTCGCGCAGCACATCAAAGTGGGTCATCACCAGCCCGAAAGCCGGGGCATCGCCAATCTGGTTGTAGAGCCTGGTCGAGCCGCGCAGGTCGGTGAACAGGATCGCCAGGCTGCCGACTGAAATCTGTTGACCGGGGCGCAGCGCTTCGGCAGCGAACAGATCACGAAAGACCTGGAGCGCCGTCACTTCCGCCGCTGTCACCGCCTGATCGGTCCAGGCCAGTCGTTCCAGGATGAACAACTGCTCCTCATCGGTGGCATTCCTGAAACGCAGCGAGGGATGCACCGTGATCTTCACCTCGCCGCCCGGCCAGCCATCGACCTTGCTGGCGCGCACCGTTAACTCATCCAGCCCATCGGCTGCTGCCAGAAGATATTCCCCGCCGCGCAGCCCCAGCGTCCGCAGTCGGTAACGCCCGCCTTCCAGCGTCGGGTTAATCAACCGTTCTTCGCCGCCGCGCAAAAGCTGCTGCGCCACCACATGCGGTGTGGTCTGTGGCCCGGCGATGCAGAACTCAGTCCGTTCGACCTCACGGATGGAGGGGTTGGGGTGAAAAGTCAGTTCGACCGACTGCTCGAAGTTGACGCTGAAATCGACATTGCACATATCGCAGTGAACATCGTTGGCGATCTCGCCCAGCGTCAGGCTGGTGACTTTGGCGTTGCGGCACAGCGGACACAACACATCCCACTCGAATTCGAGGATGCCGCGCCGGGTCGCCAGCAGACAGTGTTCCAGCACAACA
Source organism: Anaerolineae bacterium (assembly GCA_022843385.1). Classification (GTDB taxonomy): domain Bacteria; phylum Chloroflexota; class Anaerolineae; order Aggregatilineales; family Phototrophicaceae; genus CFX2. Next base: position 61,163 of record JALHNT010000011.1, on the reverse strand, counting down.
CGCCGGCTGATGCCACACTGGTCGGCCAGGGCATAAGGCCGAATGCGCGCCAGCGTCAGATCATCTTCCCGTTCCAGCAGCTCACGCAGCCGCGAGACGATCTCCGGCTTTGCCCCCTGCGCCACCATCTGGTCACACAGCCGCTTGAGCCGTTCCCGTCCGCCCGGTGCGAAATCCACCGCTGCGGCTGGCAACTGGATCATCGAGGCCGCCTGGCTGGCCGAGACGACCGCCGCCTGGTCATACTGGCGGAAGGCTTTATCGAAGGCGCGGGCGCTGATGAGGCCGATCTGCCCTGGAATAGCGACCCAGCCGAGCAGGTTGGCCGGGGTCGCCCAGACTTTGTAGGTCAGGTGGGTGCCGCCATCCGGCAGCGGACGCAGCTCGGTCAGGGTACGCATGGTTTTGACCGGGCCGCTGTTGTAATGACGGATGACGCCGAAGCGATATGGGCGCACCCATTCGAACGGTTCTTCTTCCCATTCCACCGGTATGCCCAGGCGGAACAGCCGCAGCCGGCGCCGGGCATTGCTGCCGGGGTCGCCGCGCCGTTCGATGGCTGGCACGCCGGTATCGCGGTTGAAACGGTTGGTATCCGCCACCAGCGGCCAGAGCGCCTCCGGGCTGGATTGTAACTGCCATTCCCAATGGTATTGATATTCACGGCTCATGATGCGTCGATGTTCAAAGGCTAATTGCTGTGCGTTGCTATTCATCATAATCGAAATCTGTCGCCTGAATCCGATAGATATGCGCGTTTATCATCCTGTTCATCCAAGCCTCAGCATACGGCAGCCTGGCGATCAGTCGCCAGACCAATTGCTGCTCACTTTTTATTCAGATGAAGCGGCTTCATTGTGGTTTAATGAAAGGACATCAGACTAGGGCGCGAGGCGGGAGGCTGGGTGATGCGACTGTTGCTGGTGGAAGACGAAAAGAAGCTGCTGAATTTTCTGGTGCAAGGGTTGCAGGAGCAGCACTACGCCGTCGATACGGCAGACAATGGCGATGATGGGCTGCACTGGGGGCTGAACTTCGCCTATGATGTCATCGTGCTGGATATCATGCTGCCGGGCAAGAACGGCTACGAGGTGTGCCGCGAGCTGCGTAACCAGCGCATCATCACGCCGGTGCTGATGTTGACGGCGCGGGATACGGTCGATGATCGGGTGCTGGGGCTGGACAGCGGCGCGGATGATTATCTGGTGAAACCGTTCGCTTTCCGCGAACTGCTGGCACGGCTGCGGGCGTTGGCGCGGCGCGATAGTTATCAGAAATCGACTACCCTGACCGTGCGCGATCTGGTGCTGGATACCATCAGCCGCACAGCCCGGCGCGGTGAGGCGGTCATTGACCTGTCAACCAAAGAATATGCCCTGCTGGAGATGCTGATGCGCCACCCCAATCAGGTGTTGTCGCGGGCGACGATTGCCGAGCATCTGTGGAATTACCAGGATGCGCCGGATTCGAACGTGGTGGATGTCTACATTCGCTATCTGCGGAAGAAGATTGATGATGACCACGATGAGAAAGTCATTCGCACCGTTCGCGGCACGGGTTATCAGTTGGTTGACCCCGATCAGGCTTAGGAGTCTGCGGGTTCGGCTGGCCTTATGGGGACTGCTGCTGCTGGGCGTGGTACAGGTCGGCATCAGCCTGATCCTGTATCTGGCGATCTCCGGCTGGCTGGAAGACCAGGTCAATAACACCCTGCGTCTGACCGGCAACCAGGTCTCGCTGCTCCTCTACAATGCCGATGAACCGCAAAATCCAGTGGATCTGGAAGATGTCCAGGCGCAACTGGCGAATGATGACCTCGCCACCCAGAGCTTCCTGCGCGAGAAGCGCTTTTTCATCCGGCTGATTGACCAGACGACAGGTGATATTCTCGGCAGCAGCGCTGATTTCACGCTGCCGGTCACACCTCTCCCGGCGACAGGTGAGGCGGTTTTCACCACCCTGCCCTGGAGCGAAGCCGCCGGCACCGGAGAGATGCAGCTCTATTCGTTGCCGCTGCCCTATGAGTCGCGTTATGTGTTGCAGGTGGGTCTCTCGCTGGCCGAGACGCGCACGTTGCAAGAGAGCATCCGTCATCTGCTGCTGCTGCTCACCCTGTTTGTCCTGGTCGCCGCCCCGCTGAGTGGCTGGTTTCTGGCGAACCGCGCCCTGGTGCCGATACGGGCTGCTGTCCGAGCGGCTGCCGAGATCAACGAAACCGATCTGTCGCGCCGCATGGACTCGGCGGCTGCGGAGATCGAGCTGGAGCAACTGGTACAGACTTTCAACGCCATGCTGCATCGCCTGGAACAAGCCTTTCAGCGCCAGCGTCAGTTCACCGCCGACGCCGCCCATGAGCTGCGAACACCCCTCTCGATCATCCAGACCGGGTTGGAAGTGACCCTGAGCCGCGAGCGACAGGCGGCTGATTATCAGGCGGCGTTGGTCAGCATTCAGGAAGAAATCCAGCGATTAGCCCACCTGACCGATGCGCTGCTGCTGTTGGCGCGCACCGACTCGCGCGAGCGCCCCTTGCAGGCCGACCCGGTGCATTTCAGTCTGCTGCTCCATACCATCGCCGAACAGTTTGACCCGACGGCACAGGAGAAGGGCATCCGACTGGAACGCGCGATAGCGCCGGATTTGTGGCTGACGGGGGATGAAGGGCAGTTGATTCAACTGGTTTTCAACCTGTTCGATAATGCGGTCAAGTACACGCCCGCGCAGGGGCTGGTGCGGATCAGCGCCGCGATGCACGAGTCGGCGCTGCAACTGGTGGTCGAAGACAGCGGGCCGGGCATTCCAGCCGCACAACAAGCCCACATCTTCGAGCGTTTCTATCGGATTGATTCGGCGCGGAATCGGCAGCAGGGTGGGTTTGGCCTGGGACTCGCGATTGCCAAACGCATCGTTGAGCGTCATCACGGGTCGATTCAGGTCGTCAGCGGCACCGGCGCTGGGTCACGTTTTGTCGTGACGCTGCCACTTAATCCCCATTTAATGCGGCCGCCTGACCATGCCCTTATCGACCCGTCCTCGGTTTGAGGACGGCAACCGAAAAGGGGAAGGCTCATGATTACCGCAGGACGTATCGGGATCGGGCTGATGGTGCTGGCGCTGCTGACCTTTACGCTGACATTCGCCCAGGATGCGCCGGGGTACAGCGTCGAAATTGATCCGGCCAACTTCGTTGCGATCATCGACAATCCCTATCTACCATTGATCGCTGGCACGCGCTGGACCTATGAAGGGCAAACAGCCGAAGGGCTGGAACACACCGAGATTGAAGTATTGGCCGAGACACGGCTGGTGATGGGCATTACCGCTACCGTCGTGCGGGACACCGTCTATCTCGATGGCGTCATCCGCGAAGATACCTATGATTAGTATGCCCAGGATAAGGCGGGCAATGTCTGGTATCTGGGTGAAGCGGTCAGTGATTATCAGGATGGCAGGCTGGTCGGGCAATCCGGTTCATGGGAAGCGGGTGTGGATGGCGCGCTGCCCAGCATCGTCATGTTCGGTGACCCAACCGCGCATCAAGGCGAAACCTATCGCCAGGAATACTTGCCCGGTGACGCCGAAGATATGGGACTGCTGCTCACCCTGACCGGCAGCACATCAGTACCTTACGGCGACTTTGATAACCTTGTGCTGACCTATGATTACAACCCGCTAGAAGCCACAGCCCACGAAGTCAAGTACTACGCCGCCGGAATAGGTGAAGTAAAAACGCTCGATCTCACCACGGGCGAAACTTCAGTGCTGATGGCGTTTACTGCTCCGTGATAATCCGTCAGGAGCGACAGCCTGTTTGTCGCTCCCTGTCTATTCCACCACCCCACAGAAGCGCAGCGCCGTCAGCGCCAGGGTGCGGGCGGTCACTTCCAGGTCATGCAGCGGGACATACTCATCGGGTTGATGGGCTTTGCGGACATCGCCGGGGCCGAACATCAGCGTCGGCGTCGCGCCGTTGTTGACCAGCAGCCGCATATCCGCCCCGTAGGGCATCCCCTGCAAGGTGGGGGCGCTGCCGGTGATGGCCGTGAAAGCGCTGCCAACGGTGGTGACGATGGCGTGGTCAGCCGGGATGCTGGCCGGCTCAAACTGCCCACCCCACCAGCTCATGACCGGCGGATGCTGACGCAGCCAGGGGTCGGCCTGGGCCGCCTGCTGGATCATGGCTTCGAATGCCCGCCGCGCTGCCGTCACATCCTCACCCACCGCCACGCCGAAGCGCCCTTCAAACGTCAGGCTTTCAGCCACCGTCGAGGCCCAGTTGCCCGCCTGGAGCGTACCGACACAGATCGGATACGGGATGGGATAGGCGGCGAACAACGGGTCGGAGACGCCTGCGTTGCGCTGCGCCTCGAAGGTCATGATGGCCTGATACAGCGGGATGAACTTCTCAATCGCGCTGACGCCTTCCGAACGCAGCGCCCCATGCGCCGAGTGACCGGGGACGGTGATGCGGAAGTTGAGCGCACCCGCCTGCGCCGGAGCGATCATCAACTGGGTCGGTTCCATGATGACCGCCGCATCCGCCTGATAGCCGCGCAGGATGGTCGCCAGCGTGCCGACGCCGCCATCTTCCTCGCCGATCACGCTCTCGATCAGCAGTTTCCCTTTCAGTTGAACGCCGGCGTCGTGGATGGCTTTGGCAGCGAACAGGCCACAGCACAGGCCGCCCTTCATATCCAGCGCCCCGCGTCCATAGACCTTGCCCTCGTCCAGCGTCGCCCGCCAGGGGGGATAGTGCCAGTTCGCCGGGTCGCCCATCGGCACCACATCGATATGCCCGTTGAAGATCAGCGAACGCCCGTCACCCTGTCCCATCTGACCGACGACGCCCAGGCCTTCGGTGCGCTCGATCTCGATGCTGAAGGCCGGGTGCTGCCGCAGCGCCGCGAAATCCAGTTGCCACACATCGACGGTCAGCCCCATCGCCGGCATCTGCTCGGCCAGGAAGCGCTGGATCGGGCTTTCGTTTCCGCCCAGGCTGGGGTAGGCCACCATCTGGTCGAGGAAGGCCAGCAGACCGGGCAGGTCGATGGCGTCCAGCACTTTTTGCTCAATGGGGGAGATCACGTTGTGTGTCCTTTGTTGGCCAACTAAACCTGCCCCTATGCTACAGACAAAGCATGTGACCTGCAATCAGACCAACTGGCCTGACGGCACCTAGCGGATAGTGATCTCGCCCAGCCGCCAACGGTTATCCGGCGCATCCACCGCCAACCGCTCAAAGGTCAGTGGATGATACCAGCCGGTATAGACGGTGTAAGTTCCTGGCGCATCCGGCAGCGTCAGGCTGATGCGATCGTGGATCGGGTAATCCGGCGGCCAGGTCGAGGTGACGAAGGTGTTGCCGTGCGGCTGAGTATCGGCCTGGTCTACCAGACTGCCATCCGGGGCGATGAGGTGGACGAACTGGGTGTAAGCCGTCGTCATCTCAGTCAGCCCCAGCCAGTTGAAATCCAGCGTGATGGTCGCGCCCGGCGCAGCTTCAGCCGGCATTTGAAAACCCGCCAGCGCGATCTGCCCACCAAAGGGGATATTCATCTGATCGAATCCCTCTGGTCGTGACCCTATCAGGCCGCTGTCCACAATTGCCAGCCGCCCCAGCGCGATAGAGGTCGGCTGATCGGGCAGCGAAGTGGCCGCCACCGGGAGGATGAGCGGAGGCTGTGCGCCATCGCCTTCAGCCAGATACACCCCCAGCCGCACCTCCAGACTGCGCTCCTGCGGCAGATCGCGCGGCAGCCAGAAGCCGATGATCTCGCCATAAATCTCCCCTGGCTGCCACTGGCTGGTCGGGCGCGGACGGAAGCTGACGGTGCCGATAGACCGGTCAACGCCCGCCAGGCGCTGGTCGTCATCGATATAGGCCAGATAGGCGACATAATCGTGATCGACCGGTTCATTCACCCGCCAGTAAAGCTGCACCACATACGATCGGAGAAAGTTGCTCCAGCCGCGTTCAGCCGCCGGCCATTCCGGCAGCGCCCGCCAGCCCACCAGTTCCAAGTGTTCATCGAAGGTGAGGTTCAGCGCGGTCGCATTGGCTGGCAAGCCGGATAGCGGACGGTTCTGCGGCAGATAGTCCATCGCCCAGTTCAGGCTGCCATAGATCAGCAGCAGGACGACTGCTGGCGCAGCCGCCCACCGAGCCAGCCAGCCCCAGCGCTGCCGGCGCAGCCCATCGCCGATGACGACCAGGGCATAGGACGCCGTGACGATCAAGGGTGGCACCGCTGGTTGCTTCAGCCGACCCTCCGCCCACAACAGCATCACTCCGGCGAAGATCAGCAGATTGACCAGCGCGAAGAAGAGCGCCGGTCGCCAGCCAACAGCCGAAGCCAGCAGCAGAGTCACGCCCAGCCAGCCCAGCAGTGCCAGGATGCCGAAGTCCAGCGGGATGGCGCGCAGCAGCGGCGATACCTGCTCGCCACTCCGATCATAATCGACATTATTGGCCGGTTCTGCCGCCCCCCAGTACAACCCGGATTTGCGCAGTTGCAGCTCGACGAAACGCAGCGGATCGCGCCGGGCATCGCTGATGAGCGCCGCCATATAGCCATCATCCGCCGTGAACATGGCCGGGTCGGTGCTGCGCAGACCGGTGGCGTCGCGATTGTTGCCGCGATAAACCTCATCGATGCCGGTCGTCGTAATCAGGGCAAACGGGCCACCCTCCGCCGCCTGCCGGTTCCACAGCGTGACCGGCAGGATCGGCAGCGCCAGAAAAATGAGCGTAAAGATCAGGTGAAAAATCCAGTAGAGAAGTCGCCGGGTTTGACCCGACAACGGACTGCGGGCTGAGTTCAAAGGCACTGACGTCAGACCCGATGAAGCAGGTGTCAGCCACCACCACAACGCCAGCGCCCAGGCCAACCCCAGCAGCGTCAGATTGGTGCGGGTGATTGCCAGCAGGCCGAGCGTCAGGCCGATCAGTGCGCTGCGCCACCACGCGACTCGCAGCCGCTGCCACAGAACCAGCAGCAGGAAAAGGACGACATACACCGTCGCCAGGCTTTCGGTCAACAGGGCTGAGGAGTAGAAGATCGCCACCGGATACAGCGTTAGCAGCCCACCCGACACATAACCAACCCAGCGCCGCCCGCTTGCCAGCCAGCCGACGGCCAGCATCAGACCACAACTCCAGGCGCTCACCAGCGCCAGCCCCAGCGTCATCTGACCGATGCTCGTCCCCACCAGCGCCCGCACCCCCACCAGGAAGTAGGTGAAGCCCGGCTGCCACTGGAACTGTGTCCAGGGCCATTCGCCCCGTTCCCAGAGCATGGCCTGCATGACATAGGTCAACTGATCGCTGCCTTCCGGGTAGCTGGCAAACAACGGATCAACCGCAGCGCGCTCCAGGATAATGCTGGTACGCAGGGCGAAGGCCAGCAGCATGATGACCACGCCGATCAGCCAGTCGCGGCGTGTGAGGGAAGGCGTGAGTACCATCACAGTCAGCCTGCTCCAATCCAGACAATTTCCGATCTATTTTCCTCCATTTGACGGATATTCGCAGCACCGAATCCCACTATAGTTGCTGCATCATAGAAGCTCAGTCTAAAGGAAACACCCTCATGCGTAAGTGGTTTGTGTTGCTGTTGATCGCGCTGCTCATCATCCCGGCGGCCAGTTTTGCCCGGCAGGATGAGCTGCTCTTCCCGCTGGACGGCACCTTCACTGAGATGGATGCCGGTTTCACCTTCCCCTACCCGTCAGAATGGGTATGGGAGGCCAATAATGGAGTCTACTTCGCCGAAAATGACGATGATCTGGCGGCCACCGTAGATGACGATCCTGAGACGGTAGCCGAAGGGCCGACTCTACATCTGCTGGCTGTGCCGCTGGAGCAACTGGATGCCGATGAAGATACCGCGCTGGATGATCTGGTGACGACCGTGGTGGAAATCACCGGCTGGGAAGTCAGCGAACAATTCGATCTGGCAATTACCGGACGACGGTCAACGACCCTGGTCGGCGTTGGAAGCGATGGGCGCGGCTATCTGAATAATCTGTGGACGCAGAATGGTTACCTCATCATCTTCGGATTGGCGACGGTGGATGACCCGGTCGATTATGCCTATACCTGGGGCAATCTGATCGGCGGCATCACGACGGTGGAGCCGGAAACGCTCAACGGCAGTCTGGAAAGCGATTATTTTAACATCGGCATCAGCTACCCACGCGGCTGGGAAGCAATCGATGATCCCTCGCTGGTCGGGTTATTTGAACAGGAAAGCGATCTGGAGATTGTCGCCAGCGGGTCAGGCGACATCATCGAAGGCTTGTCGGTCACCATCCTGACGCAGCCGCTCACCGATCTGGGTCTGGATGGCGATGCCTCTCCAGCACTGGTTGGGGCACAGTTGGAAGAAGCCTTTGGCCTGTCACGGATGCAGATGGAAGGTGAGTTTCTGGTCAAGGAGAATCGCGGTGTAGGCTTCTCCGGTCGCGCCGAGAATGGTCGGCAGCTTTTCATCGTGGTGACGGTGAATGCCGACGCGGCGTTTGAGATGTACGCCCTCTCGACTCCAGATCGTGACGCGCTCGATGCCTTCAAGCCAACCTTCCTGATGATGTTGCACAGCATTACCCCGCTGTGATTGCAGCACAATTTCAGGCGGGGTCAACGCCCTGTTTATCGCTGCCGGTATGGCTTGATGTCATTCGTTAGAGGAGCTATGCTGCGACATAAAACAAATGAGGGCGGGGTGTGATCCCTCGCCCTCCTGATGTTTGATCAAGTTTGAATGCGTCAGGCGCTAATTGCCGCCCCCGCCATTCCCATTGCCGTTACCGCCACCGTTCCCATTTCCATTGCCGTTGCCGCCACCATTGCCGTTGCCATTCCCATTCCCATTGCCGTTGCCGCCACCATTGCCGTTACCATTCCCATTCCCATTGCCACCGGCATTGCTATTTCCACCACCGGTGCCGCTGCCATCGCCCTGACCGTTGTTGCCGTCCTTGTTACCACGGTCACAGCTATTGCCGGGGCAAGGATCGCAGCTATTGCCGGGACAATCCGGGTCACTGCTCGTACCTGATGCATCGAGGCAGCAGATTCCAGGGTCACCATTCCCGGCGCCATTTCCGCCATTCGACCACACAGCAATTGCCGTCTCGATTTCTTCGGGAGTCAGGGGAGCTGCCGCGGCTATCGTTCGATCCAGGAGGCCAAGCGGCAAACCACGCAGCATTGACACATCATAAGCGACAGGTCGGGTGGGTGGGCCAGCGGGGCGCAGATCAGCATCCAGGGGAATAGTCAACTGAGTGCCAGCCACCGCAGTGTATTCCACACCCTGTGTTTCTACACGGGCATGCCCTTCCAGTGTCATCACTGTCATGTTGCCACCAGGTTGCGCCTGGAAGTAGACCGTCGACCCCATCTGCACTTTAACTTCGTTTATCCAAAGACGGATTTCGCCCATTCCTTCAGGTGTCTGGACCAGAAGGCCGCTCTCCGGCATCTCATCACAGGCTGGGGCTTCACTACCACTCTGGAAATAGAACAACTGCATCGGACGGTAGCCGATCTGGCTGCGCGCCGCGACAGGAAGCGTCGAAAGATCAGCCTCAGAACTCATCAGGGAAGCCAGCACCCATCCAGGTTCGGTCAAGGCCGGCGCATCGACGCGCAGCCATGAACTGTCTTCCAGCCGCTCAATTGCGGTGAAAGCATCTCCAGGAGATAAAGTACCCAGCACACCTGACTCAGCGCTCGGCAACCGGCGCACATTCACATTGGTATCCACCGCCACACTGACCGGCAACGAAGCAGTACGATCCACAGCATTGTCGAAGGCCACATCGCCAAAAGCCACCAGAGTTACGTGAGTTGTATCCGAAGCTGGCAAATTGGCCTGTAGACGCATCAGAGTAACCCCCCATAAGCCAGTCTCTAGCTCCAGCGGGGAAAGCCGCAAAGTGCGGATAGCCGACACATCGGTCTGGTCGCCGACCTGATCAAAGTTAAAATCATCAATGCCAACCTGCGGCGCGGCATCCACCAAGGTATAGCCATAGCAGGCTTCGTTACGGCTAGTGGCGCTGCATACCTCACCAGTCATCTGGATGGCTTCACGCACCACTGTTGGACAGTCCATATCTGCCAGCACAGTGACCACAGGCATGATACACAGAACACATGCCCACAGCACGATATTCAATCGTTTCATAATTTGTTGCGCTGAAAACAGGGGCAGCGCATCCTCCTTTCGAACAGCTCAATCACCGATTCATAATTCAACTCTTAACTTGATTATACGCCAGTTTTTCTGAATCAAGATGTAATTTTTCGAAATAGAAGATAATTTACGAAGTTTGATTACGTCGCTTAACTGATCAATCACCCTATCCACTGTGATCGAAATGGACTTGTACCAAATTTCACAATCAGGAGTAGAATAGTCATAAAGGGCAGGGATTATTGTGGTCTGCCTGATTGTGGACAGCACAGAATTGCCTGCTCATTATTGAGAAAAGAGATTCTGAATGTCCAACCTCATATCCCCTCCGGGTGAACGTCAGCATTACATTGACGCGCTGCGCGTTCTGTCTGTCCTTTTCCTCATCCCCTTCCACACCGCCATGCTATTCAACACCTTCGACTTTCACATCAAGAACAGCGAGGTCGAGCGTGCAGTGGGCATTTTCATTAACACACCGATCTACTTCTGGCATATGCCGCTGTTCATGTTTCTCGCCGGTGCCAGCACCTGGTTCGCTTTTGGCAGGCGCAGTTCGGCTGCTTATATGGGTGAACGGATTAAACGCATCCTGCTGCCGCTGCTGGTTGGGATTGCAGTCGTCATTCCACCTCAGGTCTACATTGAACGGGTCTTTAATGGTGACTTTGACGGCAGCTTCTTGGCGTTCTACGTCACCTTCTGGACAACTGGTTTTTACCCACGCGGCAATTTCACCTACAATCATCTGTGGTTTCTTGCCTTCCTCTTCGTATTCGTCATCCTCACTGTACCGGTGTTCAGCTTCCTCAAGAGCAGCCGCGGCGAATGGGTACGGAACTGGTTTACCCATCTGCTGAGCAGCCCACTAACCATCGTGCTGATCCCCTTCATCACCATCGCCGCGGCCGATCTGTGGCTACGCCCTCGTTTCCCCACGACCCGCATCATCTTTAATGACTGGGCCAACTTTGTCTACTATCTCCAGTTCTTCATCTATGGCTTCCTGATTATCTCCAGTCAGTTCTGCCTCAAAGCCATTGACCGGGTATGGATGGTGGCGCTGGTGGTTGCAGGCGGGCTGACCGCCCTCGCCGTCTATTTCGATTGGACGCTGCGCTATCCTGACCTGGGTGGACGACTGCGCACAGAGTCCATCTTTCAGGGGCTGGGGGTGCTGTGTACCTGGTGCTGGTTGCTGGGACTGCTAGGGGTGGGTCGGCGCTTCATGAACCGGCCATCAGCCTTTTTGCGTTACAGTTCTGAGATCGCCTATCCCTATTACATCCTGCATCAGACAGTCATACTGATGGCAGCCTTCTATATTCTGCCGCTGGAATGGAGTTGGCCGGTCAAGTTTATGGTGGTCGGATTGATTGCCCTGTTGGGAACGACTGCACTGTGCGAGGGGGTCAAGGCTACGAATGTCACACGCTTCTGTTTCGGCATGAAACCCAAAGTTCGGGCAGCCCCATTATCGCAGCGAGCGAAACTAGCCTGAGAGGAGCATGCACGATGCTATCAGGTTTTCAGTTCATGCTGGGGGATCTAAACTGCTGGTCGATACGGGCTGGGCAAGGCCGTTTCCGGGCAAAGGCATTTTTCGCCAATGCGCCAGAGGCAGCACTCGAACAGGCGCTGGTTAAACACAATCTCCCGCTGGATTTCCTGGTGACCCCCTTCAACTGCCTGCTGGTTCAGGCACAGGATCAGCTTGTGTTATTCGATACCGGCACGCGCGGCGATAATCTGGCTGATGCGCTGGATCAGGTCGGCATCAGCGTGGAGCAGATTTCGATTGTTGTGCTGTCTCATGCTCACCTGGACCATATCGGCGGCGCGCTGCGGCAAACGGGGCACCCGACCTTTCCTAATGCCCACTATCTGCTATCCCACGATGACTGGCGCGAGATCGGTCACGAACAGACAAAGACGAGCGCCATGCTGAAAGCGCTGGGCGACCACCTGCTGCTTATTGATCCACCGCTGGATACCGCGCCGGGCATCCAGTTGCTCCCTGCGCCTGGACACACTCCTGGGCAGATGATTGGTGAGATCATATCAGCCGGCCAACGCCTCATCTATACCGCTGATGTCCTGGCACACCCCATTCATATAGAACACCCCGAATGGCATATCGTGAGCGACGTCGATCCAACTGAAGCGCTGATCACCCGTGAATGGCTGCTGGCCGAAGCGGCTATCAGCGAGTGCAGCCTGTTTGTCTATCACTTCCCGCTGACGCCGCTCTGTCAAATTGAGCAGCAGGGGCAAGGTTACAAGGCACGGCAGTTGATGCCGTGCTGAAGCTGGAAAAAGAGTTTTGCAAAGGAGTTCATGATGGAACATCGGTCAACCCCCTCATCACGCCTGGGTGGTGCAATCATTCTGATTGTGCTAGGAATTTTCTTTCTCTTGCAGCAGACGGGGGTGCTGCCCGACAGCTTTAACTGGTGGGCCGTTTTCATTCTGATCCCGGGGTTGTTTACGCTGTATGAAGCCTTCAATAGGGGCGATCAAGCAGATCGATTCGACAGCGGCAAAGCCATTTTGGGCATCGTTCTGACATTGGTCGGCGCGTTATTCCTGTTCAACATTCAGTTGGATTTCCTGCCCGATCTCCCCTGGAGTGTCATCTGGCCGTTCTTCCTGATTCTGGGTGGCGTGGCGATTCTCATGCGGCGCAGTGAGCGGCCTACCCAATCCCGTTGATCACTGGCAGTTCAGTGAAGCTAAATTCACCCCACCTGTTCATCTCAGTGGACAGTGTGGGGTACAGCACATGAGGCAGGCTGGTTGGCTGGGACTCACGGGGCTATCGGTTACGGGCGTTCATTCGCGGGAATATCACGCCAGAAACGGTTGCGCTCGTCGCGTGGCGAGAGCAAAGGTATCCCGTTCACCCCCCAGTCGAGATTGATATCCGGGTCGTTCCAGGCCACACCTAGTTCATCATTACCGCCGTCATAATAGTTATTGACCATGTACATCAGCGTGGCATCCGTCAGGGCGTAAAAGCCGTGTGCCACACCAATCGGGACGAATACGCCAAAGTTAAACTTCTCGCCGATCTCCATCGTCAGCGTCGTCATGAAGGTGCTGGAGGTCGGACGCAGATCGACCATCCCCACGCGGACAGTGCCATGCGGCACATACCAGTAGTCGATCTGATGACGATGATAATGCAGACCGCGCAGCACTCCAGCTTTGCTATCAGAACGGTTGCACTGTATGCGATCCCAATTGATCCAGGGGAACCATTCGCGGCGAAACGTTTCCATGAAGCGTCCGCGCTCGTCTTCAAAGGCGCGGATGGTGGTAATGTATACACCCTCTATCTTGGAGGAGGGTTGAGCCGGAAGCAGAATTTGCGTGGTTTCACTGCGAGACATGAAACTTCTCTCTACCTAAATGATGATGACAACTAGGCACATTCAAGCGCAGGATGCCTTGCCGCACCCTAACGTTCATTGACCACCACCCTGTCGATAGGTCAGGCGGGTGATGGGATCAAGCAGAACATCGAGATAACGGCTAAGGAGATACAGCAAGTGCGGACGCCAGCCAGGGAAAATCATGAACTGCCGTCGTTCGATGCCACGCACAATGTAGGGGGCAATGTCCTCTGGTCGGCGTGTTTCAAAGAACAACGAACCGCTGCGGATCAGATGGGTTGCGCCATTATAACCGGTCAGCATCGGCGTCTGGACGAAGAGCGGGCTGACCAAGCCAATGTGTACCCCGGCGCGTGCGGTTTCAACCCGTAACGCCTGGGCAAATGCCAGCATCCCGGCTTTGCTGGCGCTGTAACCGGCGTATTCCGGGGCACCGGAAAACCCAGCCACTGATGAGATCATCACCAGCGAGCCGCCGCTGTTTCGAAGGTGCGGCAGAGCGGCATGAGCCACTGCCATTGTGCCAAATAGATTAACCTCAACGGTGCGCCGCTGCGTCGCCAGATCAACCTGCTCAAACAACCCGGCGTGCAGGATGCCAGCCGCATGAACCACTCCCCTCAACCCACCCAGATGTGCCGCCGTCTGCTGCATGGCGTCCCTGGTCTGGTTACCATCGCTGACATCAACCACTGATGAAAACGCGCTGAGTTCAGCTGACACTTGCTCCAGCGCCTCGGCCTGCCGATCCCACAAGGCCAACCGCGCCCCCCGCTGCCGCAGCAGTCGGGCTGTCGCCAGACCCATGCCGCTGGCCGCACCAGTGACGAGATAAGGCTGTTGGTCAATGGGGTCAACCATCCATTCACTCCACTGCCTCAGGCGAGCCATCCAGGCTTAGGCGCAGAAACAAGACTTTCTCGGTCCCATGCTCCAGATGCATCGTAAGATGATGGCTATCCTGGAATCCCAAGCGGCGATACAGAGCCGCTGCACGTGCATTGCTGACGGCAGCACCAATCTCAACTTCGCGTACCCCCAGCCGCAGCGCACGGGTCATCAAGGTCTGGATCATCTGGGTTCCCAATCCTTGCCCTCGATATGGCTCAGCCACCACCAGATCACTGATCTCACCACAGGTCGGCCACAGGGTGAACTGACCGTAGGCGATGGGGATGCCTTGCAGACTGGTCAGCACGAGACCGAAGCCACGTCCTTCCTGTTCATTGCGAATGACACGCGCAATTTGATTATAGACCGTCATAAATGAACGGTTCGGCCAGCAGCAGGCACGCAGCAGATCAGTATCGCTGATCGCGACCGGACGAATCGGCAGCGTTGTCGTGGGCGGATGCAGAGCAATGGGAGTCATCATAGACCGTAGTATAACCCAAACGCTCCCGCACGGGCAGTGGATTCATAAAGCAATCCATCGAAGTTACATCACTTTTGCAAGCCATCTACACCAGTTCTGCATACCTGTTTGTTACCGTAAAAGTATGGAAACGTTGAGCAATATCGCTCACCTGTAGCAAGGAGACATATCGTGAAAGCATTGAAATTGGGTCTGGTCGTGGGGTTGATGCTCACCCTCAGCGCAGTGGCGATGGTGGCGGCTGACGACGAGGTATTTGATGGCACACAGGACATCAGCGGCATCACCGATGGTCGAGTGAATCACTGGGAAGTAGGTGCGCCAGCCGTAATCTACTGCGTGTTTGAAGATGTTGAAGGCGGGGCCTTCACCGGCATCGAAGTGCTGCGCATCAACAGTGACAACCAGGGCGAACTGGCGCTTTCCGCCACGGCTGAGGAAATCGACGAAATCAGCGCTACACCTGAAGAGAACACCGTCATCGTCAGCGAAAATGGTTACAACCTGCTGCGCCTGACCAATGGCGAATTCTATCTGCAAGCACCTGCAGATGCCGAGGGCAAGTCGTATGCCTTCGCCTGGTCTCGCGGCGACCAGAACTGCTGATCCTCGACTGATCCCCTCACAAGCCCTCTGACCCGAACAGGCGCGGACACTCCTCTGCGCCTGTTCACTTTACCGTGCCGGTTTCTCGAATGTGCCACCCGTTTGGAGTGGACAGACCTGCTGCCACTGCCAGCGAGTGGTGCTATACGTCCAATAGGGAGCAACGCGCCAGGTATAGGTGCCGCCCTCAGCCGGCAGTAGATTGAACTCGAGCGTGGCAGTTGTGGTTTCGCTGTCGAAGGCTGTGCGGAAGCCGGTGGGCGAAATGACGATGACGCTGTACAGAGTCGCGCCCTGGAGCGCTGGATAACGTACGGTGAAAGACGCCGCGCCGCCGCTAAAATCGCCATCACGGGCAAATTCTCCCTGCCATTGATCGCAGACATAACTGGAAAGATCAAAGCCATCTGGCACGCGCCCATTGCGATTGCGCGGTAGCATCATCCCCCGCACTGGCAGCGAATTGAACGATTCGCTGGTACGAAGCAACCGGGCATACACCCACCCATTCCGATCCCCATAGATGACCTGTATCCATTGCCTCCCATCCCATCTACCGAACCAGTCACCAGCCCTCCCCAGTATCTCAACCGAGGCGTTCAGCGGCAGTTGACCAATGGCATCATAGGCGAAATCCGGGCCAACCCTCACCTCCGCCGCATCGACAACCACCAGCCCGTAGATCGGCATAGCGTCCTGTGCCTGAGCGATGGCAAGTGGCAGCAGCAGGATCAGCAATAAAGACCATCGGAACATGAGTGACCATTCCTTCCGTCTAGTAATCCACATCACACGCTAACCCTTCGGCTTCCTGAAGCGCGCGTTCACGCCAGGTCGGAAATGACAAACGTGTCAGACAGGTGGCTGCCCCCGTCGGCGACAAACTGCATGTCTCGCCACCTTGCTGTTGACTGATGATTACCGATGCGCCAGCATTTGTACCAGCCCCGCTGCTGAAATCCAGCGTATCGGCAAATAATCCTGATTGGGTGTCGTTCCGCAGACCAGTCAATCCCGCCTGCACTGTTTCAGATGTGTATTCACCTTCGATCTGTGGCAGTGCCCCATAGAGCAGCATATACACACCTGATGCACTCAGGTCAGCGATCAGGCTAGGGCGGGTATTGTGCGCACGCAGATAAGCCGCCTGATAGATATCATACAACTCACCCAGTGTATCCGTGCGAAAAGCGGTACGGATTGTTCCAGTGCGGTTGACGGTCAGGACTGCCTGTCCACTATATCCTTCTTCGCACAGGTTGCGCAGATAACTCTCGCTGCCAATCTGTACCCAGGCTTTCAGCGGCAAATCCGCCTGACGGACTGCAAACCACAAAGCCACTGCGTCCAGTTCAAAAGCACTGACGAAGATGACATTCACCTGCGCTCGTTTCATCTCCCGTGCCAGCGCTGCGGTATCATTGAGGTTGTCGTTGTATTCATGGGTCAAGACCAATCCGCTGGCAGCAGCCGATAGCATAAGCCCACGCATCGTATCCTGTCCGCGTTGGCGGCCTTCATAGACCAGCAGCCGAACCTCGCGGTGCTGCGCAC
>JALHNT010000011.1:0-44021 GCA_022843385.1 Anaerolineae bacterium | reverse complement strand
GCGGCGCGCAGCGGCTCTTCGCTGAAAAGATCATCCTGGGCAGCGATGTACTCTCCAGCAGCTCGCCCCAACTGCTCATCGGTTGGCGCGCTGCCGAAAACCCAGCCATCGTTTGTCGTGATACCTTCTGTCACTTCCCAGTAAACGGCACGCCCATTCAGCGCCGCCATCGCGCCATCATGTACCGCTGGCAACCCACTACCAATGATGACCGGGACGCTCTGCGCCACCAGTCGATCGACGGCAGCTTCGGCATCATCACGATCATTGGCCGGTTCGTACAGGAACTCCACCGGACGCCCCTTCACCCCACCACAGGCATTCACGGCTTGGCGCATGATGTCAGCACCGCGCCACGCGGCATCCGCTTCGGCATTGAAGATACTCGTTGGTGGGAAGATCGCTCCCAACCGAATCGGTTCGCCTTCTGCCACGAGGCAACCACTCCCCAACTGAGCATTCAGCGGCACAGTGAACAGAGCGACCATCAGTCCGATGATTGTGCTGTGTAGTCCCAGCCTGCGCAGCATATAGTTCTTCCTAAATCGATGAAAAGGTGTTCACGCTTGATTATATGTGAATTCGTCAAAACGTAGGTCATTCGTAGGGGAAGAATCATGATAGCGTTTAGTTGTCTTGCAGTAAAAGCTGTTGAATACTATAGATAAGCCAATTGAACATCTAAAAGGACAGGCAATGACTCGTAAGCAGATCATCCTGGTGGCTTTACTGGTAGTGGTGGCGGCAGCCGGATTGGTGGTCGCACAGGAAAGCCTGAAAGGTACAGCTTTTCAGGTCGAAACGCAGATCGGCATCCCGCTGCCGGGGCGGCTGATTTATGACCCAATCTTTCAGCGATATGCCGAAATTGACGTGTATGGGGCGCTTCATCTCGTGGATGGCGCGACTTTTGAGCGACAGCACACGCTCTATAACGAAGGGGGTTATAACGACTTCGCCTTCAGCCATGATGGCCGCTGGTTAGCGCTGGCTATCGAGCAGCGCATCGAATTGTGGAATGCTGAAACAGGTGAAAAAGTGGCGTCGCTCATTGATCTGAGTGAAGCCAAACGAATTCACGGCCCACTACAATTTTCTGAAGATGATGAACTGCTGCTCTTCTCTGGAACGTATTCTGCCCCACAGGCACTGCGCCGCTTTGAAGGGGATACTTCGGAAGTCCCCTGGCTATGGCACCTGCCAGCTGCCCGCGAGGAAGGTGACTCACCTTTCCCCAATCAGCTTGAGGCGCTGCCCTTTTATGATTATCGCAATGGCTTTGTGATGGGGCCGGATAAGCGTATCGTAGCGGCGCTGCCGGGACGACTGCATGTCATCGACGCCATGACCATTCAGGTGCTGTATGAAATCGAAACAGCTCGCTGGGAACAGGACCCGCTGACCGTATGGCTCAGCGATCGCGACCGCCGCATCTATGTCCAGCCAGTCGATCAGTCCAGCCTGATTCAGGTTGATACCCAGCGCGGTGTGCTGGTGGAATTTCCCCTCAGCCAGTCCTTAACGCTGGATGATTTGGTGGCTTTGGGTGGGTTGGAACTGGGGCAGCAGACCGGCGTCATCGGCAGAGCAGCCACAACCGAGGCCATCCCCCTCCTCAACCGACTAATCGGTGAATACTACCGCGATTACTATGTGACCGAGAACGGCGAACCGCTGCCGCTGACAGTGACGCTGATTGATTTCATCGTCCCCCCCAGTAATGACAATTCGCAACTCCAGGCGCTGCTTTTCATCTTCGATGAGACCAACCAGGTCGGCACATTCACGCTGAATGCTTTCAACTATTTCATCAATCAGATGACGCTGAGTCCAGATGGCGAGCAACTCTTGGTGCGGGTGCAGGATTACGAGATCGAGCAATTGGAATTATATGATCTGCAAAGCGGCAAGCAGCTCTTGTCGGTCATCCCGATCATCAGAGGTTCAGATGCCGGATCAACCTATCAGCGTGTCCTGACCTATACCGAAGATGGCAGCACCATCATCAGTGATTATGAACGCCTGGATGCGCGCACCCTGCAAACACAGATCAGCGATTTACGATATTCAACACGCTTCGACCGTTTTTACTTCACTGCTGACAGCCAGAAAGTTGTTACCCTCAGTGGTACTGAGTGGCGGCTGTGGGACCTCGCTACAGGTGAAGTGCTGCGGCGCGAGGTGCTCTTGCTCAATGGCAACATTCAGGATGAAGCCGAAGACGGCTCGCGATTTTTGACGACGGGCAGCTACGATGATGGACGGGGCAACAGCGGCGTTTTTGTCGAGACTCTTGATGTCAATAGCGGGGAACGCCAGAATCTGCCTGTCCCTAATCTGCCAGGGCGCTGGGTAGAGCAAATCATCCCGAACTCGACCTGGCAGTATTTTCTGATCGTGTATTCGACCAATTCTTACGGTGCGTATTCTCCAGGCAATGAGGTTGCACTGTGGGGCATAAAGGAACGGCAGCAGTTGTATTTCTACGCCGGCGACGATCTGCCATCTCCCAGCAATCGAGGCTATGGGTGGGTTGATGAGCAAACGGCTTACGTCTATGGCGAGGAACAATCCATTTACCAGTCACAGCCTTCACGCATATTCGGCGCGGCCTTTGAACCATCCGGCGTCCCAACGTGCCTGATGGAGCGTTATCCGGATCGGGCAGAGACTTGGGCGACTCTGTGGGATCAGGCACTCTTGCAGCTTCGTAGCGACACCATGGCGCTGCTGGCACTGGAGCTCTGCGAGGCGTTGGACAGCCCAGCGCAGATTGAGCAGCGTCTGCTCGACATCGCCACGCCACGCCCATCCCCCAGTCTGACACCGATTGTGCTTCCTGGTGTACCCGTCTGCCTGACGGGCCGCTTCCCCTATCGCGCTGAAGAATTTGCTGCGGACTGGCGCAGGCTGACCGAAGGTCTGGATACGGCAGAACGAGCCGAGATGGAACGGTTGCTTTGTGAGGGTATCGGGGAGAGTGGGCAGATCGGTCAATCGAATGAGGTACTCCCCTTCACCATGCTCTTGAATGTTGTCACCGGCGAGCGTCAGACCGGCAGTTTTGCGCCGACCCCGCCCCGGCGTCCGCTGCAACCGATCCTGGAAGAATTCCTCCGGACTGAAGAACGCCGGCTGTCATCCGTTGTCCTCAGCCCCGATGAGCAACGCATCGCCGCCTCCGGGTTGCCGGGTGAACTCATTATTTATCGACTGGTCACCAGTTATCGCACATTGCTGGATCGTGGGACGGCCACCGCCAACTCACAACTTGCCACAGCCAATCTGATCGGCGTGATGCCTTCCGCCACTCCCACTCCCGGTCTGATCGGGACAGCACGTCCGACTTTGACGCCGACGATGACAGTCACGCCACCGCCCCGCCCCGAGCAGGCTGTCGCACAGGAACGCGCTTTCGAGACCGAGAATCTATGTCCTGCAGAAACATTGTATACGATGGATAACCTGCCAGATGGCTATACCCCCAGCGGGCGGCTGCTGGGGCCAGTACAGGGCGATGCGCTCTGGTCTATCAATCCCGAGTCCGGCAGGCGTAATCCCGACCCAGCCGTTCCAGCGTGTAACCTGGGACTGGATTGCCGCGTCTCGCCCGACCAACAGTGGGTACTGATCTGGGGAATCAATGAGATTTATGTCATCCGTCCCGACGGCAGTGATGCTAGGACACTGTTCAAAGCCGAGAAGCCCGAAGACACCTATAACTGGCCGAATGAAATCTACTGGAGCGGCGCGAACACGCTCGAATGGGAAGTCTATGCGCCACACCCGGATAATCCGAACCAGTTTGCGTACCAGCTTCAACGCGACATTCTTGGCGTTTTCCCGGATCCACCGTTATTCTTGCCCGAACTGACCATCAATGGGCGACCGGCTACGATTGTCAGCCGGCAACCTGGGGGTGACTGGTTGGTTGCTTATACCACCTTCAGCACTGGATTCACCGAAGGGTACCAGTATTTCCTCTACAACACTGCTACTCGGATGATCGAGTACTTCGCCCGGCTCTCGTACTATCCAGCGCAAACTCTTTTGCTCAGTTGGCATCCGCTGGGGGATCGACTGCTCTATGGCTACCCAGATTATCCAGACATCGACTGGTATCAGTACACAGTCACTACAGGTGAACATCGACGGCTGAATAGCTGGCAGGGTGGCATCTGGTCGCCAGATGGTCGTTATCGCGTCCGCGCTACCGAATATGAAACACAACCTGTCGCTGTCTGGGATAGTCAGACTGGCCTGGATCGCACCTATTGCATCCCGGAGACTGGAGCCCGTCTGTACGAAGGCCCGTTCATCTGGTCGCCAGATAGCCGCTACATTGCATTGCAAACCAACCTACCCAAAGACGAGCTGGATGAAGGGGTTGGGCGTCATGTGCTGATCCTTGATGTCGAGACCGGAAGCGTGACCGATCTGACCTTCGGTGGTGGCGACCTGTTCCTGTGGATTAATGACCGGAGTGGATCATGAAGCAATGGGGATTGTGGCTATTGGGTCTGATGTGGGCACTGTGGGTGCTACCGGTTGTGGCACAAGAACTCCCGGATGAAGTCTGGGTGACGACACAGGACTTCAGTAGCTTGCGCACCGGACCGGGAATTTACTGGGAGCGGTTGGCAGTAGTGCCGCCGGCGACCACGCTCCGAGCCACTGGACGGACGGTTCAGGCCAATTGGTTACAAGTTGAGTACGGCGATCAGCGTGGCTGGATTGCCGCCAAGCTGCTGATCTGGACCGGGGACTGGATGGCGCTGCCGGTGGATGGCGTCGATCCGCTGCCCTTCGTCCGGCGACAGGAAGTCATCGCGGGTTGGCAGGACGCGGTTTATAGTCGTCCATCGAATCGGGTGGAAGATCAGGTGACGCTGCCAGCGGGCTGTGAGCCAGAGATTACAGGACGCCTGGGCATGGTGCTGCCGATGTGGGTTCAATTTCGCTGCATGGGCGATAGTAGCACTTATTACTGGAGCATTGCTTTTAATCCACCGTCACAGGGGCGGTGGTCCGATTTGCCCAACCTCGCCAATGCCTATGCATACGGACGCATCCTGGAGCAAATTGGACGCGAACTAACTTTCAGCGGTGAAAAATACTTCACCATTCGTTCGTTGTGGCGCAGCCTGGATCAAGGGAACAGTGTCAGTTGTAACAGCCTTCCCGAACCGGCGCGCGCTTTTGTTTACGACATCACAGATGTCGATGTGTCGCCGACGCTGCTCGCTGCAGTACGGGCCACGGAAACCTGGATCAGCGAGACTAATCAGGCGATCGCACTTTTCACTGAGGTATGCAGCGGGGCCAATCGGACTCTGTCAGCGGAAGTAGTGCAGCAGGGTATAGCCCATATCACCGCTGCTGAACGCGCCGCTTTCTTCCTCGGCACGCTGTTAGAACCGCTGGCCGCGAACGACCCGGCATTTGGGGGTGGAAGCTCCGGTTAGCCTCCGGCGATTATGATAGGAAATTCAGTCAGTCCGGTGCTCAAACATTTACCTGTGCTCTATTCCTATGAGGATATGTGAATGGATATGCACCGGGACTGACGAATTGTGCCTTCGTTGGAACAGCTTTCATATCACAACGCTTTCCCTATAACAGTCAGGTTGGAATCGTTAGAATTATCGAATAATGGTTCAGGTTTGTCATATTCGCATTGACCCCTCAACACAAACGCGGTACGCTGTAGATAGAATAAAGGGAATATGAATCCCCTATATTCTTTTTGCAAACACTGACAGGTTGGAGGCCACTATGACTTTGCCACAACCACTTCCCCAGGAACCTGAAGCACAGCCAAAGTCGAATAACATCCATTATTCCTGGATTGGCAATGGTCTGAGCGGGAACGTGATTCGCCATTACGGCTACTATTCCCGATTCTATGACAATCCGGACGTTCGCCTGCGCCTTCCGTTCGGTTTTCGCGCTAATCGGTTGCTGCGCCGCCTGGTCAAGAGTGTGGTGGTATCCTTAAAGTTGGCAACGCTGGCAATCTGTGGCAGTTTCCCGATGCTGTTTGGTGTTGCCCTTCTGGAGGAAAATCGCCTGACCGCGCAGTGCATTCAATGCATGCAGATTGGCTCTCGTTACTACGAAGGCGATGTCTTCATGGGAGCGCTGGTCATGAGCGCCTTCACTGCTGTCATTTGGGCTACAGGTATCTTCATCATTATCCTGTCGTTGCGTAAACGCGCCGAACGTCATTTCATTTTTGGTCGATCATAGCGGCACCATCCGCATCTCTCTTTTAAGGGATGCGCTGCCTGGTCCGTCCATCCTGACTTGCCGCATCGTCAACATGATTGCATAATAAGTGCTTCAAGCATTGACCCGTCAAGGATACCGATATTTTGAAGCATCTCGTTTACGTTGGGCTGGCGCTGATTCTGGCAGCCTGTGGCAGCAGTCCAACGGATAGCACAACGTCTGACACGCCCCCAGTCAGTATTCCAACCAATGTCCCTGATACCGCTTCGGTGCGTCCAACCAACAACGTCGGACAAGCAGTCGTGGCACGCGTCAACGGCGAAGACATCACGCTACCGGAATTCGAACGGGAAATGGCGCGCCGGCAGCAGATCGGCGATGCGGCTACCTCTGAAGCGCTAGGGCAGGATGTGCTGAATGACCTGATCCAGGGACGGTTGGTAACCCAGGGCGCACAAGCACAAAACCTGAGTGTCACTGATGCACAGGTACAGGCCGAATTGCAGGCGAATATCGAAGCGGCTGGCGGCAGCGATGCCTGGAATCAATGGCTGACGACCAACCTGTATTCGGCTGATGAATACGAGCGACTGCTCCGCCTGACGCTGACCTTCAATCAGGTGCGCGATGCGCTGACGGCTGATCTGGCCGGTGATGTGGCTCAGGTTCATGCGCGTCATATCCTGGTGCGAACCGAAGCCGAAGCCAATGCGGTCATGCAACAGCTCTCAGCAGGGGCGGATTTCGCTGCGCTGGCGGCGCAGCTCTCGGTGGATGACACTACACGCGAGCGTGGCGGCGATCTGGGCTGGTTCACCCAGGAAGAACTGCTGGTACCCGATCTGGCGCAAACAGCTTTTATGCTGCTACCGGGACAAATTGGCGGCCCCGTTGCGACTGAACTGGGTTATCATATTGTACAGACATTGGAAGCGGCTCAGCGTCCGGTTGAACCGGAACGACGGGTCTATATCGCCGAGCAGCGCTTCGATAACTGGTTGACGCCGCTATATGCCAATGCCGTCATCGAGCGCTTCATTTCGTGAGGTGTTATGGGTACTGGACGCAACCGCATCTATAATCTGATGAGCCTGGTGTTCATCATCCTTTCCATTGCGTGGGTCGTGTTCGTTATTTCACGGCTGGTCGCGCCAGCCTAAAAGGGGATCGTGGGTATGGGAGAAGGCAACGCGCGCATCTTCAACATCGTCAGCCTGGTGTTCCTTGTCCTTACAGTGCTGTTCCTGGTGTTTGTCGTCGTTCGGCTGATGGGACCGCCGGTTCAGACGCAGGAAGTCGCTATCGCGCTCCCGACAGAGCGCGGCTTTCCAACACTCCCGCCATCCAATACACCCACCAGCACCCAGCCGCCGACCTTCACGCCGACGGCCAGCAACACCCCCACCCCAACCATGACGCTCTCGGCGACAGCGACAATTTCGCCTTCGCCTACCATCACTGAAACACCGCAAGACACGCCGACACCCAGCAATACGCCAACGCCGCTCAACACCGATACGCCGACGCCGACCGCCACACCAACCGGGCCAACGCCAACGCTCGAACCCACTCAGTCGCCTTTCCTGTTCCAACTGCGCGAACTAACCATCACCCTGACGCAAAATTACACCAACACCCTGGGCTGTGCCTGGCAGGGAATCGGCGGTCAGGTACTCGATCAGAACGGTCAGGCGGTGAATGGCATTCAGGTGTTCGTGTTTGGCAATGGCTTTGACTTCCCACCCACTAACAGCGGCGATAATTCGCTCTACGGGCCGGGCGGCTGGGAAGTAGCCGTGGATAACAAGATCAACACGCTAGGGTATTTCGTTGAGCTGCGCAGCTCACTCGGCACTGTCGTCTCGGAACGGATCCCGGTGCAGTTCCCCGGCGATTGCACCAAGAATCTGGCGCTGGTCAACTTCACCCGCACGCGTTGAGCATGTCTGACGAACGCCCTACTCATCCGGTCAAGCGCTTTGGCCGGAAAGATCGTAAAAAATCACTGGAGACGCGAGGATCGCTCTTCCCAGCTGATGATACCCGTTTCATGCCGCCCGCCGCACAGCCAACCGTGCCACCAGAGTCGCTGCCAGAAGTCGAAACGCGAGTCGAAGCTGAGCCAGAGGTCATTGAAACCGTAGCAGAACCGGAACCGCTGGCACCGGTCAAAGCGCCGTCAAAACCCAAACCTCAACCACGTCCCAGGCTGCCAGTGTGGAAATCGTGTCTGGCAAATCTCGTGACCCTGCTCTTCACATTGGGAACGATTGGCGCAATTGCTGTGTTCTCCCTTATCGCCAGCAATCCAAATACACCACTTAATCCATTCCCCCCTTTCACACCCGTGCCGATCTTCATAACGGCTACATTCCTGCCGCCAACGAACACATCACCACCGGCTCTTGGCGCAACTGCAACTTTCACTCCCTTTGCTGTGAATACCCCATCCAGTGCTGATGCTGCTTTCGTGCTGGCAGGGGATGAGGCAACCTATGCCGCCAACAGCAACACCGAGGGCTGTAACTGGGCCAGTCTGGCCGGAACCGTGACCGATGCCAGCGGTGCTGGACTGCGCAGCTACGGCGTTCAGGTGACAGGCGAGGGGGTTGACCAGCGCATCTTCAGTGGGACTTCTGCGACTTTCGGCGAGGGTGGATTTGAGTTGTTTCTGGGACCAGCGCCGCTGGAGCAGACCTACATGGTGCAGTTGTTCACGCCTCAGGGCGAACCCGCCTCAGTCCTCTACACGATTGTCACGCGCGCTGTCTGTGAGGAGAATGTCACTATTCTGCGCTTCGTCAGCAGCAGATGACAGGGGAAGCCAGACGCGGAACGTTGTGCCTTTGCCCACTTCGCTTTCTACCCTGATCTCCCCTTGGTGCAGATCGACGATTTCCTTGACAATGCTCAGGCCCAGCCCGGTGCCGGGGATGGGACTTTGGCCGGCGCGTTCCCCACGATAGAAACGTTGAAAAAGATGAGGTATCTCGTCGGCAGGGATGCCCATGCCGCTATCGCGCACTTCAAAGCGCATCCGATCTCCATCCAGACAGGTACTGACTTCGATAGTGCCATTGGCCGTATACTTGATCGCATTGCCCACCAGATTATTGACCACCTGCGCCAGATGGTTGAATTCACCGCGAATAGGCGGCAGATCCTCGGCCAAATGAGTGCTCAACTGCAAACCAGAGACTTCGGCCTGTGGCAGGAGCACATTGACCACCTGCTCGACGATGTGGTTGAAGACAACCTGCTCGAAACGAATGCGATCTCTGCCCAGCTCCAGCCGCGACAAATCCAGCACCGTATTGATAAACACCGTCAGTCGGTCGATCTGTTCCTTCATCGCCACCAAATGCTCGGCGTGACGTTCTGGGCCACCACGCTGTAGCAGATAAATGCGGGTATTCATGACCGCCAGCGGCGTCCGCAGTTCATGGCTGACATCCGAGACGAACTTGGTCTTCAGCCGATCCAGTTCGGTCAACCGGGCATTGGCGTTTTGTAGCTCAGTAGTACGCTCTTCGACGCGTGTCTCCAGTTCTTCATTCAGCCGGCGCAGCGCTTCTTCTGCCAGCTTGCGCTCGGTGATGTTTTCAACCATTGCGATGATTAACGGTTGATGGATGTCTGGAAAACGTGAGACATTCATGCGCACCCAGACGTTATGTCCATATCGGTGTACATAACGCTTTTCCATGATGTAATGATCGCGCTTGCCATCCAGCAATTCACGAAACAGATGGTCATTGTAAGCCAGATCATTCGGATGGGTGAGGTCGCGGAAAGTTTGAGTCTTCAGTTCATCTTCAGTGTAACCCAGCAAAGCCTCAAAAGTAGGGTTCACAAACTGGATGGTGCCAGTCATATCGATGACAGCGATGCCGACGCTAGTGCCTTCATATATTTTGCGGAAGCGGGCTTCGCTGGCTTTCAAGGCGAGGTTAGCGCGCTGGCGGCTGTACAACTGCCCCAGTACATTGGCATACAGACCAAGCAGTTCTTCACGGTAGGGTTCTGCCGGTAATCGGGAGAGAAAGTTGTCGGCAGACAGAAATCCAATGTAACGCTCTCCATCGCGCAGGAAGCCTAACCCAACCCAGCCTTTGCCAACCACCCGATGCTGATCATCGAACAGATCATGATTGTGGAGCATCAGGCTTTGGGTCTTCTGATGCTTAACGGCCTCGACATAATGAAACCCGGATTGTTCCAGTGGCATCCGTTGACTGCGCTCATCACGGGTTTTGCCATATTCATCCGTGCCAAAGCGCCCTTCCATGAAAGCAGGATTGGTTTCACTCTGAAACCAGATGCTCAGTCGGTCAAAGCCCAACTGTTCCCGCCCCAGTTCCACCGCCTGACGGCACAGATCATCGAGCGACTCGGCCTGTGCCAGTTCCAGTGTCATCTCTTGCAGTGCCTTGAGGCGTTCCAGGAATTGGCGCATATGTTCCTGGTTTTCGCGCAGCGCCGCCTCCGCCCTTTTGTGACGGGTGATGTCCATATCGATGCCGAGGACTCCCAGAACGTTGTCTCCAGTATGGATCGGCGTGGTAACATAAGCATAGTAGCGATTTTCACCCTTAACCCGATACACATTCTCTCCGCTGATGGTCTCGCCATTCAGCACCCGTTGATTGATATCGCGCCATTCCTGAATGGTATCGGGCGGCAAATCAATCTCATCGGTTGTGATGCCCATCAGATTGCCCCACATATCGACAGAGGCTGGGTTCTGCATGAAGTGGATGCCATCACTGTTAAATGCCCATAATGCCACTGGGATGTTGTCCAGCACCGTTCGCAGCAGCGCCGC
Source organism: Anaerolineae bacterium (assembly GCA_022843385.1). Lineage (GTDB taxonomy): Bacteria > Chloroflexota > Anaerolineae > Aggregatilineales > Phototrophicaceae > CFX2. The sequence continues at coordinate 32,965 of JALHNT010000011.1, read as the reverse complement.
ATTTTCCCGCAGCGCAGTTTCGATCTGTTTTTGGTCGGTCATATCGGTGACGGCGACGATGGCTCCAGTAATTTGCTTCTGCTCATCCTGCCGCAGTGCGCCATTAATCAGCACCGGAACTGGATTGCCATCGGCATGAAGCAGATTCGTCTCATAAGCGATGCTGCCAACCCCGCGCGGCTTCAGCAACTTCTGGCTGATAAGTCCCCGCTCGCGGTCACGCGTGAATTCTGCAGAGTTGCGCCCGATCAACTGTTCTGGTGTATATCCTAGAAGTCGAGCATAGGCCGGATTGACAAATTCAAATACACCCTCGCGATTGGTGATGACGATGCCATTGGGGATAGCCTGGGTCATCTGGGTGGCAAAGTCCCGCTCCTGGCTGAGTAACTGTTCAACTGTCCGGCGCTCGTTCATCACCGCAACCAGCAGCAGACCGACCAGGGTGATGATGGCGGCGAACGCATTCAGTTCTAATAGGCTGCTGAAAAAATTAAGTTCAACAAATGATCCACTCCGACTGGCTGTGGCTGTTAATGCCGTTATGGTGATAATCAGATTGACAGTGGCTGTTATGCCGGTGCCAAAGCGCAACGCTGCCCACACGATGACCGGGAGTGCCATGAAGGAAAGGTAATCAAAAATGGGGTTAGTGCCGTAGCGAATACCAAAGATAGACCAGCTCACGATGATCGCTACGATCACCATTACGCCAGCCTCGAATAATCTGAGATGTGTCCAACGAGGAAGATTCTGCGATGCCCACAACAGAACACAGGGCGCAATGACCAGCACCGTGCTCAGATGCCCCAGCCACCAGGCTGCTGCAAGTTGCATGATCCGATCGGTCGCAATTTGCCCGCTGCTGACCAGCCACAGGATATTGATGACGACACTAAGGGTTATTCCGGGCAGGATGCCCAAACCAAGGAAATACACCAGATCGCGCACCCGATCCAGCGTGAAGCGAAAATCAGGAACCCACCCCATGCACCAACGCCCGACCACCGCTACCAGCAGCGAGTCAGCTGTCAATGTCGCAATGGTCAATGGCGAGAACCCGTGTTGCAAACCACACAATACCGCGCCAATGACAATGCCGGGCCACATCTTGTAACCCAACAACAGGACGAATCCCAGCGCAATGGCAAGCGGCGGCCAGACCAGGTGAAGTTGCAGTGATAGATCAAACGTTCCCAGCCCAAACTGCGCACCAGCCCAGTATACGCCTGCGAACAGGAGCACCTGGACGAGATAAGGACAGCTTCTCAGCCGGGAAACAAGCATTACCGAAATCCGTAAAGGGTTAGCGCCACAGATTCAGTATAGCCCCAAGTCGCTTTAACGAAACCTTGATCTTTCAGAAATTGGCTTCATGTTACGAATGCACGTGATCGTGCATGGCGTTCCCAACTGCCATCCTCCAGGATGTCACGAATGACGGTCATGACCTGGCGCACTTCGTCATCGCTGTTGTAGAAATGCGGCGCAATGCGGATGCCGGCTCCTTCACGATAATCGATCACCTGATCCCGCGCCAGCAGCTCGCGCGAGATTTCGTAGGCATGGGGCGGGCGCAGCGTGATCGTCCCGCCACGTTCCTCAACCCGGCGTGGGCTGACCACCTCATAACCGGCGGCATCGGCCAGCTGCACCAACAGCTCGGTCTGGCGGATCGACTTCTCGCGGATGGCCGCCAATCCCACCTGAGCGATGATCTCAACGCCGGGCTGAATGGCGTAAAGCGCGGCCATCGCCGGGGTGCCGTTCGCCAGCCGGTAGGCATCTTCGCGCAGGGTGAAGTTCTCCACATCAAAAGCGAACGGACGCTGGTGGGCGAACCAGCCGGTGATGCGTGGTTGCAGCGTCTTGAGCAGGTCAGGCCGCACATACATAAAGACGCCCCCCGGCCCGCCGCACATCCACTTGAGGGTGCCGCCGATATAAAAATCGACGTTCAGCGCCGTCACATCGACCGGGATGACGCCGATGCTGTGGTAACCGTTGAGCAGCACCTGCGCCCCGACACGATGGGCTTTCTCGACGATGGCAGCGGCGGGCATGATGTAGGCGCTGCGGAACAGAATGTGACTGGTCGAAACCAGCCGCGTCCGTTCGTCGATGGCCGCCAGCAGTTCATCAGTGTCGATAGTCATACCATCGCGGCTGCGGATCATGTGGATGTCCATGTGCGGCAGCATGTTGCGCAGGGTGTAGACATCCGACGGGAAATCCTGATCGGTCACGATGATCTTGTTGCGGGCGCTGTCGCTGAAGTCCAGGGCGCTCAACAGGATGCTGTTGGCGATGCTGGCGTTCTCGTGCACCAGGACACTGCCGGGCGGTGCCCCCATCAATGGGGCGATCATATCGCCCACTGCGCCCTTCAGTTCCCACCACGTCGGGTTATCCTGGTAGCGGCTGCCCCAGGCGCGGACACCGAGCGTGGCCCAGGTATCGGCATACTCATGGAGCTTGTCATACACCTTGCGCGGCATCGCCCCCAGCGAGTTCGAGATCATATAATTGCAGGTCGCCAGAATCGGGAACTGGTCGCGCCAGTTCAGCAGCGGGTCAGGCATTGGCTTATCCCTTCAGCGGCAGTACCAGCTCTTTGTGAAAATCGGTAATCGAGACCAGATTGCCATCGTGGTCGATGATGAACGAGTCTTCGACGCGCACGCCGATGCCCTCCTCCGGGTAATACAGCCCCGGCTCGATGGTGATGATGTTGCCCTTCTGGAAGATGTCATCCTTACGCAGATGGCTGATCGAAGGCGACTCGTGGATGTTGAGGCCGATGCCATGCCCCAGGCTGTGGACATAGCCATTGGTCGAATTGGGCTGGGTGCGCTGGGTCGGGTGACCCTGGCTCTCGAAGTAATCCAGCACCGCTTCCTGCATACTATGGGTCGGCTGCCCCGGCTCGGCGTAATGATCGACGGCGATCTGGAAGGCGGTCATCACCTGATTGTAAATCGCCTGGACTTTCTCCGGCGCATGACCGATGCACCAGGTGCGGGTGGTATCGTGGAAGTAACCGCCGCCGATCTGACGGGGGAACAGATCGAAGACAATCGGCACACCCTGCCGCAGCGCCATCGCTTCCTCGCCCCGACTATGGGGGAAGCCGGCATCGCGCCCCTGAGCGAAGATCATATCAGTGTCTTCCAGCCCGCGATCCAGCAGGGCGCGGCGGACAAAGCGCTTGACATCGCCAATCGTCAGCGGCGAGCCATCCGGCTTGACCACGACCTCGCCCTCGGCACGGTGGCCGCTGATGTAATCCCAGGTGACCTGCTGCACCGCGCTGGTCTTGGCCGCCACCTCGCGGATGACGCGCAGCTCGTCCTCATCTTTGGTCAGGAAGGCTTCATCAAACAGCGTCACATCCGACGCATCGCCGACAATCGGATGATCGGGATAGGCGGCGTTCAACTGTGGCACGCGCTCGATCCACACATTCAGGTCGCCGACGCCGTACAGACCGATGCGACCCGGCGGAATCGCCAGCTTCTCGATCAGCCGCCCCCAGAGCAGGACGAAGGCTTTGGCACGATCGCCGTCGGCTTCCTGAATCAGCTTGATCCAGTCGAGATCCATATAGGTGACAATGGGCAGCCCGGCTTTGGCGGCTTCTTCCATCTCCATGCCGCCGACGATCAGCACCGGGGCGCTGCCGCGTTTCTTCACCGTCATGCCATTGTGAATATCCAGTCCGTTTGAGAGGTAGCGGCGCGGGGTGTTGGGGTGTTCGCCGCCCGTCACCACAATCGCCTGAAGATCGCGGGCCGTCATCAGCCGGTCTATATCAGCGCGCATCGTCCATCCTTTTGCTGAAATGAGGTTGTGCGCTCAGATATACCCCGTTTCCGCCGAACCCGCCAGCGTCGTGTTTAAGGTGATGGTCTAACCAACACAAGAGGCAGAGCGTGACGACTCTCTGCCTCCACCTGATCTCACAGCCGCCGCGATTGACGATGGGTTGAATGCCCGGAGCCAGTCCGACAGCGACTATGCCTTCGCCGTGTGAGCGGTTGATCTGGCGGTCAACCGGTCGCTCAACACCGAACTCTCAGCGCAAGCGACCACGCGGGTGGGGTGATATGGTTGGATCGCGCTATTGCGATTGTTCAGCCTGAAGCGCCTCTGCCACTGCCAGCAGATCAGCGCGGCAGGCAGGAGGGATGGCGTCCGGCGGAAGGGCGGTGATCTGGTTGATCAAGGCTTGCGGGGCATCGCGCTCGGCATTGACAAGAAGTGCGGGCGGCGCGTTGCAGGCGGCGGCGATGCTGGCGAGGCGGCCGGGTGAGGGGTCGGGTATAAGAATAGTGATAAGCCCGCCTTCACCCGTTTGTTGCATGGCTGGCAAAGTCCTAGAAGGAACGATTGGTTCACTTACTGACTGAAGTGAAGCAGGAGCTTCATTGCGTGGAATGGTTGCCATCAGGATACGTCCCCCGTACAGACTGTATTCTACTGCGCCATTCCGAGAGGGAGGAAAAGGATAACTACCGAGCAGTACGCCGGTGTTTACATCCCAGAGGTTAAGGTTTTCACCTTGAAACCCGACAATCTGTGTGCCGTCTGGGTTCCAAATTATCCTTGCTGCCCTGCCAAAAATCTCAATGACTGTTCTACCTGTAGAAACTTCCAGGATGATTGTTGAGTAACGTGTCGCACGCGTTGTACTTCCCGGTGTTGGTGAACTACCAGGACTACCAACCGGAACGTCTGTATATGCCTCTAATGCGATTCTTGTGCTGTCGGGACTCCAGACCGCCGGAAGAATATCCGTAGCGTTCACCTGATAGCGAGCAATCCGTGTTCCTTGACGGGCATCCATGACATAAATCTCGTCTCGTCCCGCTCGTGTTACAAAGTAACGCCCATCTGGACTCCAATACGGTCCGAATTCTGCTCCCGCTACCCATTCAATGGATGTGAATGTGCGTAGTAGTCGCCCGTCGAGTGCGCTGTAGATGCGGAGTTCACGATCATCAGCCCCACTGAAGGCGATTTCTGTTCCATCAGGACTCCACTGTCCGGAATAGGGCAAAATGTAATCGACAATGGTCAGCGCCGTTTGCAAGGTGGTGCTGTCCAGTATCTGATTGCCCATAAGCAGGCGTGTCCCATCAGGGCTAAAGGTTGCTGACTGAAGATCGAAATTGATATCTATTGGGAACGGCAACGAAACAAGCGGATTAAACGCCATATCATAGATCGTCAGTGCTTCACGTGAACTGATAGCGATACGTGTTCCATCTGCGCTCCAGTCAATAGATTGTACAAAGACTGAACTCGGTGATTGTGCAATTAATGTCGTGTGCGTCACAAGTAACATCACTAACGTACACATCCCGATAGCACATGATCTTAGGGTACATTTGTAGCTCATCAGATACCTCGTGATGATTACCATTGCAAGTTCGCATCCACACAAAGCTGTTCAGCGCGGTGCCAATTGAAACTGTAACCGCATCGGGCATCGCATAAAAGAACCAGTCATGTGGGTAAAATCGATCAAGTTGAACTGAGTCTTCGTTGAACATCGCCGATGCCGCTAGCACCCTGTTCAAGCTTCCGGTTAGCTCCGACGCGATCAGCCCAGACGCAATCTCCGTCACTGCTGACGATACCACCAGCGTCCGTGCCTTGCCTGACGCTTGCCCTACGATGAACCGCGCTTGAACGCATCGGATGGCATCGGGCATACCGGAATGCAAAAGGGCGTCTTGCGACGCCCCTTGCTGGCTACCAATAAAACCGCGTATCCGACCTTACGTTAAACCATGACCCGTTTGAGGTCACATCCATCCATTACAATACATCACAACCCAAATGACCAGTAAAACCGCTTACCAGCGGGAATACACTACTGTCCCTGACCGAGCGAGTAACCCGGCTGCCCGTCGAAGGTGCAGAGATTCTCGGTCTTGATGAAGTCGAAGCCCGACGCCGCCAGATTGCCCAGCAGTTGCACGATCTGGGTGTGCGCCAGCGGGCCGTTCTCCGACTCATAACGGCAGCGCCAGTGATCGACGCAGAAGGTTTCCTTCATGCCCTTGGGCCACACCTTCTGACCGCGATTGCTAATCATGGTCAGCTTCAGCCCGGCGCTGTCCACCTTGCTCAACTGCTCACCCAGCACATTCGGGTCACGATCCGCCTCATCCCAGGCCAGGAAGACATCGACGCCGATGGTTTCCTTCTTCGATGGGGTACGGAGCGAAACGCCGCTGGTGGTGGGGATGCTGCCGCCGCTGGCATAGGCCACCGGCTTGAGCGTCTCCGGCAGTTTGCCCAGGTTCTTGACGATGGCCTCGGCGAATTCTTTGGTGCCGACCTTGGTCTTGCTCACGCCATCGCGGAAGATGTCATAGGTGTGGGTGCCTTCTTCAACCGTCCGCAGCCAGGCGTTATGGACGCGGGCGGCCACTTCCGGCTGACCGATATGCACCATCATCATCACGCCCGACAGCAGCAGACCGGACGGGTTAGCGAGGTTCTGTCCGGCGCGGCGCGGGGCCGAGCCGTGAATCGCCTCGAACATGGCGGCGTGTTGACCGATGTTGGCCGACCCGGCCAGACCGACCGAACCAGCAATCTGGGCGGCCACATCCGACAGCACATCGCCGTACAGGTTGGGCAGCACCAGAACATCGAACACTTCCGGCGTATCGGCCATCTTGGCCGAGCCAATATCGACGATCCAGTGTTCCTTCTCAATCGACGGATACTCAGCGCCGATCTCGTCGAAGACCTTGTGGAACAGGCCGTCGGTCAGCTTCATGATGTTGTCTTTGGTGAAGGCCGTCACCTTCTTGCGATTGTTGTGAATCGCGTATTCGAAGGCGTAACGGATGATCTTCTCGCAGCCGGGGCGGGTGATGAGCTTGAGGCACTGATAGACCTCTTCGGTCTGGCGATGCTCGATGCCGGCGTACAGGTCTTCTTCATTCTCACGGATGATGACGATGTCCATCACCGGATGCTTGGTCTTGATGAAGGGGAAGTAGCTCACGCACGGGCGGACGTTGGCGTACAGGCCGAGCGACTTGCGGGTGGTGACGTTGATGCTCTTGAACCCCGTCCCCTGGGGGGTGGTCAAAGGCGCTTTGTAAAACACTTTGTTGCGGCGCAGCGAGTCCCAGGCACCTGGTTCGATGCCGGCGGTGTTGCCGCTCAGATAAATCTTTTCCCCCACCACGATCTCTTCGATCTCAATCGGGGCACCCGCTTCTTGCAGCACATGCAGACTGGCGGCCATGATCTCTGGCCCGATGCCATCCCCATAGGCTACGGTGATCGGTGTCTTGCTCATTCCTGTTCAGGCTCCTTGACGCGACGAACCTTCAGCAGTTCATCGGTGAAATGAAAATAAGCCAACGTCAACCACCAACCGGAGTTGGTCGCTCACGTTGGCCTACGGTGTAACCAGTCTTGACGACTCTTTACTGCGCCTGCCTATCTGAATTGACGCCAAGCGTAGCAAAAGCGGCTGTGGGCGTAAAGGCTTTCATAACAAATTCTCATCTTGGGTGGTTCCAGAAAAATGTTTAGCTCATCCCCATCGGTGTTCTCCCGTAGGGGTGGTTCGCGAACCACCCCTACACGGCAATTCGGTTGACCCATGAGAGTATTGTATTTTTGGAACAGTCTTACCGAGCGCGTGGGGAGAAATAATGCTATGCTGGACGGTGAAATGGGGCACAAACGCAGTGGGGCATCAAAAGTTTGGGGAAGGAACCATGATGCGGATACTATGGGCTGCTCTGTGGGTGCTGCTGCTCCTGCTGCCTTCAGCAGTGTGGGCACAATCGACGACCGAATTTGTCAACAGCGACGGCAGCTTCCGGCTGGAAGTCCCGGAAGACTGGCGGGTGGAAGAAAATCGAAACGGCGGCATCTCGGTGAATGCGGATGCCGCCTCGCTGGTTGTGCTGCTGCCGACCACGCTCGAAGCCGATGGTCTGCTGACGGCGCGCAACAATACCACCGGCGAAGTGCTGGATGCCTTTCTACCGCTGATGGAGTTTGAATTTGACGAGCCGGAAGACCTGGCATCGTCCTCACGTCTGGATGGTGTGCGGGCTGATTTCAGCCGCGCCTCACTGCGCGATGCCGATCTGGAGTCGGCGTTCGTTGTGGCGCTGGACGTTGATGACGAAATCATCGTCGTCATCGCTTTTAGCCGCCAGCTTGAGATGGATGAACTGGAAGATGCCGTGTTCGACATCGCCCGCACCTTTGAATTCGGCGACTTTGAACCGACCAATCCGCCGCTGGTGCAGACCCGCATCGAAACCGATCTGCCGGATCTGACACAGGCTGCCGGTGGTGGCGACAGCGAAAGGACTTATCGCAAGGCCATCGCCGAACTGGAAGATCTCGACCTGATCCCGGCGGATGGCGAACTGCTGCTCAACGAGGAATTGCTCAGTAGCGGTTTCCAGGAGGGATTGACATTGTATGAGGATGATCCGTTCGAGGGGGCAGAATTTGTCATGGCGGCGCTCATCAGCTTCCGCCCCGTGAGCGATGAAGATGTCCTGTGTGGTCTGCTCTCACGGGTGACAGTAGATCGGCGCGGGCGCGAAGAAGCCAGCCTGTTCGTCGGCTTTGACCGCGACAGCCAGGTGGTCGCCTTCGAGTCGGAACGGGGCAATGATGAGCGCCACGAAACCATCATTGAATCCGGCATCGACATCTACAGCCCCAACCATCTGCTGGTAGTGGTGCGCGACGAAACCCTGACGGCCTTCCTCAATGGCATCCCGATCATCGATGGCTGGGAGCTGGAGCAGCCGCTGGCGGATGAAACCCTCTTTGGCACCTACATGGACCCAAGCTGTGTCATGACCGGGCAGTGGGTGTGGACACTGCCGGGGTAGGTTTCTGAACAGCACAACCCCCATTCCTTGGGGTATATCCAGCCTGTCCTGTGCTATCGTGAAACTGTTGCGTGTGTACACAGGGGGCTGGATATGGTTAACGGCTGGAAGCGTCTCGAGTCGGTCGAACGGCTGGGGTTGGGGTTGCTGTTTCTGTCGATCACTGTAGCCGGCGTAGGCATCATCAACCACCATCCCGCCAGCGACCTCGTCCTCATCATCCGCGACACCTTCAACGATTTTTATGCCAACCTCGCCACCGAACTCGGCAGCATCGCTCTGACCGTGCTGATTGTGGATCGGCTGCATCGCCGCCGCGAAGAAGAACAGGAACGGCAGCGCTTGTTGCTGCAATTGGGCAGCCCCGATCAGGCCTTCGCCATCGAAGCGCTGCGACAGTTATCAGCGCGCGGCTGGCTGGTGAACGGATTTCTGCGCCGGGCGCGGCTGACCCATGCCAGCCTGGAAGGGGCGCATCTGCAAAAGCTCGATCTCACTGGCGCGTGGTTAGGGCTGGCGAATCTCAAGCGGGCGCAATTGACCGATAGCGTTCTGGCAAGCGCCTATCTGCAAGGGACGAACCTGGAACATGCCTGCCTGCGCGGCACAGACTTGCGCGGTGCCAACCTGACCGGGGCGAACCTGACCGGGGCGCGGCTGGATGAGGCCACTCGCTTCGATACCGAAACCATTCTGCCCGATTGCACCTACTGGTCACCCGGCACCGATCTGACCTGCTTCACCAACCCGCAGCACCCGCAGTTCTGGTGCCAGCGGCAGCCCCACCGCGATCACGAACGGACAGGCTGACAGCCCTTAACGGGATTGAGTCGGCGTCTCATTGCGCCGCATCAGAATCGCCACGCCACCCAGAATTAGGAACAGCAGATAGGCCCAGAGGTGGATTGATTCGAAGCTGCGGCGCGAGGTGCCGATGTGCCGTGTCGAACACACGAATTTTTGATGACGAGAATTTGATAAGTTTTGCTAGGTTTTGAGAGTCTCCCTGTGATAGAGTGGTGATGTTTGTGAAACCTTGCACAGGAGTTTATGATGCGCGAAGTCGCTGTGATCGGCATGGGACAAACCCCAATCAATGAACACTGGAATGTCAGCCTGCGCGAACTGGCTGCCCAGGCGCTCCATAATGCTGCTTTTGATGCGGGCATCGAACGACCGGATGCGCTGTATGTGGCGAATATGCTGGCAACCCGTCTGAGTAATCAGGCTCATCTGGGCGCGCTGATCGCCGATCATGCGCGGTGGCGTGGCATCGAAGCGACCACCATTGAAGCCGCCTGTGCTTCCGGCGGGATGGCCTTCCAGATGGGGGTTCGTGCCATTGCCAGCGGGATGGTGGATGTGGTGGCCGTATGCGGCGTTGAAAAGATGACAGATGAGACCACATCGTCAATCACATCGGGACTGGCGACAGCCTCAGATGCCGACTATGAAGGGGCGCACGGAGCCTCTTTTGTCGCGCTGAATGCCCTCATCATGCGGCGCTACATGCATGAGTACAAAGTGCCGCATGAACCTTTTGGGGCATTCAGTATCAATGCGCATAAAAACGCGGCAAATAATCCGAATGCCATGTTCCGTCGTCCGATCACCCAGGCAGTATACAATCGCGCGCCAATGATTGCAGACCCCATCAACCTCTATGACAGCTCACCGATTTGCGATGGGGCTTCTGCGCTCATTCTGGCTCCACTGGATATGGCACGCAGTATGGGCAAGCCGATCATCCGCGTGCTGGGCAGCGCTACGGCTACCGATACGATTGGTCTGGCCGATCGTGCCAATCCGCTGGCGTTGGAAGCCGCCACCAATAGCGCGGAAAAAGCCTTTCAGCAGGCGAAAATCAATCGTGACTCGATTGATCTGTTCGAAGTACATGACGCCTTCTCAATTATGGCTGCCCTCAGCCTGGAAGCAACCGGTTTCGCTGAGCGCGGTTGCGCCGTTTTTCAGGCACGGGATGGCGATTTTGCCATCGACGGACGGTTGCCGATCAGCACGATGGGCGGCCTGAAAGGGCGCGGACATCCGGTCGGCGCAACAGGGGTCTACGAACTGGTTGATCTGGTGACGCAGCTTCGTGGAATGGCAGGTGAGAATCAGGTCAAGGATGCAACCATCGGCATGACACAGAACATCGGTGGCACCGGCGCAACCATCGTTACCCATATCCTGGGGCGAGAGGCCTGAAGTAATGCTGCCGAATGACGGCTGCCCAGCCCTTTGGGTTGAGGCAGCTAGAATCACAAGGACAATCGCCTAATCCCACTCGCGCCAGCCGCGTTCGTAGGCGCGCGCCAGCGTTGGGTTATCCAGCGTGTTGATCGCGGTGGGAATCTCGGCGATGTCCGGGTCGAAGGTCAACGCCGCCTGGAGAACCTCCGGCGTCAGGTAACGCAGCGCGATCCCCTCCGGCAGGCGCGGCTGCGGCGGGCGACGAGGCGACCCCATGACGAAGCCCCACTCGCCGAACGACGGCACATACGTCCGCAGCGGCAGCACCTCGAAACCGGCCTCGCGGGCGGTGTGAACAATCGTCCAGAAGGCCTCGCGCACGAAATAGGGCGAGGCCGCCTGCGTCACGAACACGCCATCCGGCGTCAGCCGCTCCCGCAGCAGCCGGTAGAATTGCAGGCTGTAGAGCTTGCTCAAGCCCTCATTGTTGGGGTCAGGCAGGTCGAGGATGACGACCGGGTAGAGATCATCGCTCTCCTGGATGAATTTGTAGGCATCGTCGTTGATGATGGTCACCCGCGCGTCATTGAGCGCCCCGCCGTTGACCTCCAGCACCGGGGCATACGTCCGCGCCATCTCGGTCATGGCCGGGTCAAGATCGACCACGATCACCCGCTGCACCTCGGGGTACTTCAACACTTCCCGCGCCACCAGCCCATCGCCGCCTCCCAGCACCAGTACGGTCTCGCGCGAACGCGCCGCCATCATGGCCGGATGCACCAGCACCTCGTGGTAACGGTACTCATCGCGGCTGCTGAATTGCAGGTTGCCATCGATGAACAGCCGGGTATCGCGCCCGTTGCGGGTGATGATGAGCCGTTGGTAGCTCGACTGCTCGCGGTACACGATCAGGTCTTCGTAAATCTGCTGCTCGAAGAAGTGGACGAACTGTGGCGAGAACAACGCCCCGCCCAGCATCAGCAGCGCCAGCAGGAAGGCCGCCGTCCCCAGCCCGCGCACCTGTCGCCGGCTCAAGCGGGAGCGAAACACCACCAGCGTCATGGCCGCCACGCCAATATTGAGCAGCCCCATCAGGAAGCCGGTCAGGTTGACCCCCAGCGCCGGCAGCAGGATCAAGGGGAAAGCCAACGATCCCAGCAGTGCCCCGATGTAATCAATCGACAGCACATCCGAGAGCGCCTGACTCAGCTCGGTGCGGTCAGCCACGATGCGCGTCAGCAGCGGAATCTCCAACCCGACGCAGATGCCAATCGCCAGGCACATGGTCAGCATGACGGTGTAATAATAGACCGGCTCAGTAGAGAACACGGCGTAGAGCGCTGCCGCTGCTGTCCCGCCGAACAGACCGGTCAGCAGCTCGACGCCGATGAACCAGGCCAGTTCCTGCCCTTTGATGCGGCGCGAGAGCAGTGCCCCTAACCCCATGGCGAACAGGAACAATCCGATGGTGAAGGAAAATTGGGTCACGCTGTCGCCCAGCAGATAGCTGGAAAGCGTGCCGACGATCAGTTCATAAACCAGAGCGCAGATCGAGATGATGAGGACGGCCAGCAGCAGGGTTGCCCGTTCGCGGCGCGAGACCTGCTGGCTGACCGGGGAGTTTTCCGCCAGGACGCTACTTGCCACTACCTGTGCCGCCCGTATTGATGATCGGGCCGCCGATGCTGCCCACCCGCGCCGATGGCCCACCGGCGGAGATCATGCCGATGCCGTTGTAACCGGCGTAGTAGGCCCCTGCCAGACTGACACCCAGAATGAGGACGACCAGAAAAACCACTGCTGCCTTAAACATGACTCAGCCTTTCCCCAAACGTGAGAAAAAGAAGATGATGCCGCCGATGATGGCGACGATGATGGCATAGCCCCACAAAAAGGTGGGCGAAATATGATTGATCTTCAGGCCGATCTGTACCGTCGCGCTCTCCAGTTGGCTGCCTTCGTCCAGCGCCACCGTGACCGTGTGGTCGCCGGTCATGGCCGGGACAAACGTATCCGAACCGGAAAGCTGTTGTTCGCGCCAGAACTCGCCTTCATCGACGCCCGTCTCATGCCAGAATTCCTGCAACACGATATACGTCTCAACCTCGTTGGGCGCGGTGATGCTGATGTCCACATCGGCGAAGGTGTTCTCGGCCAGCGGCGTATTGATCGACACATCGACGATCACCGGACGCCCGGCCGTTGCGAAGGTGACCGGGAACTCGCTCTCCTGCCCCCGATTAACCGTCACCGTCTGGGTGGTGAAAGCCTCGCCGCTGCCGGATACCACGAGGCCGAGCAATCCGCTGACGCAGGCGAACAGGATGCAGACCGTCGCCACAATCACGCCCAGGGTGAAGAAGGGCGGGAACATCTCTTTGGCCGCGTCTTCGCCCAGCGCGGCTGTGATCGCTTCCTTGCTCAACACCTGGCCGGAGTACACTTCCAGCTCTTCCGGCGACACCTGAACACTGTAGCTCTTGACGCCCTGCTTGGCTTCGACCATCATCAGCTTATCGCCGCGCCCGGCTTTCCAGCTCAGTTCGCCCTCGACGCCGACGATCTTGGCCGGATAGCGTTCCGTTACCATCGCCCGCTGCCCATTGCCCACCGGCACCGAGGCATCGCCCTGCGCATCGAAGGGTTCGCGGATCCGCATCTTGTTGAAGATCGACAGGCCATGCTCATCATGTGCCAACCAGACCAGGCGGCCATCGCTGCTGCCGAGCTGCCACTCGTTCCACGACCAGTGATCGCTGCTGTCGTCCGGGTCCCAGCCCTGGTACAGCACCCGACCCAGCACGAAGTAAGCCACACCCTCAAAGGTGAGCTTCTGCCCCACCTTGATCGGCACCCGCGCGTTGGGCAGCTTGACGCCGCGCGCGGCCTTGATGCCTTCCATATCTTCATTCAGCGTGGCATGACAGCGCGGACAGGCCAACGTCTGGGCATCGGCGCTGAACTGCGGCACTGATGCACCGCACTGAGGACATTTGAGTTCGCGCAGCACCGGCCGCGCATTGGGAGATTGTGTCTGGCTCATAGGATTTTACCGCAGCACCAGTTCATGATGTTCCAGGTCATCGCCAATCGACAATTCGATCTCGTCATCCCAGTAGTTGATGCCGACCGAGGCATTATCTGCGCCGCCTTGCAGATAGCCGAAGGTACCTTTCAGCGGGAACACCGACGAGAACTGTCCCTCGCTGCCACCGACACGGGCGCGGCGCTTCTCGGTGATGAACACCGACCGGTTGTTGACGCTGATGCTGCTGCCGACCTTGACCGCATCATAGGCGGGAAGCGCGCTCTTGACCCGTTCGCGGCGGTAGACCGTCCAGTAGCCTTCATCTTCTTCCAGCCAGTCGGGCGGTGCGCCATCCTGCCAGGTGATCTGCCACTCTTCCCAGAAGCCATCGTCATACACATAACGAATGCGCCCCAGCACGGTGAAAGCGCGCCCGCGAATCTCGCCGGTCATCCCGACCTTCAGCCGCGACGGGTAATCCGCCAGCGTGGCCGACTGCCCGGTGACATCCAGACTATCGCTGCCGCTGACGACATAATTGGTGCCACAAAAGGCGCAGGTCACCGTGCGGATGAACTGATTCTCGATTTGCAGCGGTGCGCCACAATTGCTACAGGTCATGGATTTCACAGCAGCATATCTCCCGGCGAAGGATGGTTACTCTGTGATGTAGTATAGCATGTCTCGCAATTTCGGATGCTGTCAGGGATAGAGATAGGGATGCTCCGGCTGCGTCACCACCTCGACGCTCTCAGCGATCAGGATCGGCACCGTGTCGCCACGAAATGATCCGACCTCGAAACTGCCTTTGACCCGCACCCAGGTGTCCTGAGGCAGTGCCGCTGTCTCGGCCCAATCCACCGGCAGACCAATCGCGGCAGCGTCCGCCACGCAGCAGCTCACGGTGAAACGTGCCACCATGAAATGCTGCTCATCCAGCGTCGGCTCTTTGTAGACGAAGCCAATTACATCTGCCTGCTTGCCATTGAAACTGGTAGCATCATCCTGGGCATTGAAAGCCCGCAGCCAGTCCAGCACATTCCACTTCAGCGGATCAGTGGTGAAGGTCTGTGCCCCGGTCACCGATGCTGCGCTGATGCTGATGTTGCCGTCGATAGCATTGGCACCGAGCGGACGCGACGGGATGAGAGTCCCCAGCAGCAGCGGCACAGCGATGATCGCCAGCACCGACCATGAGATGCCGCCGCTGCCATGTGTTTGCGGGTCAGGCCGGGCGAACAGATCAATCTCGTCCAGCGAGTCCTCAGCCGCCGGGCGCTGCCGCAGCAGCTCGATCAGGTTGGCACCCCCCAGGACCACGAACAAGGCCACCGCCAGATACGACAGCCAGGCGAAACGTTCGTTGATGTAATTGGTCAGGTTGCCCGTCAGGATGTTATAGGCGAAATACAGCGCCAGCCCGAACAGCAGGCCGGTCTTGACCCAGCCCATCCACTGGATGGTGTTGAGGGTGCTGCGCTGTTGAACCGGATTCAAGGATGTCATGTTGAATACGCTTCCCACTTAAAATACGACGTTCAGATTGAGCCAGATGCCCGCCAGCGCTGTCATCAGCAGCGGCAGCAGCATGAGATACAGCACTGTCTTGCGCTGGAACACGCCAGTGAACATCAGCATACTCTTGATGTCCACCATCGGCCCGAAGGTGAGGAAGGTGATGATCGAGCCGGTGGTGAAGGTGCCGACGAAGGCCAGCGCCAGGAACGAGTCCACCGTTGAACACACGCTCAGGACAAACGCCATCGCCTGCATCACCAGCACCGAGATGATCGGGCCGCGCCCCAATTCTTCCAGCACTTGCTGTGAAACCATCGTTTGCATCGTAGCCGCCAGCAGCGTGCCGATGATAAGGTACTTGCCCATATCGAAGAATTCATTGTTGGCCGAGCGCAGCGCCTGCCCCAAACCCTGCCCCAGCGAACGCTGGCGGGGGGTGTGACCGGCGGCAGGCGAACCGCCCATGACCGGCATCATCGAGCGCGGTTGCAAAATCTCCTGGGGACGCGCCCCCAGAGCGAACACCAGCCCCACGCCAATCGAGACCAGCGCCGTCAGCACAAAGCGCCCGATCAAGACCGGGCCAAAGCCAAAGGCAACATACGTGCTGACCAGCACAATCGGATTCATGACCGGTGCCGCCAACAGGAAGGTGATGCCCACCCACAGCGGCAGCCCTTTGTTGAACAGCTTGCGTACCACCGGCACTACACCGCATTCACAGACAGGGAAGATGAAGCCCATGCCAGAGCCGACGATGGCGGCCAGCAGCGGGTTGCGCGGCACAATGCGGGCGATGTCCTCTGCGGTGACAAACGCATCAATCAAACCGGAGACCATCGTCCCCAGGAGCAGGAACGGCGCAGCCTCGATGAAGATGCCGAGAAAGCGGGTGGCGAAGATGCTGATGATGGTATCGAGCGAATCGCCACTACGTAGGGTGGCGATTAGCACAATGGCGACATACGCCAGCGCCAGCCCAACCCAGACCGTGCGCCAGACAACACGACGAACCGGCGCTTGAGGAGTCGACTGCATAAGTATCCCTCAACTAAATCCACCGTTGCTGACATTGTACACTATTCTTGCCGTGAGTCAGGGATTGGTCGTTTATGTCGAGCTATCTTGTGTGGGACAATCTGATGCCTGCCCTCCACTGTGTATAGTGGAGAGCAGGCATGCTGGAGTATTCGCAGTTGATGAGCGCGTTACAGCACCGGGGCGTGGGCAGCGCGACGGATGAACTGGCCTTCGCCGTTCTTGCCCAGCCACATCTCGCCATCGACCAGGCGCTTGCCGCGCAGGTAAACCTGGGTCGGCACACCCTTGATCTTCATGCCTTCATACATATTGTAGTCGCAGCGCATGTGATGGGTCTTGGCGCTGATGGTGTGGCGCTTGTTGGGGTCCCACACCAGGATGTCGGCATCAGCACCCACCGTGATCGTGCCTTTGCGCGGGTAACAGCCGAAAATCTTGGCCGGATTGGTGCAGTTCAGTTCGACGAAACGCGACGGCGAAATCTTGCGGCCGTTGACCCCCAGATGCCACATAATCAACATCCGGTCTTCGATGCCAGGCAGCCCGTTGGGAATCTTGGCGAAGTTGCCCTTACCTAGTTCCTTGCCCGGACGGCGATAGCTGGGGTTTTGCTTCTCATACTCGACCCAGTCACCGCCGTTATGATCCTTCGACCACTGCTCCCAGGGACCAACCCCGCCTTCGTACCAAAAATCACAGTGATCGGTGCTGACAATCTGGAGCGTGCCATCCTTGACCGCCTGCCACAGCACCGCATGATGTTCCGGGTTGCGGACAGGCGGCGAGCAGACATACTTTGCGCCTTCAAAGCCGGGCGCGCCCAGGTGTTTATCGCGGGTGATATGGAAATACTGAACGCAGGTTTCGCCCATGACCGGGTAACCCAACGCCCGACCCCGCCGCAGCGCATCCACCGACTCCTGACAGGTCATATGCACCACATACAGCGGGCAGCCGGTCATCCCCGACATGACAACGGCGCGGTTGGTGGCCTCGCCTTCGATCTCCGGCGGACGTGACGAATAATGCCAGACCGGATCAGTCTTGCCCTCGGCCAACAGTTGCAGCCGCAGTTGTTCCTCGACATCGCCATTCTCGGCGTGAACCATGACGATCATGCCGTGCTTGGCCGCCTGCTTCATCGCCCGGTAGAGCGTCTTGTCATCGATCTGGAACACATTCTTATAGGCCATGAACAGCTTCAGGCTGGTGATGCCTTCCTCGACCAGCGACGGAATCTCGTCCATCACATCATCGCGCAGGTCAGTGACGGCCATGTGGAAGCCGTAATCAATCTGCGCCGGTTTGGCCTTTTCCCGCCAGGTCTTCAACCCATCGTGCAGGCTGCCGCCTTTGGGCTGGATGACGAAATCAATGTGCATGGTCGTGCCGCCGAAGGCCGCCGCCTTGTGACCGACGTCGAAATCATCGTTGCTGTAGGTGCCGCCAAACGGCAGATCGAGGTGAGTATGCACATCAATGCCGCCGGGCATGAGATACTTGCCCTTGCAGTTGATGACCTCATGACCCCGCGCCGAGATGCTCTGCGCGATCATGACCACCTTTTCACCTTCAACCAGCACATCCGCCGGGTACATCTCGGCGGCGGTGACTACGGTGCCGTTTTTGAACAGAATGCCCATCGGTTGCTTTTCCTCCCTGTTGTGAAACAGCCTTTGTCTGAGACGGTGATTGTAACGCGATTGATCAGGATTGCGTACAAATCAGAGCAATCGCTTCATGCTCACAACAAGGATGAGTCACCCAATCAGCCGGCACAGGCCCTTTACGCTGATCAAAAGCTGACCTCAGCCAACCTCCGGCGGTGCGCAGCTCAGTACCTGGGTGCGATTGTTAATCGTCTGAATTTCGGGGGCAATATCACAAATGAGGGTGAGCGCACCAATAGCCGCGCTGCTGGTGGGGTCCTCGGTCAGCACCCGCGTATACCAGTAGCTGGCATGCGTCCGGTTATCGGCAGCCATAAAGCTATCAGCAACGGCCAGCCAGACGCTCAGGTTCGGCTCGCCTGATTCATCGCTCATGAATAGAGCGCTTTCTCCTGCATAACCGGCCAGATCCATCTGATTCTGCGACTGGCGGAAGGAGAACCAGTTCCACAGCTCTTCTGACATTTCTGCGGGTTCGCTCAACTGCTGGAACAGATTAGCAGCATCGCGCGTCTTACCCACCCACAGGTAGGCCAATCCTAAACCCTTGATCGAGGCCTGGTAGCCTGGCTCAGTCGCATAAGCTTTTTCCAGTAGAGGGATACCTGCGGAGAAGTTTTCATCAGCCACCAGCAGGTTGCCCAACCGCCGATTAGCGCTCGGCCAGTTCGGATTAATCGCCAGCGCCTGCTCGTAACTCGCCTGAGCGGCTGCTCGGTTGATGGCGCGCAAAGCGGGTGATAGCTCTGGCACAATAGCCGAGTCAGATTGGGCCTCGCGGATTGCGCCCATGTTGGTATACCAGATAGCCTGCAGATCGCGACTGAAGACGATGCTACCTACCAGTGCAGTGCCCAGCAGCGCGCCGGCCAGACCCAGCGGAAGGAACCAATGATGGCGGCGGCGAACAAAATACACCTCGCTCAGAGCATAGCGTCCGCTCCCGATAGCCAGGCCAATCCCGACAAAGAGAGCCGGAAGTGTGAAGGGGCTTTCAACATATTGCCGCGCATCGAACAGACCATGAACCAGGGTTGCCGTCACACCCAGCCACGCACCATAGAAGATTGGACCAGGGTCAGCTATACGTATCACGCGCAGCACATGATAATAGAAGAGCAGCACGATCCCGGCAAAAGCCACCAGGCCAAGCAACCCCTGACCGAGCCAGATTGCCAGCGGCAGATTATGTGAGTAAGTGAACAACGGGACAAAGATCATCAGGCTATAACGCGAATAAATCATAGCGAAGGTATCGCCCAGCCCAATGCCGGTGAAGGGATAATCGGAGGCAAGGTAGATGCCATTGCGGTAGAGTTCAAGACGGCTGGTGGCTGTGTTCATGGCTGATTGCACCAGTCCGGAATTGGCACCAACCGTCACGACCGCGCCGGTGATCGCGATCACCAGCACCACCCCAATCACGATCAGCCCAATCGCCAACGCGCGATTCAGTCGTCCGAATATCACCACGGCCAGCCCCAGCAGCAGGATGAACACAACGCTGACCCATGCGCCACGCGAGTAGCTGAGGAACAGCGCATACAGCAGCACTGGAATTGCCAGCCCCCACGCCCAGCGCAACCAACGACGGGTGGTCGCCATCAGAGCCAGGGTTAAGGGCAACAGGATTTCGACCAGCGTCCCGGCAGTATTCTCGTGGATGAAGACCAGCGGTGGCAGCAGGGTGGTAATGCCCCCGATGGAACGCATCAGTCCAGGAGCATCCGGGTAATTCTGATTGCCATATTGCAGGATGAACAAAAGGGCAAATACGATTCCCACCACCACGAAGACCATTGTCAGGCCAATTATCAGGCGCGGGCTGTTCATTATGTAGGCGATCCAGAAGAACAGGGCAACGCTGACGAAGATGGCAATCACCTGCGGCTGGCTGCGTGTCACGTCGTAGGAGGCAAACAGACTTGAGAGCGCGGTCAGCGCGAATACGACCATAAAGAGATTCAGGAACGAATGGGCAGGCGAAAATCGACGCAGCATCAGACGTATAGTCCCCCGTTTTTTGGTGATGGTCACATGCTAACACGACTCGCCCATCACCTGTCAAGTCATGACTGGCCCTGCTGCGAGAATGAAAAACGGGAGCGTATGGCTCCCGTAAGCTGATCTACATGGACAGGTAATCACGTAGTTGGCGTGCCCGACGGGGATGGCGTAGCCGCCGCAGCGCCCGCCCTTCGATCTGGCGGATGCGCTCACGAGTCAGGCCGAACTTCTGACCAACTTCTTCCAGCGTGTAACAGCGCCCGTTTTGCAGGCCAAAGCGCAGCCGCAGGATGCGGGCTTCACGCGGACTGAGGGTAGAAAGCACCGACTCAATCTTCTGCCGCAGCAGGTTATCATAGGCGTGCTGAGCCGGGCTGGCCTCGGTTTCGCTTTCGATGAAGTGCCCCAGTTCACTGTCTTCATCCTCGCCTACCGGATGTTCCAGACTGAGCGGCTGCCACGATACCCGCATCATCCACTGCACTTTGCGGGGTTCGCACTCCATCACGCGGGCGATCTCGTCCGCGCTCGGCTTACGCCCATATTCCTGTTCCAGTTCACGCGCTACACGATACAAGCGACGGATGCGGTCGCTCATATGCACTGGCACGCGGATAGTACGGCCTTGATCGGCGATGGCACGGGTGATCGTCTGGCGAATCCACCAGGTGGCGTAAGTGCTGAAGCGGAAGCCGCGCCGGTAATCGAACTTCTCGACGGCCTTCATCAGACCCAGATTGCCTTCCTGAATCAGGTCGAGGAATGGCACGCCACGCGCCATGTACTTCTTGGCTATGGATACCACCAGCCGAGTATTGGCCTTAATGAGGTGATCGCGGGCGGAGTCGCCGTCGTCAGCAATCGACCGCCAGTCTACGGCCTTGACGTGTTGTGGGTCTTTACGCAGCTTGCGACGGCTTTCATCGCCGGCTTCGATGCGCCGCGCCAGATCGACTTCTTCGTCAGTGCTGAGGAGCGGTACCCGCGACATTTCCTTCAGATACAGGCCGATGGTGTCGCTGGATGACATGGCGGCAGCTTCGAAATCGAGGCTGTCCTCGTCTTCATCATAGAGCTCTGCGTCTTCTTCATCCCAATTGTCATAGACCAGATCATCATCACCGAAATCATCGGCGTCACCCATGGTGAAAAACAATTCATCGCTGGGTTCAGCATCAGCACCCGCAGCCGGAAAATCGTCATCGTCAAACAAATCATCTGATGTAACAAAATCTAAACGGTCATCATGACGAGGTGTATAATTAGCCACGCTGACTTCCCCCTACATACCTGGATAAAGTGTTATTCGAGAAACTTCTTCAAGGCGACCAACCGCGGATCAATATCAGCGTCCGCGCAGGAGCAGCTTGCATGATTCCAGTTCGTACCACATTCCGGGCAAAGCCCCTTGCAATCGGGGCGGCACAGCACGCCATTGGTTGTGGCAATCATGACTTCGGCACGCAGCAGCGGCGCAAGATCAAGATTGCCATCATCCTGAATCTGAAATTCAGCGGCGGGGGTTAAGTAGGCATAAAGTTCTTCAATCGACAGTGTGACAGGAACGGTCACATCGTCGAGACAGCGGACACACTCGATATGGAGTGATGTTTCGAGCTGACCCTGAACCAGTACACCGGTGCTGGTGCGGCTGAGCCGCAGCGGCCCGCGCACATATTCCAGCATCAGGTCGTCTGCTACACGAACCAGCGGCACATCGAACGCAGTGTCGTGGCTGTGACCGGGTCCTGCACTGAGCAGAAACCCGACATTGATCTTCAAAACCCGATTGCTGACGTAGGACTCTTTCACCGGCATGGCCTTACACAGAGTCTAACTCTTTACGCATTATAGGAACTTTTTTGAAGTTGTGTCAAGATATGAGACAACTTCGCAGATGGTACTGAAGTCATTCTTTCGGATTTTTTCACAGTGTGACACATTCTGTCACATCATTCACTGTTTTATTCGCCCATAAAACACGCTATTTATGATTATGGTATAAGGTGTACTCAGTGAACCCTTAAGATCGTGAAAGTTACAATAATGGGATGCTCTCGCATCGATATGATGGAGAAAAGCGCGGGACAACGGGGAAATAACGAATGGGTATTACAAGCCCGTTATACTCTGGCAAGCCGGTGAAAGTCATCCTTCAGGCGGGGATAGAGTTCAAGGTATTGCGCATAGCGTTCGTTATAGAAAGCATGACGCTGCGGGTTCGGTTCAGTAACCGCACCATAGCGCACCGTTTGTGAACAGGCTTCATCCAGATTCTGATAGACCCCTGCCCCGACCCCGGCCAGCAGCGCCGCCCCCAGGCTGGCCTGCTCGGTCGATTGAGTCCGTTGCAGGGGAATGCCGAAGACATCCGCCTGAATGCCACGCCAGAAGTCACTCTCGCCACCCCTACCGGCTGCGATCATGGTATCGGCGGCTGCGCCCAACCCCCGGCTGATCTCCACCGTCTGGCGCAGCGCAAAAGCCACCCCTTCCATCACCGCCCGCGCCAGATGACCGCGCCCGTGATGACTGCTGAGGCCGATGAAGCTGCCCCGCGCCAGCGCATCCATATGGGGGGTGCGTTCGCCGGAGAGATACGGCAGGAACAGCAGGCCGTCGGCACCGGGTGGCACCTGAGCAGCTTCTGCACTGAGGCGGGCATAGGCCTGGGGATCATCCTGCAAGCCGACCAGATTGCGCAGCCAGCGCAGCGACAACCCGGCGGACAAAATCGCCCCCAGCACGTACCACATATCCGGCACCGCATGGTTGAAGACGTGCAGCCGGGGATCGGTTGGCACTTTTTCACCCAGCGCTCGCTCAAATGGGATGCACACCTGACCGCCGCTGCCGGTAGTGACTGAGCCGAGGCCGGGGCGGATCAGTCCATTGCCGATGGCCTGCGCCGGTTGGTCAGCGCAGCCAGCGACGACCGCCGCGCCCGGTTTTAAGCCCATCTCCCCTGCCTCCTCAGCCCGCAGATAGCCCGCGATGGACATCGATGCCTGGACACGCGGCAGAATACCTTCGGGCAGCCCGACCTGTGACAGAATGGCGCTGGCCCAGGCGCGGCGGCTGACATCGAAGATGCTGGTGCCAGCCGCGTCGGTGACATCGGTGGCGATTTCGCCGGTCATCTTCAGGCGTGGATAATCTTTGGGGAGGATCACCTGATGGGTGCGCTCGAGCAGCGCGGGATCGTGCTGCTTCAGCCACAACAACGTTGGCCCCAGGAAACCGGCAGCCGGTAGAGTTCCCGCCGTTGCGGCATACTCCGCCGCCGGTAGGGCCGCCGCCAGTTCACCAGCGGTGTGCGCTGTGCGCTGGTCAGCCCAAATGATGGCCGGATGCAGCGGTTGTGCCTGTGCATCGAGCAAAATGGTTCCGTGCATCTGGCCGCTGAAACCGATCGCGGTGACTTCATGGACATGGGCTTCACTCGTGACACGGCGCACAACCGCGACGGTTGACGCCCACCAGTCCTGCGGGTTCTGCTCAGCACGATCCGGCGCAGGTTTCAGGATCGGGTATTCCTGACCAGCGACGGCTATGATGCGGGCGCTTTCGGAATCGAACAACACCGCTTTGGCGCTGGAGGTGCCGATGTCGATGCCAAGCAGATGAGCCATGATGGTCGTTCCTCGAAAGACAGGCAGATGAAAGCATGACATGACCTATTTTAGCCTATCACCTTCCGAATGATCGAACCGCTGCGCACCTCTCAGTGCAGTCAAGTCACGAGCGATTCAGCACAGTCCGGCGACAAAACAGGTGTGGCCTGTAATGCAAACAGAGATTGTGACCAGACTCACAATCCCTTTTGATAATCTCAGCCGAAGATCGGCAGATTAATGACCAGAGCCGGCTGTCATCTCACCATCGAAGACGGTGATATTCGGCTCACCTTCCACATACAGATACCCGGCCAGCCCCCGTTCCAGCCGGGACAGAGCATGATCGACCAGAATATAGCGTCCCGGCACTTCCAGCCGGAATTCCACCATCGTCGCGCCGCCCGGTGGCACTGTCGTCGTTTGGACATTGGTCAACGGATCGCTGGTGAGCGAAGCCTGTTCATAGACCCGGTCGAATATTTCACCGATGACATGGAATGATGAGGTGGCATTTGGGCCGCCGACGCCGAAGAAGATGCGCACCGTCTCGCCGACATTGGCACGCAGGGCATAAGCATCAGCCGTCAGCGCTCCCGCCGCGCCGTTGAAGGTGAAATATTCAGCCTGCTCATCCAGCATCTTCTCATGACTGAAGTCGAGGTGGCCGGCGGTACCAAAAGGCTGAACGGTATACATCTCGCCCTGCATGACATAAAATTCGCGGTCAACCGGGGGTAACCCGCCCACCGGCTCGACCAGGATCAGGCCATACATACCGCTGGTGATGTGATGAGCGACGCTAGGTGTGGCGCAGTGATAGACATACAGGCCGGGGTTCAGCGCTTCGAAGGTGAAAGCCGTTTCTTCACCAGGTTTGGTCTGGGTGAAGACCGCGCCACCACCTGGCCCCGTCACTGCGTGAAGGTCAATCGAGTGAACAAAGCCGCTGCCGATATCGTTCTTCATATGCAGTTCCACCGTGTCCCCTACCCGCACCCGAATCATCGGGCCAGGGACGGTGCCATTGAAGGTGAAATAGGTGTAGCTGGTACCATCCGCCAGCAGACCAGAGACTTCCTGCGCCACCAGATCAACCCGCACCAGCGTCGGAGCACGGTCGCCCACCGGGGCTGGCACATCGCTGGGGGAATGGACAATCGAAACCGCAGCAGGATCAACCGGCGCAGCCGTCGGGATCATTTGCGCCATCGGCTGCATTGCCACCTGAGGAGCGCCAGTTGCCTCGCCCGTGATGGTGAGCTGTCCGATCATGCCGACTTCTTTATGTCCGGGGATGTCGCAGAGATAGGTGAAACTGCCGGGACGATCCACCACGAATTCGAGCGTAGCGGTTTCATCGACCTTCAGCAACTGAGGCGTCTTGACGCCGAAATCCGGCACCGCCAGATCGTGGGCAACTGGATCACCATTGATGAGGGTGAGGCGCACGGTATCGCCCACTTCCGCCTTGAGTTCAGGATTGATGAGGCCGTCGATGCTGCCGCCAACGCCGATGAACGCCATCGGTGGCTGCTGCCCCATGATCGTCCGGAGGGTGTATTCAATCGGTGACTGAGCCGCACTCTGATTGGGTTCGATGCGTACCGAAACTGGTGAAGCGATCAATATTACTGTGAAAACCGCGAAGAACAGGAGAATAGCTGAAAAGACATTCGGATTGATAGACGATGACTTCATGATGGGTCCCCTTTTGGAGTTGGGCAAATGACGAAGAAAACCTCAATCGCGCCTTCGGGACAGAGCATTTCGCAATCAGCACAATAGATGCAGCGTTCAGGGTACATGAGCTGCGCTTTGTCATTCACCCGCGCCAATGCCTGGGTAGGGCATTGCTGAACGCAGGTGCCGCAGCCGACACAGCGATCCTGATGAATAATCGGCATCCAACCATCGTCGCTCATGGCTTGGTCCTCGAAGGGATATAGTCTGTTGAGCTTCAGGATAGGACAAGCCGGAGGAGTTGGCCTTGATTTAGATCAAGTCAAAGGTGAATTCGGATGTGAGGGCCTTGCGTCTCAGGTCAGCTACAGCAACCAGCTTAGCCAGGCAGACCTGATCTGGCTGTGAGCACGCGGCTACGCATTGAAGTGTGTTATATAGGGTGCTGTCATCATCGTCGGTGATCCTTCTCCCAACGGGAGAAACAGAACCGTTACAACCTTACTAACGTGGCTCGACCACCATCTGAATGGGTTGATCGGGGCGCAGCGTGATGACCGGTTCAATCGCGACTGGCGTTGTCAGACGCAGTTGCCAGCATTGAGCGATGGTCGCCAATACCAGTTGGAGTTCCTGCCATGCGAAAAATTGCCCAGTGCAGACATGCGCCCCGCCGCCGAAGGGATAATAAGCATAGCGCGGCAGATCAGCCTCGCTGCCATCCAGCCAGCGTTCGGGTCTGAATTGTTCCGGTTCGGGATACCAGCGGGCGTCGCGTTGCATGACATATGGACTCATCAGCACATAACTCCCCGGCGGCAGGTCATGCCCGCCCAGCGCTGCACCTTCCAGCGCATAACGAAAGAGTACCCAGGCCGGCGGATACAAGCGCAGCGTTTCGCGGATCACGGCGTCGGTATAGGGCAGTTGCGGCAGATCATCCACCGTCGGCGGACGCCCTTGCAGCACCGTGTCCAGTTCTGCCCAGAGCGCGGCTTCAGCCTGTGGATGCTGTGCCAGCAGATACGCCGCCCAGCCCAGCGCCACCGCCGTCGTCTCGTGACCGGCGATGAACAGGCTGATGAGGGTGTCATGGGCTTCTTTGTCGCTCAGGCCACTGCCATCAACCAGATCAGTGGCTTGCAGGATGGCGGTCAACAGATCATCATGTCCTTCCGGTGCCTGTCGCCGTTGGCTGATCAGGCTGCTGATCTGATCATTCATTTCATTCCAGGCCCGCAGCAGCCGCAGATTACTGGGAGTGGGCAGTGGCAGTCGGGTGCGAGCATTGGTCAGAAATTTCGCTCCCACTGTCACCACCTGACTGATGGCATCTGATGAGTCGGTGACATCGGCATCGAACAGGGCGCGCCCGACGATGCGCAGCGTCAGATGGGTCATGTCCTGGCTCAGATCGCGGGTCTCGCCCGATGTCCAGCTCGCCAGCATCGACTGTGTGTAATCGACCATGACGCGACCATAATGGGCGACGTTGGCCGGTTGAAAAGCCGGCTGAATGATACGGCGCAATCGGCGGTGATCGTGTCGGCGTTCATCGACTTCGGCAGATGGAGGCGGGCGTCGCGGTGGCTGCTGCCCCAGCGGCAGTTGCAGGAAAGACGCACCATGCTCCACCAGCGCGGCGCGGATATGGTCAGGGTGATTCAGCAGATAGAAATGCTGCCCCAGAAAATGGGCGTACACCAGATCGCCGAATTCATCACGAGCCCGTCCCCAGGCTGCCAGCTTCTCGCGATTGCTCCCACGAATGTATGCCCAGATGTCCCAGCCGCGTGGGCCGGGCGGAAATGCGTTCATACTCCCCACTCCCCGTGACGATCTATGACCGTATACGCAGAGCCACCTAGCAAGTTGCAGTGCCAACTTCCATTATATGACGATTGCGGTCTCTTGTTCACCAACTGGCGGTACCAGAGTGATTGCCGGCTCACGTTGTCGATTGGCGGGAAAGATAAGATGACACACGACGAGGAATCACGTTGACACAGGAAATATGCCTGATGAGAAATAGGCACGTACCATTGACTCGCGGATTTAGAAATGGATTCCAGCAGTTGCGTGGGCCGGCTCGAATTGACCCAACCCGCTCACCCGCAACCTGTCACTCCGCTACATCGGGAAGATGTCGCGCACCGGCAGGCTGAAGCCGGGCAGCACCGCGCCACCATCCAGCGTGTCGTCCAGCGTGAGTTTCTCTACCCGCAGCTCGCGCCCTTCGCCAGGACGCCACACATTGACGGTCTGTTTGACCGGGTTGACCACCCACACCATCTGGCTGCCGGCTGCCAGATAACTTGCCACCTTCTCCTCTATCTCGACGCTGCTGTTGGAAGGCGACAACACCTCGACCGCCAGATCGGGCGCGAGGTCGTAGCGCTCCGGGATCGTCGGCTGGCGGGCGAACGAGACATAGGCGGCGTCAGGGATGAATACATCACCATTGGGCAGGTAGAACAACACGCCATCGCCCATCACTCGTCCAATCGGATTTTGATTCAGGTACATCTGGATGAAGCTGGCAATCAACGCAGAGATGATTCCGTGCAGCGGTTTGGGCATAATGACCTCGTGGATGACTCCCTGGAACAACTCCAGCCAGCGGTTGGCGTTTTCCGGTCGGTTGAGCAGCGCCTCGAATTCGGCGGGGCTGATGCGGATGTTTTCGATTACGGTCATGGTTCCTGCCTCACACTCGTGATGATTTGATTATACAATGCCTTTTCGCCAGGACATGACGCGCCCAGATGAGGCAGTTGTACGAAAGCGTCATGACACCGTAGAATAAACCTCATCAGCCCAATAGCATCGCTCACGGATAGCCGATGACTCGTCGCACATTTCCGGGCAAGGCAGCGCTCATGGCTGCCGGCGTCGTGGCAGCCGCTGTCGTGGCCTGGTTGCTCGTCCGCCGACACAGCCTACCCCCATCCGCCGTTCATGCTTCCCCGGTTGCCGCTATAGCCGTGATTGATACTCCTCCCGTTCCAGCCGAAGCGGCGCCGCCAGTCGAGCGCATCTATCCCGCCTGGCGCAGCCGTTCGGGTCGGCTGCTTGGCATCGGCTCCTGCCTGCTGCTGCTCGGCGCGGCTCTCCTGTTCCAGCGTCAGGCACTGGGTTGGGGCTGGAACCTGCTGGTGCTGGGAACGGTCGGGTTGTCTATCGGTCTGATGCTCCATCCATTGCGGCGGCACTCCGCCCCAGCCGCCCCGCCCGTCTCGGAGCGGGTGTGGTGGCAACAAGCAGCTCTGGGGGTGGTCTGCATCATCATCCTGATCGTCTGGAATCTGCTGGGGGACCGCACCATCTCGACCTTCCTTCAGTTGATCGTGCTGTGCGGCGGCATCGGCCTGATCGTGGTTGGCCTGGGCGGGCCGCTGCTCCCGCTGGAACGACACACCCTGTTGTGGATGGGGTTGATTACCATATTGGCGCTGATGCTGCGCCTGGTAGCCTTGGATAGCGCCGTTCGCTTCTTCGTCGATGAAGCCAACTTCAGTGACGGAGTGTATTTCGCTCGATTGCACCCGGTTCCCCTGTTCGCCCGCTTCAGCAGCACTACCCCTTTCCCCTGGCTCTTCCCCTATCTGCAAAGTCTGACAGTAGACCTGTTTGGGCGTAATCTGATCGGCCTGCGCCTCGTCAGCGTCATCATCGGGACGCTGACCATCCCAGCGATCTATATCCTGGCGCGCGCCTTGTTCAACCAACCCGTCGCCCTGCTGGCCGCGCTCCTGCTGGCGACTTTCCCGCCTCACATTCACTTCAGCCGCATCGGCATCAACAACATCGCCGACCCGTTGTTCGGGACGCTGGCGCTGGGCTGGCTGGCCTGGGGCTGGCAAACCGGGCGGCGGGGTTACTTCGCACTGGCCGGCGCGGCGCTGGGGTTGACCCAGTATTTTTACGATGGCGGACGGCTGCTGTATCCGCTGCTGCTTGGGGCGTGGCTGTGGTGCTGCATCGAGCTGGACTGGCTGCGCAACGACCGGCTGCGCGGCCGGTTCAAAGGAGTAGCCGTAATGTTGGTCGCGGCTGTGGTGATCGGCGGCCCGATCTATATCATGTTGGCGGCGCAGGAGCAGACCTTTTCCCTGCGCTTTAATGAGGCCAACGCGGTAGGAATGCTACCAGCTTTAGACTATCTGGTGCGCGCCCTCGATACGTTTCGCCTGTACCTGGGAGTTCCCGATGACTCTTTCTTCTATCGGGGGAATGCGCCGCTGCTATTGGTTTACCTGGCCGCTCCCTTCCTGATCGGGCTGGCGACGGCGCTGTGGTACGCCCTGCGCCTGCAAAACAGCGGCGTCCTGCTGCTGCTCTGGCTGCTGGCGACCGCCATCGGCAACAGTCTGCTGTTTGTGCCGCTCATGTCCGCCCGCTATGTGGTGGTTTTCCCGGCACTGATGCTGCTGGCGGCGCTGGGGCTGCATACCCTGTTTCATCTGCTGGGGCAGCGTTCCGTCCAGGCGCGGCGGCTGGCACGACTGGTCGTTATCCTGATGGCCGCCGGCCAGGTCATCTACTACTTCGCCCAACACGTCCCGCTCTACAACATTCAATCTCGCCTGTACGCCGATAGCCAGGATGCCGCTTTTCGTTCGACCACGCTGCCACTTTCAACTCAGGTGTACATCATCGCTGAACCGGTGGGGTATCACAGCTATGCTCAAGCTGTCATGCATTTCCTCCGCGATGACATCTCGACTTATAACCTGTCGCCATCTGATTTTGACGCCAACCTCCTGGAATCACTGCCACGTACTGATGATTACGCTTTCTACCTGCTGCCAAATGACACCGCTTCGCTGAATTTGATCCAACTTTACTTCGCAGTGGATGGCCCATTCCGCAGCCCCTATCCACTGCCACCGGATCGCGAGTTCTGGCTGTACTTCGTCTCAGCGGCCAAGCATGTGGCGGAATAATCGCTGTCGCGCGACTTCCTCTCTAGCCTGAATTACCGGCTTATGGCTATCATTAGGTGACATGATTGACGTCATACATGGGGAATGCGCATATGCCGTTGCACTGGACCGCCGGGCTGCATCACGATGGATCAGCCCTCTATGTCTCCAACCCGCTGCCGACGCAGGACGAGGTCGTCACGCTGCGACTGCGTGCGCCGCTCGGTGCACCGATTCGTGCTGTCTTCCTGCGCACCGCCCCCGATGGCGAAGAATTCCTTGAAGCGCTGCGCCCGGATCGGGAGGAGGGCGTCTGTGCCTGGTGGGTGGGCGAGCTGAAGATGACCATGCCCAGCCTGCCTTACCGCTTCAAGATCATGTCGGACGAAGGCGCTTACTGGCTGACGGCCATGGGGGTCAGCCGCGCCGACGCCCCCGACTGGTTCGACTTCAAGCTGCTGGCGGACTTCAGCGCCCCGCGCTGGCTGGAAGACGCCATCTTCTATCAGGTTTTCCCGGATCGTTTCCACAACGGCGACCCCGGCAACGATGTCCCCGCCGGTCTGTCGTGGGGGCGGCACGGCTTCAAAACCCAGCAGCGTGACTGGGGCGAAGACCCGCTGCCCTGGGCCAGCGCTGGCAGCCTGGATTACTACGGCGGTGATCTGGCAGGCGTCATGCAGAAGCTCGATTATCTGCAAGACCTGGGCGTGAACAGTCTGTTCCTCAACCCGATCTTCACCGCCTACAGCAACCATCGCTACGACATCGCCGATTATCACCATGTCGATCCCTATCTGGGCGGCGACCAGGCGCTCATTGACCTGCGCCGGGCGCTCGATGACCGCCAGATGCGCCTGATCCTCGATGTCACGCCCAATCACTGCGGCTTCCGCAATGTCTGGTTCCTGGAAGCCCAGGCCAACCGCGCCGCGCCCACCGCCGACTTCTTCACCTTCACCCATCACCCCGACGAATACGAGACCTGGCTGGGGCATAAGTCGCTGGTCAAGCTGAATTATCGCAGCTACCGTCTGCGCGAGGCCATGTACCGCGCCTCGGATTCGGTGCTGCGGCGCTGGCTGCATGAACCCTACCGCATCGATGGCTGGCGGCTGGATGTGGCGAACATGACAGCGCGCCAGGGCATGACCCAGTTGGCTCATGAGGTCTGGCGCGAACTGCGGCAGGTGGTCAAGCATGACAACCCGGATGCCTATCTCTTCGGCGAGAACTTCTTCGACGGCACCCCCCATCTCCAGGGCGATGAGCTGGACGCCACCATGAATTACCAGGGCTTCACCATCCCGCTGTGGCGCTGGCTGCGCGGGCTGGAAACCGCCAGTTCCGACCGCTGGATCGACCACACGCCGCTGCCCGCCGAGGCATTGGCCGAGCAGTGGACCCGTTTCCGCGCTGCCGTTCCCTGGGCGGTGGCGCGCCAGCAGTTCATCCAGCTCGGCAGCCACGACACCCCGCGCATCCTGACTATCGCCGGCGGTGACAAGGCGCTGCTCAAGCTGGCCTCGACCCTGCTGTTGACTTTCCCCGGCGTCCCCTGCATCTACTATGGCGACGAGATCGGCATGGAGGGCACCGACGACCCGGATAACCGCCGTTGTATGCGCTGGGATGAAGCGACCTGGGATACCGATCTGCGCAATCATTACAAGGGGCTGATCGAGCTGCGGCGGAATGCGCCGGCGCTGCGACGTGGTGGCTTTCAGATGATCCATGCCGAGGGCGGGCTGCTGGCTTATCTGCGCCAGTCACCGGAACAGCGGCTGCTGGTGGTGGGTTGGCGTGGACCGGAGTGGCTGCCGCCAACGCTGCTGCCGGTGCGCCATGCCGGGATCGCCGATGGGGCGCGGCTGGTTGATCTGCTCAAGGGTAGGGCGTTCACCGTCAAGGATGGGCGCATCCTGCTCGAAGGGGTGGGTCGCAGCGGGATGCTGGTGCTGGAGGGGTGAGCTTCAGGCGTGGTGACTACCCATGAGTCATCAGGTTGGCATCGCCTCGCGCTGTATTAAAGGCCGAATATGATCATCCTCAAGATCATCGTTTTCGGAGCGCAGCTCGTTTCAGCCGCCTATTTGTTTAGCTTAATGGCTCAAGCGCTTCGCTCGAACGGACTGGTTTTGGAAAGGAGATATCTGCTTTACGTTGTCGCTGCCTTGATGTGCACCCTCTGTGTCGATCTCAACCTGGGCGAATGGTATCGGCATGTCCGATTGGGTTTCACTGTGCTTGGATTCATTACTGGGGTTAATGTGTTTACAGGCGGTTTTTTTCCGTACGCTTCAACAAGAAGCGAAGTGGCTCTTGATATTGTTTATCATTTGTTCGGGTTGGTCATGATTCCACTCCCCTTCATTATTTGGTTCGG
>JALHNT010000010.1 GCA_022843385.1 Anaerolineae bacterium | reverse complement strand
ATGCAGGTGGTGGCTGGTCTTATCATGCGCTCGAACTGGAGATGACCGCGCATGTGTTGGCGTGTTCACTGTTCATGTTCGCCCTCGTCAGGCGCATGACCTTAAGTCAGCGAGGCAGTCATTTTGGAGCCTTGCTCGCTGCCATAATCGCCAGCTACGGCGGCTTTCTACAATCGTATCCTCCGCTGCAATTGGCGCTGCTGGAAGCGGCCATCTGGCTCCCCCTGGGCGTGCTGGGATTGCATGAAGCGACGCGTAACCAACACCCGGCATGGAAGTGGCTGCCATTAGCTGGCCTCGCCCTCGGATTATCGTGGATGGCCGGGCATCCTCAAACCAGTTGGTTCATGACGTATCTCCTGGTCGCCTACTGGGGCTATCGCAGCTACAGCCAGCGCTACCGTTGGCAGACCGCGCTGCTGGGGATGATAGGCTTTGGTGCGCTCTCCGGCGGATTGGCAGCCATACAGTTGCTACCGGGTTTTGAGTATCTGGCCTACACCACCCGCGCCGGGCTGGGCTTCGATACCAAAGGCAACGGCTTCCCGCTGCACGATCTGGTCCAGTTCATCATCCCAGGCATCGTCAGCCTGTGGTCACCGCTGTATGTTGGCATCATCGGCCTGACGCTGGCGCTCATCGCACTGTGGCGAGGGTTGCCGGGTGCGCTGTTCTGGGGCATCGTCGTCATCGTGGGGATCGGGTTGAGTTTTGGTGCGAACAGTCCAATCTTCGCTTTTCTCTACAATCTGTTGCCGGGACTGCGTTTCTTCCGCGGTCAGGAGCGCGCCGCTTACCTCGTATCCTTCTGGCTGGCGATCCTAGCCGGACTGGGCGCAGCCCATGTGTTCAGTTGGGATCATCTGCGTGATTTCAAAGCCACCCGGCAGATTCAGCGGGCAATCCTCATCCTCCTGATCGTGTGCGCGAGTATTGGCGTTGTGGTCATGGCTCTCTGGTTGGGTAACCCCGAAGCCTACGGCAGATACCTGCCGCCGTTAGCGCTGACAGTGCTAGTGGCCGGTCTGAGTCTGTGGCTCATCCCCTGGCTGCTGGCGAAACCGGCCCAGCCGCTCCGTTATGGGCTGCTGGCTGCCGTGCTGGTATTTGAGTTGTTCGCGGTCAGCATGGATCGTGACAGCAACTATGACCCTGTCCCGCCCGACGAGCAGCTTTCTATGTCGCCGCCCCCGCTGATCGCGGCCGTTCAAGCGGATACAAATGTCCCTTTCCGGGTCGATGGGTACCGCGGCCTGCATGACAATTATGGCAGCCTGTATCAGATCATGGATATGCGCGGCATCAGCCCGTTGTTCCTGGAAGGGTCGTTCAACCTGATCGAACCGGCGCTCATCAATCCTCCCGCCTGGGAGTTGTTCGCGGTTCGCTATGTGTACACCGATTGGAACGAACTCCCCGTCACCAGCGAGATCATCATTACCGGCGAAGATCGATATGGCGCGGTCAACTTGCACCGGCTGAACGATCCTCGCCCGTTCGCCCATCTGCTTTACCAGATACGCCTGGTTGCATCCGACGCTGAAGCCCGCGCTATCCTGGCAGACCCAACCTTTGATGCTCGTCGCACCATACTGCTGTCGCAAGTGAGCGGAATCCAACTCGCAACAGAAACACCAGCCGAATCTGAAGCACGAGTGATTGAATTCAAGCCCGAACGCCTCGTGGTCGAAACCAACAGCCCAGCCCCAGCGATTCTGTCTTTGGCCCAGCCTCACTATCCGGGTTGGGAAGTCACGGTTGACGGAGTGGAAGCCCCTCTGCTGCGCGCTTATGGCGGCTTAAGCGCCGTCGCCCTACCGGTTGGGCAGCACACCGTTGAACTTCAGTACGATCCAGCCAGCTTTCGCATTGGGGCATTCATCAGCGTGTTGAGTTGGGGTGGTTTGTTCGGCTATAGTCTGTGGCTTATCCTGCGGAGAAAACATGAACGCCATACAGACGCGCATTGATCGGTTTGAGGGCTGGCGCTATAGTGCGGCCATCGGCCTGACCGTAGGCGCTATCGCCGGATTGCTAGGTCTGCTGGTCGCATTTGCCGGCCCGGTCGTCGCTATCGCGCTTGTCATCGGCCTGATGGCCGGGTTGTACATCCTGTCGAATGTATCAGCAGCGCTCTATGGCATGATCCTGGTGGTCACGCTGATGCCTTTTGCGACCCTGCCCTTTCGCATTGGAATCACCCCTACCTTTCTCGACATCGTGATGCTGGCCTTTCTGGTCGTCTATGCCGGTCAGTGGATGACCGGACGCCGCCACAGCTTTCGTCTGACGCCAATTCACGCTCTGGTTGGGTTATACGTCCTGTGGCTGCTGCTGGCCTTCGCGCTGGGACTACGGTTCGCCACACCGACATCCACCATCCTGCGCCAGTTCAGTGAGACTCTGTTGAGCATCGGCTTGGTCTTCGTGTTGACGGATCTGCTGCGCGATGTGAAGGCGCTGCGTCGGCTGGTGCTGGTGGTCATTCTGGCGATTGGACTGCAAGCCCTCACGGCAACTGTACTCTGGGTGTTACCCGATGACCTGACCGAAGCGATATTGGTGCGGCTTTCCCGTTTTGGCTACCCGGATGGCGGCGTCATCCGCTACATTGAGGACAATCCAGATTTAGCGGAACGCGCCATCGGCACCTGGGTTGACCCGAACGCTCTAGGTGGCATCCTGGCAATTTCCGCCGCCATGATCGCGCCTCAGGTATTCGCAGCAAAACCCGTACTGCGCTATCGTTGGCTGACGTTCGCGGTCGTTGGGCTGGTAGCGCTGGCCTTGATTCTGACATTTTCCCGTGCCTCAATGCTGGCCTTTGCCTCCGCTGTAGTGGTCATCAGCCTCTTCCCCGGTTATCGACGGTATCTGCTGATTCTGGCGCTGGGTGCGGCTACCCTGTTGATATTGCCCCAGACCCGTGACTACATCGAGCGTTTTGCCCAGGCTTTCACCGGCTCAGACCGCGCTACCCAGATGCGAATTGGCGAGTACGGTGATGCCTTCGAACTCATCAGCCGCTATCCGATCAGCGGAGTCGGGTTCACTGGCACCCCGGAAATCGACCTCTACACCAATGTCGCCAGCCTCTACCTCATCATGGCAAACCAAATCGGCCTGGTCGGAGTTGGTTTGTTCGGGGCGATGATTCTCGGCGTTTTCGTTTATGGTTGGCAGGCTCGACAGGTGTCTCAGTCATTGCCAGACATCGAATCGATCCATCTGGGTTATCATGCCGCA
This sequence comes from Anaerolineae bacterium, assembly GCA_022843385.1. GTDB lineage: Bacteria > Chloroflexota > Anaerolineae > Aggregatilineales > Phototrophicaceae > CFX2. Next base: position 161,138 of record JALHNT010000010.1, on the reverse strand, counting down.
TTAGTGGCGGCGCTCATTAACGCCACGGCCGATTTGTATTTCTTTCGCATCGATTTCCATGCTTCCATCACGGCATTCTGGATCATCGTCGCCCTGTGTCTGACCAGTTCACGACTGGCGCTTGAATCGACCGTTGTCAAACACTCCCGAATCGGCTAGGATTTCGTGTGCATTCACACTAGTGGATAGCGCTTTCCGCTCCAATCAGACGCCTGGCGTTGAAAGTGGGGCAATTCCGGGGAAAGGAGAACAACGTACCCCTATGCGACACTCATACGAGTTAACTTTTATTGTGCGATCTGATCCGAACGAAGAAGTCATCAACAACACGGTGACTCTGGTTCAAAGCTGGGTAGAGGCCGATAGTCTGGGTCAGGTGACCAAGATTGATCGGTGGGGCAAGCGCAAGCTGGCCTACGAGATCGACAAGCAGCGCGATGGCTACTATGTGGTCATGAGCGCCGATATTGATCCGAAGAACCTTCCTGAACTCGAACGCAACATGCACATCTCACCGAACGTCCTGCGTTATCTGCTCATTCGCCCTGACCTCACCTGAGTGGGTCGATAGGCATCGGGAGTAAACCGCTATGGGACGAGGGCTGAACAAAGTTATGATTATCGGCACATTGGGACGCGACCCTGAAATGCGATACACACCCAGTGGTCGACCCGTGACGAGCTTCAGCGTTGCCACCAGCCGAACCTGGACATCCGCCGAAGGGGAACGCCGCGAAGAGACCGAGTGGTTCAACGTCGTTGCCTGGGGACAGCTTGCCGAGATCTGCAAGACTCACCTCAGCAAGAACCAGCAGGTCTATATCGAGGGGCGTCTCCAGACGCGCGGCTGGGAAGATGAAACAGGTAAGAAACATTTCCGCACTGAGCTGGTCGCCAATGAAATGATCCTGCTCGGTGATCGCCGCCGCGACAGCCATCATGAAGACGCTGAAGTCGATTTCATGGACGGTAGTCACGACAGCGATGATTATGCATTCTAACGAGGAGACCAATCCATGAGTGACGTGGAATTTCAGGAAGTCGAAGAAAGCGGCGATCGCGACTCTCGCCCATCACGCCGGCCGCGTCCGGGTCGTGGTCGCGGCACCGTCTATTGCCCCGAAGGTCGTTGCTTTGATTACAAAGAGATCGACGCCCTGCGGCGCAACATCAACGAGACCGGGAAGATCAAGCCGCGCCGTCAGACGGGCAATTGTGCACGCTGCCAGCGCGAACTGGCACGTGAAGTGAAGCGGGCGCGTTATCTAGCGCTGCTGCCCTACATCTCGAACACCGACTGAAGTAAACCCATTCTCGCTGTAGAAGGGCATGGTCACGCAGGACGATGCCCTTTTTCGTGACCAGGAGTACGTTATGTCCAAACGCAGCCAGACCACCGGTCTTCCGAAAGATGCGCCTAACAAAGCTCCAGCCGCTGCACCGGCTGAACCGACACCGGCTGGGGAGAAGAGCAAGAAGCCAGCGGCACCCATTCAACGAGAACACAAATCACGCGCCGAGCGTGAACATGAGATCCAACGCTGGGTCATCATTGGCACCGCTGTGGCCGTCGCCGTCGTCCTCATTATGCTGGTCGCGACATTCGTCATCGATCAGGTGATTATCCCGAACCAGACCGTCGCAACGGTTGATGGCACCAATATTTCGGTCGTCCAGTTTCAGCGGCGCTTTCGTTTTGAGCGCTATGTGACCAATCAGCGCCTGGTCAACACCTTACAACAATTTGAACAATTCGGCATTAACTCGGAACAGTTTTTCCAGCAGTACGCCCAGCAGGAACCATATGCCACCTGGATACAACAGCTTCAGGTGCCGGATACGATGGCGCAATCGGTTGTTGATCAGATCGTTGAAGATGAGCAGATTCGGAAAGCGGCAGCCGAGCGAGGGGTGAGCGTCACCCAGGCCGACATTGATGAGCAGATCAGGACATTCCTCGGCATCCAACCGCCAGAAGAAATCCCAGCGACTGAAGCCACTGCTGAAGCAACCGGAGAAGCAACCCCGACCATCACGCCGACGCCGTCGCCCACAGCGATTGTATCGCCGACGCCATCGCCCACCCCGACGCTGACACCGACACCAGAACTCACCGCGACGCCATCGGCCACGCCACTGCCGACTCTGCCACCAGAGCCAACCCAGAGTGTCGAGGAAATTACACGGCAAAATGATCAGACCCGCGACAATTTCTTCCGCGAAATTCGCCGCGCCACCGGCATGACCGACGGGGATCTACGCGCATATTTTGAAGTGCGGGCTTTGCGCACAAAGCTTCAGGATAACGTGGCGAGCGACGTCACCGACAAAGGGCTGTTCGCCGATACCCGTCACATCCTGGTAGCTACCGAAGAGGAAGCCAATGATGTGGTCGCGGCGTTGAATGCGGGTGAGTCGTTCGCCGATTTGGCGCGAGCCGTTTCTACCGATCAGAGCAATGCCCCGCGCGGTGGCGAACTGGGCTGGGCCCCGGTCACCAATTACGTCCGCGAATTCCAGGATGCCATCACAACCGGTGCTATCGGACAGGTCCTCGGCCCGGTCAAAACCGAATTCGGCTTTCATATCATTCAGGTGCGTGCCCGTGAAGAGCGTGATCTGACTGAAGACCAGCAGAACCAGGCCAAAGCCAGCGCCTTCAACACTTGGTTCGAGACATACAAAGAGACCAACGCAGATAAGGTTCAAACGTTCGGCACCTGGGCGAATTATATCCCCACCGAACCCCGGTCAATCTTTGACCGATAGTGACATTCAATATGGGGCGCACTCTCAGACTGCGCCCCTTCCCTCAATCGGATTATCGCGTGAGATAGGCGAGTATGCCGATTATCAGCGAACAACATATCGCGCGGCTGGAATCTCAACTTGAGCATCTGGTCGAAGGAGTGTTTGCCCAATTCTTCGGCAAACGGATCAACATCCAGGATGTCGCACTGCAACTGGCGCGGGCAATGGAAGACCAGGCCGAAATCAAACCGCAAGACCCCACTCGACCCATAGCGCCTGATCGCTATACCATCGCCATGCACGGCGATGTTCGGCAGCAGCTTTTACAACAACACCCAGACCTCCCCGAGCAAATGAGCCAATATCTGGTCGAGTTGGCGATGGCCTCCGGCTACCGCATGAATCAGCAACCGATTATCGACCTGGCGATTGATGAGGAACTGGCGGCAGGAACGGTGCGCGTTCTGGCCGGCCATCAGTCGCGCAAGACCAGTACCACCGCTGTGATGAAGCCGGTATCCTGGCCCCCAGAGCCAAGCAAACCGCTCAATCCCCATCTGCTGCTCAACGGTCAACAGATGATTATGCTTTCACAGGAATTGGTCAATATCGGACGCAGTCGTGACAATCACATTGTCATCGATGATCGAGCTGTCTCACGTTACCATGCCCAGCTTCGGCTGCGTTTTGGTCGTTACCTGTTGTTCGATACCAACAGCCAAACCGGAACTTTCGTGAATGATGCTGTGGTAAAGGAGCACCAACTCCATCCGGGAGATGTCATTCGGCTGGGGAGCACCCGGCTGATTTACATGGAAGACCCGTCCTCAACGCAACCTGAAACCAGCATCTATCCGCCGGTGCTACCCGCGCCATCAGACCTGCCGGATTGAGTTGAGCCTGTGTCGAACGAAGTCATCCTGCTCCTCCTGCGGATCTTCTCCAGCCTGCTGCTGATGTCATTTCTGCTAGGGCTGATGGTTATCCTGTGGCGCGATTATCGACTGACTGGAGTGGAGAGCGTCCGGCAGCGACAGAGCTATGGCCGACTGATCGTGCTGCAATTGCTGGATGGTCGCCTGCTGGCAACCGGCGAGTCGTATTCTCTTCTCCCGATGACGACGCTGGGACGAGCGCCGACCAACACGGTCATTCTGGATGACCCGTTTGCCAGCACGGAACATGCGCGGGTCACGTTGCAGGGAGAGCAGTGGTGGCTGGAAGACTTTCAGAGTCGCAATGGAACCTATCTTAATGACATTCGGGTGAACCAGCGCACCGTCATCACCAATGGGGATGTCATCGCAATTGGCAATTTGCGCCTGAAGCTGGAACTGGAAAGCATTTGAGCCACTGTCTGGCGGGCGCTCATCCGCAACATCAAAGAACAGGGATTACAAATTATGACGGACTCGATTGACATCGCGGTGATAGGCGGCTCTGGACTGTACCGCATGGCGGAAATCACCGACAGGGAAACCCGACCGATGACCACCCCCTTCGGCAATCCCAGCAGTGACCTGGTGATCGGCACACTGCGAGGCCGACGGGTGGCTTTTCTGCCGCGTCATGGCATTGGACACGTCTTCAGTCCGACTACAATTCCCTACAAGGCCAACATCTATGCCCTGAAGTCGCTAGGCGTGCGCTTCATTATCGCTGTCAATGCCTGTGGATCGCTCCAGGAAGCCTTCGCGCCGGGTCATATCGTCATCCCCGATCAGCTTTTTGACTATACGAATAGTCGTGATCGTTCATTCTTTGGCAGCGGTTTGGTGGCGCATGTGTCCGTTGCCGAGCCTTTCTGTGCAGACTTGAGCAAGATCCTGTTTGAGGCGGTTCAAGGCGTCGGCGGCACCGTTCATCTGGGCGGAACCTTTCTGATCGAAGAAGGCCCGCGCTTTTCAACCCGCGCCGAGAGCCTGATCTTCAAACAGTGGGGCTGCGATCTGATTGGCATGACCACCTGCCCCGAGGCTTTTTTGGCGCGTGAAGCTGAAATCGCCTATGCGACCATGGCGCATATTACAGATTACGACTCATGGCATGTCACAGAAGCGCCGGTCACCGTTGACAAGGTCATAGAAACTTTTCATCACAACATCGAACTGGCACAACAGGCAGTCGCCACAGCGGTCGAACGGATTGATACACAGGCGAAATATGCCTGCCACAGCGCCCTGCAAAATTCCATCATGACTGATCGCGCCGTAGTTGATCCGGCGGTGCTGAAGGCGCTGCAACCCATTGTCGGCAAGTATTTCAACACACCATAATGGTTGATAGCCTTCGACTCAAGACAACTCCAGCAGCGGGCGCACGCCGTGTCCAGTTTAGTTTGCTGGGAATTGGGGTAGCCTTTGTGCTGGTCAATACCCTGGCGCTGCTGCTGGTACGTGGTCAATTGCAGTCGGTAGAGTGGCTGCACGCACTGGTTTGGGTGGTGTGTGTGCTGGGCGGTCAGGCAATCCTCAATCGCTTTCTAGCTGGGCATGATCCGTTCCTGTTCGCGATTCCCATGTTTCTCAGCGGATGGGGATTGATTTTGGTTGAACGGCTTGCGCCGCGCTTTTCCGAACGGCAGATGGTCTGGGTGGCAGTGTCGGTTGCGGCGATGCTGCTGGTGGCAACCTTCCCTCATACGCTGCGTTGGTTGCGCCAGTATCGCTATGTGCTGTTGATCATCGGCATTCTGCTGCTGGTCGGCACCATCATCCTCGGCACCAACCCCTCTGGTTTCGAGAGCGCACCACAGCTCTGGCTGGGATTCGGGTCGGTCTTCTTTCAACCTTCCGAGGCATTGAAGATCATCCTGGTTGCCTTTCTTGCCAGCTACCTCGCTGAACAATACCCCGCCATCCGCGCCCTGAACCTTGCTGCCGCGCATCGTCCGTCGTTATCGCCGCGTCTATTCGGCCCTATTCTGCTCATGTGGGGCATTGCCATCGTAATCCTGGTTTGGCAGCGCGACCTGGGTACAGCCATCCTGTTCTTCGCAGTCTTCATCCTGCTCCTCTACATCGCCAGCGGCTATACCCTCATCCTTATCGCCGGCGGTGGTCTGATCCTGGTGGCTGGATTTGCGGCCTATCAGGCATTTTCGGTCGTACAATTGCGGGTCGATATCTGGTTAAACCCCTGGCCGGAAGCCGATAATCGCGCCTTTCAGATCGTGCAAAGCCTGATGACTTTCGCTGCTGGTGGGTCATTTGGTCAGGGAGTGGGTCAGGGATCGCCGACCTACATTCCAGTCGTTCACTCCGATTTTGTCTTCGCCGCTATTGCCGAAGAGTGGGGACTGCTAGGTGTGTGCTGTGTCGTCGCCAGCATCGCGGTGCTGACCTTGCGCGGCCTGCAAATCGCGATCCGGCAGCAAGGGCGCTCATTTCTGGCGTTGTTGGCCGTTGGCCTCAGTCTCATCATCGCCATTCAAAGCCTGCTCATCATGATGGGTGTACTGAAACTCATGCCACTGACCGGCGTGACCCTACCCTTCCTGAGTTATGGGGGCAGTTCGCTGCTAGCTAGTTTTGTGATGATTGGCCTCCTGCTGCGGCTATCAGCGCTGGAGTCATGAGATGGCTTTTCAACGTGAACTGAACCGGCTGGCATTCGGGCTGCTGATTGGATTTGGGCTTGTGGCTCTGGCTGCGGCTTACTGGAGTGTGGTCGGTCCTGACAGCATTCTTCAGCGACCGGATAATCCGCGGCGCGTTGAGGTCGAACAGCGGATTCAGCGCGGGCAGATTTACGACCGACAGGGCAATCTGCTGGCGACCAGTAGCATCGATACTACCGGACGGGTCACACGACGCTACCAATACGACGAGATGGCGAGCGCGCTGGGCTATGCCAGCCTGCGCTATGGGGTGAGTGGTGCAGAAGCCGCATTCAACCCGATCCTGCGTGGTGAGGATATTCCCTCTGATCTCAGCCAAACGTTGATGAACGACTGGCTCCATCGGGCGCAAATTGGCAGCGATATCCGGCTCACTTTTGATCTGACCATTCAACAGGCCGTTCTCGACCTTATGGCGGGCAGACGTGGCGCAGCCGTCATGCTATCCGTGCCGGATGGCGCGGTGCTATCGCTCGTCAGCCTGCCCAGTTATGCCCCCAACACGCTGGATGAGAATTGGGATCTGCTGGTGCAGGATGCAGGCAAACCGTTCTTCAACCGGGTGTTGCAAGGTGTCTACCAGCCGGGCGCTATTCTGCAAACCCCTCTGCTGGCTACTGCGCTGCTGGTGAATTATTCACTCGACGATGTGACCGAAAATGCCGATCAGCCGGTGAAGGTAGGGGACGTTGAGTTCAATTGCCTGATGGCATCATCAAGCAGCACCTTCAGCCTCAATGATGCTTATCGTTTCGGCTGCCCATACCCGTTCAAACGGTTGATCGAAAATCTAGGTCTGGATGTCATCCAATCTGGTTTTGACTCGCTGGGGCTGAACACACCCGCAACGCTCACAGGCTACGTTGATACGGCCGTTGCAATCATCACAGCTACACCCAGCCGTTCCTCACTCAATCGCAACAATTATGTTGAAGGGGCAATGGGACAAGGCGGCATTACTATCACACCGTTGGAAATGGCAGTGCTGACAGCGGCCATCACCAATGCGGGTAATGCCCCTACCCCCTTCACGCTGCTCCAAATACGCCGACCGGGGAGCGATACCTGGCTGGATGCACCACCAACGATGACAGCAACGCCACTGATGACTGCTGATGTGGCACGGCAGTTACAGACTTTGATGACGCAGGCGGTTGTGGAAGGCGCGGCTCAGGACGCCCTACAGGATGAGTTAGCCATCGGCGGGCAGGCTGCGCTGGCCTATTCAGGAAGCGAGGCCTTGACCTGGTTCATCGGTTTCGTTCAACTGGATGGGCAGCGAAACGTAGTCATCGCACTCGTCCTGGAAGATACTGCTGATACCGCGTTGGCGTCACAGATCGGAGGCGCAGCGCTGGCGGCGGCTTACGAACATTTGCAGGCTATCAGCCCCCTGCCCACTGCCGGGGCTTGAGTCCCAGCTTCTTAGACCACTTGGCGGCTGAACTGAAGCCATGAACCCAGAAAGAGCTGTAACGATTGACATATTCCGCCTGCCGCAGCGCTACCAAAAATTCGGCAGGGCCATCAAAAACGGGCATCTTCACATAGGTTGTCCCATATTCGAGGATGCTGTGGGCATCCGACCCGGCTGTTCCGGCCAGACCATGGGCGCGCGCGAATTTCTGGGAAAGCAGATTATCTTCCTTGAACACGCAGCGAGCATTGAATACTTCTAGCGCGTCCACTTTGTCGGCAATACGCAGCAAGGCATCTTTCTCCCAGGCACCTTTCCGCAGCCGGTCAAAAGGATGCGCCACACTGATGATTGCGCCCTGGTCACGTAGTCGCCGGATGGTTTCAGCAGGGGTCAGCATGGCGGGGATGCTCTCCTGTACGAAATAGGCCAGGATTTCACCCTCGGTTGTCATGATTTCTTCGCCGACAATCACCAGGTCGGGGGCAAGTGCCTGCATTAGGAGCGCACCATCCGCTGTGTTATGATCCGTGACGGCGATCTTGTGTATTCCACGCTGGCGGCAGCACTCAATGATGGCTTCGAAGCTGACGACACAATCTTTGGACCACAAGCTATGGCTATGAAGCTCGACATTCCAGACCGCTGACATAGACACACATCTCCACAAGGTCACTCCGGGCTTCTATCATCATATGTCAGAATGCCAGCCTGTAAAGATGAGAAGACGGCCAGCGTCAGGCAACCGCACGGTAAGCGCAGAGCAGCGCTCCGGCAGATAACTTGACGATCCCGTAGACTCTTCTGTAGTATAAGACTCTTATGCAAGCCAACAGTCAGAAACCATAATCGTTTCTGAATGGGAGAGAGCGCAAATGAACCGTGAACAGATGAACCGATTGCCACTGCGCGAGTTCGATGATGGTGTTCCCCCGCCACCGCGCCTGCTCCTCATCGCCACCGTAGGCGTGTTTGTCCTCTTTGTGCTGGCAGTCATCATCGGAATCATCATCTTGCAGGTTCGCCCTAGCATGAGTGAACTGTTGCAGTGGGGCATCATAGCCGCGCCGATTCTGACCATTGGCAGCATCTTGTTGGCTGTTGCGCTGCGCCGAGTCTTGCCGCGTCACTCTGCCATCATTTTGACCTCTTTCTGGGTCTTGGTCTGGATCGGCGGCGGTCTGGTCTTCATCCTGATGTTTCGTAGCAACCTCGCCCCCGGTCAGCGAGAGACTGTCAAGCGCTATCTTCCCTTCATGGAGGTCTTCGCACCCCCGCTACCACCCGCCGATACCGTCCTGCCGACGCCGATGGCGGTTCAGGAAGGCAGCATTTCTGTTGATGACTTACTGAGTGGTTCATTTGGTGCGCCAGCCACAGCCACTCTTGGGCAACCAGCAGCAGTCGACGCAGCAGCGACACCAACGCTCATGCCCAGCCAAACACCCACGCTGGCGGCCACCGCGACGGTTGCGCCGAGCATGACACCGGTCATTCAGCCAACCCTGCCACCTACGGCTGTCTCGATTGCACCCACACCACAGCCAGTATCCAACAGCGGCGTGCCGCGTCCGCCCAACAAACTCCTGGGTGGCATCAAGCATGTCAAGCAGGGCTGGAACAATTGCGGCCCAGCCAACATCACCATGGCACTCAGCTATTATGGCTGGACGCGCGATCAGGAATTTGCCGTCAGCTTCCTCAAGCCAGACCGCGAAGACAAAAATGTTAATCCCTGGGAACTGGTTGAGTTTGTCGAGGTCAACACCGACCTCAAGGCGCTGACCCGGATCGGTGGCAATATGGAAGTCCTCAAGCAATTGATCGGCAATGGCTTCCCGGTGGTGATCGAAACCGGCTACATGTTCGAGGGTTCAGACTGGCTGGGCCATTACCAGACGGTCGTCGGTTATGACGACACATTACAGAGCTTCTTCGTTTACGACAGCTATCTCGGAAGTGGCGAAAATGGCAGCGGGATGCCCAAGCCATACAAGGACTTCGATGCCTTCTGGCAGAATTTCAACCGCACCTTCATCGTCATCTATCAACCTCAAGATGAGAACACCATTACGACCATCCTCGGCGATTTGATGGATACTCAACAAGCTGCTGAAATTGCCTTGCAGACTGCCCAGAGTGAAGCCCGCGCCAACCCCAACGACGCCTTTGCCTGGTTCAACATTGGCACGGCCTACACTGAACTGGGCCAATATGCAGAGGCGGCAGCCGCCTATGACCGGGCGCGGGTGGCTGGGCTGCACTGGCGCATGACCATGTATCAATTTGGCCCCTTCACCGCTTACTTTCAGCAGGGTCGTTACGAAGACATTCTGACGCTGGTCAATTCCAGCATGAACAGCGGTGGGCAGTACATCGAAGAACTGCACTTCTGGCAGGGCAAGGTCTATCAGGCTGAAGGCGACTTCAGCAAAGCGCGCGCTTCATTCCGGCAAGCGCTCGTCCATCACCCTGGGTATACAGACGCACAGGCTGCGCTGGCCTCGTTACCGAGCTAACCGGATATGACTGCAACCGCCAACACGGTGGCTGAAAACCGTACACGTCGAATTGCCATTTCTACCCTGGTCGTGGCGCTCGCCTTCGGCGTCACCAAGGGGATCAGCCTGGTTCAGACCGTGCTAATCTTCAATGTTTTTGGCGTCGGGCGCGAGTGGGACAACTTCGTCATCGCCAGCAGCATCACCGACCAGATCACCAACCTGATTGGTGGAATTGCTCTGCTGCATACGTTCATCCCAATCTTCGGCGGCTATCTGGCGCGCAATGATCGCGCCGGTGCCTGGCGCATCAGTAGTTATGTCCTCAATACGCTGTTCCTCATCACCTTGACCCTAAGCCTGCTGATGATCCTGTTTGCCCCAGCTTTGGTGGCCGGAGCCGCCCCCGGTTTCTCGCCGGCTGGTCAGGCCGAAAGCGTTAGTCTGCTGCGGATTATGGCTTTCAGCACCGTGATCATGTCTACCAGCGGCGTCGTGATGGGTATTCTGCAAAGCCACAATCATTTTCTACTGCCAGCACTGGCACCGATCATGCTGGATGTAGGCATCCTGTTTGGCGCGGGCGTCCTGATACGTCCGTTCGGCATTCAAGGGGTGGCCTATGGCGCGGTTCTGGGGGCGATGCTGCACCTTGGCATTCAGATTCCGGGATTGCTGCGACAGCGATTGCACTGGCAACCGCTGCTTGGCTGGCGTGACCCGCAGCTCTGGCGACTGATCCGGCTGATGTTGCCGCGCATGGCGAGCGTCGGCCTGTTCAACCTGGAATTCCTGGTGATGAATAACGTCGCCTCACGGCTGGGCGAAGGCTCGGTCAGCGCCCTCAGTTGGGGCTGGCGACTGATGCAAATCCCGGAGACGCTGATCGGCACAGCGCTGGGGACGGTGATATTCCCAACCCTGGCGGCCTTAAGCGAACTGGGCGATACAGAAGGCAAACGCGGCGCGATGGCTGGTGCGCTCCGTTTCATCATGATTGCAACCATTCCATCCGCTATCGGCCTGATACTGGTCGGGCAATCTGCCATCAGTCTGCTGGAGGGCGGCGCATTCGACGCCTCGGCAACTGCCCTGGTCTTCAGCACGGTACGCGCCTTTGCCCTGGGACTGGTGGTGCATTCCGCTCTGGAAATCGTCGCCCGCAGCTTCTACGCGGACAAAGACACGTGGACACCTTTGTTGGTCGCCGTCCTGGCAGCCGCCATCAACATCGTGCTGGCATTCGTTCTCAGCCAGGTCAATATCGCCGAGAACAGCCACTCGACCTGGTTCGCTGCCCAATTCTCCTACCTTTTCGTGCAGCGCCACACCGGTGATGTCGGCGGGCTGGCAATGGCAAATTCGCTGGGCGTCGCCTTTGAGGTGATTGTGCTGCTGTTCATATTGCAGCGCCGCTGGAAAGGGATCGAAGGCAATGCCCTGGCGCGTACCACGCTCATCACGCTGGTCGCGAGTCTGGTGATGGGTCTGGCGATCATCCTGCTGGACAGCCTGTGGGCGCTGCTGGGGCTGACCGGATCAGGGCGTGTTGTCACACTGATCCAGATCGCGCTCGAAATGGGTGTCGGTGCCGCAGTCTTCTTTGTCACCGCCTTAGCGCTGAAACTGGACGAGGTGCAAACTTTGCTCTGTTTGATCCTGCGCCGCCAACCTGTTGAGGCTGTAGCATGAGCATCGAAATTCGCATTCTGACGCTGGGACTGGTACAAACGCACTGTTACATCGTGGCGGATACCCTCACCCACGAAGCGCTGGTGATTGATCCAGTCGATGAAGCGCCGCTGATTCTACAGACCGCCCGCGATGCGGGTTGGGAGATCAAACTCATCCTGGCAACCCATGCACATTTTGACCATGTCCTTGCCAGCAAAGACCTCAAGGCGCTGACCGGCGCACCGTTCTACATTCATGCCGACTCGCGCCCTCTGCTGACATCCCTGCCCCAGACCGGCCTGATGTTCACTGGTGCGCTCTTTCCAACCGCGGCTGAACCGGATCGCTGGCTGACGAGCGATCCTGAAACCATCACACTCGGCAGCATCCAATTGCAAACCCTGTACACGCCGGGTCATGCACCAGGACACCTGAGCTATTTCATGGCGGCAGGCAACATCGTGTTCAGCGGCGACTGTCTGTTCGAGCGGAGCGTTGGACGCACTGACCTTCCTGGCAGCGATTACGAAACACTCATGCGCTCGATTGTGGACAAGCTCGTGCCACTGGGCGATGAGGTGCGGGTACTGCCTGGTCACATGGGCATGACCACCATCGGTAAGGAACGGACCACCAATCCCTTCTTATTGGAATATCTGCATCACAACCATACATCATGACCATCTTCAATCAGTTCTCTGCCGTCCTCATGATCTCCACTGTCCTGCTGACCGTTCTGGTCGGGCTGCGATTGCGTCGCGTCAGCGGGCTGAACAGTCTGATGATACTTGTTGTGGCGGGCGGGATCATGATCGGCATCTGGTCGGCTATTCGTCCCAGCAGCAGCGATGTAGACAGTGTGGCGAGCGCCGAGCAACTGATCGGTAATGGTAAACCAACATTGCTTGAGTTCTTCAGCCAGTATTGAATGGGATGTATCGCAGCACAACCGGCGGTTGATGCACTCACAGAACAACTCCGACCATCGTTCAATATCCTGCGGGTGGACATCCACACGTCATTCGGGCAAATCTTGAGCGAACGATACAATTTTCGTTTTACGCCCGAATTTGTTCTATTTGATGCAACCGGGCAAGAGGTCTGGCGCGCAAACCGCCTGCCGATATCAGATGACCTGACACTTGCGGCTGGGGAGCCAATCTCCATAAACGGTTCGTAATCATGCATATTCTGTTGTTATTTCTGGACGGGATCGGTCTGGGAGATGACGATCCGTCGGTCAATCCATTTGCCATCGCCCATACACCGACGCTGCACCTCCTCAGCAATGGACAGCGCTGGCTGCGGTCAACTGGACGACAGGACAACGATCTGGCAGGTTTCTTGCCCACTGATGCCCAAATGGGTGTTCCAGGACGTCCCCAAAGTGGAACCGGCCAGGCAACCATCCTGACCGGCAGAAACGTACCGCAGATCATCGGTGAGCATTACGGTCCTAAACCGAACGCAGCAACACGCGCTATCCTGGCCCAAGACAATTTCTTCATGCGTGTGACGCGCCAGGGGAAAAAAGCAGCACTCCTGGATGCCTATCCAGAGGGTTTGCATCACGACATCGCACGGGGAAAAACCCTGCGCTCGTCGATTCAACAGGCCGCCCATGAAGCAGGTCAACCGATGTTTGGCATGGACGAATTGAAGGCCGGCGCGGCGCTCACACCCGAATGGACAGGTAAATCATGGCACCAGTATCTAGGTCTGACCGATACCCCCATCTACACCCCGCGCGAGGCGGGGCGCCAACTGGTCATTCTTTCGCGGAACTACGATTTCGCCATGCACTCGCACTGGATGACGGACTGGGTGGGTCATCGTGGGCCGCTGGAACGGGGCGTTGAACTGTTGGAGTTGTTCGATGAGGTGATGGCCGGTGTGTTGGAAAGCTGGCAACCCGATGAAGGGTTGGTCATCATCACCAGCGATCACGGCAATATGGAAGAAATTGGCAATCGTAACCACACCGAAAATGATGTACCAACAGTGGTGATCGGCAACCGCAAAGCCGACTTCGCCCGTGATTTTCATGCCCTGACAGACATTTTCCCACGCATGGCCGCGCTGCTGGGCGTATGATTTCCCTCTGCCCTTTTGTACAATAGTCGCTGAACCCTTTTCAATTCATAATCGCTGCAAACGTTCATCATGTTTAAGTGAGTCTGCACAATGCCCATTGATTCCGACAGCTTGAAAGCAACCATGCGCCAGTGGATCAGCGGCGTGACGGTTGTCACCACCCGCGATGGAGAACGCCGCGCCGGCGTGACCGCCAGTTCCTTCACGTCCATTTCGCTTGACCCGCCGCTGATTCTAATCTCATTACAACATTACATTGATACCTTCAAGATCATCGAACAAAGTGGCATATTCGCTGTGTCGATGCTGCGTAGCGATCAGGCTGATTTATCGAAACAATTCGCGGGATTTGCCCAATTGCCAGAAGGCGCGGATAAATTCTATCAGGTCAATCTGATGACAGCAGTGACAGGCGCACCGATTCTGGCGGACTCGCTGGCGTGGCTGGATTGCAAGTTGGTCGATATTCATCCGGCGGGCGTGAGTCGCATCGTTGTTGGTGAAGTCGTCGCTACCGGTCATTCCAGCGATCACCAGCCATTGGCTTATCACAATCGCGGTTACTATAACATTACGCCGCAGCAAGCATAACCTTGACGCTCGCCGAGGGTTCATCTACAATCGCGAGGTTCGCTTAAGGGAACAGGCATGTTTGAAAATTTAACAGATCGTTTGCAAGGCATCTTCGACAACCTGGGGCGCAGCGGCAAGTTGACCGAGAAGGATGTCGATTCGGTCATGCGTGAAGTGCGCATGGCGCTGCTCGAAGCAGATGTCTCGCTGACGGTTGTGAAGGATTTTGTTAAACGTGTTAAAGAACGGGCTATCGGTGCCGAAGTCGCCAAAGCGCTCAAGCCCGGTCAGATGGTTGTCAAGATTGTCCATGAAGAACTGATCACCACGCTGGGTGAGCCGGGACGGTTGAATTTCTCCGGCAGCACCAAACCGCATGTCATCATGTTGGTCGGGTTGCAGGGTTCAGGCAAGACGACCACTGCCGCTAAACTGTGCGTCTTTCTGCGGCGAGATGGTAGGCAGCCTTACCTGGTCGCTGCCGATACTTACCGACCAGCAGCCGTTGATCAGTTGAAAACCCTGGCAAAACAGGTCAATGTGCCGATCTATGAAGAAGGCACACGCTCCCGTCCGGCGGACATCTGCGCCAACGGTCTGAAGGCTGCCCGCGAGGCCGGTGCGGCTGTCGTCATTCTGGATACGGCGGGTCGTCTGCAAATCGATGACAACCTGATGAGCGAGCTGGAAGAAATCAAGAGACGTACCAACCCGGCTGAAGTGCTGCTGGTCGCCGACTCGATGACTGGTCAGGAAGCGGTGAACATCGCGCAAGGATTCAACACCCGCGTCGGCATCACCGGCCTTATCCTGACCAAGATTGATGGCGATGCGCGTGGCGGCGCGGCCATTTCGATGCGCGCTGTGACCAATGTGCCGATCAAATTCCTGGGCACTGGCGAGAAAATTGATGGTTTCGAGGAATTCCACCCGGATCGACTGGCCTCCCGGATTCTGGGAATGGGCGATGTCCTCAGCCTGATCGAGAAAGCGGAAGCGGCTTTCGACGAGCAGGAAGCCATGAAGTTGCAGCAAAAGCTGATGGAAAATCAGTTCACGTTGCAAGACTTCCTCGAACAGTTGCAGAAGATCAAGAAGATGGGACCGATCACTCAACTGCTGGGCATGGTACCGGGGATGGATCGTTTCCGCGATCAGATCAATAATGAAGAAGCCGAGAAGCGGATGAAGCGCGTCGAGGCCATCATCAACTCGATGACTAAAGACGAGCGCAATAATCCGAAAATCCTGAATGCCAGTCGCCGCAAACGCATCGCGGTCGGCAGCGGCACCGAGGTGCGCGATGTCAACGAAGTGTTGAAACAATTCCGCGACATGCAATCCATGATGAGTCAGATGCGTAAAGGACGTTTTCCCAACTTTCCCGGTCTACCCGGTCTGCGCTAGTGGCAGCGTTTCCCTCAACGCCGACCCTTCCGCTACTGGCAATCGTGTGAAGTTTTCATTGAGCCAGTGGCTCCCCGCCTGACCAGCGCTTGGGAGCGTATATGAATGTATTGAGGAGATCAAACATGGTTCGTATTCGTCTACGTCGTATGGGTCTGAAGAAGCAGCCCACCTATCGTATCGTGATTGCTGACCAGCGCAGCTCGCGCAATGGCGGCTTCATCGAAAACATCGGCAACTATAACCCACGCACAGAACCGCCCACCAATGTGGTGAACGAAGAACGTGCGCTGTACTGGTTGAGCGTTGGCGCACAGCCCAGCGAAGCGATTATCAACATTCTGAATCGCACCGGCACGATGGCGCGCTTTGAACGGTTGAAGAAAGGCGAGTCGATGGAGGCGCTGGTTGCAGAAGCCAATGCCGCCAAGGCCGCTGGCCTCACAACTCCGGTGAGCGTCAAGACCAGCCGTCCGGCACCGGCTGCCGGTCAATCGTGGAAGAAAGCCAAAGAAGCAGCTTCGTAGTCAATGATCGGGCAGAGGTGATCGCCTCTGCCCTACCCAAAGGGTTAGCCCATGGAAGACTTGATTAGCTATATCGCCACCAGCCTCGTTGATGATCCATCTCAGGTGAAGGTCGCTCGGCGGGTGTCGGGTGGAACCACGGTCATCGAACTGCGCGTCGCGCCAGAAGACACCGGTCGCGTGATTGGCAAGGGCGGCCATGTCGCCAACGCGATGCGGGCGCTGCTGCGCACAGCCACCCAGCAGAAGGCGAATCGCGTCATCCTGAAGATCATTTAAGGGATGTCTGTCCCCCCTCCCTCGTATCTTCTGATTGGTGAAATTCTGCGACCGCACGGCGTCGCCGGTGAATTGCGGATGCGTGTGTTGACGGCATATCCCGAACGCCTGCCTGATCTGACCACCATTTTTCTGAGCAATAACCCGGCTGCGACAGCAGCGACACCCTATCCCCTCAAGAAAGTACGTATGCACCAGGGATATGCCCTGCTCACGCTGGAGGGCATCCAGGACCGGGATCAGGCCGATCGTCTGCGCCAGCTCTATGTAATGGTACCGCTGGATGATGCCATACCGCTTGAAGCAGGCGAACATTACATCTATCAGTTGATCGGTTTGCAGGTGCGCACTGAACAGGGCGAAGTGTTAGGCGAACTGACCGAAGTCCTCGACACCAGAGCCAACGATGTGTACGTAGTAAAGAGTGAGCAGTATGGCGAGGTACTGATCCCGGTTACCCCAGACACCATACTGGAAACCAATATTCACGAGAAATTCATGATCGTGCGGCTGCCTGAGGGTTTGCTCCCCGCTTGACAATTCAAACGTTCGCTTGCTATGCTGAAAAAAGGCACTGGAATTCCCTGAGGCATCGTGAGCGAACAACAATACTGGCTGGCCTTTCACCTGGTGCCGGAAATCGGGGCGCGGCGCATTCTGCTGCTGCTGGATTGGTTTGGTGATCTGGAACGCGCCTGGTTTGCCACCGAAACTCAGCTTGAACAGGCCGGGTTGGATCGTCAGCCGCTCAGTCATTTGTTGCAGACGCGCAAGACGCTGGATATTGAGCAAGAGATCGCGAAGATAAAGCGTGCCGGGGCATGGATCACAACCTTAAATGATCCAACCTATCCTCTGCTGCTGCGCAAAGTCCCTGACGCGCCACCGATCTTGTATGTGCGGGGAACGCTGACTGAAGCCGATGAACGGTCACTGAGCATCGTTGGCACGCGCAAGGCGTCCCCATATGGACGGGACAGCGCCTATCATTTTGGTCGGAAGTTGGCCGAGCAGGGCGTTACCATCATCAGCGGCCTGGCGCAAGGCATCGATACTGCTGCACATCGTGGGGCTTTGGATGCCGGTGGTCGAACGATTGCTGTGCTGGGGTGCGGCATTGATCGCATCTATCCGACCAGCAACAGCAAGTTAGCCAATGAAATCATTCAGCAGGGCGCAATCATCAGCGAATTCCCGATCGGTGTGGCACCAGAAGCGCGCAATTTCCCGCGCCGCAATCGAATTGTCAGCGGACTGGCGCTCGGTGTGCTGGTGGCGGAAGCGCCAGAAAAGAGTGGTTCGCTCATCACTGCCAGCGCAGCCGCCGAACAGGGGCGCGAGGTATTCGCAGTGCCGGGGAACATCTTCAATCCATCCAGTGCGGGAGCGAACCGGCTGATTCAGGATGGCGCGAAGCTGGTCATGCACGTGAACGACATTCTCGATGAGCTGAACATGGCTCATCAGGCCGAACATGTGCGGGTCATTGCAGAACGGATTGCGCCTGCCAACGACAATGAGCATCGATTACTGGATCTGTTGAGTGCCGACCCGATACATGTCGATGATCTGGTGCGCCTGAGCGGCATCCAGATCGCAACCGTCAGCAGCACACTGACGATCCTTGAGCTAAAGGGACTTGCGCGAGCTGTCGGTTATATGCAATATTGCTTATCTCAAGACGCCTGATCGCAGACGGAGCATTCAAACGTGGAACATTACTATGCACTCATCATGGCAGGTGGTGGCGGTACGCGCCTGTGGCCGATGAGTCGTCAGGACACACCCAAGCAGCTTCTCCCGCTGGTGGAAGAATCATCAATGTTCAAAGTCAGCGTAGATCGGTTAGCGCCATTGTTCGCACCTGATCAGATCTATGTGGTGACAGGGCGCAAATACAAAGATAGCCTGCGCGCCCATGCCCCACAAATTCCTGAAGAGAACTTCATCATCGAGCCGTATGGCAAAGAGAGCGGCCCTGCTGCTGCATTAGGTCTGACCGTCATTCAGAAGCGCGACCCGGAAGCTACGGTTGCCATCCTCACGGCTGACCATCATATCACGAAGAAAGATGCCTTTCGGAATGTTCTCGAAGCCGGTTATGAGATGGCGCAAAAAGGCTATATCGTCACGCTCGGCATTTCACCCTCGTATCCGTCTACGGGTTTCGGCTATATTCAGCAGGGTGAAGTCATTACCTCAGTTGACCAGTTCACCTGTTATCATTCGCTGGGCTTCACCGAAAAGCCCAATGCTGTCACGGCTGCGACGTTCCTTGCCAGCGGGGAATATACCTGGAACTCCGGCATGTTTATCTGGACGGTTAAGCAGGCCATGAGTGAATTTGAACGTCAACAAGAAAAGATGTATCACCAGCTCATGCAGATCGCGCCGAGCGTCGATACGCCAGAGTATGACACGCGGCTGGAAGATGCCTGGGAGCATATCGAGAAGATTTCGCTCGATTACGCTGTCATGGAAGGGGCTGAGAAAATGGCCGTCATTCCAGTAGATATTGGCTGGAATGATGTCGGAAGCTGGTCTTCGATGTATGATGTTCTGAAGCTCGATAAATTTGGCAATGCCATCAAGGGACGCCAATCGGAACGAGTGATTCTGGACACACGCGACACGCTGGTTTATAGTGACAAATTGGTAGTCACAATTGGCGTTGAGGATCTGATCGTCATCGAAACGCCCGATGCCTTGCTCCTGTGTCACAAAGATCGATCACAGGATGTCAAAGAAGTCGTCAACCATCTGCTCCGCACACGCAACTACAAGTTTCTCTAAGTAAGGATGCTGATGCTGTCGCCATCCAAAAGGCCAGCATGAGCAATCACGGTGAAAAATGACTGAGACATATCAGGCTTACTGCGTCCGCTGTCGAACCAAGCGGGATATTCAGAATCCACAGGCGGTGTTCGCCAAAAATGGTACGCCCGGTACGCAGGGGACATGCCCGGTATGCGGCACCACACTGTTTCGTATGGGTGCAACTGCTGCTCACGCTGATCTACCTAAGCCGGCAGTGACACGCCAACCCAAAAAGGCGGCGGCCAAAGGGAAGGCGAGCAAAAAGAAAACCAGCAAACCCGCCACCAAGGCAGTCGCGGCCGAGCCAAAACGGAGCGGCAAGCTGGTGATCGTTGAGTCGCCGGCCAAAGCCCGCAGCGTGGGGAACTTCCTCGGCAAAGGATTCACCGTCAAAGCTTCCAAGGGGCATGTGCGTGATCTGCTGGTCACTCAACTCGCAGTGGATGTCGAAAATGACTTTGAACCCAAATATCGGGTACCGAATGACAAGCGCGATATCGTGAGCGATCTCAAGGACGCGGTTGCCAGAGCCAGCGAAGTCTTCCTGGCAACTGACCCGGATCGTGAAGGAGAAGCCATTGCCTGGCATCTGCTGGAGGTCACCAACCTCGACAGTGACCGCGCCCGACGGGTTGTCTTTCATGAGATCACCAAACCGGCGATCCAGGAAGCGTTCTCACAACCGCGTCATCTCGACATGAGTCTGGTGAATGCGCAGCAGGCGCGGCGCATTCTGGATCGACTGGTGGGCTATCCCATCACCGAACTGCTCTGGGAAAAAGTCCGCAATCAGCTATCAGCCGGACGAGTGCAGAGCATTGCAGTTCGACTGGTAGTTGACCGCGAGCGCGAAATCGAACGCTTTGTGACCGAGGAATACTGGACGTTGGATGCCCGGCTGAAGCGGCAGAAGCACAGCGGCCCAGGGCATGAAAAACCCTTCCTGGCGCGACTGACCAAGTACAAGGGCGTTGACGTAGCGCTGGGTAAGGAAGGCGATGTCCAGCCTCATCTGCCTGTGCTGGAGAAGAGCCAGTATCAGGTCACAGATGTCAAACATGGAACCCGCCAGCGCAAGCCGTCAGCGCCTTTCACCACCAGCACCTTGCAGCAAGAGGCATCGCGGCGGTTGGGGTTCAATGCCACTCGCACCATGTCGATTGCCCAGCAGTTGTATGAAGGCATTGACCTGGGTAAAAGTGGTATCGTGGGACTCATCACTTACATGCGTACCGATAGTACCCAGGTGTCAACCCAGGCACAGGCGGAAGCGCGACAATTCATCACCGACAAATTCGGTGCCAGTTTCCATCCACCGAAAGCGCCGAACTACCAGACGCGTACCAAAGGCGCTCAGGAAGCTCACGAAGCCATTCGCCCGACCAGCGTGATGCGCGAGCCAGATCAGCTCAAAGCGATTTTGCATCGCGATCAGTTGAAGCTCTACACCCTGATTTGGCAGCGCTTCGTCGCCAGCCAGATGTCCAATGCCGTTTACAACACCCTGCGCGTCGATATTGATGCCGGTCTGACGGAAAAAGATCGTCCGTACAGCTTCCGTGTTTCCGGCAGCACCATCAAGTTTTCTGGCTTTCTGGCGCTCTATGAAGATAGCCGTGATGATGACGCCCTGCCTGATGAAGATGAGGGGCGCATCATCCCAGAGATGAAGGTTGGCGACATGCTTGATCTGGTGCAACTGCTGCCAGAGCAGCACTTCACCCAACCGCCACCGCGTTACACCGAGGCGACCTTGGTGCGAACGCTGGAAGAGTACGGTATTGGTCGCCCCAGCACCTATGCGCCAACGGTCAAGACTGTCCAGGATCGGGAGTACATCGAAAAGGTCGATAAGCGTCTGGCTCCAACAGAGACCGGCAAAACCGTCACTGATCTGTTGGTCAAATACTTCCCGGATGTATTGGACTATCAATTCACGGCAAAGATGGAAAGTCAGCTCGATGCGATTGCTGAAGGGAATCTGGAGTGGCAGCCCATGCTGCGGGAATTCTATGACCCCTTCGCGAATCGCCTCAGCACTGCCCGCCAGGATATGCCAAGCGTTCGTCAGGAAGAGCGCGTCGGACGGGACTGCCCGGTTTCCGGTCATCCGCTGGTCATCCGATACGGACGCTTCGGCAAGTTTATCGGCTGCTCGCACTACCCGGAATGCCGTTATACCGAACCCTGGGTAGACCGCATGAGCATCCCGTGTCCGGTCTGTGGCAAGACCCACGCTGGCGAAGTGGTACAGCGTAAATCGCGCAAAGGGCGCACTTTCTATGGGTGTGCGCGTTACCCCGAATGCGAATTCACCAGTTGGAAGCGTCCACTTCCCCAGCCCTGCCCGAATTGCGGCAATATGCTGGTCGAGATGAACCGCACTACCGCACAGTGCACATCCTGTGAACGCACCTTCCCGATGGAAGAACTGGTCAACGAATTGAAGACAGTCGAACTGGCCTAGATTTGTAGGGAATCGAAATTCGGGTACAATAGGTTTAAATTCGGTTCGGGCGCGTCCCCTGAAACGCGAAAGGCACCGTTATGATCGGCAAGATTCGTGATACGCTCATTGGCCTGTGGCCGGTTATCAAGACCTACGTACCAAAAACCGGTCTCATCATCGCTGTGGTTGTCGCCTTCCTGATCGGCCTGATCTGGTCGTATCTCGTTGATCCTCTCACCTACTATGATGGCGATCTGCGCACACTAGGGCAGAGCTGGCAGGATGAGTGGGTCAGGTCGATTGCCAGCGAGTATCAGCTTGCGGCAGATGGCGCCGTCATTACGCCCGAATTTCGGCAGAACCTCGTCACTAAACTGAGTTGGATTGATAATCCGGTTGAAGTTGTCAACCGGCTAGGTCTAATGCAGATAGCTGACCTGGCAAATGAGGCGCAAGTTCTTGCCCCGCCTACTCCCGTCCAACCAAGTATTCTGGCAACCATCCGCCCGTGGTTGCTGGGGCCGATTGTGATAGCAGTAGGCTTCGTGATTGGGTCACTGCTCTACGGTTTCTACATCAATCCAATGGTCGTGGAACCAATTCGCAAGCGTATTCGTGGCAGCCAGGGTACGGATGCCGCTGGTGCCGCCAAAATCGCTGACATCAAGGCTGCCCGTGTGATGGCGGCCAAACTGAGCAGTGACGAAGCCGCCGCTCCAACCAGCAACCTCGGCCCGCCGGTTGTTCGGCACGTCTCAATCTATCAGCCTGGACGCGCCTACGACGACTCATTCAGCATCGAAGATGCCAAGAAAGATGATGAGTTCCTGGGTGAATGCGGTGCAGTGATTTCGGAAACCATCGGAGCTGGTCAGCCCGAAAAAGTGACGGCCATCGAGGCGTGGTTATTCGATAAAGAAGACTTCGTGCGGACGCTTACGGGTGTCTTCGCTTCTGAACACGCTTACAATGACCCCGCCATTCGCGCCAAGCTGGCCGAAAAAGGCGAAGTGGTGGTCGCCAAGCCGGGTGCGATCCTTAAGCTGGAGACCAATACGCTTACACTCCAGGTGCGTATTGTCGATATGACCTATGGCACCGGTCCGCTGCCGCCTAACAGTTACTTTGATAAACTCACCATGGAATTGCAAGCGTGGCGACGTTCGGGTGCGCCGGTTGGCGTCACACAGCCAGCCATGCCTGTGCCAGCCATGCCCGCGACGAATTACGCGCCGCCGCCCACAGCTCCCGTCTATGCGCCACAGCCTGCGCCGACGTTTGCACCGCCCCCGGCTGCGCCAGCCACATTCACGCCCCCACCCGCACAGTCTATGCCGTCACCCTTCGCGCCACAACAGCGCCCCGCTGCGTCACCACCGCCGGCGACCTATGGCGGAGGATTGACGCCGCTGAAACCACCTCCACTCCAATCACCACGTCAGGATGACGATCCTTTCGGTGGATCGGGTGATTTCACGCCGGTTGGGTAAATTAAAACGCCCCGCATTGACGGGGCGTTGTTTTGTAACCGATAGACCTACTTGATCTTCTTGATCTTGAAGATGATTTCCCCATTGGGTGTCGAAACACGCACTTTATCGCCCTTCTTGCGCCCCAGCAGTGCGCCACCAATTGGGCTTTCGTTGGAAATCTTTCCTTCACGTGGGTTGGCTTCCGCCGCGCCGACAATCGAGTAGGTTTCCTCTTCATCATTGCCATCTTCGACAATTGTCACGAGCGACCCTACATGAACGATATCGCTTGATCCTGAGTTTACGATAATCTCCGCCGAACGCAGAATGTTCTCGATGTATTGAATTCGTCCCTCGAGAAATGCCTGTTGTTCTTTGGCATCGTGATAATCGGCATTTTCTTTCAAATCGCCTTCAGCGACGGCTTCCTTCAGCTTTTGTGCCAGGGCCGGACGACGCACAGTCAGCAGCTCATTGAGTTCGCGTTCGAGATCTTCCTTGCCATCCGGAGTCAAATACACCCGTTCAGTCATCCTGTACCACCTTGTTGACTAAAGTTGTTTTTCCAGTTCGCGCCGTTGTGCCGCCAGAGTCATGACATTGCGGCGATGCAAGCGGGATACCGCGCCATTAAGGAGAATTCGGCTCTTGCCGCACTGCTCAACATCGATCTGTTCCAGCGCCTTTTCCGTAGCTGAGACTGCGAGGGCATCATCCACTGCCTGGCGCAATTTCACCAGATAATCCAGATCTTCCTGAATTCGTTCTTCGATCTCGCCACGCAAAATGATTTCGCCATGCCCTTGAATGACATTCTCGAAATTACCATTTCGCAGTCCTTGCAACGAATGCAGGATGTCATCGTAACTGCCATCAACGAAATACGGGATCGGCATCAGCGTGTCAGCGGCAAACAGCACCCGTTCCTCTTTGACCAAACAAACGATTGAGTCGGGGCTATGGCCTGGCGTTGACCACAACTGAAACGTCTTGTTCCCCAGATGCAGACTCATCCCCCCGCCAGAGAACACCATATCCGGCAGGATCAGCTCAACTTCTCTCATCTCATGCGAAGAGGCTTTCGCTTTTTCCAGGCTGTCACGTCCCCGCGTATTCAGCAAGTCCCGACACAGGGCATGGGAGATAACGCGTGCGCCTTTGAAGAAACAGGTTCCCGTCGAATGATCGGCATGAAAATGGGTGTTAATGACATAGCGTACGCTGGTTCCCAGGCGCGATTCGATGAAGCGCTTCATAATCAGCGTTTCTTCGGGGTAGGCCAATGTATCGATGACAACAGCGCCTTCGCTGGTTACGATGACTCCGGCTGTGACCTGGGCATACAATTCACTTGTGAAGATATAGATGTCATCTGCGACGCGCTCGCGCTGCATTAGGATGCTGTTCCGCCAACCAAAAGACCACGATAAGCGGTCAGTATAGTGAGCGACGACGGGAAAATCAAGATTGCGTCACCGCAGCGGTGGTCAGGCGGCGGTTGCCGAGACTACAACCCCTGTTACAATTAAAATGGTGGGAACGATTATGAGGGGCGCAATCATGAAAAAATCATTGTGGATCGTTGCTGTTGGTTTATGCGTGATGATTCTGGCGTTCAGCTTTGTCCAGGCACAGAATGGGCCAGTCTTTCGCATCGGCGTTCTGGACGAAGATGACGGACCGATTACCAATGGCGCCCGTTTAGCCGTTCAGGAACTCAATGCAGCCGGTGGTGTCCAGGGCGCTGATGGCACATTCTTCCGGCTGGAACTCATCAATCAACCCATCAATTCCGAAAATCCCTTGCAGCAGGCGGTGACTACTCTCAGCCAGGCCAGCATCATCGCCGTGTTAGGGCCTCTGGATAATCAGTCGGTGATGGACGGTATGCCACTGCTGCAATCGCTGAATATTCCGGTTCTGATACCGGCAACTGGCGACACCCTGTTCGCCGCTGGCAACGCAGGCCGCCTTTTCCGAATCCGGGCTGCCGAAGTTCATCAGGGACGGGCGCTCGCCACCCACCTCATCACAGATTTGCGTCTCAGCCGCATCACAACGGTTCAGATTGGGGCAGAGCTGGAGACAACGGCCAGTCTGGTTGGTTTCACCACTGCGATTGAAGCATTGGGTGTACCCGCACAGGCGACGCTGCAACTACAGGCCAGCGCGGATTATGCCCAGCTCGCCAATCAGATTGTGACGTCCAGCACCGATATTGTCGTCGTCTATGGCAATCCAGCCGATGCAAGCCAGCTCTACAACCGATTGCTACAGGCTGGCTACGATGGCCTCTTCGCCTACAATCAGGCCGAAGATCGTGTGTTTCGTACCAACGCGCTGCAACTGAACGGTATTCTGGCAACGACCACCTGGTCATACACCTCTGAAGAGGATCTGAGCCGCCGCTTTCGCGACCAGTACATTGGACTGTATGGCACAGTACCCAGCGCTGTGGATGCCGCCAGCTACGATGCAATCGCCATGCTCGCCGCTGCCATCAATCGTCCTGGTGAGTTACTGACGAACCTGAGCCAGATCGGCCCGCTCCAGGGTATCCAGGGCATTCTTCAGCCGGCCCAGCTTGGCGGAGGCGAAACGACCAATCAGGTCGCTGTCATCCAGTTGACCGAATTTGGCGGCGAGCAGATCATCGCCCGTTTTGCTGGGAGCCAGCGCCTCAGCCCGGATGTTCCGGTGGTCGGCATTCCGACGCCACTACCGGCTGCAACGGCCACACCAGACGGGGTTGTTGTCACCATCAAGCAGGCGCGACAGAACGTTCGCAGCGGGCCAAGCATCGCCTACGATGTCCTCGGTCAACTGAGCCAGGGAGAACAGGCACGAGTCATTGGTGCCAACAATGACAACACCTGGGTCGTCATTTCATTTCGCGGGCTGAATGGTTGGCTTGCTACCTACCTGCTGGATGTATTCGGGGACCTAAACACGGTTCCCATCATCGCTGCGCCCCCTACTCCAACACCACCACCCAGCCCCACTGCCCCACCCTTTGCGGATTTGCAGATCGCTGGAGCGGTTGCCGCACCGTCGCCCATTCTTGTCAACCAGCAGTTCCTCGTCAGCGTGACGATCCGCAATGCTGGCAATGTCAACGCCGGGCAGTTCGCTATCGCTGCAACCTTCCCACCCAACAACGCCTACAGTGCTGCCGTCGTACCTGGATTGGCCGCCGGTCAGACCACCGTCGCCACTTTATCCGGCGTTCTCAGCAACACTGGCTGTTACGCGGTGACCATCGTGGTAGATCTGAACAGCGAAGTAAATGAGTCCGAAGGGGAAAACAACAACTTCTTCAACTTCAATTACTGCGTCAATAAGCCCATCCTCCGTCAGGGGTCACAGACCCTTAATCCTGGCGATACGATTGATCTGGAGGGCAACGCACTTCAAGGTGATGCTAACTGGGATGGCAGCGGCGCAAACCTGAATGCCTTATTCAGCGCTCGCCTGGGCATCATCCCGAATGTCACGCTCGAAACCGTACACTGGGATTTGATTAATCCCGGAACCATCACTCAGACGACTATTCCGCGCACCAGCCTCGCGCCGGGGATGGTTATCGGCATCATTACTGCCGATGGGAATCGTGGTGCCATGCGGGTTGATGACCTGCCTGGCAATCAAATCCGTGTGACCTTTGTGGTTTATCAAAACTAACTCCACCAACGGCAAACAAAAAGACCGCCACAGGCTTCACAGGCGGTCTTTTTCTGATGGGCAAAAACCCCTTCGATCAGTTCAAGCGCACATCAATCCAGGTGCTGCGATTGGGCTGGACATACACAATCTGGCGGAAACGCACCCGTCCACGCTCGTTGACGCTGACTTCGTAGTAATTCTCCGGCAAATCCCCCAACGTAAAGTTTTCCTGAAACACCGGATCAGGGTTCACAGTGTCGTCGGCATATGAGAAAGTGTTTCGGGCGATATCGGTCGATTTCACCTGAAGTGTGACATCGTACAGCAGATTGCCGCTGGCATCTGTGACCCGCCCTACCAGCGTTCCGAATCCACGATACGGGAAGATCCACAGTTCGGGATTGCGGGTAGATCGATAGTCGTTGGGATTGCCGACGCGCACCTCAAAGTGAAGGTGCGGTCCAAAAGCGACACCGGTAGCACCGACGACACCGATATTGTCACCAGCTTTGACGGTCTGGCCGACCTGGACATCAACCCGCTGCATATGACCATACAGCGAATACACGGTCTGTCCACTCGAATCGGTGAAACCGTGCTGGATCACGACCAGGTTGCCATAGTAATTCGTTGCTGGGCCGAACTGTGTTCCGTCATCTGAACCAGCATAATAGATCACGCCGTCTGCTGCTGCCAGAATGGGTGTGCCGCTGGGGTTTTGCATATCAACCCCTAAATGGACTTGCAGCGCCCCACCTGACGTTCCGCCATAGGGATACGAACGCGCCACATAATTCGCTCCGTTGTCCGAAATCGGGCGACGCATCCGATAATGATCCTCGATTTGCGTGGCTGGATCAGGGGCGGGCGGCGTCCAGGTGGGGGGTGGGGATACCACTGGCTCCTGCGGTGGCGTTGCCGAGGCAATCACGATGCGCGTCGGCGTATCGGTTGGCACAGGGGTATCCGAAGGCGTCAATGTGAAAGTCGGCGTGGGGGTATCCGAAGGTGTCAATGTCAGCGTAGGCGTTGGCGTCAGCGTAGGCGTCAAGGTTGGTGTGAAGGTCGCACTGGGTGGCAGCGTGGGTGTGCGGCTGGGCAATGGATTGGCAGTTGGTACAGCGGTTGCATCCCGCACAATGCGGGTGGGTGTTATCGGCAGTGTGGCTATCGAGGTCGGTGTCGGCTGGCAGGCCGCCACCAGGCACGCCAAGAGCAACAGGATCAACAAACGTTTCATAAGCGCTCATTCCTGGAAATCACGTCGATGATGGCGGAGGGGTCTTCTTCTGCCGTGATACACGCTGGCGCAGCTCAATCAGACCGGGTTCGTCCAATTCCTGACCATTCAGTTGTTGGTAGAGATCATGGTTTTCCACCGGGTCAATGGCATAGCGCCAGCGTCGATTGCCTGTCTCACGCAGCACCGAACGACATTGGCTGCATCGCACCGTTCGCCGGGCTGTTGGAATGCCCAGCACCCGTTCCTGACGGGTCTCTACGATTAAGTCTCCCCGATCACATACCGGACAGCGGTCAATCACAAACCCATCGTCGTATCGTTCCAGCCCCACCAAACCGCGCCAGTACAACAGCGCATAGATCAGCACAGCAACCAGGATGATCGCACCAACCACGGCCTCAATGCGCGGACCTACCTCTTCTGTGGGCGGCGCTGCGGTTGTCGGGGTAGCGGGTGGTGGCGACACTACCACAGCCGCTACAGCCGTAGCAGTGGCCGACGGTGTCAACTCAGTGGGAATCTCCGATGGGATGGTAGTCGGCGTCAAGGTCAGGCTCGGCCGGATGCGGGTTGGACTCGGACTGCTCGTCGCTGTCGCTGTGACCGTCGCTGTCAGGCTGGGTGTGGTTGTGCTGGTTGGGGTTGCCGTCGGGCTTGGTGTTGGACTATTAGTGGATGTCGCCGTTGAAGTCGGCGATGGAGTGCGCGTTAGTGTCGCTGACGGAGTATCTGTCGCGTCCGGCTGGATAGTCATCCCACGCGGGGTATTCGTCGCCAGAACTGCAATCGCCTCTACCGGTGTTTCGGTCAATACGGATGTGGCGCTGGCGGGTACGCGAGTCGCTGTCGAAGATGGCGTCTGAGTTGGGCGACTGGTATCAGAAGCCGTAACCGTCGGTGTGGCGGTAGGTGTCACGCTGGCCGTAGGCGTAGCGGTTGGAGACGGAGTGTAAGTTAGGCTTGCCGTTGCAGTAGCGGTCAGTGTGGCTGTATGGGAAGCGGTGATTGTTGCTGACGCAGTAGAGGTAGACGTCTCAGTTTCACTCGCTGTCGCTGAGGGTGTAGCTGTAGCCGTCAAACTGGCCGTGGCTGATGCCGATGGCGTAGCCGTGACCGTCGCCGTTGCCGACGCGGTAGAGGTAGACGTCTCGGTTTCACTCGCTGTCACTGTAGCTGTATTCGTGAAGCAAGCCGTGGCTGATAAGGTGGAGGTCGTCGTACTTGTTGGACTGGAAGTTGCTGTCTGACTCGATGTTGCCGTGGCTGTATAGGTAGACGTTGCCGTTGAACTGGCGGTCGCTGAAGGGGTATCAGTCAGCGTAGCTGTATTCGTCGAGGTCGCAGTCGGCGTCAGGGTGAATGTTAGCGTTGGGGTCGGTGTTGAGGTCAGACTAGCTGTCGGCGTGAAAGTCACCGTTGGCGTTGATGTCGGTGTAGCACTGAAGGTCGCTGTCGGTGTTGGGGTAAATGTATGGGTTGGTGTCGGCGTATTGGATGGGGTACGAGTCGGTGTAAAGGTAGCAGATGGCGTCAGCGCGTCTTCGGAAAGCACTGGCAGCCGTTCCAGATCATCGACCCACGACACCAGATTCCGCGCAATCCAGCCGAAACCATCACCGAAACGAATGAGTATCCAACCTGTGGTGGCATTACGCCCTACCGGCTCGACCACATCGCCTTCAAATAGTTGCCCCAGACGTAGATAAGTTCTCCCCGGCCCTGCACGTACATAGGCACTTTGAGCATCTGGAACCAGCAGCACCCAGTTACCAGATGGGGTAGCCGTCGGCAGCAGAACGACTGTACCGGTCTGTGTCGGTGCAAAAGGCGTCAGTGTCAGATTGGGTTCATCCACAATTGGCAGGTTGTCGATGTTCTCAACCCAGTTAGCGAGGTCACGGCGTATCCAACCGAACCCGGACCGGTAAAGGATCAAGACCCAGTCACCCGCCGTGTTGCGCGCCGCCGGACGCACACGATCTCCCTGCACCAACTGTCCAACTGGGATGTACTGCCGTCCGGGTCCAGAACGAACGAAGATATCTTCGCGGATCACACTGCTCAAGGCCGGGGTAGGCGTCGCTTCAGCATCAGGCAACTGTGCCTCAACAAGCATCAGACCGATGCTAAAAATCAACATTGCGATGAGCAGAAATCGGCGCTTCAAACCCTACCCTCAAATAGCTGACGAGCAACTATAACATGACCATTCTCATCCACCAAGTCTGATTCGGTCAAGATTCGCTGATGGTGAATGCTACTGCCGGACCAACTGGACTTCCATTGGCGGTCAGGGTAACACTCCACTGCCCTGGCGTGAAAGGGACGCGCGCTGCGTCCAGGAAGAACCAGATGCAGAAGTCGGTCGCATCTTCAGAAATGGTGAAACTGTCCTGCGCGACCAGTTGACCGGCAAAACTCCATTCCGCGGCCATCAATGTTCCTGCACTGACTCGACGCGCCCGCGTGTTGACATAAACGCGGCTGGCAGTGGGCGCAAACTGAGTCACAAACTGGTCGGCACAGCCGTCTGTTTCGCGCACACCCTGCGATACACCTGTATCAATAAAAGGCGAATCAACTACAGTCGTTGGAACAACCGCCCCACCCGGTGGCGGTGTGGCAGCCACGATAGCAGAAAGATCAGATGGAGCCTGTGTAGCGGAAAAGGCTTCAGCACCTGGCGCAATACCGATCTGGCGCTCAGGGGTGTTTGGCACAATCGCACGAGCCGTTAGCGCCAACTGGCGGTTGATGCTATCCATAGCCGCCACGGTGACCACACCGGCCTGTGCGCTTGCTCTGACCGCTACTTGCTGTGTCTGAAAGTCTGCCGCCAGCTGTGTCGCTTCCTCGACATAGGCCGTATTCTGCGCCTGAAGGGTAGCAGGCACATCGGGGGCAGTGAACACTCGGCAGCCACTGGCAGCGATCACGAGTCCTATAGCTATTGCCATGACCAGCATCCAAATCCAAACTTGCACCTTCATCACCGACCACTACCATTCAACTCGCTGACAAACAGCGGGAATTATAACAGAATAATCCTTCATGCATGGCGCTGTCCGGCGCGTGTTACAATTCGGATGAGCGACCCATTTCATCAGGAAACCGCCATGCGTCTGCAGCGCATCTTCATCACCCTATTGGGCATCTATCTGGTCTTCATCGGCGGCAGCGCTTATTACCAGTTGATTTTCCCGGTGCGTTGGTTGCATCCACTGCTGATAACGACGGTAACTGGAGTGTGGCTGCTCAACCGGATTCGCCAGCGCCAAGGGTTTCCCCACTCACCGTTGAATCAACCTCTGTTGGCAGCCGTAGCTGTATGGGTAATCACTGCTTTATTCGGCGCTGATCCGCGCATGGCAATAGAACATATCTGGTTTCCCATCATCCATATCATCCTCTTTCTCATGCTGGTCGATCTGATGCAGCGGGGACGAGATAAGCTGCTTTGGGAAGCACAGTTCATGCTGGTGGCGGTAGTCATCTTTCTCAGTGCGCTGGAGACGGCCTCGTGGTACTTTGGCTTGGGCATCACCCCCGGCACAAATCTCGGTTGGGTGGATGTCATCGGACAAGGCGCATGGCTGCCGCTGCAACCGCTGCGCCTCTCACTAACGATGAATATCAGTACGCTGCTGGCCGGTTACGCCGCCCCATTGGTAAGCATCTGTGCCGTATTTGCCCTGACCACCCACCGACGCGATTACCGAATCGTGTTTTTTGGTCTTGCAGCGATACTTCTACTCATCCTGATTTTCACCTTCTCGCGGGGCGGCATACTCTCGCTGTTAACAGCAGGTGGCATCTGGCTGGGCTTTCAATTGTGGCGACTGCCTGCCATTGCCCAGCGAAATGGGTTCCGTGTTCTCATCGGAGCGACGGCTATTGTCGGCGTTGTTGGACTTGCAAGTATCAGCATCATCACCATTTCGCAGAACAGCAACCGCAGCTTTGGCGATGCCGGTCGGCTGGATATGTGGCGCAGTGCCGTCCTGATGCTGCGCGATCATCCGTTGACAGGTGTTGGTCCGGGTCTCTTCGGGCGAGCTTTCCGCGACTATCGCGATCCGGCGCTGGCCCAGGATAAACTAGCCTCGGCTCACAATGCCTTTCTGAACACGGCTGCCGAGACCGGGCTGCCGGGAATCATCGTCAGTCTGTGGTTACTTGTAGCATGCATGCGCACCTGGTACGCACGTTGGAAAAATGCGCCGTCGTCCGTCTATCGGCAACGGCTTGAAATCTGTCTGGCCGCCTTGTTGGGCTTAGGAATTCACAGCCTGGTGGATGTGTTTACCATCACCCCGATTGTCCTGCTCATGCTGCTGCTGGTTGCTTACATGACTGCCTCTACCACGCCAGAAGAGCGCGCTACTGTTCGCACTGTCCGCCAAGGCTGGAGGCAACAGATTCTCCCAGCCGCAGCCATCCTGCTGTTGGTTGCGTATGCCGGTTGGTTCATACGCATCAACGATGCTCTCAATCGTTATCTCGATGGATTTCGCCAGCCGGAAACAAGCATCCAGCAAACGCAACAGGCAGCAGCGCTCGACTCCTATCTGCGGCTGTATCCGCTGTATCTGGCTTTTCGATCTGCTCAGAATTCCGATCTATCCCAATCAATCGCTGCATACCGTGAAGCCCTGGCGCTCGAACCAACATGGGACACTGGCTGGATGAACCTGGCTGCCCTCGAACTCCGCGCTGGAAACATCGACGCTGCTATCGACCATCTCGATAGAGCACGTCAGATCAACGCGCTGAACCCGGCCTCGCTCTATTGGGGTATACTCAACGAAGAACAGCGATCGGCATCCGACGAAGCCATCATCGACGCTTACCTGACCGCGCTCAAGTTCGCCCCCAGCCTCCCGTTGTCCGACATCTGGTGGGAATCACCACTGCGTCAACAAGCTCTCCAACATTATCTGCCCGAATTGTCGGTCGAACACCAATATCGCATCCTGAGGATTCACGCACCCGATCAAGCGGCTGCCCTCATCCCTACCGAGCCGCAAACCGCTGCCGATTGGTGGATTGTGGGAGAATCGGCACTTACAACAGGTGAGACTCAACGCGCTATCGACGCCTTCACCCAGTCAATTCTATTGTCCCCGACTGCTGGCGACTATTACGCAGCGCGGGCGCGGGCTTATCTGGCGCTGGATCAGGCAGCCGCTGACCGGGATCTGAACATTGCCCAACTGCTCGGTACATATGCCGAGCATCCGTCTGCAATCCGAGCCACGATGACCACCAATCCTGATGACCGCTATCGGCTGCGGGTTGTTGCGCTGCCACCCCGCCCGACGCTACAGGAATTCGCGGCGGTACTGTATGGACGACCGGCTCAATTCGACTTGCTGCCAGAGATGCGCTGGCCTGGGCCAGGGCGCGCCGCGATGCAGCCCTGGTACGACATCGCCGCTGAACGCCTGGCATCCGGGCAGATAGACGAAGCCATCCGTGCCTATCAGGCTATTCTGGATTACGCACCAGATGAACAAGAGGCGCGAGACATGCTGGAGCAATTGACACGCCACGACAATCCATAACCCTCTTGTGGCGTGAACAAATATCTGTTAGGATAAAGGCAGTTGCCCCCGTAGCTCAGTGGATAGAGCGCGGCCCTCCGGAGGCTGAGGCACAGGTTCGAGTCCTGTCGGGGGCATAAGACCCACTCATGATGAGTGGGTTTTTTGTTGCCTGAATCACATTGGCTGAAAAGTCTGCTCTGTCTTCCGGGCATTCAACCTGAATACTCTAGACCGCAAGGGTTCCCTCAGATGCCAAACAAAAGAGGCCAGTCTTTTGCTGGCCCCTTAACAAACTACAGTAACAAATCAGAGTGGCGTTTGTCGTCGCAGTCGTACATGTCGGCCAAGCACTAGGAGCAGGGCGATACCAGCAACAACCAGCAGCGTCCGCAGCACAGTCGCCCATACTGGCGTCTCTCCGGTAGCCGGTAGCTCGCTCACCACCGTCACCTGTGCTGATGCTACTGATGCGGCCATATTGGCACTGTTAGTTATGACCGACGCTTTGACATCGCGCTTAACTCGTGTACGGATCGTTATGGTGGCGCTGCTGTTCGCTCCCAAGCTAGTGAGTGTAAAGCGAACTTCCTGACCATTAACAGTCACCTGCCCCACGCTGGCCGAGGTGCCAATGATTTCAAGTTCGCCCGGCACATTGTCCGTCACCAGCACATTGTCGACCGGCGCTGAATTCGGATTAGTAACCGTGATTGTCCAGGCAACTTCATCGCCCGGTTTCACAAAACCAGGGAAGCCCGTCTTGATGATGGACAGCGATTGCAGCGCTCCACCCGGTGGCGGAACTGGCGTCGCATTCCCAACCGTCACAACACCTGTTGCGGATTGAACATCAGGTCCAACTGTAATCGTTCCTACATTCGTGTAAGTGCCATCGCCGGCTACCGTCACATCAAAAGAAATCTCAACTCGATTGGGCAGACCCGTGTCGATGTTTCCTGACCAGGTAATGGTATTGGTTGCGGCAGAATACAAGCAGAAACTGGTATCGCTTCCGACTGCCGGATTGGCTGGATCTGAGTCAAATGCGGTACAAGTCAGGTTTCCTGCGAAAGTCTGTCCAGGTTGTAACGTATCTGTAACCGTTGCTGCCTGCCGCCCACCCGTGTTTTGCCACGTCATCGTCCAGCGAACCAGATTACCTCCCAACCATACGCCGGTCTTGACGCCGAATGGCGGATCAAAGATTACGCCATTGACATCATCATCGCGGCGTTCAAGCGCAGTACCACGGGAGATGATCGCTTCATTGGTGATAGTCGCAGCCTGATGGTTGAGCCGTACACGCGCTGTCACGCGATACTCGATCCGTGAGTCGCGTGGCATATCCACGAACTCTCGGATTGGCGCACCTGTCCCGCTGGAGGGTGTGCCAGCCGGTTGACCAGATAAACAGCTCGCGCCACCGGTCGCTGTACAGGTCCAGGTGATTGAGGCTGGATCAAAGCCATCAGGATCTGCAGTGGGCACGTCGTCAAAGAACTCTTGATTGACCAACGGTGTACCACTGTTGCTGATGGTAATGATGTATGTTGTCGTCTGCCCCACCACTATCGAATTCAGGTTATCAGTCTTCTGGATTGCCAGACCAGGCGGGTCGATTTGTGGGATCAGATAGTCTTCAACTTCTCCGTTCGACGCACCATTCGGACGCGATGCCGCAGGATCGGTCGGATCACCGGTAGTCAGCGGATCCGTCGTCAGGCGTACACGTGCATACGTCTCCACCCGGTTCAACACGCCTGGCTGATCCGCATCAATCGGCACCACAACCGGCACCTGAACAACTTGCGTTCCCGGCGCAGACGGCACAGTCACTGCAAAGCCTTCGCTGGCCTGGAACGTACCATCCTTGTTGAAGTCAATCCAGACGATCAGATTGGCTGGTTGACCAGTCGTATTGACCACGCGCACTTCAACATTCTGCGTGCTTCCAGCCACAAACTGCGGGAAAGTCACGCCATCTTCGTCGTCCGGCGTCCCCGCCACATCGTCGCCATCAGCGCCCAGGTTAGGCTGACCATCGTTTTCATCATCAACCAGATTACCCAGGTATAGATTGGAGACAATCAGATGGCGCGGCCCGTCACCGGCGATGATGGTGCCATAGTTATTCCCACCTGTGTTCGGATTGTCGCCCAGGTCAAAGCGTTGCAGGAACCCGAAGTCAATCGTCAGGTTGCTGTTATCCGGCGTCACACCCATTCCGTCGCCGACCCCCGGTTCGAGATCAGTTTCGGTAGCCGGCTCGGTGCCTGGTGCCAGAACAATCCGGTTGCTCAGAACGCCATTGGTCGCCGGGCTAGGATTGTCGATACCGTTGTCGCTGAAGACAGCGCCATCGGTGTCATTTGTTTCGGTTGCATCTCCACCAGTGCTGCTAACCAGGCCGAACAGCGGCCCACCAGTCTGGAAGTTCGACGATTCAACCCTTACCACATAGGCGCCAGGAGGCAACCCTTCAAACAAATAGTAACCACCATTGGATGTAGTGTCGGTTCTGAGAGCCGGCCCAACAGGATTACCCGCTGCATCCGACGCATACAGCCCGACGACAACACCATCCACACCAGGTTCAGTGCCATTGATCAAGCCATCATTGGCAACACCGCCGCCTGCGCCATTATCACGCCAGACACGATTGCCCAGGCTTAACGATGGCGCATTGAAACCGAAATCTACGGTCAGGTTGCTGCTGTTATCCGCTTCACCGTTGACCCCACGGAAGTACGGCCCGTCCAGAACATCTCCGCTATTGTCACTTTCACCAACGGGAGCAGTAGTCTCCGCCAGAGCAATCAGGTTGCTCACGATACCATTAGTAGCATCTGGTGCTGTGCCCTGACCATTATCTGTGCTATCGACTGTTGCCCCAGTATCATCGACCGTGCTGCTCTGGAAACCATTCAGCACACCAGTAAAGTTGCCCGCCTCGATCTGAACGAAGTAGCTACCCGGCAGCAGATTGCCAAAGAGATAATAGCCACGCGGATCAGTCACGTCTGCCAATCCGGTGTTCGTATCAGTGACGGGATCAAAGATACCATCACCATTATCAATCCACAGGCGAACTGTCACGCCAGAGATGCCCACTTCGGTGGCGTCGATCAAGCCGTTGTTGTTGGGGTCGAACCACACCCGGTTGCCCAGGCTCAACGCCCGATAGAAGCCCATATCCACCGTCAGATTACTGTTCGTATCGGTTGCGCCACCGGTTCCGCCAGGGCCAAGATCGGTCTCGCCCGGTGGCTCATTATTCAACACCAGCGTGACGGTGCGGCTCAATACGCCATTGATTGGCGGGTTAGGATTATCAACCCCGTTATCACGATCATCCGTATCCGCCGCCCCGGTGAGCGTGCTGCCATAACCCAGCAGCGGACGGCCCGGGCCAAAGTTCACTGCATCCACGCCTACGATGTAGTTCCCCGGAGCGAGGTTGGTGAACAGATAGTAGCCATTAGCATCAGTGGTGGTCGTCGCAATCGCCGCGCCATCCGGCACACCATCTGGCACCGGTGACCCATTCAGGTTATTCACATTGTCACGGTAGAGGCTGATGGCCGCAGCCGCCACCGGCAGTTCAGCCGCATCGCGAATGCCATCACGATTAACGTCGTACCACAGCCGGTTGCCCAGGCTCATCAGTGCGTTGACGAAACCAAAGTCCACCGTCAGATTACTGTTGTTATCCACCTCACCACTCGTTCCACGTGAGTTCGGCCCATCTGCTGGATTACCGCTCAGGTCAGTTTCGCCCACTGGTGAGTTAGTGCGAGACAGGACAATGGGATTGCTAACAATGCCATTGGTTTGTGGTGCCACATCATCCACGCCATTGTCGCTAAACACTGTGCCACTTGTATCAGCCGTCGTCGTTGTTTCAGCGCCAGTAGTGCTGCTGGTGCCGACGAGTGCGCCCCCTGGCTGGAAGTTCAGGGGCTCAACCCGCACGAAATAGGTGCCATCACCCAATCGATCAAACAGATAGTATCCATTGGCGTCAGTCACTTCGACACGCGGATCGAGGAAGTCATCAGCGCCGAACACGCCCGGCGTCAAACCGGTTGGGTTATCGCGATACAACCGTACCGTCACCCCGGCAACACCACCTTCAGTGCCATTGATGAGACCGTTGTTGTCGGTATCGAACCACACTCGGTTGCCGATGCTCTGCGGCACAAACAAGCCAAAGTCTATGGTCAACTCGCTGTTGATCGGCGTAACGCCAGTCCCATCACCTAACGTCCCTAGATCGGTCTCAGTCCCGTTCTCAAGATCGCGCTCCAATAGAATGCTCGAACTGAGCAAGCCATAGGTGGCATTCAACGGGTCGATGCCATTATCTTGATTATTCGCCGGGTTAGCATCACTGTCGATCTCGTTGTCAGCCGGAGCTGGTGAGCCAATGCCGCTGCTGTTGGTTGTACTCACCAGACTGGTCAGCGGGCCGCCAGCATTGAAATTGGCATTATTCAGGCCAACCAGATAGCGACCGGGTGTCAAACCTTCGAACAGATAGTAGCCACTCGCATCCGTCAGGGTCGCCCGAATGGCTGGGCCATCGGGCAGTCCATTATTGTCGTTGTCACGATATAGGCTGACGGTGACATTGGCGATCCCGACTTCGCCAGCATCTACGTTGCCGTTGTTGTTCGGATCGAACCACACCCGGTTACCCAGACTCATCAATGCACCGGTGAAGCCGAAGTCGATGGTCAAGTCGCTGCCATTATCCACTTCACCGAAGTTCCCGATGAAGCTCGGCCCATCGGCAGGATTGCCGCTGAAGTCAGCTTCATTGATCGGATTATTGATCAGCGTCAACGTGACCGGCCCGCTCAGGATGCCATCTGGCCCTGGCGTCGTGCCAATGCCGTTATCATTGTTATCCGGTGCAGACGGGTTGCCCGGCGCACCGACATTATCCGGTGTGCTGCTGCTCAGGCTCGTCAACGGTCCGGTGAAGTTGGCTGGCGGAATCTGGACGAAGTATGTGCCAGGGATCAGCCCATCGAACAGATAGTATCCATTCGCATCGGTCAGTTCGACGCGCGGGTCGAGGATGTCATCAGGGCCAAACACGCCCGGCGTTGCGCCCGTTGGATTATCACGCCACAGCCGAACTTCGACGCCCGCAATGCCAACCTCAGTGGTGTCTCGGATGCCATCGTTATCAACATCCAACCAGACCCGGTTGCCGATACTCAATGGTTTGAAGAAGCCAAAGTCCACTGTCAGATCACTGGCGCTGTCGATCTGGTTGAACGTGCCGCGCCCATTCGGGCCATAACCGGCTGTCGGAATGTCGGTCTCGGTTGGCGGATAAGGCTGATTGGGTACAGCAGCCTGCAAGGGTTCATCATACGCCCGTAGTTGGATCAGTGGGCTGCGAATACCGCCGACCTGCGGGTTGGCGCTGTTGATGCCATTATCGTCGCTGTCGGTACGCCCAGCCGGTGTGTTGTCGTTCGGCGCTTGCAGCGTGCTGCTGTAGAAATCACGCAGGTCACCACCGATGCGGAATTCCAGCTCATCAATCACTACCCAGTAGTCATCCAGCAGCGCATCGCCAGAGAGCATGGCGCTCGCGCCGGTCACTGACTCAAACAGATAGTAGCCATTGGCATCCGTTGTTGTGGTCAGAATCGGCGTGCCATCAGCAGCATTGGGCTGGAACACACCATCACCATTATCGCGATACAAAAGCACACGAACGTTCGGAATTCCGGGCTGATCGCCGGGGGTGACCAGATTGAAGTCGTCGCCGGCGTCAATCGTGCCGCTGTTATTCGGGTCAAACCAGACGCGGTTGCCCAGACTAAGCGGGATGCTGTCGAAGCCAAAATCAATTGTCAGGTTGCTGTTGCCGTTGGACTCATTGTTGAACCCGCGCGAGTTCGGGCCATAAGCGGGCGGTGGGCCGGCCGGCCCCAGATCGCCCTCGGTAGTCGGCTCGTTGTTCAGGGTCAGTTCAACCGGAAGGCTGACGATGCCACGCACAGTCGGGAACGTATCGTCCAGACCGTTATCATCCAGATCAGTCACTTCATCGCGCGGGGCTGCCGGGTCAGGGCTGCTGCCTAGCCCAAACAGCGGATCGCCAGCATTGTCAAAGTTGGTGTTGGGAATCCACACAAAGTAACGCCCTGTGCCAGCAGATGCCGGGAGGCCATCAAACAGATAGTAACCATTGGCATTGGTGGTCGTCACCCATTCTGGCCGAGTGAGCATCGCGCCAATATCTGGCACGCCAGCAGCCGTGCGGACAAAAGCGCCGGTAGGGCTGTAGTACAACCGCACTTCGACTGCACCGATCCCCGGCTCACCGGCCTGCTGAATGCCGTCCCAGCGGTTAGCGCCAGCGCCATTGTCGCGCCAGACACGATTGCCAATGCTGAACATCGGGAAGAAGCCGAAATCGAGCGTTTGATTGCTGCGGGCATCAGTCTCGCCACGATTGCCCTGTCCCAGCGGTCCCAGCGGTTCGCCTGTCGGTTCACCGGCAACTGGATTAAGGATGAACACATTGCTCACCACACCCGTCGTCCCTGGCGCAGGTTGGTCAATGCCATTATCGGAGAAAGTCGCCGGCGCGTTCTGATCCACTGTTTCAGTCGCATCTGCACCGCGGCTGCTGCCCATCTCAAACAGGGCACCGGCCGTCGGGTTCGCGCCGCCTGGCTGCTGGAAATTCTCCGGATCAACACCGACGATGTACCGACCAGGTGGCAGATTACCGAAGAGGTAGAAGCCGTTGGCATCGGTCAACTGGGTGATGCCCGTGTCTTCGCCGGGGTTGACCACACCATTACCGTCCAGATCGCGATACAGACGCACCCGTACATTGGTAATGCCCGGCTCTCCGTTATTCTGAATGCCATCATTACCAAGAGCAGGGTTACCCGCACCATCATCGCGCCAGACCACATTACCCAGGCTCAGCGGCGGCAGATTGAAACCGAAGTCGATCGTCAGATTGCTGTCCTGATCTTCTTCATTCCAACGACCTGTACCCGACACAGCCTCGCTGTCATCTGGAGGGGTAGTAGCGCTCGGCTGCGTGGCATAGCGCAGCGCGATCAGGTTACTGCTGACACCAGTAGTCCCCGGCGCAGCCACATCCTGACCATTGTCATTGAGTGTCACTGTATCCGTATGGTCAATCGTCTGGGTTGGGGTTCCGCCACCTTCATTGCCGAAGCTGCTCAGGAACGGCCCCAAGACGGCATCATTGAGCGCACCGCCCGCCTGGAAATTGCTGGCAGCAACATGCACCACATAATCAGCCGCGATCAGCCCATCGAACAGGTAATAGCCGCCATTGGCGGTAGTCGTAAAGCCGAGGAAATCCGGTGAAGCCGTGTTGCCCACCGCGATCCCGCCGCCATCCACATCCCGGTACAGTTCAACCCGCACGCCGTCGCGTCCGGCTTCCGTACCATTTAGAATACCGTCGTTGTAGCCGGCATTGAACGGCGTAGTACCTGCACCATCATCAATCCAGACGCGGTTGCCCAGACTCAGCGGCTCAAACAGGCCAAAATCAATCGTCAGATTGCTGTTGTTATTGGTGACATTCGCCCCCGGATCACCCGGCCCCGCATCCGTTTCGGTTGTCGCTTCACTCAGGTACCGCAGCCGCACCACATTGCTGAAGATACCGCCAGTCCCACTAACCGTATCTGCCTGCGCAGCGTAATTGGCGCGATCAATACCGTTGTCACTGTTGCCAGGGCCGGAAGTGTCAACAGTCTCGGTAGGGGTTCCGCCCCCTTCATTGCCTGTCGTGCTGATGAGGTTAAAGGCCGGATCGCCAGCCACATCGAAGTTCTGCGGCGTGAGTCGCACAAAGTAATCGCGTTGGCGAACACCGGTCGGGACATTCGCATCGTCGAAGCGATAGTATCCGTTGGCATCCGTCAGCATGGTGGCTCGGACAAGATCAATCGCAGGCTCGTAGATGCCATTCAGATTACGGTCTTCGATCAACTGCACTTCCACATTAGGCAGACCTGGCCCTTGAACACCAGGCGTCACCGGATCACGATCATCCGTTGCGTCAATGATTCCATTGTTGTTTGAGTCAACCCACACCCGATTGCCGATGCTCAAACGTTCGCGGTAGAAGCCAAAGTCAATCGTCGAGTCGCTGTTCTGATCGCTGACTCCATTGCCAAAATAGGGAGCGCCAGTGGTTGGATTAGGCGTATCATCGGTTTCAGTTGTGCTTTCCAAATCGCGCCGCAGTCGGATGATCGGGCTGCGGACACCACCGGTCTGATACGCTGCCGCGGTCGGTGGATCAATACCGGTGTCCCCGTTATCGGTCGCGCCATTGTCATCAGTGCCGTTGCCAGTGCTGCTGAGATAGTCAAACAGCACCCCGCCATCCGGTTGAGCGGCTGTCGGTGCGGCGAAGTTGACTGGCGCGACCTCAACAACGTAGTTCCCCTGTTGCAGATTATCGAACAGGTAGTAACCCGTCTCTGCTGCGTTCAGCGGATTGGTATAGGTGGTCGTGGTCGCGATAGCCGTGTTCTCACCGGGGTCAATCACACCATTATCATTGGCATCGAGATACAGATTGACAACAACGCCGTTTGGCATCGGCAAGTTGGTCAACTCAATCGGCTGAATGATGCCGTCGTTATAGCCCGGTGATCCCGCGCCTGCAGCCCCCTGGTCAAACCACAGGCGATTGCCCAGGCTCATGCGGCTGCTGGTGAAGCCGAAATCCACCGTCAGATTGCTGTTGTTATCATCTTCGCCATGATCGCCACGACTGAAGGGGCCATCCAGCGGATCACCGCTGAGGTTGCTCTCGCCACTGGGTTCACCATTGATTGCCAAATTGATTACATTGCTCACAATCCCATTGGCAATCGGATTGGCATTATCGACACCGTTGTCGCTATTTCCCGCGCCAACGGTGGTATCCAGCGTTTCACCGCCTTCGTTGCCCGTCGTGCTGACGAGCAGCTCAAGCGGATTGGTGGCGTTGAAGTTCGTACCCGGAATAAACACAAAGTAGTTATTTGGCAATGCCGGGTCGATATTGTCGAACAGATAGAAACCATTGGCATCGGTAGTATCGGTGCCAACCAGCGTGTCGCCCGCATCGAAAACACCATCGCCATCATCACGGAACAGTTGAACCGTGACACCGGGTATCCCCGGTTGAACACCATTCGCCGCCGGGTCATAGTCATCAGTCGCGTCAAGGCGTCCATTGTCGTTGCCGTCGAACCAGACACGATTGCCGATGCTCAGGCGGTCAGGAATGATGATGCCAACTTTGCGTGGCTCAGAGGTCAACTGACGCTGGAGCGTAGCCGTATTGGTGATTGTTTGACCAAACGAGTTCCACGAAATCTCACGCGATTGCGGAATGTCCGCACCCGTTACCGTCGGAGGCCCCAACGGAATGCGCATAGGCACTCGGAATAGCATCGTCTGGGCCGGTGCCAGTTGTGTGCCACCCTGGAAGCGGATACGGAATGAACGCGCATCAGCAATCGATGTGGTCCAGGGAGTCGCCGCGCAACCAGCGGTTACGCCAACTTCGGGGCGGCACGGATTATTCGACGTATTGTATTCGATGATCGTGCCAGCAGGAGCATTATCAACGATGATCGGTCCCGTCAGAATGACGCGGAATTCTGAAGCGCGCGGCGTCCCGGACAGTGGCCCGCCAGAACCGGTATCGCCAACATATGGCAATACATCGTACAAATAATAATCATCGCCCGGAACATTACCCTCGTTCGTGATCTGGAGCAGATACTCGAAATCTTCGAAGTTGTCGTTATCGTTCTCAGGGAAACCTTGCGCCACACAGGGGAATCGGGTCCAGTCGTCGGCAGGATTGCCTGGCGTACCGTTATCATTAATCTCGCAGGTAGCAGATGGCAGGAAGGTGGTCGAGTCGATGAAGCGGTTTGCCGCTGCCAGCACCGATTGATAATTCTGATTGCGCACCCATTTGCGCGATACGAGATTGACCGCTGCCACCACTGTCGTGTTATTCACAATGCGGCAACCTTCGTCCGTCACTGGGTTGCCATCAATCCCACCGCCAGCACCATCAATAAAGCGCACACTGGGTGGCACACAACGTATCTCTGCCGAGTCCGCCAGGAAACTGGCCGTATTCTGCTCGATACCTGGCGGAACGCCATCATTGACTCGTGCCAGATAACGAACTGTGATCGTCTTGTTGGGATCACCCGGAGCAGTCGGCCGTGTGAAAGTCGTCGCATTAGCTCCTGTCCAGCGCCAGGCAAGCTGCGTGCCGCCGGTGAAAGCCGGTTGCACCTGCTCGCCCGGTGGGATGCTGGCTGAGAACTGAGCATTGGTCGTATTCGGGAAAGGCAGCGCAACAGTAATGTGTGGATCGGTGAACAGGACAAATGTGGTATC
Source organism: Anaerolineae bacterium (assembly GCA_022843385.1). Classification (GTDB taxonomy): domain Bacteria; phylum Chloroflexota; class Anaerolineae; order Aggregatilineales; family Phototrophicaceae; genus CFX2. The sequence goes on along the minus strand of JALHNT010000010.1, from coordinate 116,666 downwards.
CGGCGAGAGATCATCAATGATGACTGGGTTGACCAGATCGGCAGCCGAATTCTCGCTCAGGATCAGTTGAACTTCATAAACCACAATATCAGTCGGCTTGATATTGCCCGTGCCGGCAAAATACTGATCATACAGCCCGGTATCGGGATTTCGTTCCAACCGCCCGATGACCTGCTTGCGCGTGTCCAGCACGGTGATCGCCGTGTTGACAATTTCGACTTGGGCGCAATCGCTGGCACTACCGGGTGTGCCGCCTATGGTGTAATTCAATGTGACGCAGTTATCGTAGGCTATATTAAATGCTGCCACGACTTTCGGTGGTGTGGCAGCGGTTACTGGCACAGCCAGCACCTGTGGAGGGCGCGTTATCGTGAATACACGAGGAACGCCGTCCGAGAAGGTAGCGGCACCATCATAGGGATTGTCATACTGGAATGTCCAGCGAACATGGGTGATATTGGGAACAGGTGCGGGGAAATTCGTTTCTGCGTTGCCGTTGACGGTTCCTACAGTAAATGGGAACGTCGCCCCACCATCAGTCGAGTACGTAATAACCGCGCGGACACCGCCCTGCACCGTCACCCCATCGCGCGTGAAATTTGTTGGAAACGATGGTGACCAAGTGCCACTCCGAATATCAGTTACCTGCAATTCATTGTCGATGGCATCCGTCAACACATATTGCGTGAAGCCGCCGTTGGTGTTCGAGCCAATCGACGGACTGAGGAAGAAGCGTTCACGACCATTCTGTGGAATTTCTGGAACTGTATCGCCATCATAATCGGAAGCAGTGCCCAATTTGTTGACATTTGCAGTACCAGTGACAGTCCCGAGGTTCTCGGCTGGTGTGGTACCTGGCCCAACGCCAACACCAACATTTGGTGTATCCACTATCTGGTAATCGACGGTAGCTGTCGCCGTATTGGTGATGGGAGAACCGGAACCAAAAGTGGGCGACGGGAACAACAACGTGAGATTTCGGTTGAAGCATCCTTGCGCAACCGACCAACCATTGGTGTCTGTCCACACCACACGGTTTGGCGATCCAGCAATGAACGTACCGCCCCCACTGTCAACCACCACCGCATTCGCCAGGATGGGATCAGTAAAGGTGATGCTCTCCAGTGCAACCAATCCAGTCGTAACACCTGCTGGCGGACAAAGACTGATTCGATATGTTACTGGCTCATCTGGTACTGGCGGAACTGCGCCCGGCGGATCTGTACGCACTTTGCTCAGTTGCCACGAAAACACAGGGTCCTGAATGTTGATTGGTTGATCGGGGAGAACGACTGGTCCCGGATCAATTGCCACCTGACCCTGTGTCCCAATGACAAAGGGTATAGAGCTGGGTGGTTCATTCCGGATCGTGAACGTCACCAGTGCCTCACCGCTTGTACCATCCAGGAAATTGGCACGATTGATAACCAGCAACCCTGTAACCGGGTCGTAACTCCAGGTGTAGCCTACAGGCAGGTTAGACACCACTACGTTTTCGATGTATTCGCCCGTAGGGAGTTGATTCTCTATGGTCAGCGCACCACAAGGACCCGTCAGGCTGTTGCAGGAGAATTGCAGGTTGTAAACAATTTGTTGCCCCGTCTGCATAACTGCAGTGTTGGGGTCGACAGGGATCACAAATACGCGTGAAAGATTGAGTGCATTAGCCTGCCCCAGCGCCGGTGTCAATCCCAAAGCAAGAAGCATCAAGACCAGAACGAGGCTCAGAAGCGCCATGCCGAGACGCTGACCGGAAATCATTTTTGAGAACGCCATAATCGCCACACACCTTATCCGCTGGGTGCAGATACAATAAACAAATTGAATTGAATCAATGGAGTCCCCCGCTTGATTTCCCAAATCAAATTCTAACACTTCTTCATGAATTATTGCATATAGATGAGATCAGGCAGATGTTACAGTCAATAAACATGAAGCAAACTCAAAAGCAACCCACCGAACAAGCTGCTCGGCAGGCAGACTTCACGGGAGCGCGACAACACGAAAACCGATGGTGAAATACCGATAAACGGGGTCGAGCTTAAAATAGAAGCTGTTGCGCGCCCGCTCTGCATTCCCTAGAAAGGAGCCGCCTCGCACAATACAGGTGTACTTGCTGTTGGCTGTCGTGCTTTGTTTGCCGTGATCTTCATCAACCGATAAAGGCGCATGGTGATTAGCCGACTGACGAGTCAAGCACCATTCCCAGGCATTACCTGCCATATCGTAAACGCCAAATGGGCTGATTCCGGTTGGAAATTGGGAAACCGGCGTCGTCCTCTTGAATCCGGCCTCGCTCGTATTACAGCGACTCTTATCGAACTTCCCCCCCCAGGGATAGCGATTTGTCGTATCGCCTTGAGCGGCGCGCTGCCACTGTTGCTCGGTGGGCAATGTGATCTTCAGGCCGGTTTTTTCACTCAGCCAGGCGCAATAAGCCATCGCTTCATACCAACACACATTCACCCGGGGATGCTCATTGCCCTCAAACTTGATTGGAAGAGGTTCTGGGTGGGCGTGATGCCATTCACAGGCTTCCGGAGAAAATCCCCACCATTTGTCATTGCGATAACCATCTGGCGCAGCGATGAACGTCTGAAACTGTGCGTTCGTGACCGGATACTTACTGATGCGAAACGCATCAATGTGGTGAATGACACGCTTCTTTTCGCGTTCGATCACCACTTCACCAGCCGGGATACTGCACCACTCCGGTATTGGCAGCACCTGCCCAAGGCAAATGTCTGCCAGTTTATCGGGGTCATAGTCCGCGAAATGCTCCCGATAGGCCATGAATGCCTTACAGCCCAACGCGAATGTGCGCTGCCGTTTGATGAGTGCCACAATCGGTCGATATTCACGCTCGGCTTCACGCAAATACGATTGGCGCTCGAGGGCTTGCTCCGCTTCCTTCAGAACTTCCTGCAAATTAACGAAACGCGATTCATATCCGTTTGCCAGCGCGTTCTTGATGAGAAATACAGCTTTGTCAAAATCATTCGAGTCGAGCGCTTCTGCCGCCTGGGCAATAACATCAACCAGTTCAACGCCCGGGGGCTGAGCAACTCTTCGCAACACACTGCTGAGAGCATCGTCGCTGGTGGGCTCGTCAAAAGTGTTTCGTCCAGCAACATAAATGGAATTCAGTAATTGTTTGACGGCTTTTACATCAAGCCCATTGCTCATGTCGACATATTGATATTCGTTCATCCATTCTGGAACATCAATCCGGCCATGAATGAGGACAGGGAATATCCGTTTCCCCAAGCCCTTTGCAACCTGAAACTCTTTGCGGCAATATTCAGACGCGATCGACTCTTTGGAGAGGAGGTAAACAAATCCCTCACACCATGTGATGCGGCGCAGTATTTCTTCCCACCACTTCTGACCTGCGGTCAGACGATGGTCGTACCAAACCTCATGAACGTCGAGGGTATCGACGATCTGGGTACAGAGAGGTTTATCAACACGGGCGTAACTGATGAATAATCGCATTCGGCAGAACTTTGCTCATAGCGCGCTCTTTCTCATAATTACTGTATTTCCAACCGCCGTTGCGCGTCGCTTAAGACCTGCCATTTATTGCAGAACTGTAACGTTACAAACCGCAACTTCTCAAACATTACAGTCTGAACCCGAAATTGTTATATGCTGAAATCGATACCATCCTTTCAAGCTGCCGTTTGGTTCATAAGGCTGGCAGCGCTGATCTACTTGTTAGATGCATTGCTGCCTGCTCCACCCCGTGCGCCACTCCAAACACCGCAGGTCGTACAGACCCAGCACGCAAGTGTATGCGTTCACACACGGCTGATTGACGAAGTCTACGAATGGAAAATCCAGCGCTCGTTGCAGCGGGTGCGCGAGATGGGCGCGACAACCATTGTCGAGTTCTTTCCCTGGGCCTACGCCGAACCCGCGCCGGGTCAATACAACTGGACATCATTCGATCAGATTATCCGACACGCGCGTAATCAGGGACTCCACATCATCGCCCGCATGGGACTGGTACCCGATTGGGCCAGACCGAGCAATGGCGAATTCCAGACCACATTGAATGATCTGCCTGAAGAGTCATTCGATGATTTCGCTACATTCGTCGCAGCCTTTGCCCAGCGTTATGCCGGAGTTGTTGACGACATCATCATCTGGAACGAACCCAATTTATCCTTTGAATGGGGCTATCGTCCGGTTGACCCCCTGGCCTACACCCGCTTGCTGCAAGCCGTTTATCAACCGGTTCACGAAGCCAATCCGGCTGTGAACATTGTGGCAGCACCGCTTGCCCCTACCCTGGAGCCTGAAGGCAGCCCCAATGGGTTGAATGATCTCCTCTATCTCGATGCCATGCTGACCGGAGGAGCCGCCAATTTCTTCGATGTGCTGGGCATTCACACCTATGGATTCACTGAACCGCCGGAGGCCGAACCCGGTTTCGACCAACTGAACTTTCGCCGCGCTGAACTGCTCCATGCGATTCTGGAAAATCACGATGCTGGCGATAAACCGGTCTACATCACCGAAAGCGGCTGGAACGACCATCCCCGTTGGACTAAAGCTGTGCGCCCCTCGCAGCGGATCGCTTACACCATCAATGCCTTCAAATGGGCGGATGACAATTGGCCTTGGTTGGATAAACTCTGCATCTGGGTGCTGCGCTATCCGGCATCAACACGCAGCTATCCCGACAACTTCACCCTGCTCACGCCAGACTTCATGCCGTTGCCGATCTATACGGCCATCCAGGCCTATGCGCGTGGCTGGTCATTGGAAGATGATTTATGGCTGCCCGCGCCTCAATAACGATTCGGCTGGCGTTGAGCCTCGCACTCGCACTGTGGATATGGGGATTGGTTGTCGTGTTGTTCATTGTGCGTTGGAACAGCATTGAACGTCCACCTCCTCCAGTCCGTGACATCTTTCCTTATGGTGAGATGCGTGTCGGAGTCGATGCCAGCTATCCGCCTTTCGCCGTCGCCACGGCCGATGATCTGTACGGATTTGAAATCGATCTGGCGCGTGAAATCGGCAGACGATTGAATGTACCGGTTCGCTTCGTCAATATGGGCTTTGATGGGATGTATGATTCGCTGAAAGTCGATCAGGTTGATGTTTTAATTTCCGCCGTCCTGATCGACCCGTCGCGGATGAACGATGTGCGCTACAGCGTTCCCTATTACAATGATGGCCTGGCGCTCGTCACGTCTGCATCCAGTCCGATTCGTTCGATGGATCGTCTATCCGGCTATTCGGTGGCGGTTGAGTTCGGTTCGCAGGCTGATTTGTTGGCACGGGGCTGGCTGCGGCGCATTTCCCCATTCGCCATTCATCCCTATGAAATCCCGCAGTACGCCCTTGAGTCCGTCCGGCTCGGGCAGAGCGATGCCGCCCTGGTCGATGCTACCAGTGTGCGCCTCTACCTGCGTGAGCATCCGGAATGGTCAGCGCAATATCAGCTTGCGTGTGATGTACTGTATGCCGCTGCGGTGCGGATTGATCGCTGGGAACGCTGGGATGTCATCAACCGGTCGTTACAGTCGATGATCGAAGATGGCACGCTCGAAACCCTCATGCGCCGCTGGTTGTGAGCAGTTCATCAGCCACTTGCCGATACGCCACCGCGCCAGCGCTCTGCGGCGCGTAATCGACAACCGCTTTGCCGGCAAACGGAGCATCAGCGATGTGGGTGTCGTAGGGAATGACTGTCTTGAAAACCTGCCCCGGCAGTAGTGCGCGAATTTCATCCAACAATTGCCGTGCATACAACGAGTCGGCATCATAGAAAGTGGGCAGCACACCGCGCAACGTCAGCTCTGGATTACCCAGCCCTTCTCGTATGCGCTTGATTGCATCTTGTATCGCCCTGACCCCACTTAACGCGCCCTGATTGCACTGTGCCGGGATAATGACTTCGGTTGCTGCCAGGAATCCCGCCACCATCAGGACATTCAGCCCCGGCGGCGTATCCATCAGGATGAAGTCGAACATATATCGATTCTCGCGCAATACCTGCCGCAGACGGGTTAAGGGACGCTGTTCCTGTACCAGACGAATAGCCGCACCCGCCAGGTCAACGCTCCCTGGGATGAGCGCTAAGGTTGAGCGATGGGTTTGCATCACACGGGTCAGACTGAAGTCTGGCTGCATCAGCAACCCATAGCTGCTGCGGTCCTGCTGGTAGGGGTTGTAACCCATAAAGGATGTCAGGCTCGACTGCGGATCAAGATCAATCAACAGCACGCGCTGCCCACGCTGCGCCAGCACCAACCCCAGGTTGAGGGTTGTGGTTGTCTTGCCAACACCGCCCTTTTGATTCGCCAGCGCCAGAATTCGCGTCACGTTGATCCCCCGCTTGCGCGTCTGATGTCAGCCGGATTATATCCCACAAAGACTGGATTGTTCATAGTGCCGCCGCTATACTTCGCACCATGTTGCACATTGGCATCGATGTCCGATTGACCCATTACCGCACCGGCGGCATCAGTACCTACATGAGGCGGTTGGTCGCTGCGCTTGAACACCTGGACACAGCAAACCGCTACACCATCCTGCACAGCCGCAAGATGCCTGAACCTATCAGCACACGCTTCGAATCAACCCACCTCTGGACGCCCAGCCATCATCGGCTGGAGCGGCTGGCGCTCTCGGTCGAATTAGCCCGCTTTCGCCTGGATGTCCTGCACAGCCCGGATTTCATCCCACCCTGGCGCGGCGCACAGCGTCATGTCATCACAGTCCATGACCTGACATTCCTGCACTACCCGCAATACCTGACCGCCGAGGCCAGGGGTTATTACAATGACCAGATTGCCACAGCGGTGAAACAAGCCGATCACATTCTGGTCGACAGCGACAACACGCGGGATGATCTGGTCACGATGCTCAATGTCCCCGCCGCCAAAATCACCGTTCATATGCTCGGTGTGGACGAACGATTCCAGCCACTCGATGCCGCAACCTTGCAGTACCAACGGCAGCGCCTCGGTCTGCCCGACGGATACATCCTCTTTGTCGGCACGCTGGAACCGCGCAAAAACATTATCGGATTGTTGGCGGCCTATCGCCATTTCCTCGAAACGCATCCAGATGCACCACCTCTGGTGCTGGTCGGACGTCGAGGTTGGTTGTTTGAAGAGACACAGGCCAAAATCGAACAGGTGGGGCTAGGATCACGGCTCATCTGGCGCGAAGATATTGCCGATGATGACATGCCCATCATCTATAATCTGGCACGACTGCTGGTTCTGCCATCGTTCTATGAAGGTTTCGGTTTTCCCGCGCTCGAAGCGATGGCCTGTGGCACCGTCCCTATCGTCAGCGACCGATCATCATTGCCCGAAGTGGTGGGTGATGTTGGGCTGCTCATCAACCCGGATGACCCTGAAATAATGGCCGCTGCCATGCGACAGGCATTGACTGACCCGGACTGGTATGCAGCCAACCGGCAGCGCGGACTGGAACGGGCGCAGGAATTCACCTGGGAGCGCACCGCAGCAATTGCGCTGGCAACGTACAAGGCGGTAGCCCGATGAAGATATTGCTGCTGACTGCCAGCCTGCCCTACCCGCCTCATCAGGGTGGCGCGATCCGCACCTATGGCCTCCTTACTGGCCTCAAGCAGGAAGGTCACGCCATAACCCTCATGAGCTTTCACGAAGCCAATGGAGTTAGTGCGGGATACAAGGACACCCCATTAAACAACCTGTGTGAACGCATTGAAACCATCGCCCTACCCCAGCGGCGCTCATCCGATCGCCTGCGTGATCTCCTGTTCACTGGCGACCCGGACATTGCCCGGCGGCTCTACAGCCAGGCTTTTTGGGAACGCCTGCGACAGCTCGTGACCACTGAGCAGTTCGACCTGGTGCAGGCCGAGGGCATCGAAGTCGCCTGCTATCTGCCCTTGCTCCGCGCCTTCAAGCCCGATCTGAAACTGTGTTACGATGCGTTTAACGCCGAGGCGGCGCTGCAACAGGTCATCTTTGAGGTAGATCGTGACAGCGTCAGCCGGTGGCCGGCGGCACTGTATTCCTGGATTCAATCGCGCCGCATCGCCCGATTTGAGCATGAGCTATGCCAGACCGCCGATTTGGTGATTGCGGTATCGAATGAAGATGCCCAGGCGCTCCAGCGTTACCACCGGGAAAAGCCCATACCCGTCGTGGCAAACGGCATTTTCACCAAAGACTACACGTCATCCACCGAGGCGCTCGATCTCGGTCAGAATGCGCTGGTCTTCACTGGCAAAATGGACTACCGACCGAATGTTGATGCGGTTTTCTGGTTCGCCGAAGAAGTGCTACCCCTTCTCCAGCGGCAAATCCCTGATGTTAAGTTCGTGATTGTGGGGCAAAAACCCCATGCGCGGCTGGAGCAATTGCGCGATAATCCCCATATCGAAATCACCGGTTGGGTCAAGGATGTCCAGCCTTACCTGCGGGGTGCGAGTCTCTATGTCGCGCCGCTGCGAATGGGCAGCGGGACGCGCCTGAAGATTCTTGAGGCGCTGGCAACCGGCAAAGCCGTCGTCGCAACCCGCATCGCCGCCAGTGGGATGCGGGCGGACGCCGATCAGGTGATGCGGATTGCAGATGAGCCGTCGGCGATGGCGGCCAGCATCGTGCAACTGCTGGAGCAACCCGCCGAACGGGCAGCGCTGGGTCTCGCCGCCCAGGGGTATGTCCAGCAGCACTATGACTGGTCTGTTTTAATACCACGTTTATTGGGAGCGTACAAATCCGTTGGACTTGGATAGAGAAGCGCTTGTCCTGCGTAACCAGAAGCTGACCGAAGCCTTTCACAGCACGCCGTTTAAGCACCAGGCGCGGCGTCAGATCATGCAGAGCATCGCCCGCATCCCAATCCCGCCCGCCCGTCGCACCCATGTTAAGCGCATCTTGCTCATTCGCCCGGACCACCTGGGCGATGTCCTGTTGTCGATACCGGCGGTTCAGGCTTTGCGCGCCGCCAATCCCTACGCCGAGATTCATATGCTGGTTGGCCCCTGGTCCGCTCAGGTCATCAGCAGTTTCCCGGAAGTCGATCGTGTGCTGACCGTCCCGTTCCCGGCCTTCAGTCGCACACCGAGCGAAAACTGGCATTCACCCTACCGCTTCGCCCTGGCAACAGCCGCACGGCTGCGGCGCATCGGTTATGGCAGCGCCTTGATCATGCGTCCTGACCACTGGTGGGGGGCATTGGTCGCCAAGTTAGCCGGTATCCCCGAACGTATTGGATATGACCATCAGGATGTCCTGCCATTCCTGACGCAGCCATTGCATCTGGAACATCAGCATGTCGTTCAGCAAAATCTGCGGTTGGTAGAAAAATGGACGGGCGCTGTTTCCGCCGCCAACATCCATCTCACCTTTCCAGTCGATGCTATCGACAAAGCCTATGTCGATGGATATCTGGAAGAATGGGATCTGCACCGCGACCAACCGATTATCGCTATCCATCCTGGCACTGGCAGCCGGATCAAGCACTGGCTGGAAGAGCGCTGGGCCTATGTGGCCGATACCCTGGCCGACCAGTTGGATGCGCCGGTTGTCCTCACTGGTAGTCACCACGAGCTGCCGTTGGCGCAGCGCATTGCTGAACAGATGAAATCCAGAGCCATCATCATCGCCGGGGATACCACGATTGGGCAACTGGCGGCTTTGTTTCAACGAGCCAGAGTCGTGCTGGGACCAGACAGCGGCCCGCTGCACCTGGCGGTAGCGGCGGGTGCGCCAACAGTCGCGCTTTACGGCCCGGCTGACCCGGTAGAATTCGGCTCATGGGGCAGCAGCGACCAGCATATCACACTGACCAGTGATATCCGCTGTCGCCCTTGTCGTATCCTCGATTGGGGAACCGACGACCCAGCCAATCATCCCTGTCTGCGCGAGATCACCGCTGCAAAAGTGCTGGAAGCAGCGCGCACGGTTGCTCGGCGCTAATCCGGGATGACGACCGTATCCAGACCTTCTTCCGGCTGCGGAAACTGCGGGTTCATCGCTTCCACTGTTTCGACGATAGCACGAGTAACGACCAGATCACGATACCACTTGCGGTTCGCTGGCACGATATGCCAGGGGGCATATTCGGTATTGCAGCGCTCCAGCAACTCTTCGTAAGCCTGCATGTAATCAGTCCACTTTTCCCGCACCGGCAAATCTCCCAGCGAGAACTTCCAGCGTTTTTCCGGGTCATCCAGACGCGCCTGCAACCGTTCCTTCTGCTCATCCTTGCTGATGTGCAGATAGAACTTCAGAATACGGGTACCGCTGTCGGCCAGCAGCCGTTCAAACTGGTTGATATGGTCGTAGTGCCGCTTCCACACGGCTTCAGGTTTGAGCCCATTCACCCGAACCACCAGCACCTCTTCGTAGTGACTGCGGTTGAAGATGCCGATGAAGCCTTTGGGCGGTACCTGTTGATGCACCCGCCACAGGAAGTCCCGCGCCAGTTCATCCGGCGTCGGCACTTTGAAGGATGCCACCCGCACCCCTAGCGGATTGACGCCCTCAAAAACTTTCTTGATCGTACCATCCTTGCCACCAGTATCCATCGCCTGCAAAACAACCAGCAATGACTGTTTGCTCTCGGCATACAGCTTTTCCTGGAGCGCGATCAGCTTTTCCTGAAGGCGATCCGTTTCCGCAATCGCTGCTTCTTTCTCATAGCCGCCGTGATCGTCCGGGTCATAGTCGCTCAGATCAACCTTACTACCTGGTTTCGGAATGTACTGCTGCCCCATGTGATGCTCCTTTAGCTTGACTCGGCGACCAGTTCGTTCGAGGGCGCTACCGTTCGGGTTTCCTCATTGCGATAGGTCACCATCCCCGGCGCTGCCCCTTTGATCTTCTTAACATACATCACCCGCGTCACATCGACGATGACTTTGGCCTCGCCCCGCTGGGCGCTGAAGTAGGCCGCCAGCGCCGCGGCCTGAGTGATGAGCGGTTCGTCGATTCTACGACCATCAAACTTGATGACGACATGCGCCCCTGGCACCCCGCGCGCGTGCAGCCACAAATCCTGCCCACCGCCTTTGCCAAACGTGACCACATCATTCTGGCGACTGTTGCGCCCCAGCCAGATGACAAACCCATCGGGTGTGACAATCCGGGTCGGTGCGCTTTGGCCGCTGCCGGCGATGCGCTTGGCCGGTGCGCCCCGCCAATACCCGCTGGCCTGCAAGGACTGCCGCACCTCATCAATCTCCGGCCAATTGCTCGCAAATTCCAGGTCTGAGCCTAGCTGCTGGATGAATTCCAGTTCGTGCCGGGTTTCGGTTATCAGGCGCGGCACGTCATCTAACGCGCGTTTCGCCCTGTCGTAGCGCTCAAAATAGGCCTGGGCATTCTCCAGCGGCGTGATTGATGGATCAAGCGGGATGACCAGTTCCGGTTGGTCAAAGTCATACTGCGCTTTCAGTTCTGTCTGACCGGGAGTCAGGCCATACTGATAAGCGAGGATCAATTCGCCACTTTGCCGCAGCCGTTCTCGCTCCGACTCATCTGTCATCGAGCGTTCCAGCGACGCCAGCTTGGCTGATAACTTGGCAGTCGCTTCTGCCAGCGCCTCGCGCACCGGCACTTTGGCGGCGTTATAGGCTTCCTCGCCCACCGGAGCGCCGTAGTAGGCCAGCATGGCGTCAGTCAGGGTTTCAATCGGCTGCCATCCCTTCAGGCTGCGAATGGGATAGACACTGTAAGCCTCGATGCCAGCCTCGCCCTCGATCACACCCGGTTGCCACTGGCGCTTTGCCATTGGCTCGATCACATCCTTTAGCGCAGCAAACAACTTGTCTGGGTCAGCCTCAGCCGATTTCTGATTGGCGTCGCCACTGGCGCGAAAGACGATCTCCTTTGCCAGCAGCGGACTCAGTCCCAGGATGCGGCTCGACAAGACTTGCTGTGTTTTGCGCTTGGGATCATCATTCTGCTCCAACACCGCTTCCAGCTCCGGCAGAATCAGCCGGGTCGGATCAAGTTTGCCAGTCTGGGGTGGCGGCAGTTTGTATTCGTGCGCCGGCAAGCTGAGGCGATAGCGATTATCTTCCGGCCCTACACGGCGCAGGCAGTCGATAATCATCCCCTTCTGTACCAGAAGGATGTTGCTGCGCCGTTCCATCGGCTCAACGACAATGGTGACTTCGCCCTCCGGCCCCTGCACATCGATTTGCACGATGCGTTCCCAGGCCGGTTGGCTGACATGCGCCACGACGCCGCCTTCGACATAGCGACGGAAGAGCAACCCCATCTGGGTTGGCTTGATCAATCCACGCCGCAGCTTTTCATCCAGCAGCAGAATGCGCGGCACCTGCATGTCCGCGCTCAGATACAGATAGCGACGGCGGCGTTCGGCATACACTTCCATGCCCAGACCGGTCTGATCCACATCCAGCACATCCTGAATGCGACCACCAACCAGTGTATCGAGGAATTCATCCACCAACGCTGACAGCGTAAAGGCATCGAGATACATAACAATCCGCTACCGAGGTCAGGCGCGAACCCTTATTGGGTCAGCAGATAGGCGATTATATCACCGATCTCACGCGGGGAGAGTCGTTCGGGGTAATTCTGTGGCATCACCGCGCTGAAGCCCTCGACATGATAGGCGTTCGGCTGTGTGATTGACTCATACAGGTAGGCCATGGCCGTCAGGGGAGGACGGCGCGTTTGGGCGCGGTCGGCAATGCCGGCGAAGGGTGGCGCAGTCTGCCCCCCTCCGACCACATGGCAGCTTTCGCAGGCATAAGTCTTCACCCACTCCGCCCCTCGCGCAGCATCCGCCCCCTGCAACGCACTGGTCACCTCATTCATGTAGGTATCCGGGTGCAGCACCAGTGTCCCGGTTGCCAGCTCGCTCACTTCGACTTCAGTGGAGTAGACGAAAGCAACCAGGAACACCAGCGCCACTGCCAGGAATAATCCCAGTACGATATAGACCGGCAGCATCGATGACTTCGACGGAGTCGTCACAACGAACTCAGCAGCGGCAGCAGCAGGCGATCCAGGATCATCGCCAGGAATAATACCGCCAGATAGGTTGTCGAATACTTATAGGTGGCGCGGGCGGTCGCCCCATCCTTCTCACGAATCAGGATGAGCGACATATAAATCAGACCCAGCCCCAGCAGCACTGCAACCGCCATGTAAAACAAACCCAGCGTTTGGAACACGAACGGGAGCAGACTGACCAGAAACAACTGCACCGAATAGAGCAGAATTTGCTGGCGTGTCGCTTCCTCGCCGCGTGCCACCGGCATCATCGGCACATTCGCCAAGGTATAATCTTTGTTGACCAGCAGCGCCAGCGCCCAGCTATGCGGCGGCGTCCAGTAAAAGATGATGGCAAACAGAATCAGCGCCGGAATATCCAACCGTCCGGTGACCGCCGCCCACCCCACCAGCACCGGCACCGCACCGGCACCGCCCCCGATCAGGATGTTCACAACGGTATTGCGCTTCAGGATGACCGTGTACAGGATGACATAGTACAGGCCGCCGAACAGCGCCAACCCGGCTGTCAGCCAGTTAACCCAAACTCCCAGAATCAGCACCGACCAGGCCAGCAGCGCCATACCAAAGAGCAGGGCATTGATCGGCGCGACCCGTCCTGACGGGATCGGACGACGTGAGGTGCGCGCCATCTTGGCATCCATGTCGCGATCAATATACTGATTGATGGCGCTGGCCCCTGCCGCCGCAAATGACCCGCCAATCAATGTTGGGATGAGGATAGCAATGTCGGGGACGCGGTTGGCCGCCACAATCATCGCCGTGACGGTGGTGAACAACAGCAGCAGCACAATCCGCAGCTTGGTCAGCTCCAGATAGGTGCGGACGATCTGACCCGAACTTACGGGGTAGGACTGGATTGTGGATTCCATGCGGCACTACTCTTCGCTGCTTCTTGAACTGAACTCTGGTTGCTTAACCATTCCATACCGGAGAGCGCCACCAGCAGCGCCCAGGTTGTGGCCGCCATGCCGACGTGCGCCGCACCCCACAGCGCTTCGCCGGGGCGCAGTACATAGAATGCGCCAATCGCCGCCTGGCTGAAATAACCAATCAGCGCACACACCGCAACCGTGCGCAGCCGTCCATCCTGGCGATCACGATACACGTAATAGACCAAAATCAGCAGGCTGATTCCCAGCGCCAGCACTGAATAACGATGTAGCATGTGGATCAGCGCCCAGCGACCCTGGTTGAGCGGCAGAACCTCGCCGTTACACAGCGGCCAATCGCTGCACGCGAACGAGGAACCACTGCCCCGCACCAGCGCACCGGTGAGGATGATGACCAGCGACAACGCCGTGGTCAGATAGACCAATGTCGTCACCCGATCCACACCGTAATGGATGCGCGGGCGATAAGTGGCGAAGACGCCGGAAATCAGCAGTGCCCCCAGCAGCAGCATGGCCGTACCGAGATGCAGTGTCACCATCGTCGGCGGCAAACTCCACACCACCACCAGCGCTCCTAACGCGCTCTGTAGGGTGAACAACACTGCCGCTACGATGGTCATATTCAACACGCGCCGGTTCTGCTGCCGGTACGCCCGAATCGCCAGTGCCAGCATCCCCAATCCGAATAGGCCGATCACCGCGGCGAACAGCCGATGCAGCCATTCGATCCAGGCGATTGTGTTATCCAGCGGCGGAAAGATCGTGCCGTTGCACAGCGGCCAGTGTTCGCCGCAGCCCAATCCGGAGTCGGTCACACGCACCACAGCCCCAAAGACGATCAACCCCAGAGTCAGCAGTGCGGTGACGAAAGCAACACGTGGAAACAATCCAATACGAGGAGTCGCCTGCATACCAATAAATCCCTATCCACTCAACCGGCGTTGTTGTGTTATTCAGTTTGTACGGGGGATGACTCGGCAGTCTGCGAAGCGCGACCGGCTTTGACGCTCTTGACCTGCCAGTTCAGGAACCAGAAGATCGCCATGATCGTGACAGCAATCCCGATCAGGTTGAACAGGATGAACCCAACCGCCAGGAAGAGCTGCTCCGCTTTCCATCCCGTCATATCCAGCGCCGAGGCATCGGGGTTGTTGGTCTGGCGGATAGTGCCAGGAATCTTCAATTCACCGCCCTGCGCGGTGATCTGGGCGGTCAACCCGCCAGTCACAATCAGGATGACGACAACAGCAAACAAGAGAATCAGGCGTTTCACAGCCACTCTCCTTTGAGGGTTAGTTGAGATGGGCGATTGTACTATTTCTCACAACTGACTGCAAGGCGATTAATCGACATCGCTTTGGGAATCCACCATCGTGTGTTCCCGCTTTTCCTGATGGGCATCCGGCACCACATCAGCCTCCTCACTGGCTAACGACAGATTGCGCTGCACACGATCATCATGACCTTCACCCAGATTCAAGGTCTCATCACCGCGTTCCATATCACCATCGTGCGTATCGCCGCGCAACGGCAGACTGACCGAGAAGATGCTGCCCTTGCCATGCACACTCGTCGCCTGAATGCGCCCGCCGTGCCGCTGCACAATGCCTTCGACAATCGCCAGCCCCAGGCCGGTGCCATCGACCTTCAGGCGCACCCCTTCTGCCGAACGGAAGAAGCGCTCAAACACGCGCGGCAGGTCATCCGGGCGAATCCCAATGCCCGTATCCATAACATCAATCTGCACCCGGTGCTGATCTTGCCGTACCTGAATGGTGACGCTGCCCTGATCGCGATTGTACTTGATGGCATTGCTGAGGAGATTATCCATCACCTGCGCCAACCGATTGGCATCCCCACGCACCGGTTCGAGTGTGTCAGGGATGTCCAGATCGAACGTCAAGGCTTTTTTGGCGGCGATTTCCATCAACAAATCCACTGCGCGTTCGATCAACAGCCGCAGATCAACCTCAGTCATGTCCAGCGGCATCTCGGAGTCGAGCCAGGTGATGTCGCGCAACCGCGAAATCAAGTGATCCATCCGCTGGATATTGGCGAACGCCCGTCCCATGAAGTGCTGCTGTTTTTCATTGAGCGGGCCGATATCCTGTACCAGTTCCAAACACTGGCGGACAGCATTCAGCGGTGAGCGCAAATCATGCGCCACCACATCCAGCCACTCGCTGCGTCCATCACTTTTTGTCATCAAGCCTCCGCACACAATAATCCCGGCAGCGTGTTGAAGGCGTAGGCCATGCGTGTGCCATGCCAGGTCAGCAGCGAACCATCGACCAGCAGAATGCGTCCGTTGTGCGCTGCGGGAATATCAAGTTGACTGAATAAGCTGATATGGTCTTCGGTAAAGGCAAAGGGTTCGCTCGGCAGCAGCACCATATCCGGCTGTGCCTCCACCACTTCCTCCCAGGTAATGCGCGGATACCGTGTGTCTCGCCCCTGAACGCGCGCATCATCAGGAGTGTAAGGCTCGGCCTGACCCAGATCAGCCTGCAACGGATACAAACGATCCCGTTCAGCGAACACATTGATCGCCCCGCACACCCGCAGCAAGTCGCTGGTGAAAGTATCACCATTGAACGTCATCAACGGGTCGAGCCAGATCGGGGCAAACACCCGGCAGGGATGTTCCTCCAGCCGCTTCTCGCTGATGCGCCACACCCAGTCCATCGTCTGCTCGATCAGACGCACTCGCGGCACCATCGCCGGCTCATCAAACACATGCATGATGTTCCACAACAGGTTAAAGGCATCTGCCACAGTGCGCGGAAACGTCACCCACACCGGGATGCCCTGCGCCTGCAACGCCAGCACATCCTCTTTGCGATTCTCTTCCTGATTAGCGATCACCAGCTCAGGACGCAGCGCCACAATACGAGCGATGTCCGGGTTCTTGGTACCACCCACACGCGGCAGTTTCGCCACCTGTTCAGCGGGATAAATGCAGTAATCGGTGATCCCCACCAGCCGCTCACCCAGGTTTAGATCGAAGAGCGATTCGGTCACGCTGGGAACCAGTGACACCACCCGGCGCGGCGGTTCGGTGACCGGCGCATCCATCTGATGAGTATAGGTGAGAGTATCCATGCGCTACAGATAGACCAGTTGATCGCGTTCCGGCCCGACGCTGACAGTACGAATCGGCACATCGCACAATTCAGCCACGCGATTGATATAGGCAACCGTCGCGTCCGGCAGATCGGAGGCGCGGCGGGCGTGACCGACGGCCTCATGCCAACCGGGAAGCGTCTCATAGACCGCTACCGCCCGTTCCAATTCGCCTAACGTGCTGGGTGGGAAATCCAGACGGCGACCGTCCACCTCATAACCGACTGCGATCTTGAGCGATTCGATCCCGCTGAGGACATCCAGCTTGGTCAGCACCAGTTCGCTGAAACCGTTCACCTGTGCCGCATAACGCAGGACGACAGCATCGAGCCAACCACAACGGCGGGGGCGACCGGTCGTCGTGCCATATTCATCCCAGAAGTTTTCGCCCGTGCCGCGCAGCCGGTTCGCCAGATCGCCTTCCAACTCGGTCGGCATCGGCCCCGAACCCACCCGTGTGCTGAAGGCTTTCGCCACGCCTACCACTCGATCCACCTGACGCGGCCCGATGCCTAGGCCGGTCAAGGCTCCGCCGGATGTCGGCGATGAGCTGGTGACAAAGGGATAATCGCCATGATCGACATCGAGCAGCGTACCTTGCGCCCCTTCACACAGCACCCGCGCCCCTTCACGCAGTCGCCCATTGAGCAGCAGCGCCGTATCCTGAATGAACGGTTTCAGACGTGCCGCCGCTTGCAGATAATCAACCGTCGCTGTTTTTGGATCAATCGGGCTGTGGCCGTGTTCCGCCAGCGTTTGATTCGCTTTTTCAATCATGGCGTACAGGGCTTCGCCAAATGCTTCTACATCCAGCATCTGACCGGCACGAATTCCCCGCCGGCCGGTCTTGTCCAGATAGGCCGGGCCAATCCCACGCAGCGTCGTGCCGATGGCCTGGCTGCCTAACGCTTTCTCCGAGGCGCTGTCGAGTGCGATGTGCGCTGGCGTAATCAGATGCGCCCGGCTGCTGATGACCAGCCGTTCCGGATTGACATCGACCCCCATGCGGGCGATGTCATCCATCTCCTTTAACAGATTTACCGGATTAATCACCATGCCGTTGCCCAGCACGCAGGTGACATGCTCATGCAGAATGCCCGATGGGATCAGATGCAGCTTGAAGACCGACTGCCCCACCACCACCGTATGTCCGGCATTATCGCCGCCAGCATAACGAGCCACCACATCTGCTTCAGCCGCTAGCCAATCGGCCACGCGGCCTTTACCTTCATCGCCCCACTGCGCGCCAACCAGAATTGTTGCGGGCAAAATATCTGCTCCTGCATTCAATGTGCAAAACCATCAATCAGAAAACTCGCGGGTGAAGCCTGCCCCCAGTGCGACAGTCACCTGTCGTTCACCCCAGGTCTCAACCGTGCCATCTGGCCCTAAGGCCAGTGCTGACCCGCTGGAAATGCCGATCGCCAGTGCCGTCGGCAGGCGCTCCAGGGCGATGCGCGCGAAAGGAGATTGCGCCACCTGAGTGACCTGTGGCAGGACAATCGCATGAGATAACCACTGCAAACCATCCAGCAGCCCATCATCATGGATGACCCACTCGCCGAATACAGCCGCGCTCATCCCTTCCGCCAGGATCACGGCCCCGCCTTCATACGCCTGTCGCATCCCGGCAGCAGCGGCCCCCAGCAGATTAGAACGTGCATCGTCCGCTGTGACGCCAGCCTCGACTACAATGATACTCGCTTCTGCCAGTTTTGTCTGAATGGTCTGGTCATCTTCGGACAGCACATCGACCAGATAGCCGCTGCCCGCCCCCAGGTCTTCCATATCGGCCAGGGTCGCGTCCGCCTTCTGGCTGTCACCGAAACTGATGTAGGCGACTCCACCATCCGCCGCAGCGCGACCAATCGTTTGGGCCCGCACCGCACTGGCAGACCCGCCGGACAAAACCAGCCATCCTGCCCCATCCAGCCAGCGCAAAACCTGTTGCTGCGGCATGATTATCCTTCCGGCATCAGATAATCCGCTACGGCTGTCGCCAAAAGCGCCACGCCCAGCGGCAGCACATCCTCATCCACATCAAAACGCGGATGATGATGTCCGTAGGTGATGCCTTTTGAATTGTTGGCTGCGCCAACGAAGAAGTACATCCCCGGCACTTCGTCCAGGATGTACGACATATCTTCCGAGGCCATCGTCCGCACATCCTCATCCAGGCACGATGGATGCACGATGCGCTCAAACGCTTTCCGTGCCCGCCGTGTGACCTCGTCATCGTTAATGGTTGGGATGGTCAGATGTTTGACCCACACATCGACGTCGCAGCCCGCCGACGCACAAACCGCTTCCGATACCGAGCGAATGTGCTGCTCCAGCATTTCGCTGGTATAGGCGTTGAAGGTGCGGAATGTACCGCGAATCTCCACTTCCTGCGGGATTACATTGAAGCCCATGCTGCTGGTATGGACGCCAGTCACCGACAGCACTACCGCGCCCGCCATCGCGTCCATCTTGCGCCCGACAATCGTATGCAGCGCCGTGATGAGCTGACCGGCACAGGCCACGGGATCGATGGCTTTGTAAGGCATGGCGGCATGACCGCCCTTGCCCTTGACGATGAGGGTGAAGATCGACGAACCCGACATGATCGGGCCGTCAGCCACGCCGATGATCCCCAGTGGCAACTCCGTCCACACATGCAAGCCGAACGCCACATCCGGCACAGGACTCTTCAGTGCGCCATCCGCGATCATCTCGAGTGCACCACCGTGCCCCTCTTCGCCCGGCTGAAACATGAACTTGATGCGCCCGGCCAGATGCTGCCGCTGCTGGGTCATCAGTTTGGCAACCCCCAGCGCAATCGTCATATGGGCATCATGACCACAAGCATGCATCACGCCGGGAACACAGGATGCAAACGGCAGTCCCGTCTCTTCCTGAATCGGCAGCGCATCCATATCCGCCCGCACCAGTATCGTCGGGCCATCCTGTGCGCCTTCCAGCGTCGCCACCACGCCGGTGCGCCCGATCCCAGTCTGAACCTCCAGCCCCAACCGGCGCAGTTCATCCGCCACCAGACCGGCTGTCCGCATCACCTCAAAGCCGACCTCAGGATGCTGATGAAAATCACGGCGTCGCGCGATCAGTTCATCGCGCAGCCCTTCAGCCTCAACCTTGAAATCAATCATTACGCACCCGGCAGCACATAATCGGCGATAGCAGCAGACATCAACGCCACGCTCAAGGGCAGCGCCTTCTCGTCGAAATCAAAGCGGGGATGATGATGACCGTAATACTGATCCTGATTCGTGACAGCGGCACCGACGAAGAAATAAGTGCCGGGAACATCATCCATGAAGAAGCCGACATCCTCCGACCCCATCGTGCGGTTATCCAGTTCAAAGTGCGATGGATCAACCACGCGGCTTAACGATCCGCGCACCCGCTCGCTGACCTCTGGATGGTTGACCACCGGCAAGACATGATGCTCGATATTGAATGTCACCTCGCAGCCCATCGCCTGCCCAATCCCACTGCCGATGGCCGCCATGCGTTGTTCCACCAGGTCGCGCACTTCGCGCTTGAAGGTTCGCACTGTGCCGAACAAATCCACCTGCTGCGGAATGATGTTATAGGCTGTCCCGGCCTGCATCCGCGTCACCGAGACCACCGCGCTGTCCAGCGGGTTCATGTTACGACTGGTGATGGTCTGCAACGCGGTGATGATCTGTGCCGCGCACACCACCGGATCAACTGCCTGATGCGGCGACGCGGCGTGACCGCCCTTGCCCGTGATGGTCATAGTGAAGGTTGAAGCCCCCGCCATGATAGGCCCATCCGTTACCGCCACCTTCCCCAGCGGAATCTGGTTAATCAGATGTAGCCCCAGACTGACATCCGGGCGCGGGTTCTCCAGCGCGCCATCATCAACCATCGCCTTCGCGCCGCCGACGATCTCTTCAGCCGGCTGAAACACAAATTTGATCCGTCCGTGAATCTGTTCGCGCTGTTGGGCGAAAATCTTCGCCACGCTCAACGCAATCGCTGTATGCCCATCATGACCGCAGGCGTGCATCTTGCCAGGAACGGTTGAGGCGAATTCAAACGTATTCTCCTCATGAATCGGCAGCGCATCCATATCAGCCCGGTAGAGAATCGTCGGGCCATCATGTGACCCTTCTAGAATACCGATCACGCCGGTCTTGCCGATGCCGGTCTGAACTTCCAGCCCCAGGTCGTTCAGGGCTTGTGCCACAATACCCGATGTTCGCACTTCTTCAAATCCCAGTTCTGGATGCTGGTGGAAATCGCGACGACGGGCGATCAATTCGTCCCGCAGCGCCTCAGCCTGTTGCAAGAAATCCATCGTCTTTATCCTCTAACGGGTAAATGTAATCACGCGAAATTGTTCCATATAGCGGGTGACGCCTTCCGGCGCTTCCGGGTCTTTGTTGGAGCGCTGCCGTTCGGCCATCGCCTCCATATCCGCAATCTGGCTCTTATGCTCATGCAGCGACCGAATCTTGGTTTCCAGAAAGTCCGTCACATCGACTTTCGTCGTCGGTGAGGCAGTCCCTGAAATGTACACCTGGCGCACCTTATGCGGCTCCAGACCTTCATCGCGCTCCAGCTCGATAAAATTCAGCCGATCCCGCGCCGTCGGATACACCGCCTCCAATGTCGCCGCGCCAATCGCCCGGTGATCGGGATGGTTGATCGAAGCGGTGCCATACCACCATACCGTCGGGTCTGTTGTCACAATCGCTTCCGGGCGCTTCATCCGAATGAGCCGCACCAGATCGCGCCGCAGTTCCAGCGTGGGCTGCAATTCACCATCCGGGTAGCGCAGGAAGATGACCTCCTTCACGCCTAACACCGCAGCCGCATTGTGTTCTTCGACCTCACGAATGGCGATCAGCTTCTCATGAGTCATCTCCGGATCGCCGCTGCCTTTATCGCCACTGGTCGCCAGCACAAATGTGATCTGCGCCCCTTCTGCCGCCCATCGGGCAAAAGTGCCGCCACAGAAAAATTCCGGATCATCGGGATGGGCGAAAACCCCCATGATCCGCCTGGGTTCTTGTTCGACTGTATCCGCCATGATTGCTCCGATGCAGGTGTATCAGGTTTCGTCCGCTTCAGACTGCTGTGATTTGCCCGGTTTTGCCCCACACTCGCAGGGGCCATCGCCATGTTTGGTGCAGGGTTCTTTGGCTTTCTTCTGGAACGCTTCCAGTTCTTCCAGCGGCAGCAGTTCCTCGCGCTTGAGCAGGTAGCGCGTGTCTTCTACCAATACTGTCACTGCATCCTGCAAGGGATGCACATCCAGCACCTTACCCTCGCCGTGTGGCGTGCCAACCCGCTTGTTGCGTTTGGGCAATTGCTTACGCGCTTCCACATACTGCTCATATTCATACACCAGGCAGCAGCGCAGTCGCCCGCACATGCCGGTGATCTCCGATGGGTTGAGCGAAATCCCCTGCATCTTCGCCATCTTAATCGAAATCGGGCTGAAATCAGTCAGGAACGTGCTGCAACAGCGTTCTTCGCCACACGCGCCAAAACCACCCAGCAGCTTGGCGACATCGCGCGGGCCAATCTGCCGCAGTTCGACCTGCGTTTTCGGGAAGGCGTGGCTCAATTCCGAACCCAAACGTCCGGTGTTGACTTTATCTTCAGCCGTGAACAGGAATGTCAACATGCTCCCATCATAATTGTAGTGGGCAGCGACAAATTTGGCGTCGCGCAGGTGACCCAGCCGATTCGCAATCTGGCGACAGGTGTCCAGCGCATCATCCTGCTGCATCTCCCAGTATTGCTTGAGCGACAGGTCACGCGGCGACGCCGGGCGCATGATCGGCTTGTAATCCCGATTGTCAGCCTCTGCCGCCGCAAAGCTGACGATCTGCCCCATCTGACGCCCTCGCGCCGTTTCCACAATCACATAATCGCCACTCTGAAGCTGGGGGTGAGCGCTGTAGTCGAAGTGATAAAGTTTACCAACGCGGTGAAAACGAACGCCAGCAACCGTGCCTTGTTGTTCGTGGATCATGTCTACCATAGAGTCATCTACCTCTAATGCCTATTGGGTTCTAGGCTCTATTATGGCAAAATTGTTGACAATATCCCATTAAAATGCTAGTCTCAACTCGCCGCAATACTCTGTAATACTCATTTTAACGATTACGCAGCCAATGGACACGACGAGTTTGGCGGTCACCACCCATCAGGTAAACCCATGAGCACGCTGGTCATGAAGTTCGGCGGATCTTCCGTAGGGACCACCACCGCCCTCAGTCAGGTCTTGAGCATTGTCCTGCAAGAAAAAGAAAACTGGAGCCAACTGGTACTGGTCGCCTCTGCCCTCGAAGGCGTGACAGATGCGCTGATCGAAGCGGCCCACCTGGCTCACCTGGGCAATCAGCGTGGCTACCGCCGCATCGTCGCCAACCTCCGCACCCGTCATCTGGCGCTCATCGAAGAACTACCATTTGGGGCAACTGAACGCACTGCCCTGCAAGCCGATATTGATCGGCTCCTGTTCGATATGCTCGACATCTATCAGAGCATGTCGCAAAGCAAAGCCGCCCGTGCCGCTGTGGACGCCAGCATCGGCGTCGGCGAAAAACTCTCGACACGCATCATCGCCGCCCTGCTACGTCAGAATGGCCTGCGCAGCGTCGCCATTGATACCACCTCCCTCATTGTCACCGATGATGTTCATGGGGATGCCACACCCAACATCCCACTCACCCGAGCCAAAATCGCCCAGAATCTTTTGCCCCTGCTTGAACGCGGCATCATCCCGGTGGTCACCGGATTCATCGGTGCTACCGCCGCTGGCGAACCGACAACGTTGGGGCGCGGTGGTAGCGATTACACCGCCTCCGTGCTGGGAGTGTGCGTCAATGCCACCGAAATCTGGATGTGGACAGATGTCGATGGCATCATGACGGCGGACCCGCGCGATGTTGAAGGGGCGCGGGTCATCGCTGATCTGTCCTATGATGAAGTAGCAGAACTGGCTTATTTCGGGGCGCGCGTCCTTCATGCTCGTATGATCGGCCCGCTGCGCCAACAGCAGATCCCGCTGCGCGTCAAGAATGTGTTCAAGCCGCAGCAGATCGGCACCCTCATCGCCGAGAAAGAAACCAGTCGCGCCCGCACATTGAAAGCCGTGACATCCATCTCCGGGCTGGGAATCTCGGCTGAACAGGGATTGCTGCGGGCACCGGTCAACCAACTGATTGGGGAAGCGCTGCACGCTGCCGGGCAGATGCAGGCCGATGTGATGATCGCCTCTCAATCTGCCGCCCACAGTTTCACCTGCCTGCTCATCCCCACCAGCGCCGGCCCGGATGCTATCCATACCACCCGACAGGCGCTGGAAGATCATCTGGTCGCCACGCCCAGCAACTGGCGCATCCAGCCCATCACCATCATCACCGTCATCAGCAATCAGTTGCAAGCCTGGCCGCAGGCCGCTGCCCAGGTATTGCTGATGCTGGGTGACATCCGTGTGCTGGCGCTGGCGCTCGGCACATCCAATTGCAGTCTGTCGCTGGTTATCGAAATGCGCGATGCCGAAGAGGGACTGGCGCGGATTCACCGCCACATCATCAGTAGCGGCTGATGTAGCGCTCCAGTTCCCACTGCGTCACCTGATGATTGTACTCGTCATATTCCTGGCGTTTGGCCGCCAGATAGCGATCGCTGATGTACGGCCCCAGCGCCGAAAGCACCACATCGCTCTGACTCAGCACATCCAGCGCTTCGCCCAATGATGTCGGCAGGATTTCGAGCTGGCGCAGGCGGCTGCGTTCCTGCCGCACCAGCGTCTCCTCCAGCGGATCAGGCAGTGGAAGCTGCTGCCGAATGCCATCCAACCCCGCCATCAACGTCACCGCGCTCGCCAGATACGGATTGCTGCTGGGGTCTGGACAGCGCAATTCCAGCCGTGTATGGGCTTCCTTTCCGGCGGTGATGTGGGGTACGCGGATGAGCGCACCGCGATTGATGTGCGCCCAGGTCACATACACCGGCGCTTCAAAACTGGTACCCAGGCGTTTATATGAATTCACCAACGGCGCGAGGATGGCGCACATCGCCCGCGCATGAGCCAACTGACCGGCCAGGAAATACTTGGCCGTCTGTGACAGACCGTACTCATCATCCGACTGGCTGAAGACGTTCTCATCGCTGACGACGCGATGCACGCTTTGATGCGTGTGCATCCCAGAACCGGGCAGCTTCACATCTGGTCGCGGCATGAAGGTGCATAACAGGTTATGCCGGTGGGCTACGGCCTTCAGCGCCACCCGTGCCGTCAAAACCTTGTCCGCCGCTGCCAATGCATGATCGTACTGAAAGTCGATTTCGTGCTGGCCGGAGCCGTTCTCATGATGGGTCGAATCAACCTGAATGCCCATCTGTTGTAGCGTACTGACCATCTCACGCACCACCTGCTTCGACGGATTGATCGACATGTCGAAGTAACTGGCCTGATCAATCGGTTGTACGCGATCCAATTCGTTCTGGCGGAAGAGGAAGAATTCCAGTTCAATGCCAGTCTTGTACGCCAGCCCCATATCCTCGGCCTGCTTCAGGGCCTTAATCAGCACATTGCGCGGGTCGCCGATGAAGGGTTCGCCGCGCAGGGTGTACACATTACAGATCAGCCGGGCGGTGCGATGGGTTTCATCCCAGGGCAGGACAGTGAAGGTGTTCAGATCGGGCTTGAGCATCATATCGCTCTCAGCCACCCGCGCGAACCCTTCAATCGATGAGCCATCGAAGTGGGTGCCGTGATCGATGACCGACTCGACCTCCGAGCTGGGAACGGTCACACTCTTCACCATGCCAGTGATGTCGGTGAACCACAGATCGACAAATTCAATCTGCTGTTCCGAGACAGCAGTCATGATTTCACTCTTGGTAGGCATAGATCGTCCTCAACTCAGCCGTAGTATCGGTCACGGAATCAGTATAACGAGCTTTTGTCATTCTGACCTAGATCGGGATTTGCCAAAGTTGCCCTGGATTGCATTGGTGAGGACAGCCAACTAATCGTGCAGCAATCCCAGATGCCCCAGCAGCGCATCGATGCCCAACAGGTAGCTGCGCCAGCCGAAGCCGCTGATTTGCCCCACGCAGACCGGAGCCAGCAGCGAGCGATGCCGGAACTCTTCGCGGGCATGAATATTCGAAAGATGCACTTCGACCACCGGAACGTCGATAGAACTGATCGCATCGCGCAGCGCAATCGAGGTATGGGTATAAGCGCCAGCATTGAAGACCACACCATCAGCCCAGTTGCGGGCGATGTGCAGCACATCGATCAGATCACCCTCATGATTGGATTGCTCGGCGCGTAGTTCAACACCCCGCTTCCTGGCATGAGCCGCCGCCCGTTCGTTAATCATCTCCATCGTTACTGTGCCATACACCGCTGGTTGCCGGGTTCCCAGCAGGTTCAGGTTGGGGCCGTGCAGAAGCAAGATCTGTTTGGTCATGGCATCACCTCGCTCAATGGCTGCTCACACTCACTGCATGTCTCAACTGCGGCGGCATACGTCAGATTGCAGGACGCACACCGGCGCCGGGTTTCGCCAATCGCTGAAGTCACCATTTGCTGTGCGACAGACCGCTCAATCCCGTCCATCGTCAGATCGCGCACCAGATATTCCACCGGCATCCCGTCCCGCAGATCATCGCCGATGGCATTGATGCGTTCGGCCAGCGTCCGCTTGACCTTTTTGCGCTTCTCATCCAGCACGTCCAGCTCAAAGGTACGCCCGCACGTCAGGCACTCGATGTATTCCACCGGCTTGCCCACCGGAAACAGCGGCACAAAGTAGAGGGTGAAATACGGCCGCGCTTCTTTACGCGCATAGGCACGTTCCGCCTGACAGCCCGGACACTGGAATTGACCATTACCGATGATCCGAACGCGCTGCCGTGTCCCCATGATGATGAACATGCGGCTATACCTTCTGCGGCTGGCGCAGACTCGCCAGCACATCCAACACGGTCTCGGCTGGCACATCGCTCACAATGACTGGCTGGCACATCCCCTTCAACAGGATGAAGCGCAGCTTGCCCGACAGCTTCTTCTTGTCCGTTCCCATTGCCGCATACAGCGCCGCTGGTTCCAAAGTGCCGATGTGCGTCGGCAGGCCAATCATCTCAACGGTACGCTCGACCTCATCGATCAGCGCCGCAGAACACAGCCCCAGCCGATGCGACAGCCGCGCCGCCGCGATCAGCCCCACCCCCACCGCCTCACCATGCAGCCAGGCATAGTGAGACACCTGCTCGATGGCATGGGCGAAGGTATGCCCCAGGTTGAGGTGCGCCCGAATCCCGTTCTCATATGGATCCTGCTGCACCACATCCACCTTCACCTGCACCGCCCGGCGCACCAATTCGGCAGCCCGTTCTGGTTGCCATAATGCCGGGTCGAGCAGCCCTTCATCAGCCAACAGGCCATGCTTGATGATTTCCGCCATGCCACAGCGCCACTCGCGTCCCGGCAGGGTTTGCAGCACCGCCGGGTCAATCACCACAACCGCTGGCTGCTTGAACGCCCCCACCAGATTTTTCCCCTGTGGCAGATCAACGCCCACCTTGCCGCCCACGCTCGAGTCGACCATCGCCAGCAGGCTGGTCGGAATCTGGATGAAACGCACCCCGCGCAAATAAGTCGCGGCAGCGAACCCCACCGCATCGCCTACCACACCGCCGCCCAGCGCGATCACCGTCCCCTGCCGATCCAAACCGGCGGTCACGAAGTCAGCATACAACTGCGCCACCGTCGCCAGCGTTTTGTGTGCTTCGCCATCCGGTATCGTGACGACCGTCGCTGAAGCCATCCGCGCCGCCAGCGCGTGACCATACAGATCAGCCAGCGCCGGGTTAGTGACGATCACGGCTTTGCCGGATGGCATCCAGGTATCCACCTGATCCAGCAACCCGGCCTCAATATAAATCGTGTAGTCGCCCCCTGGCGCAGTTACACCGATACGGTCTCCCATAAGCCAATTACCTCATCCGCCACCTGTTCGGGCGTCTTGCCACTGGTATCAATCTGGCAGGGAATCGTGCTGTAAATCGGTCGTCGCTTTTCCAGCAAGGCGCGCCAGTCACCTTTCAGCAGCGGACGCTCGGTCTTATCGGCCTTCACCCGTGTCATGATCTCGTCATCAGCAGCATTGAGGCAGATGACCAGGCTGGAATTGAGCATCACCTCGCGGTTGCTCTCGTCAATCAACATACCGCCGCCAGTCGAAACGACATACCCACGCTGGGCCGCGATGAAACGGCACAGGCGTCGTTCGATATGACGAAAGTTTTGTTCGCCCTGCTGCTGAAAAATCTCCTGAATTTGCATCCCGGTGCGGCGCACAATCTCTTCATCGGTATCCATGAAGGGACGACCGAGCCGTTCCGCCACCAGCCGTCCAACCGTCGATTTCCCCGTCCCCATGAAGCCGGTCAGCACAATGTTGCGATCAGGATCCATAGCCAAAGCGCCACTCCACATTATCCATCGGTAAATCTTCCAGGCGGTTGCGCCGCAGCGATTCGAAGCGCGGGCGCATCTCGTCAAGGCTGTCACCCCCCAGCTTCTCCAGCAGCGCGTCGGCGATCACCAGTGCCATCATCGCCTCGCCAATCGGCACGGCGCGCGGCAGGGCGCAAAAATCGCTGCGTTCATAGGTCGTCACGTCAGGTTCACCTGTCGCCAGATTGATCGACCCCATCGCCTGCAAAATCGTCGCAATCGGTTTCATCGCCACCCGCGCCACAATCGGTTCGCCGGTAGAGATGCCGCCCTCGGTGCCACCCGCCCGATTGGTGCGTCGCCCCAAATCACCATTCTGCCCGCTCAAGACGATCTCGTCATGCACCTGCGTCCCGCGCTTGCCCGCATTCTCAAACGCCGGCCCGATCTCCGCGCCTTTCATGGCATGGATGCTGACCATCGCCGCGACAATCCGGGCGTCCAGCCGTCGATCCCAATGAACATGAGAACCCAGTCCCGGCGGCACATGGAGCGCCACCACCTCAAACACGCCACCGAGCGTATCCTTGTCAATCTTCACCTGGCGGATCGCCTCGTGCATCGTCTCGACCATTTCCAGGGCTGGGCAGCGCACATCATTGGCTTCTGCCACACGGAAGCGCTCTTCATAGGGCATGGCCGGATCGAGCGCGGCCTTCACGTCGCCCACCTGCACCACATAGCCGGCCACCTGAATGCCAAACTGTGCCAGCAGCTTACGACAGATCGCACCGACAGCCACGCGCATCGTCGTCTCGCGGGCGCTGGCCCGTTCCAGCGCCACCCGCAAGTCGCGATAGCCATACTTGATCGCGCCCGTCAGGTCAGCGTGACCGGGACGCGGCGTGGTCATCGGCGCGATGTCTTTTTCTTTCCAGTTCTTGTAATCGCGGTTTTCCACCAGCAGCGCAATCGGCGCGCCCGTCGTCACCCCGTTCATGATCCCGGATGTGATCCGTGCCTCGTCACGCTCGATGCTCATACGCCCGCCAGAGCCGTATCCCTGCTGGCGGCGCAACAGTTCACCGTTGATGTCCTCTGCCGTCAAAGGCAAACCCGCTGGCAGCCCTTCGATGATGGCCGTCAGCATCGGCCCATGTGATTCCCCAGCCGTCAAAAACCGAATCATGCTATCCCTTTACCCATGTCCATCTCGACAAAATCCAGCACTGCGCCCGCTTGCAGCAGGAAATCCAGACCAATGATTCCCTGAATGTTATAACCATAATCAAGTGCGCCCATCTGAACCACCATTGGGCCAACGGTCAAGTCACCGACAACAACTGCATCTATGGCCTTCTCGACAATCGGTTCAAGACCACCAAAACCCTTTAGCAGGATGTAATCAT
Organism: Anaerolineae bacterium; assembly: GCA_022843385.1. Classification (GTDB taxonomy): domain Bacteria; phylum Chloroflexota; class Anaerolineae; order Aggregatilineales; family Phototrophicaceae; genus CFX2. The sequence goes on along the minus strand of JALHNT010000010.1, from coordinate 86,764 downwards.
CGTCTTGCGTATAGTAGATGCCCAGGGATTCCAGGTCTTCTGTCCGAAACGCTGTACCGGTTGATCCTGTATCGAGTAGCGCTCGCTCAATCATGAATGATTTCTGGTTGGCATACACCGTCGCCGACACGAACGGCATTCCGTTTTCAATGATGATCTTCATTCGGTTGGTAGCTTCCGCCGAAACATATCCATGACGCGGATGTTCAGTACATCCCGGCTGGTGTGCAGGAAATAATACTCTCTGTCTGGGGCTGCATGGTGTAAGCGCATATAATGCTCGTAAGCGGGTTTTGGATCATCGGCAAATGCCCCAACAACTTCAAATTGTGGAATCACCCGCAGACCTTTTTCAGTGTAAGCGCCGAAAGCCTCCACCACCACCCAGCGCTGCGGGAAATGTTCGCGTACCTCTTCCCAGGTCATGCCACACCTCGTTTCTATAGCCGGGCGGCCAGCGCCTCGCGGCCAGCGGTCAGCATCACCTCAACTGGCGCTTCACGACCGGTCCAGAGCGTGAAAGCCGCCGCACCCTGTCGCACAAGCATACCCAATCCACCGATAGCGCGTCCACCTGCGGCTTCGGCCTGCTGCATCAGCCGGGTGACTTCCGGGCGATACACCATATCGTACACGACGATGCCCGCTGGCAGCGGTATTCCTTCGATCCAGGGCGACTCGTCAACCTTCGGCCACATCCCCACCGAGGTACAGTTCACCACCAGCGACGGACTCATCTCTACCGCTTCATCCAGCGTCTTCACTTCCACGCCAGTGAATATCCCGGCAGACAGCGCCAGATCGGCCAGCATCACCTGCGCCTTCTGCATCGTCCGATTGACCACGATCACCCGCGCCCCAGCCTTCGCCAGCCCATAGACCGCTGCCCGCGCCGCGCCGCCCGCCCCTAGCACCATCACGGTTGCGCCGGGGACCGAAACATCATGCGCCCGCAAGTCGTCTATGAAGCCGATGACATCGGTGTTGGTGCCGCTGCCATTGCGAAAGTCGATGGTGTTGACCGCGCCAATCGCCCGCGCACGTTCATCGGGACGGACGTGCGGCATCACCGCCTCTTTCAACGGCACCGTCACATTCACTCCGATGAAGCCACCTTCGTCGCGCAGGATACGCAGACCTTTGCCCACAATATCCGGCGGAACCGGTGCCAGTTCATAGCTCCAGTCCGTTAATCCCAGTGCCGCATAAGCCGCATTGTGCATCGCCGGACTGATGCTGTGCGTCACCGGCCAGCCGATAATTCCCACTTTGTTCATCTACGTCCACATCCTCCAACCCTGATAACCAAGCCAGGCCGCCGCCGGAAACAGCAGATGAGGTGGTGTGCAGCACTGCGCCCAGGGCGTCCGTCCGATCAGCAGCGTCAACACCTGGGTGACGGCGCACAGGCCAATCCCCACTGCCAGCACCGTGCAGCCCACGCCCCATACCCGCAGACGCCACTTCTCCAGTTCATTGGCTTCCACCTGCTCTGGGGTCACATGCCGCTGCCCCTGACACAACAGGCAGACCGCCACATCAAATGCCTTGCGCGTCCCCTCGTCTGTCTCAACCCACGACCAGGTGCGCTTGCCACCCGTCCCCTGGCAGACTGGACAGATCGGCATGGCCTGCAATCGCTGCCACTCAGCCTGCTGCGCCGGCGTCAACACTTTTTCGCCCTGACAAAACCAGCACGGTTCGCCCCACGCCTGATCGTCCACCGTCATGTCTGTCCGGCTGGATGGCTTGAACGAATAGATGACCTGCTGTGCGCCGCTGCCCGCGCAGACCGGACACATCACTCCTTTTTCAAGCGACTGCGTTTCTCCATCCATCTCGCCTTGACCGTTAAACCCTGTCAATTACGATCATTACCACTTTGTACTCAGCACTTTGTACTTTGTACTCATCAGGGGATGTCTTGCTGTACGATCTCCGCGCCCAGCCCAGCCATCGTCGCCGCGAAGCCAGGGAATGAATCGCCGGCGCATCGGGCATCCAGCACGGTCGTCTCACCAGCAGCCACCAACCCCGCCACCGACAGGCTCATGGCAATGCGATGGTCATCATGCCCGTCCACCGTCGCGCCCGTCAATACCTGCGGCCCGTCAATGATGAAGCCGTCCGGCGTCTCCGTGATCTGCGCCCCCAGCTTGCTCAATTCAGCCGCCATCACTGCAATGCGATCGGTCTCTTTGACCCGCAATTCCTGGGCATCGCGCACCACCGTCCGTCCTTCAGCCAGCAGCGCCGCCACCATCAGGATCGGGAACTCGTCGATCATCTCGACCACCACATCGCCGCCGATCTCAACCCCCTTCAGTTGACTGTGCCGCACTCGAATCTCGCCTACCGGTTCGCCCGCTTCCAGACCGGTCTCCGTCACGGTGATGTCCGCGCCCATCCGCGTCAGCGCATCGATGATGCCAGTGCGCGTCGGGTTCAGATTGATCCCGGTCAGGGTAATGTCACTGTCCGACACGACTAACCCCGCTACCAGCGGGAAGGCCGCCGAGGAAATATCGCCTGGCACGGTCAGATTCAGCGGCTTCAGGTCGCCGTTTGGGGTCAGGACAATGGTATTGCCCTCGCTGTGAATGTCAACGCCCATCGCGCTCAACATGCGTTCAGTGTGGTCACGAGCTGGCCCTGGCTGAGTCACCGCCGTTGCACCTTTGGCGAACAATCCCGCCAGCAGCACCGCGCTCTTGACCTGGGCGCTGGCGACCGGCATATCATACTTGATCCCGTGAAGCTGCGCCGGCTTGATCGTCAGCGGCGCACGATCATTCACCCCGTTGATGTCCGCGCCCATCATGTGCAGCGGCGTGATGATGCGCTTCATCGGGCGTCGGCGCAGTTGCTCGCTGCCATCCAGCACGCTGGGGAATGGCTGACCACACATGATCCCGGCGATCAGGCGGATTCCCGTCCCGGCGTTCACCAGATTGAGCGGCGCAGATGGCGCTGTGAAGGCTCCCCCATGCACAATCAGTTCATGCTGGCTGATGCGCTCCACCTGAATGCCCAATGCCTGCACACTCGCCAGCGAGGCTTCGGTATCGCCAGCCGCCAGCCAGCCGCGCACCTGGGTCACGCCGTTCGCCATCGCGCCAAACATCACCGCCCGATGCGAAATCGACTTATCCCCTGGCACCGTTGCCCTGCCCTGGAGTCCGCGTCCGGGAATCACTCTGAACAAATCACTTGCCATGTTTGAATCCATTCTCGTAATTGTGTATCCACTGGCGCCGGGCTTCCCGCGCCGGAATCAGCATATCCGTCAATTCTTCTTCATGGCGCGAAACCAGCAGCGCCTCGATCATCGCCAGTTGTACCCGGAACAGCGCCAGCAGCGTCGCCACCGCCTGGGTATTGGTGCTGAGGATGTCGCCCATCATCGTCACATCCTGCCCGGCCAGCCGCGACATATCGCGGAAGCCACCCGCCGCCAGCTCCCAGACCAGCGGGTCGGTCTGGCCTTCTTTGGCGACAGTTGCCACCAGCGCCGCACTCAACAGATACGGCAGATGACTGATGGCTGCCACCAGATGGTCATGCCGTTCGGCTTCCATCTCGAATGGCATGGCACCCAGCGCCGCCACCAGCGCCAGCGCCCGCAGCCGCGCTGCTGGAGTCGTCCGGCGCGTGGGACATAACACGAAGGGACGCCCTTTATACAGGTTGGCGTCGCTGTACTGGACGCCGCTCGTTTCCTTGCCAGTCATCGGATGCCCGCCCACCGCCTGCACCCCCACCGGCAGCCGGCCCATGGCCGCGCAGATGTCCTTCTTGGTGCTGCCAATATCCACGAACAGCACGTTCGAGCGCAAATACGAGCCGATGCGCCGCTCAATCAACGCCTGGATGACCCGCACCGGCGCGGCCATGATGACCACATCAGCCTCACTCACCCCTTCGCGCAGATCATCCGTCGCCCGGTCAACGATCCGCTTCTCCAGCGCATACTCACAGGCTTGCCGATCCATCTCCACCGCCGTGATGGTTTCGGCAAAGGGACGCAGCGCCAACGCCAGCGACCCGCCCATCAGACCCAGCCCTACAATCGAGAGATGCCGGGCAAAAAAACCACTTGATGTCATAATCGCCGCTTACGCCTTCCGTCCCACTGCATCTGCCACCCGCCGCACCTGCTCCATCATCTCCTTAAACTGTTCCGGTTTCAAGCTCTGGCGTCCATCGGAATAGGCTTTCTCAGGGCTGGGATGCACCTCGACGATCAGACCGTCGGCACCGGCTGCAATCGCCGCCCGCGCAATCGGCGTCACATATTCGGAGTAGCCGGTACCATGACTGGGATCGGCGATCACTGGCAGATGCGTCAGCGCCTTCAGCACCGGGATGGCATTCACATCGAAGGTGTTGCGCGTGGCCTTCTCGAAGGTGCGGATGCCGCGTTCGCACAGCATCACCCGCTTATTGCCATTCGCCAGCACATATTCAGCCGACATCAGCAGGTCTTCCACAGTGCTGCTCATCCCACGCTTGAGCAGCACTGCCCGCTGCGTCTCGCCCACCCGATTCAGCAGGCTGAAGTTCTGCATGTTGCGCGCTCCGATTTGCAGCACATCGGCGTACTGGCACACCATTTCGACCTGGGCAGTATCCATCACCTCGGTCACTACCGGCAGCCCGCTGCGCTCCCGCGCCTCAGCGAGCCATTGCAGCCCTTTCTCGCCATGCCCCTGAAAGCTGTAGGGGGACGTGCGCGGTTTGAAAGCCCCGCCACGCAGCGCCGTCGCGCCGGCTTCCTTCATCATGCAGGCCATCTCGATGATCTGTTCCCGGCTCTCCACCGAACACGGCCCGGCGATCACCAATATCTTCTCGTCGCCCATCTGGCTGCCATTCAGCGGAATGCGCGTGTCCAGTGGATGGAAATGACGGCTGGCGAGCTTATACGGCGCGGAAATCCGCACCACTTTCTGCACCCCGCCCATGCTGCTGTAATGCTCTTCGCGCAGCGGCGTCGGGCTTTCCCCCACCAGTCCGATGATGGTGTGCTGCTCACCCTGCGATAAATGCGCTCTGTAGCCATCGCTCTCGATCCGAGCGATGACCTCCGAAATCTCGCGTGATCGCGCTTCTGGCTTCATCACCACAATCATGTTTGGTCTCCCCCATCGAGAACAATCTTGTTATCTGGATATAAATCCGGGCGCAGCGCCAATGCCCCGCCCATGTACACATGCTGTATATCGTCCAGCGACTTATCAGTATTCCAGTGGATCAGCACCCGGATGCACAGCGGAATGCCATTGGGTACATCCATCTCCTGTGCGCCGATCAGCGCCGTCCGGTGCCAGCCCAGGTCGCGTGCGGCCTTAGCCGGAAAAGCCGCGTTCAAATCAGGCGTCGCCGTGAAGAACACACTGGCGACCTCCTCTTCGTCAATGCCATTCGTCGCGATCACCGCTTCCAGCAGCCGGCGCGTCCCCGCATAAATCGCGTCGGCGGTGTTGGCCTCCACCGTGATCGCCCCTCGTACCCCACGCATCATCCTGCATTCCCCTTTACACAATAAAAAAGGCGCGGAGTGTTTGCTCTGCGCCTTTTGAGGTTCCTCGATTATCCCGGTCTAACTGACCCGTTCCCATCCAGCACGCAACGCTCCAACACCTGTTATGTGGCGGCTAAAGTAAAAATACGAATACTGAACCAGTGTCGCTTGCGACTGCATCACATCTTCGCTTGGCTAATCCCTTGACGGCGCGGAGCATAACACGCGCTCAACAGCTTTGTCAAATGTGCCGCAGGCGCGGATTGCTGGACTTTTTTCTCTATCATCCGCTTGACAGAACAGATATTCTGACCTACACTACTGGTATGGTTACGCTGCTGTATTCCTCTCCTCAATTTCCCAACATCACAGCTTCAACCCACACATCTTTTACTTTGGCGGCAGCCTCGCCTGTTCCCGCCCATCCGTCACAAAATGCACAGCGGCGTCTCGCTCCCGTGTGGATGCTGCACAAAGCGACAACAGCCGAGCCTGACCGTTGGCATTTTTCGCAGTGTTGTGCCAGCCTGTCGTCTTGTCGCCTGCGCATTCGGCGACAATTGTGCAAAAACTGCAAAACACTGAATCACCAATAGTCCGAGGGTCATCCATTGTCAGATCAGGTCAGAACGGTTAGGATGAAGCCGTTTATGTTCAGCAGCGACCACAAGGGTTAAGTGTGCAGTATGATTGAAACTACAAGGCTCCATCTCATCATCGGAGAACAGCGCCATCTGGAGGCATTGGCGCGTCACAAAGACGAACTGGGGCTTCTGCTACAGGTAGCCATTCCAGCCGGTTGGCCGACCTTTCCCGAAGCCTTTGCGCTTCCCCAAGGAACGGTCATCACACCATCCGAATGGGATGGGTATTTCTTCATTGATCCGACAGAACAAGTACTGGTGGGCAATGGAGGCTTTAAGGGCGCTCCCGATGAGACCGGCACCGTCGAGATGGGTTATGAGATTGCCCCGGAATACTGGAATCGTGGGTACGCGACAGAAGCGGTGCGCGGCCTGATCGACTATGCCTTCACCCACAAGCCGGTCAATGCCGTCATCGCGCACACGCTGGCCGAGAAGAACGCCTCAAACCGCGTCCTCCAGAAAGTGGGCATGACATTCATCGCTGATGTAGCTGACGCGGAGTTCGGGACGATCTGGCGTTGGGGAGTCAGCCGCAACGCCTACGAAAACCGAGGTTCCTGACAACAGGCTACGGCTTCTGCGCTAACCAGGCCAGAAGCTCCTGATCAAACAGCTCCGCCTCTTCAAGCTGGGGATTATGACCACTCTTCTCGAATACACGGATACGAAGATCATGGAACTGCTGGCGCACCGTTTCCCAGAGATGCGGCGGATTCCAGTAGTCATAACGGCCTAAGCCGAGGAACACTGGCTGATAGAGCTGATCCAGCCCCTCCGTGATGTCAAAACTCGGCCAGAGCTTGCCCCAGACATAATCAAACATTTCAGGAATTACCGTAACATCTCGCCACAAGGGGGCGGCATCATAAGCAAAGTCATACCAGATGCGCGGCCCGGAAAGCAGCGAACGCCGAATGAAACGATCCGGTGGATTACCCGCAAGCTCATCCGGCAGGCGAGCCATATTGGCGGTCAAGCGCGCCTTGCGCTCCGGGCAAACCGACTCCTCCAGATAACGATCAGCCGCTTTGAAGCTCTTCATGCTGCTGTCGGGACTCATCGCCAGCAGAATAATGTGGGAGACAGCGTGCGGATATTTGTGGGCATAAGCCATTGCCAGATAACCATGACCTGAATGCCCCAGCAGAACAACTTCACTCAGACCGAGTGCCCTCCGGGCTTCCTCGATGTCATCCACCAGCACATCGAGTTCAAAAGAGGCATCGCTGTAGGAAGCAGTCGCCCGTCCGAAACCGCGATGATCGACAAAATTCAGGCGCAGGTGATGACGCAGTTCAGACGAAAAGGTACGTCGATAATAGAGTGCGCTGCCCACCACCAGGACATCACGCCCGGTTCCTTCAACGCAATAACCCAATTCAAATCCGTCAACGGTGATTGTGCCACTCTGACTATCCATGGTGTACTCCACTGATACCGACCCTCAATGATGATCATTGTAGAGACAATAAGGAAACAGTGGCTCAGCCATTCGACGGAAACTTGTCAGCAACAATAGGGTCAGAACAACGGCACACGACATCCGGGGAAGGTCAGAGCGAAGCCATACCAGCGCATGAGCAGTTGCATCGGGCGCTCCAGCACCATCGTTTGCCCATCGCTGCCCACCAGCGCATCATGCTGGATCATCCGTCCCTGGTCGAGCCGCAGCACATCGCCTTCCCATTCGGCGCGGCGTGTTTCCAGATAAACGGCGACCGGCGCAATCGCATCGGGCTGCTGATAGATCAGAAGCGGACGGCCATCCAGTTCGGTCTGGTAGACGCCATCATGAGCGTGAATCAACACCAGTGGAAAGAAGTGGCTACCCTGTTCCGTCCACACCCCCAAACCCAGCTCAAAGCGGGGTCGGCGCGTGTCCTCGGCGCTGATGGTCGCCACGATGCCGGCCTCAACCTTCTCCGGTTTGGAACGCATCTTCTCCATCATGCGCGAGAGATTTTCCTGCTCCGGCGAGAGAGTGCTGGTCAACAACCAGACCGGTTCATCGCGGTGCATCGCTTCGCTCACGGTGATCTGGCGCGTCGGCGTGATCTGATGCAGCTTCACGCCCTGGCTGGAACCGTGCAGGCATTCACCGGTGATATGCTGCCAGAACGAATCCGTTTCCTCGTCCCAGATCAGGAGCAGTCCGTCATAGCTGCCGCGTCGCTGGAAGTGCAGCGTTTGACCGTTAATCAGCGGGTCAAACACCATGCCGGTGTTGCAGGCATTACAGAAGGTCATCATCCAGGGCTGGCCGCTGACCTCGCCCTGAATCACATTGTAGGACAACACCACCGTCATCGGCACGGCGTAGAGCGCACCGGCATACTCAAAGCTCAACAAGCGAGTTTCAGGTGTAACATGCCCTGCTGTCAACGCTTCATCCAACGGAAGCCGTTCTTCAATCATCAGCCGCGCTGGAAAGCCTTGCAGATAATCCTGCAAGACCGCTCGCGTCACATCAAAGTGCTTCGTCTGCTCCATGATCGCCCTCATTCTCCATCGGTTGACTCATAGAATACGACGAAAGCACAGGTTTATGATTGCTGATCGAGTGCCTGACGTAAATCCCGCGCCAATGCTCCTGCCGGGATATGCCCACCCTTGCCTGCGCGTACCAACGCGCTGCCGACAATGAAGCCTTCCACCAGTCCGTTCATGGTACGGGCCTGCTCCGGTGTACTGATGCCGAAGCCCAGCACCAGTGGACGATCCGTGCGGGCTTTCAGACGAGCGACAAACTCCGTCAGGTCAGCCGGCAGCTCCGATCGCGCCCCGGTCACCCCGGTCAGCGCGACCACATAGATGAAGCCGGTCGCTCGTTCAGCCACCAGATCAATGCGCTGGGGATTGCTGGTCGGTGCCAGGAAGAACACCAGCGCCAATCCCTCGCGGCCGCAGCTTTCGGCGAACAACGCGGCTTCTTCTGGTGGGAGGTCGGGGATAATCAGACCATCGGCACCAGCGGCTTTAGCAGCGCGCACAAACGCATCCGGCCCATAAGCCAGCAGCGGGTTCACATAACCCATCATCAGCATCGGCTGCTGCACCCCCCGCGCCCGCAGCGTCCGCACCGCTTCCAGACAGGTCTTGATGGTCGTGCCGTTCTCCAGCGCGATCTGGGTCGCAGCCTGAATCACCGGGCCATCCGCAATCGGGTCGCTGAACGGCATCCCGATCTCAAACCCATCCACCCCGGCCTCGGCCATCGCCTGAATGACCGCCAGCGACTCATCCAGGTCAGGATAACCCACTGGGAAATACGGCAGGAACGCCGCCCTGCCCTGTTCATTGGCCCGGCTGAACATCGCCGCCAGCGCCTCAACGCCATTCATCACCTGAGTTGTCATGTCATCAACCCTTCATCTCAAGAAGTCTGCTCATCAATATCCGGCCAGGCGCAGCGCTTCTCCACGCGAGAAATACCCACCATCGAAATACAGCCGCGCCCCCTCACAGTACTCGCAGGGGCCACCCCAGGCGCGAAAATCCGCCTGTGGCAGGCAGCCGATCACCGCCGCTTCAACCACGCCACCATGCGAGATCACCAGCGCCGAGCCGTTTTCAGGCAGCGCGCTGGCAACGTCCACCAACCGCTTGCCCAACGTATCGGCAAAGCGGGTGACCGCCCCACCCAGCTTGTAACGGGCCGCAAAAGCCGCGAAACCAGCGCTCCAGACAATCTCATCCTCCACGCCGCCCATCAGCACATTGAACAACTCATCCTGCTCATCCACCGCGAAGCCCATCGCAATCGCCGTCTCATAGGCACGGGGAAGGGTGCTGGTGATAACGCGGTTGAACGGCCCCATCGACTGCCCCAGCCGTCGTGCCAGCGTCACCCCGGCCTGCGACAAATGCTGCCCCGGCGTCACGCGCATCGTGTGTCGTCGAATTTCCACTGCTTGCATCAGACACCTCAACTGGAGCCCTTTAGTAAAAGCACCTCAAGCTGCGACCCTGGTTCTATGTTCAGATCATGCAATAACAAACGCTCGGTGTTTTCAGCTTCACCGGGTATAAGGTGTTGTCCGGTCTGCTTATCTCTTAACACCCACTGCTCACCATAGGTATATCGATCGACCAGACGCCGCAGCAGGGTAAACCAGACCTTGCCCAAAAAAGCTTTCACGAAGGGGTAGTCAGAATATACAAAAGCGATCCGGGTTTTTTCGAGGTCAAGAGGTAATTGCACTTCCACCAATACAAAGCCCTCTCGCCGCGCCAACTCAAGAGGATCATCAGGACGAAAATCCGGCTGTCCCAGCGCACCTATAAGTTGTTTGAAAGCAGATTCAAAAGAAAGTGTGCGAAAATCAATCCATTGCAGGCGACGCAAACGCATCGGCGTCTCACACTCGCGATAGTAGACTGGGATAATCCTCTTATTCTCTTCCATTGCCAGATTCCACTCGTCGCCAACATTCTGAGACTCAGTCGCTTCAGGCGAAAGGACTACCAGGACGGTCTCGCACGACTTAATGGCAACTTCAATCGCTTTATCCCATGCCTGCCCGGCGCTAATGCCGCGTCGATCAATCCAGATATCGTAGCCTTTGCTCAGAAGTAATCGTTGCAGCAGGTCAACAAATTCAGTGTCACGCCGCGAGTAACTGATAAAATGGCTCATGTCCTCTAGCTCCGTTCAATCAGTCGACGAACCAGCGCATCCATCCCGGCAGCGACGATTTCCTGTGCCACCCGGACGCGGTGCGCCCACTTGCTAGCATCGGCATCGTAGTGCTCGCGCACCAATTGCTGACGTGCAGCGTCAGCCGCCTGCTCCTGATGCTGGTCGGGTATCTCCCAGTCCAGCCCATCGACCAGCGCCGCCTCAATCGAAAACCCACCACGCTGCGCCAGCACAATCCACTCGGCATCCGTCCCCATCGGGCGCTCTGGCTGGCTGTTGGCGACGATGAACGCCAGCACATCACGACTGAAACCCTTCGATCCGGCGCTCAAGTCCAACTCCTGCCCCAGCAAGTGCGAAAACAACTGGTTAGGAATGGCCTCGGTCTGGATCATCGCCTGTGGATGTGTTGCCCAAGCAGCCGGGGTACGCCCGATCACCAGGCATTCACAGCGCTGCACCTGCTCCACCGTCCTCAGCCATTCGTCGCGCCGCGTCTCGACCCAGCGCAGCAGCCGATCCATATCGGCATAGTGAATATGAGTCGCATCCGTCGCCAACACCCGTTTAAGCGAGGTGTAGCGCCCACTGGCCCAGGTTTCGTCCACCACGACGGTGCAGCCCGGCAGCGCTCGTATCGCCATGACATCGGCCTCATCGGCAAAGGGTGGCAGCACCACCACGATCTGATCGTAAGCCGCTGCCAGTTCTGGATACAGCCGCAGCAGCCGGTTGGTTTCACCGCGTGGATTAAAGGTTGTCGTCAGGGCGATAGTCATCAAAAAACGCCTTGAAGATCACATCCAGTCCGTAGGCTGCTGGCAGCGTCTCGATCTCAGCGCGGGTAAAGGTGCCCAACCGCTGACCTTCATACAGCCGCACCTCCGCCAGTGGACAGGGCAGCCGCCCGACATACACATGGTTATCAACCGTGAAGCGTCGCCCCTTCCACTCCGAGATCAGTTCAAAGCGTCGCCAGAATGTGACCGGTGGAGCCGGCCAGATTTCTTCCGCCAGTTCGCGCCGCATCGCCTCATCCGGGCTTTCATCCGACTCAATCGCTCCACCCAGCGTCGCCCAGTGCGCCGGAAACGGCAGGTTGGGCTTGTCGTCGCGCAGTTGAATCACCAGCCTGCCCTGCTCATCATGCAGCAGTGCGCTCACTGTCCGGCGCAGATCAGCCAAGGTTGAGTTCTTTCATGATGGTGTTCAGGTCTTTGTCACCGCGCCCGGATAAGTTGACCAGAATGATGCTGTCTTTTGGCAAAGTTGGGGCGCGTTTGACTGCCTCGGCTACGGCATGAGCGCTCTCCAGGGCTGGAATGATCCCCTCCATCCGCGCCAGAGTCTTGACCCCTTCCAGCGCTTCGTCATCGGTCGCCAGCGTGTAATAGGCACGTTCGGTCTGGCGCAGATAAGCGTGTTCCGGGCCGACGGACGCATAATCCAGGCCGGCTGAGACGCTGTGGGTATTCATGATCTGTCCGTCGGCATTCTGAAGCACATACGAACGGGTGCCATGCAACACACCAGGACGCCCCAACTGCGGATCGTTGAAGCGCGCCGCATGTTCGCCGCTCAACACACCATGCCCGCCCGCCTCGATACCGATCAGATCAACACTCGCGTCATCGCGGAAAGCATGGAAGATGCCAATGGAGTTGCTGCCCCCGCCGACACAGGCCATCACCACATCCGGCAGTCGCCCAGTCAATTCCTGAATCTGCTCACGCGCCTCGATGCCAATCACGCTCTGGAAATCGCGCACCATCATCGGGTAAGGGTGCGGTCCTAGCGCGGAACCGAGCAGGTAGAAGCTGTCGCGGACATTCGTCACCCAATCGCGCATCGCCTCGCTGATGGCATCCTTGAGCGTCTTGGTGCCGCTTTCGACGGGGATGACCTCCGCCCCCAGCAGCTTCATGCGAAAGACATTCGGCTGCTGCCGCGCCATATCAACACTGCCCATGTACACATGACAATCCAGCCCCAACAGCGATGATGCGGTCGCGCTGGCGACGCCATGCTGCCCCGCCCCGGTCTCAGCGATGATGCGCTGCTTGCCCATCCGCTGTGCCAGCAAGGCCTGCCCCAGCGCATTGTTGATCTTATGCGCCCCGGTATGTGCCAGGTCCTCGCGCTTCAGGTAGATCTGCGCCCCGCCCAAATGCTCCGACAGCCGTTGGGCATAGCTGACGGGCGTCGGGCGCCCGGTGTACGTCCGGTGCAGATACATCAGCCGTTCCTGAAACGTGGGATCAGCCATCGCCGCTTCATAGGCTGCCGTCAGTTCATCCAGCGCCGGCATGATGGTTTCGGGAACAAACCGTCCGCCGAATTCCCCGTAGTATCCGCGCTCATCCGGGACCTGGGTTACGCCTGTCTTGATGTAAGTGTTCATCGGATTTGCAAACCTTCTATTTCACTTTACTGCTATTCTTGAGTGCCACTTTCGGAACGCCACACAAACAAGGCAACGATGCAAATCCCGGTTAGTTTAGATTGCTTTCGCCGCCTGAATAAACGCCCGCACCTTCGCCGCATCCTTGCGCGTTGGATCGCCTTCCATTTCGACACCGCTGGCAACATCTACTGCCCAGGGCTGCACCTGCCGCACCCGTTCCGCCACGTTCTCCGGCGTCAGTCCACCCGCCAGCATCAGCCGCTCAACCCGCGTCTTGACCCGCAGCGATACTTCGACGCTGGCCTGGACGCCAGTGCCACCATACAGCTTGGGATGATAGGCATCCACCAGCAGCGAAGGCAGGCGCTCATCAACCGGAAAGCCCGCTTGAAACGCCGTCACCATCTGATCCGCCTGCGCCACATCCACCGGACGGATGCCGCGGAAGGCCCGCCCACCCAGCGCCAGCAACACATCCGGCGTCTCATCGCCGCTGAGTTGAGCGCAATCCACGCCCGTTTCAGCCATGATGGTCTGCATGAACGCCGGCGACTCATTGACGAACAAACCGACCAGCAGTGGACAGGCTGCCCCCAACGGATGGCGCAACTTCTCGACCAGCATTCGCGCCGCCTCTGGGGACAGATAACGTGGGCTTTTAGGGTAGAAGTTCAGCCCCAGCATATCCGCGCCGGCTTCAGCCGCCAGCAGCGCATCGGTGAAATTCGTCACGCCACAAATCTTGACCCGCGTCATGCCTCGACTCGCTCGATCAACATCTCGGTCTTGACCGAATTGGCGATGAAGCACAGATGATGCGCCTCATCATGCAGGGCATTAAGCTCCTCAGCTGAGGGCTGTTTATCCCCGCCAAAGACAATGCGTGGCCGCAGCCGCACCTGGGTCATGGCATAGCGCCCATCCGCCAGCTTCGCCATCGTGCCAACCGCATCATCCTGATAAGCCTCAACAACGTACTTGCGCTTGGCCGCCAGCGAAAGAAACCACAGCATATGACAGCTAGAGAGCGATGCCACGAACACCTCTTCTGGATCAACGCCTGCCGGGTCGCTGTAAGGCAGCGGCACAACCGAAGGCGATGATGAGGCCGGAACGCGAACCCCGCCATCAAACGACCAGGTGTGAGCACGGCTGTACTTGTTGTCGATGAAGGCTGCTCCACTCCGCTGCCATTCCACCAGGACGGTATACTCCGACATCATCCCCTGCTTTCCTCTACGAGTTCAACGACCAACGGTGTCTCAGGTCGTGCCAGTTGTGCGCCGGACAGAACTGAACTGACGCACCTGCGTACCCATGTCCGCCGCTTTCACCAGCCCCTCACCCACCAGCACGGCCCTCGCTCCACAGTCAGCCATGCGTTGGACATCAGCCATGCTGCGGATTGCGCTCTCGGCCACCAGTGTCACGTTCGACGGCACATCCCGCGCCAACAGCTCAATCGTCGTCAGGTCTTCATGGAAGGTGCGCAGATCGCGGTTGTTGACCCCGATGAGCGTCGCCCCCAACCGGAGCGCCCGTTCCATCTCGGAGGCATTATGGACTTCCACCAGCGCCGCCATCCCCAGTGCGCAGATCAGGCCGTGCAAATCCGCCATCTGCTGGTCTTCCAGCGCCATCACGATCAGCAGCACCGCATCGGCGTGGGAAGCCCGCGCCTCATACACCTGATGGGCGTCGATGATGAAGTCCTTGCGCAGCACCGGCAGCCGCACCGCATCGCGCACCGCTTTCATATCGCCCAACGTCCCTTGAAAGAAAGGCTCATCCGTCAGCACCGAAATGGCTGCCGCGCCATTTTCCTCATAAATGCGCCCGATCTTGACCGGGTTGAAGTCCTTAACCAGCAATCCTTTGCTGGGCGAGGCTTTCTTGACCTCAGCGATCAGCGCCACCGTGTCGCGCTGCAAGGCTCCGGTGAAATCACGCGGCGGAGCGGCTTGGCGCGCATAATCCTCGGCCAGCGCCTTGAAGGCCAGGTCATGACGGATGTCGTACAGGTCTGCCTGTTTCCGCGTCAGAATTTGGTCGAGTATCGTGTCGGTCTTGACGAACACCGTTATCCATTCCTTGCCTGCATCAATTCACTGGTTGGGTGAATTTCTGGCTGTAGGCGATCAGCCCATCGAGCTTTTTCAGCGCCGCGCCGCTATCGAGAGTTTCAGTTGCCAGGCTGATGCCGGACTGAAGATCATCCACTCGCTCGGCGGCCAGCAGTGCCGCGCCGGCATTCAACAGGACAACATCGCGCCGGGCATCCTGAATGTCGCCGCTCAACACGCCACGCAGAATAGCAGCATTGGTCGGCGCATCATCCCCCAGCAAATCAGCAATGGTCGCGCCCTTGAAGCCATACGTCTGCGGCTCCAGTTCATAAGTGCGTACCGCGCCGTTTCGCAAGTGACTGACCTGATTGGGGCCAGTGGTCGTCAGTTCATCCATGTTGCCATAGCCACAGACGATCATGGCCGATTTCGATCCCAGTTTGTGCAGCACATGCGCCAGGAAGTCGGTCAGATCCGGCGTGAACACCCCCATCAACTGATGCTGTGCGCCAGCCGGGTTGGTCAACGGCCCCAGGATGTTGAAGATAGTGCGGATGCCCATCTGTTTGCGCGGGCCAACAGCGTGTTTCATGGCCGGATGCAGCTTGGCCGCGAAGAGGAAGCCGATCCCGACTTCATCAATGCACTGCCCCACCTGTTCTGGCGTCAGATCGAGGTTCACGCCCATATGCGCCAGGACATCGGCGCTGCCACATTTGCTGCTGGCAGCACGGTTGCCATGCTTGGCGACGCGCACACCCGCCCCGGCTGCGACAAAGGCCACCGTCGTGCTGATATTGAATGTCCCGGAACGATCCCCACCGGTGCCGCAGGTGTCGAGCAAATCGCCATCGGCGCTGCTGTGGACTCGATGTGCATTGGCTCGCATCGCTCGTGCGCTGCCGGTGATCTCATCCTGCGTCTCGCCCTTCATCCTCAACGCCATCAGATAGGCACCGATCTGGGCTTCGGTGGCGTTGCCGGTCATGATCTGCTGCATGACTGCCTCGGCCTCTTCCTCTTGAAGATGACCGAAACGGCTGATGATGTCCAACGCTTTTTGAATATCCATGCTCACATCCCAACCAGTTCGCGCACATCGGCTAAGGTTTTGTCGGCGACGGCTCTGGCGCGTTCCGCCCCTTTGGCGATCATGTTGTCCAGATAGCCAGGCGTTTCCGTGATCTCTTTATAACGCGACTGAATCGGTTCAACCGTTTTCACGACCACCTCCACCAGTTCGCGCTTGAGGAAACCGTACCCCTTGCCAGCGAACTTCTCCTCAATCGCCGGGCGCGATTCGCCGCTCAACACTTCATAGAGCGTCAGTAGATTTAGTACCCCCGGCGAAGCCTCATCAAACCGGGTTTCGCCACCCGCGTCGGTGACGGCACCCATGATGCTCTTCTTGATGACGCTAGGACTGTCGAGCAGGTTGATGGCATGTCCTTTGCGAGTCTCGGCCAGGCTCTTGCTCATCTTGGCCGTCGGATCGTCCAGGCCCATGATGCGCGCCCCGGTCTTGCGATTCATCACGGACGGCAGCGGGAAGTATTCGCCAAACAGTGAGTTGAAGCGTTGGGCCACATCGCGCGTCAGTTCGACGTGCTGGTTCTGGTCATCGCCCACCGGCACATAATCGGCTTTGTAGATTAGGATGTCAGCCGCCTGAAGCGACGGGTAGGTGAACAATCCCGTGCCAACTGTCTCGCGCTGGGCGGCTTTGGTCTTGAACTGGGTCATGCGTTCCAGCCAGCCCATCGGTGTGCAACAGGTCAGAATCCAGCCGAGGTAGGCATGAGCCGGGACATCCGATTGCAGGAACAATACCGACTCATCCGGGTCAAGCCCTGCCGCCACATACAGCGCCACCACCCGCCGCGAATTCTCCCGCAGTTCCTTCGCATTCACCGCCTCCGGGATCGAGAGGGCGTGCAGGTTAGCGATCATATAAAAATTGTTGTAGAGATGCTGGTTCTGCACCCACATACTCAACGCGCCGACATAATTCCCGATATGCAGAATGCCCGTCGGCTGGATGCCCGAAAGCACCGTCTTCTTGCCAGTCACCGATTGTGGGGCTGATTTCTGCTCTGCTTCCATCACCGTCATCGTAGCCTAAACTCCTACAGGTACACGAACGTTCAAGAAATTCTGCAACAGACGCGGGCCAAAAGCCGTCAGGATGCTCTCCGGGTGGAACTGGACGCCATACACCGGATATTCCTTGTGGCGCAGCCCCATGATCTCGCCGGTATCGGCGTAAGCCGTCACGCGCAGGCAGTGGGGCAGAGTCACTTCCTCGACAATCAGGCTGTGATAGCGCGTCGCCTCAAACGGATTCGGTACGCCATCAAACATCGGGTCGCCGTTGTGCGAAATCATGCTGGTCTTGCCGTGCATCAGACGTGGGGCGCGATGCACGACTCCGCCGTAAACCTGGCCGATGCACTGATGCCCCAGGCAAACGCCCAGGATCGGCGTGGTCGGCCCAAGCTGGCGCAGCACATCGAGCGACACGCCGCTGTCATCCGGGTCACCCGGCCCTGGTGAGATCACGATATGATCGGGGCGCAGCGCTCGGATCTCGTCCAGCGTGATCTGATCGTTGCGCGCCACCTCGATCTCGGCACCCATCTCGCCCATCACCTGCACCAGGTTGTAGGTGAAGCTGTCATAATTGTCGATCACCAGTATCATGAGCGCTCCTCCAATTCGTGTACCTGCTGCGACTCCATACCTTCGAGATGGGTTTTGTCGTCGGCCTGAATGATTTGCCATTGACCATCATCGCCGCGTTTGATGGTCGTCACGCCCGTGTTGCTGACATCTACCGAACCAAACTGGACATGCGGGATGATGCAGGACAGCAGCGTATTGATGACCGTCGAATGGGAAATGATGCCGACCGTCTCGCCCTTGTCGTCCTTCAGAATGTCATTGAAGGCCGCCAGCATTCGCTCCTCGACATCCTTCCGCGACTCGCCGCCCGGAATACGATAATTGGCCGGGTCGGCCAGAAAAGCCTGATACTCATCGGGATACCAGGCTTCCATGTTCTGGCGCGTCATCCCTTGCCAGTGACCGATATTGCGTTCGCGCAGCCGTTGGTCAATCACGGCTGGATAACCCAGCTTCTCACGCAGAATTTCCGCTGTCTCCAGCGAACGTTTGAGGTCACTGGTATAGACGGCGCTCAAACCAATGTTCCGCACAAAGTTCGCTAGTCGCTGCACCTGCCGCCGTCCATGCTCATTGAGTGGCACCGCTACCCATCCCTGATAACGCTTGTCGCGGTTCCAATCGGTCTCGCCCGGACGAATGAAGATCACACGCTTGACAGTCACAATACGTCTCCTCCCGCTAAATCAATCCCTTTTCGGCATATTGTATCGCGATGGCGACCGCCTTCGCCTTGTTGATCGACTCCTCATATTCCTTCGCTGGATCGCTGTCGGCCACGATGCCGGCACCAGACTGCACGCTAATGACATCGCCCCGCTTCAACACCGAGCGGATGGTGATGCAGGTATCCATCGAGCCATCGAAGCTGAAATAGCCTACTGCCCCGGCATAGGTCCCGCGCCGTGTGCCTTCCAACTCCTCAATGATTTCCATCGCTCGAACTTTCGGCGCACCACTCAGCGTCCCCGCCGGGAAAGTCGCCCGCAGCAGATCGAATGCATCCATCGTCGGGCGCAGCTTGCCTTCAATCTGGCTGACGATGTGCATCACATGCGAGTAACGCTCGATATACATCATCCGCTCTACCTTGACAGTGCCATACTCACACACTCTCCCTAGATCATTTCGCCCCAGATCGACCAGCATGACATGCTCGGCGCGTTCCTTCGGGTCATGGATCAGTTCATCGGCCAGCACCTGATCTTCTTCTTCGGTCAAGCCGCGCTTGCGCGTCCCGGCAATCGGGCGCACCATCGCCGTCCCATCCTCCAGTCGCACCATCACCTCCGGCGATGCCCCAATCAGGCTCATCTCGCTGCCGAAGTTGAGGAAGAACATATACGGAGAAGGATTGAGCATCCGCAAAGCGCGATAGATTGCCAGCGCCGAAGCGGTTGTCCGCCGACTGAACCGCTGCGACAACACAATCTGAAAGGCATCGCCGGCGGCGATGTATTCTTTAGCTTCTCGAACCATGTCTTCATAGCGCTGGCGCGTCACATTGGATTCGAGATCAGCTTCGACTGATTGCCCGGCTGCGGGCATGGGCGGTGTCGGCTGATTGAGTTTATCCACAATCGCGTCAATCCGCGCCAGCGCATCATCATAGGCGGCGTCGGGATCGCCGGTGTTATGGGCATTTGCCAAGACCATCAACTGGTGACGGGCGTGGTCAAAAATCACCAGCGTGTCGGGCAGCAGGAAAGCCGCTTCCGGCACATGCAGTTCGTCTGTTGCGGTGTCAGGCAGGCGTTCAAAATAGCGCACCGCATCATAACTGAGGAAGCCCACCGCACCACCGACGAAACGTGGCAACCCGGCGATCTTGACCGGCTTGACCCGGCTGAATTCCGAACGCACCGCATCCAGCGGGTCTTCGCCATCCGCCAGTGGGCGCGTGGTGGTTTCGCCATGCAGCATGCGCGTTACCTGTCCGTTGCGGATGCTGATGACGCCCTTGGGGTTGACGCCGAGAAAGGAGTAGCGGCCAATCTGTTCGCCACCCTCGACGCTTTCCAGCAGAAAGGAATATTGACCCGCCGCAGCCAGTTTGAGGTAGACCGATACCGGGGTTTCCAGATCGGCCAGCAGGGTACGATAGACGGGAACGAGGTCGCCCTGGTCGAATAACCGCTTGACGGTCTCTCGATTGGGCGCGATCTGGTCGCGGGTTTGAATTGCGAATAGCACCATGACATCCCCTCACCAATAAAAAATCCCTTCATCGTTCAAGGACGAGAAGGGATTCCCGTGGTGCCACCTTGCTTAAGCCATCATAGGGGATGACTTCGCTCATTACAGGTACGGCCTTGCGGCGATACCCTGCGTTTTGATAACGGGACGCTTCCGGCAAGGACTACTTGGTTTCGCCCTGACAACTCCCTGGCCCATTCCACATCAGCGTGTGTACCGCCTTCCCAGCTACCGGCGGCTCTCTGAACACCGTGTCGAGGTGTACTTCTCCAGATCAACGTTTTTGTTGGTCTATGCTATTGCAAGCTAGAGTAACAACATTCATTCTGCCTGTCAAGCATTTCATGATGGCAAGTCCACCTTCCAGACATCATCAACCAGGCGTTGCCCCTGCCCATCCATCATCGGCAGTCGCGCACCATCCACCCGATCATACAGTCCAATTGCCAGACTCGTTGCTCCATCGACCCGATTAAAACAATGCCGGTCATTCAACGCCTGCCCATTCAGCCAGCGGGTCATCGGATACAGCCCATCCTGCGGCGGTCCGTCATTGGCTTGAAGAAACGTGCCAACCGCATCGAGTTGATGCAGCAGCACCGCGTAATCAGAGGACCCGGCGCGTTGTGCCTGCCAGCGCAGGGTGATGCAGGTTGTGTCCGCTTCAGTCTCCAGCCAATAACCGCGCAGATTGACCGGCTCGCCCAGACGCACATCCAACGGCGTCATCCCGGATAGTTCCGGCATCGAACCTACCAGCCGAAAATCCGTCAGCACGGCGTAGGCCTGACCATCCGTCGTCGGCAGATACTCCAGTCCACTATCCCGCTTCAGGAACACCGACACACGCATCTGCCCCAGATACGGTGGCGCATCTGGCCGCAGCGCAAACTGATAGGTATCGGTCACATACTGCCCGGTTGACCATTCGGTGCTGTACGACAACGCCAGCGGCAGGTGATCGACCCCGCCCCATTGCTCTCGTCCTTCCACATCGGTCACCTGAACCGCGCCATTCAGCACTTCACTGACTGGTTGCAATAAATGCCAGTACAACCGCACCTGAATAATGTCTCCAGGCATCGCCTCAGTTCGTGCCAGGTCATAGCCAACCAGTTCGATCACCTCACCAAAGACCGTTCGTATCCGTGTCTGGGCCGGTGGATTGGCCGGGTCGCTGCGCCAGGTCAGCCCCTCGGTGTTGGGCAGGATAACAAATTGATTGACCAGCACAAATCCCAGCAGGAACGCGCCGATTACCTGGGAAAGACGAGGTGTTTCAGCAGGATGATCGATTGAGCGCTGTGACACATCACGCCTCAGGGAGTTACGCCGACCAACGGCGAATATCCCGGCGACACCGAGCCATCCCATCAGGCTGATCCATCCCGCCGCTTGCTGGGCAGTCGTCCCGCCGTACCACACCTCAACGCGACTCCCCCCTGCTGGCACAACCAAACTCAACAAACCCCGTTCGCCTTCCGGATCGGTTTCGGCCGGCAGGCCATTCACCAGCACCGACCAGCCGGGAAAATACATCTGATGCAACACCATACGACCGGACCCTGGCGACTCCACCACAAAACAGCTTCGCCCGCGACCACAGTCCACTGGCTGCGCCGAGGCATCCAACGGCAGGACTTCGATGGCTACTCGCCATTCCCGCGCCGGACGCTCACCGCCCAGCAATCCCAGAGGACGCTGCTGCGCCCATTGCGGCAGATACTCATTGCCACTGGTCAACCCAACATTGCCGGTCTTCCCCTCATATTCATGCGCCCCCACCACAGTTGGCGCAGATGGTTGGTCAAAGTCCAACGGCGCATAAAGCAGCGGCACAGATGAGAAGGTGAATACAAGGACCAGCCCGCCAGCGGCCCATGTGCGCCAGCGTGAGGGAAACAGACTGGGGATCAAGGCTGCGCTCATCATCGTCAACACGGCCGTCACACCGAGCAGCCGCCAGGGATACACCACCAGATTCGCCACCGGCAGCACCCGCCACACCCGTTCCGAATAGGGCGTCATCATGAAAGCGCACAGCGCCAACAACACGGCGTTCACCAGCGCAATCAGCACCAACCGCCGCATCCCGGCTGGATAATCCCTGCTGGTCCTTCGGCGCAGCGCCATCCAAATCACTGCAACAGCGGCCACACCTGTCAGCGTCCAATGTGGCAGCCCAAGCCGCAGCAACAGTGGCAGGTCACGGGCTGAGCGATCTATCAACCCGGCACCCGCTAACAGATCCTCCGGCATCACGAAGTTCCCGGCAAAGCTCAACAGTCCAGTCTGCTGCTGACTGATCTGGGTGTAGCGCAGTTCCAGCAGCGCTGGCAGCCAGAACACCGCCGACAGCGCCAGACCCACCACAAAGCCACCTGCCGCCCACGCGGTTCCGATGACCCACTGCCGCGTGGAACGAGCCGTTCCGGCATTCAGCACCGCCGCATACAATGCAGCGAACGGCGCAAACAGAAACGCCGTCGGATGATGGATCAGAACGATTCCTGCCAGCAACACACCGATCAGGCTCATCCGCCGCAATGAGGGCTGCTCGCGACAGCGGTCCACCGCCCACAGCAACCAGGGCAGCAGCGCCATCGCCCCGAACTGTGACAGGTTGGTTTGCAGCCACAACTCATGAAAACGAAACGGCACATACAGGTAAGCCGCAGCTGACACCAATCCCCCTGCCCGCCCGCCATATCGCCGCACCAGCAGATACGCACCGGCGGGATAGGCCAGCGTGAAAGCAAATTGCATCAGCTTGAGGATGATGACGGGATCGAGATTCGTCACCAGATAGATTAAGCCGCCGATGATGTGGATACCTGGCGCGTAGAAATTGTGGATTGGATAGCCGTAATCACCATGCAGATACGGCGTCCAGCGCGGCCAAATGTAACCATTCTCGATGTTAACCGCCGCGCTCACCAACCGGTGCAGGTGAATCTCGGCATCAGCGGTAGCCGGTAATCCTGGTTGCAAGAACGGCAGCATCAGCGGCAGCGCCAGCGCCACGAACGCCAGCCAGTCCCAGACCTCAACTCGTTTCAAGCCGATACTCCACATTTAATCGTCATCGCGCATCCGCTAGAATAGTGTTGGATTGAGCCAGTTGCAATGAGGAGTCGGCTTTGCTCAACGGCAAAACAATCGTCGTGGTCATGCCAGCCTATAACGCCGAAAAGACCATTGAAGCAACCTACCGTGAAGTCCCGCGCGATATCATCGACGAAGTCATCCTGGTCGATGACGCCAGCCACGACCAGACCGTTCATCGGTCGCGTGCGCTCGGCATCCGCACCATTGTCCATCCGCAAAATCTGGGCTACGGCGGTAATCAGAAGACCTGCTATCGGGCAGCACTGCAACTGAACGCTGATGTCGTCGTCATGCTGCACCCGGATTATCAGTACACGCCGCGCCTGCTGGTGGCGCTGGCTTCCATGGTGGCTTTCGGTGAATATGATATTGCCCTCGGTTCGCGCATCCTGTGCGGGGGGGCGCTCAAAGGCGGGATGCCCCTCTACAAGTACATCTCCAACCGCTTCCTCACCGCGTCGCAGAATCTTCTGATGGGGACGCACTTCTCTGAGTTTCACACCGGCTATCGCGCCTTCTCCCGCGAGGTACTGGAAACACTGCCTCTGGAAGAAAATGACAACAACTTTGTTTTCGATAATCAGATATTGGCGCAGGCTATTTACTTCGGTTATCGGGTGGGGGAAATCTCCTGTCCGACCAAATATTTCGAGGAAGCCTCATCCATCTCCTTCGGGCCATCAGTGCGTTACGGGTTGGGTGTGCTGAAAACAGCATGGCAGTTCTTTCAGCAGAAACGGGGCTGGGGACAGCATACGATTTTTGCCTCAGAGGGGCGACGCCTGAAGGTTGATGAGGCGCTTTCAGAATTGAAAACTCAGGGCAGCAGCTCCAGATAATCACAATGCTTGGGGCGAAAAACGCTGTAATCACGCCGGTCAAACGTCGCCACCTGGGTGATGTTTAGCCGTTCCGCCAACGCCATGATGCAGCAGTCAACCAGGTCGAACTTGGCTTTGGGATACGCGACCATGATTGCTTGTGCGCGAGCGACATCTGTGAGAGATATCGACTGAAGCTCAACATCGGATCGAGCAAAAGCCTGTAGGAAGCGTCCGACAGCTTCATAGCCGACATCACGAATGAACAAGAATGCCACCTCTGGCAGTGTAACCTCAGGAACCAATATTCGGTGCGAATGGATTCGCAAAATGAATTCCTTGGCGGCATCATGATTGTGATCTGTAATGCTGTAAATAGCATAGAGAAAACTGCTATCAGCCAGTATCGGATTGTTCATCAAGTCGTTGCCTCAAATACTCACCATATTCCGCCTGAAGAATCTCATTTGTGCGTGATGATGTATCAACGGGCTGCGGCGCACGAATGTTGGCTTCTTCTGCTGTCTTCAGAAGCATACCTAGTGTCCCTGGCTCAGGCTCATGTTTTTCACCTGGAGCATTTGACTCACTGGATGAAGTTGCCTGATAGCTATTGGCGAAATCCCTTAGCAAATCATCCACGCTCCGCCCTTCACGATGGGCGATGTTCAGCAATTTCCGCGCCAGCGATTCGTCCCGGATAACCAACTCGACCATCTCACACCACCTCAAAATCGTCTATACTGCATCATAATTATACAGCCAACTGGAGCTTGGGGATCAGCCCTTATGTCCCTCACCAACCGCGAGATTGCTGATATTTTCGAACAGATCGCTGTGATGCTCGAAATCAAAGGCGAGATCATTCATCGAGTCCTTTCCTATCGTCGCGCAGGCGAGACCGTGCGCGATCTGCCCCGTGACCTTCGCGCCATCGCTGCCGAAAATGGCCTGACCGAGATTGACGGCATCGGCAAAACGCTGGCCGAGAAAATCACCGAGATGCTGGAAACCGGCAAATTGGAATTTTACGAGCGACTCAAGGGCGAAATCCCGCTGGGCTTGGTCGATGTCGTTCGCATCAACGGCGTCGGCCCCAAGAAAGCCAAGCTCTTCTGGAAAGAACTGAACATCACCTCGGTCACCGAGCTGGAAGCGGCTGCCCGCGCGGGTAAGCTGCGTGATCTGGCCGGCATGGGCGAGAAGAGCGAGAAGAAAATCATTGAAGGCATCGAGGCGCTCGCCCGGCAAACTGGACGCACCCCGCTGGGGATTGCGTTGCCGGCAGCGCAGGCCATCCTCGACCAGCTTCTGAAACTCCCTGGCGTGGTGGAAGGCGCTATCGCCGGCAGCATCCGACGTGGACGCCCCACCATCGGCGATGTTGATCTGCTCGTCGCCAGCGATGATGCCGAACCGATCATGCAGGCCTTCGTCAGCATGGATCAGGTCGGGCGCATTCTCGGTCACGGCCCCACCAAGAGCAGCGTCGAATTGCTGAACGGCCTGCAAGTCGATCTACGCATACTGGCGAAGGAACGCTGGGGGACTGCGCTCAACTATTTCACCGGCAGTCAGGCGCACAATATTCGGATGCGCGAACTGGCATTGGAAAAAGGGCTGAGTCTGAATGAACACGCCTTCAGTCCAGTCGATGCCAGCAAGAACATCATCGAAGATGCACCTAAAATCCTGTGTAATACCGAGGAAAAAGTCTACGCCACCGTTGGCCTGCCCTGGATCGCGCCGGAGCTGCGCGAAGACAGCGGCGAGATCGAAGCAGCACAGGCCGAAAAGCTGCCCAACCTGATTACGCTGGCTGACATTCAGGCTGATCTCCATATGCACACCCTGTGGAGCGATGGCAGGAACAGCGTTAGAGAGATGGCAGAAGCCGCCCTGGAGCGTGGACGGCGCTACATTGTCATCACCGATCACTCACAGTATTCCGCCATTGCCAACGGCCTTTCAGCCGAACGTTTGCTGGAGCAGCAAGAGGAAGTCCGCTTGGTAGATGCCGATATGCGTCCCTTCCGCGTCTTTCACGGCGTCGAGATGGATATTCGCTCCGACGGCAGCCTCGATTACCCCGACGAGGTGCTGGTGCAGTTGGATTTCGTCATCGCCTCGCTGCATATGAGTTTGCGCCAGGAGCGCAGCGTGATCACCCAGCGCGTCCTGAACGCCATCCAGAATCCCCATGTCGATCTGATTGGTCATCCACGCGGTCAACTCTTGCCTGACCGTGAACCGGCTGATCTGGATATGGACGCCGTGTTCGCCGCTGCCCAGAAACACGGCACCGCGCTGGAAATCAATGCCAACCCACGCCGTCTCGACCTGAGCGCCGAGTATGCCCGACGCGCCATCGAGCTGGGTATACCGCTGGCGATTGATACCGACGCTCATGCCCCAGAACAAATGGACTTGCTGCACTTCGGCGTCCTCACCGCCCGGCGCGGGTGGGTGCCAGCCGCCAGCGTCATCAACACCTGGCCAGTAGAGCAGTTCATCGAATGGACGAAGAAACGAGGGCGCTGAACCATGATCGATCCGCAACCCTCCGTCAAGGATAAGCGGCTGCTCTCGCCGGAACCGGAGAAACCCAAACGGGGTGGCAAACCCGATGCCGAACAACCGGATAGCCCGTTCCGCCTCCCCTGTTGGTCGGTCTTGCTGACGCTGATGCTGACCTTTGGCGCGGTGGGTTGTGTGGTCGCATTGGTGCTGGCAGTCGGTGGACGAACCATTCCGCCGATGGCCGCGCCACAATTCGTCATCCTGACCGCTGTCCCAACCCAGACTGTTGTCATCACCATCCCGGCACTGGTCGCTTCGCCCACGCTGCCGGCTGATCTACAGGCCTCTGCACAGGTAGTGGTCGTATTGGCCGGGCCAACCCTGCCACCGATCATCTTCACCCCTACCCCTACGCCTCCCCCCCAAATCGAGATTGGAGCAACCGTCATCGTCGTCGGTGATCGGGGTATCAACATCCGTAACAACCCTGGCCTGGAAACCGCCCGCGTCGATATTGCCGATCCAGGCGAGACCTTCCGCGTCATCGGCGGGCCACAGGATGCAAATGGCTTAAAATGGTGGCAGATACAGGACGCCAGCGGCATCTCTGGTTGGGTCGCTGAAAATGATGGGACTGGCGATCTGATTCAGGCGGTGACACCGTAACAATTTCGCAATAGGCGAAAAGCCGCTATTGGAGACTATGTTATTGCTTTTCAATGTTGTCATCTTCACGGAGAGAATGTCTTGTCGCATATTTTCATCAGCTACTCACACGAAAATGAAAAACATCTTCAGACATTCTGTGATGCGCTAAGACAACACGGATTTGACCAAGACGAAATCTGGATAGACAAATCAGGGATACGCGGCGGAGAAGACTGGGAACGAGAAATTGATACCGCGCTTGAAGAAGCATATGCCGTAGTCATTATCTTGACACCGCAATCGCTGGAATCGCGTTATGTGCTGTATGAATGGGTTTGGGCATTGGGCATCGGAAAGAGATGTGTTCCAATTGAATTTGAGGATATTCATAAGAAATCGATAGAGCACCTAAAACATCCCTTGTACGGGCGAAAGCAATTTAAGAAATGGGATGATCACGAAAAAGAAATCGTAGATGAACTGATAGAACTCAAAAAGGGAACCCCGCTTAACTACTCCGTTCCGGTCGGGCTAAGTAAAATAGTTCTTCCTACCTATATTATGCTAAGGACTTGCTTACTATGCCTCTCATATTTTTACAGAGGTAGATTAATTGACACATATGAATTAAGTTATTTACTAGTATTTGTGAGGCAAGAGTTACCAAAGCGTTTGGATGCGTTGTCAGATTATTGGACAAAACGAACTTCGGCCTTTACAAGGTTTGAAAAGAAACAACTTGACCAATTAGTTGGCGAGCTCGATGAGTTATCTTTGCGGCTAGCCGAAGTAGACAGGTACTGCACAGATTTCAGTTCATCCATGGACTCGGATCAAGAAGGTGATATGGCTCAAACACAAAATCTAAACATCTCAAGACTCTTGGAGCTAACCGACAGCGTGTATAATTTAGCGTTTGAGAAACTGAGGTTGACCAAAGAACTTGCAAAACAATTCAATGACTATTGTAATGCCTTATCGGCTGATAACAACCCAATCAATAACAGTGAACTAAAACTCCTTTACCACGTGTTGCTAAATAATACTGGGTTCTTCAACCAAGTGACGATCCAAATAGGAAACGATACAGGTCTCGAAAAAATCAAACCCTTTATTGACAAAATCTATTCCTACCGTGAAAGGGAACTGAGAAAGTCGCTAACGCGCTCAGATCAGTAACAAAACCTACGCCGGCTTACGAGCATTGGCTTCGACGCCGTTGCCGCCCGTCCACACCTTAATATCGACCATGCCGCATTGCTCAAGGTACGCGGCAATCTGTTCGCTGGAGCGCAGATGCTTATAAGTATCCGTCAAGGTGTCATGCGTCACCAGGATCATCCACTCTCTCAGGAGTTTCTTTCCCAGTTGCGGATAGGCATATTGCAGATCAACCATCGGTGACCAGCGCAACCAGCGGTCGGTGAACTTCTGGGCCAGACGTTTGATGCATGTCTTGCTCAGATACAAACACATCTCATGAATAGGGATCAGCACGGCCCCTAACGCCTGCACGGTGCGGAGTGAGACATTGGCCGGTCGATTCACGAGTAGCCGCCGCAATAACCAGGCCGAGGGTGAAATCGGATACTCATGACTGTAATGATCGATAATGAGTAATCCACCGGGCTTGAGATGTTGACACAATGCGGTCATCGTCTTTTCTGGATCCGGCGTGTGCTGAATCACTCCAACGCAGAAGACAATATCAAATTGCGCGGATGGTAGAGGCAAATTGGCAATATCGCCCTGCGCAACTGCATATCGAGGAAAGGTGTGGCAGTTTGCGTAATTTGCTTCGACTGCTGACGATATATCCACCGCAAACACGCTGCCACCGTTCCTCAGCATTAGATCAGTGAATGTACCTGCCCCGCACCCCGCTTCAAGGATCAGCTTTCCATTGAAAACATCTAGTGTTCCCCCTGACAGGCGTTTCAGACGATCCGTAAAAATAGTCGTACCGTTATAGGAATCCAATTGGGTTTTTGCATAAACATTCCACTGTAACCCAAAACTCGAAGCATAATGTTCATTATCAATCAATCGGATAATTCCGCCACGAACCGGGAATTCACCATCGATCACAATCTCATGGTACAGTGCATCGGGAACAGCAGGCAACTGGATTTTCATGACACGGACTTCCGGGCAATGACGAAAAACTCAGGGATCGCTGTAACATGTTCATGGATGTCTTTCAGGCGCGGTGAACGCGCATCGAGACTTTCACCCATCCGGTTGATGAACCGCACCAACCGCTTCTGAAGGTGCCAGCGCCACCGTTCTTGGGCAGCCCAATAGTGTACATAATGCGCCCACAGGAAGAAGATTCCGGATACCGTTCCACGTGTCGCGAAGATTTCCACATCGCGGAATCCTCCCTGATTCCTGAACAGCAACGGCAGTCCTGTTTGTGTCCAGCGCCAATGATCTTGTGGATACGGATGCCAGGGGAAAAATCCATGTGTCGATGCAAATGCTATGCCTCCCGGTCGGAGCACCCGATACATTTCCTTTACGGCCTGGCCGGGGTCATTGACGTGTTCCAGTACCGAAAAGCATAATGCCAGATCAACTGACTCATCAGCCACCTTGAGTGCTTCCGCCGGACAAACAATATCGATCAGGTCATTGTCCTGGATAATGTCTGTCCCGATATAGGTACGCACATAGGGCGCAAAAAACGGATAAAATGGCTTATGACCACATCCAATATCCAGAATATCCAGCGTTTTTCCCTTTAACTCACGCTGAATAACCTGTTGAATAGCTGTCGCCAGGCCAAGAAAGCCAAGATAGTCGGGGTGTTCACGCGGCGGATGACGTCGCTCTGGAAACGGCCAATCAGCATATTGGTTCATGGATAACTCAGCATTCAGCATTGAGCAACGACTATACGGTTGCTAAAACAGCAAGTCATTATAGCGGTTGCAGAACGTTGCTTGTCAAGGCAGCGCTCAGCTTGGCATTATCAGAACTTCCGTACTATCATCATTCAACAGATATGGCTTTGCTTTTCAGGAATTCTTGCATGACCACATTCGCTGACCGCGCCGCTGAACTTCGTCAACAACTGAATTACCACATCTACCGCTACAATGTCCTCGGCAGCCCCATCATCACCGATGCCGAGTATGATCGTCTCTATCACGAACTCAAGCAGATCGAGGCCGAGCATCCTGAGTTGGTCACAACTGACTCACCCACCCAGCGCGCCGGCAGCGACCTGAGCGAAGATTTCCCCAAAGTGCCACACGCCGCGCCAATCCTGAGTCTGGCGAATGCCTTCAGCGAAGAAGATCTCCGTGCCTGGGAAGAGCGAAACCGCAAGCTGCTCCCGTCAGATGCAGTTCTGGACTACACCCTCGAACCCAAGCTGGACGGCCTTACCGTCGTCATCACCTATGAGAATGGCATCCTGGTCAAAGCGGCCACACGCGGCGATGGCGAGCAGGGCGATGACGTCACCAACAACGTCCGCACCATCCGCAATGTGCCACTGAAGATTCCAGTTGATCCCAACGGCCCGCCAGCGCCGGGGCGATTGGTCGTGCGTGGCGAAGTGTTGTTCCTCAAAAAGGACTTCGAGGCGCTCAACAAACGCCAGGAAGCCGAAGGATTGCCCCTCTATATCAACGCCCGCAACACCGCCAGCGGCACCCTGAAACAAAAAGAGTCGCGCATCACCGCCTCGCGTCCGCTGACCGCTTACCTTTACAACATCGTCACCGTTGTGGGATATGAGTGGGAAAAACAGTGGGATACGCTGAATTATCTGCGCGACTTAGGCTTCCCGGTTGCGCCCGATGTGGGATACTATCCCACATTATCCGACATTATCCAGCAATTACCCACCTGGGAATCCCGCCGATCCCAACTGGATTTTGAGATCGATGGCGTGGTCATCAAGATCAACAATCTGCTCATTGCCGATGAACTCGGCTTCTCTGGCAAAGACCCGCGCGGCGCGATTGCCTACAAATTTCCCGCCGAAGAGATGTCGACCAAACTCATCGGCGTGACAGTCAATATCGGCCGCACCGGCAAAGTGACCCCTACCGCCCAGCTAGAGCCGGTTTTCCTCGGCGGCGTCACCGTCGTCAATGCCAGCCTGCACAACTACGACCAGATCGCCAGGCTCGATATTCGTCTGGGGGATACGGTCATCGTCAAGCGTTCCGGCGAAGTGATCCCGTATGTCATCGGGCCAGTCACCGGTGCGCGTGATGGCAGCGAGACCTCCATCCTGCCGCCCACTCACTGCCCTCACTGTCAGACTCCTGTTATTCAGCTTGACGGGCTGATCGATTATTTCTGTCCCAACCGCCATTGCCCGGAGCGCATCTTCCGCAGCATCGAGTTCTTCGTTTCGCGTGGAGCGATGGACATCGAAGGCATGGGGCCGCAAACCGTCAAGACCTTGATCGAGCGCGGCCTGATTCAGGATGAAGCCGACATCTTCACGCTGAAACGCGAATCGCTGATGGATCTCGAAGGCTTCGCTGACAAAAAAGTGGACAATCTGCTGGCCTCAATTGAAGCTGCCCGGCACCGCCCCCTTCCACAACTATTGGCCTCGCTCGGCATTGACGGCGTCGGCGAGGTTGTAGCGCGGTTGGTCGCTGACCATTTCGGATCCATGGATGGTGTCCTGTCTGCCAACGTTCAGGCAATTGATGACATCGAAGGCATCGGCCCGGTGCTGGCGCAGAATGTAGTCGATTGGTTCGCCGACGAGCACAACCAGCAGGTGCTGAAGAAGATGCGGGCGGCAGGTGTCACGATGCAGGCCGAAGCCAAAGTCATCGCCAGCGACTCGTTGTCCGGCAAAACCTTCGTCCTGACCGGCACATTACCCACTTTATCCCGCGAGCAGGCTGAAGCCATCATTGAATCGCACGGTGGCAAGATATCCGGCAGCGTCAGCAAGAAAACCAGCTACGTCCTGATGGGCGACCAACCCGGCAGCAAAGCCGACAAGGCGCGGCAGTTGGGTGTGCCGATCATTAGCGAAGCACAATTGTGGGAAATGGTCGGTGAGAATCCCACCGAATCCAACACTAACCCACAGAATCCCACACAGCCGACTCTTCTATGAGGGATAATGCAGGATAACAGATTAGAATATGCGGGATTCAAGTTCGCCCTATACCAGCAGCACTGAATCCACGAGTATTGGATGATTGATCCGCTGGCGGAGTACATCCGAGGTAACCCGCCTATTCGCCTGAAAGTCGGTACATGACTGAACCCACTGTAATCATCAAGAATGGGCGCGAAAAACCCATTCTGCAACAACACCCCTGGATCTTTTCCGGCGCGATTGATCGCGTCAAGGACAATCCCAATCCCGGCGACATCGTAACGGTCATCGATCAGACCGGTCGCTTTCTTGGACGCGGCTACTGGAATCCGCGCTCGCAGATTCAGGTGCGGCTGCTCACCTGGCACGACGAACCAATTGATGAAGCCTGGTGGCGGCGAATGCTTCAACGAGCCATTCAGACTCGCTATCTGCCGGGACGTCCCGAACACAATGTGGCGCATCGCATCGTCCACGCTGAAAGCGATTATCTGCCTGGGCTGATTCTGGATCGCTACAGCGATTTCCTGGTGCTGCAAGCGCTGACGCTGCATATCGACCAGCACAAAGCCGAGATCGCGCAGCTCGCCGTTGATTTGTTTCAGGAAGCCGGGATGCCGATGAGCGGTGTTTATGAACGGAGTGACGTCGATGTACGGGGAAAAGAAGGGCTGAAAACATCGCGCGGAGTGTTGTGGGGTGAAGAACCGCCGGAATGGATTGAGTTTGCTGTAGAAAAGCAGCGCCGCCTCGTGGATGTGCGGCATGGACACAAGACCGGCTACTATCTCGATCAGATCGGCAACCACCAGCGCCTCGCCGACTGGATAGCGCATCATTATCCAGACCCAGGCGCTTGTTCGATGCTCAACGCCTTCAGTTTCAGCGGCGGCTTCGGAATAGCCACTCCGGCCCACATCACCAACGTCGATGCGTCGGAAGAAGCGCTGATGCTTGCCGAGCGCACCTACCAGCATAACCAGCGTCCACCAGAGCGGGCTGAGTTCATCCAGGCCGATGTCTTCGATCTGCTGCGGGATTTTGCGACGGAGAAGAAACAGTTCGATGTCGTCGTCCTCGACCCACCCAAGTTCGCTCATAACGCCGGACAGGTGGATAACGCGGCGCGGGGTTACAAGGACATCAACCTCAATGCCTTCCACTGTGTCAAACCCGGCGGCTACCTGATGACTTTCTCCTGCTCCGGCGCGATCACGCCCGACCTGTTCCAGAAGATTGTCTTCGGCGCGCTGGCCGATAGCGGACGACAGGCTCAGATTATCGAACATCTCGGCCCTGGTCATGACCATCCGGTCGCCCTGACGTTCCCTGAAGGAGCTTATCTAAAGGGGCTGCTGCTGAAGGTGTACTGAGCCTATGCTCGAAAATGAAATCGGCTTCGTCACAGGGAGCATGTAGGGGATGCTGGGAGCGATTCGCCAATCGCTCCCGTCAGGAACAATCCAGAATGCGGAACTATTCCCACCCCTCGCTCTTGAAGATGGCAGCCACCACCGCGCACACCGGACGCCCCTGGCTGGTGATACCGGTCATCTCGTGTTGAATCGCGCCGAATTTGGCAGGCCGTGCCGCGATCATC
This sequence comes from Anaerolineae bacterium, assembly GCA_022843385.1. GTDB lineage: Bacteria > Chloroflexota > Anaerolineae > Aggregatilineales > Phototrophicaceae > CFX2. Next base: position 52,823 of record JALHNT010000010.1, on the reverse strand, counting down.
GTCTCCAATGAAGCGAACAATTCCCGCTGCACCCGCGGCTTGTAACGCCCAAACTGCTCGGCGAAGATACCCCGCCCAGCCTCATCCTGTGCCCAGCCCAGCGCCGCCCAGGCTTCCTGGCCTTCTTCCGTCGCTTCCTGCCGCGCCATCACCACATACAAGCGGTTGCCATAATCCTCGCTGTGGCTGACGAAACGCGCCCGTTCGACCGTGCTGCCAGCCGGAATCATCGACGACAGATAGATCAGGTTGTAATTCCAGATGCCGGCATTTCGCAGCGCCGCATCATAAGCCGCCATCGTGCTTGGCCCTTCGCCGGTGCCAGTGGTGACGACAATCTTCAATGCCATAGGAGCCTCCAGTAATCTGCCGAATCAAACTATCGTGAGCATAACCCATGCCAATTGTTCCGGCAAACCCGCTGAAAAAGCGGACAAACGGATTTATAACCCTCACCGAACTACAGTAACCAGCTTTCTCCCGTAAAAAGGTTGGTGAACTCGTGGCTTAAGAGTTACCTTTTGGTAACCCCAAACTCGATCATCTGTGCTACGCTGTAACCGTATACTGATGATGGAGATGTGAACATGACACGACAATCTTACACACCAGAGCATAAAGCAGCGGCGCTGCTGGTATTGGAGCGTAATCACAATAACTTCGCTCGCACCAGCCACGAAACCGGCATCCCGCAGCGCACGTTACGCGACTGGCGGCGTATCTCTCCCGTCGATCCACCACCGCAAACAGCAATCCGCCGGCGGCAATCGGAACAGCCGAAGTTTTCATCTCACAATGAGGCGCTCCGCCACCTGCGCGAACGGGTCATGGATGAAGCCTTACGCCTGATGGAAACCCTGGAATTCGACACCGAATACCTGGAACCCCACCAGCGCGCCACCACCCTCAACCGGCTGCTGGAGCAGGTCATCCGCCTCGAACAATACCTGCGCACCGTCCCGGATGATGATGATGACGGTACCTATGAGATGGAGCATCCGGTTCCGATGTATAGCGAACGCTTGGAAGAATTGCTGGAAAAGGGCACCGAAGAAGCGCAACTGCTACGCGAAATCGTGGCAGCGGGTAACGATCATGACCTGGTGGTCGAAGCCGTGAACAAAGTAGTCCGAGCGCGTTACGGCCCGGACGATGAATGGGATGGTGGCGAAGACGACGAGGATGACGAGGAATGGCTCAAGCGCGTGCGCCAGCCTGGTTCTCCAGATCGATCAGCCGTTTGATCTTGGCGCGGGTCTCCTGCCAGCTAATCGGACTCAGGCCGAGCTTGTCGCGGACGAACGTTTCTTCTTTGCCCTCTTGGGTATCGCGCACAGCGCAGGTCCAGCGCAGGATTTCAAACGAGAGCTTGAAGGGCAGATCAGCCGCCTCGCCGATGTCACTGAGGATGTATTCCAGGTTGCGCGCCGTGCAGTTGAAGATGGTCTCTTTGGGCAGGTACTGGCGCAGATAGCCATCGAGCAGCGCCAGCCAGTCCACCTTCATCTCGATGCGGCGTTCCTTGAATACATTGCGTGTCTTGTGTTTGATGAGCATCATCGGGTGTTGCGGGTCGCTCCGGTCAATATCAGCCGGTTTCAGCGCTGTCGCCTCGCTCTTCTTGATGCCGCTGTCCAGAATCAGCCGCAGCAGCACCTCTGGGCGAGTGTCGATCTCCTCACCTTTCGTCATCCCACGCGCAGCCAGGATGCAGGCTTTGATCTGTTCCGGCGTCAGGGCAAATGATAGCGGTGCTGGTCCGGAGCGTTGTAGAACGACCTTAGCCGGATCATGCGGAATTGCGCCAATGCTGTGCAGCCATTTGAAGTACACCTTGAGCGTCGTCACCCGGCGCGCATACGACTTCCGGCTGCACGGCACCCCGCGCTCATGTTCCAGCCACTCCAGGAACTCGTTCAGCAGCGTAGTGGTGTAATCGCCGATAGCGGTATCCTCACCCGTATTTTCGCCCAGCAGTTGCAGGTCTGAGGTGAAAGCGTTGATCGTATGGGGTGACTTTCCCTCGTGCAGGAGGTGCTGCTGGAACAGCGCAATGGTATGACGCAGTTCCGTATGGATGTTAAGGTCCTGCGGTGTGGTCGGCTGATTAGGAAACAAGGGAATTTGACGCAGATCAGACATGATGTTGTCCCAGTGACTATACGCAGTATTCACCTTAGAATGACACAATAACCGCAGATTGACAACTTGTTCTAGAGTTGATGGTTGATGCGGCCTTGACGGACTTTCAACATAGCATGATTTCGGGCAGGATGTTACAACTGTGATCATGTCGCCTCACTCAGCTATATCGAACGAGACTATACATGCCTGATTCTTCAATTCGCGCCGGTTGGGGATTCGTCGCTGGCCTTTATGCATCGCTCATCCCCCACCTCTTCATCTACCGTTTTGTGGCAGGCAACTGTACGAGCATAAGCTGTACCACGCTGGCATTGGCGCAAAGCGTGTTGTTCCTATTCGTATTGATAATTGCGTTCAACATAAAATCATCGACCTTGACATCCCTGCGCCGGCACCGGACAGCATTCCCGCCCATCCTATATCTGATGATTGTCGGCACCATCTTATTTGGCTTTGGCCTGCTCATGCGACCCGAATGGGTCTACACCCACATGGCGCTTGCTCTCGGTGGATTGGCAACCGTCGGCTATCTCACCCTCTTCGGGATGCACATCCCGTTCATATCTTGGAGGCTCGTCGTAGTTGCTTGCGGCTTAAGCATCCTGCTGATTATGGGACTACGCTCGTTGTCCTTAAGCGTGTTTCCGCCCATCCAAATTGTTGATGAAGGTTGGACGATGAGCTGGGCGATCAGCTACCTGCGAACAGGGCAACCGAGCGATTGGATTGTTGGCAGCGTTTCGGGCATACCCTATTATTCTCTCCCACGCTGGTTTGGGTTGGTCGCCCTCTGGCTACAAACCACAGGCATCGGCATCTGGGAAGGTCGTATGCTTTCACTCCTCGTCACTACCATAACAATCGTCCTGACGACCAACGCGGCAGCCCGTCTTTTTGATCGTCCCACTTCGATTGCCGTTTTGCTAACGCTGTTGGCAAGTTCTGTCGCTGTCGTCGGCTTGCGTCTGCGCCATGATGTCGGGGTCCAGCTTGCCCTCGCCCTCAGCCTGTGGGTTTACAGTTTCGCCATCAAGCGTAATGGCAGGACATTGCATCTGCTGGCCGGAGTTTGCGCGGGCTTGAGTGTTGGCGCACATTATCATGGACTGGGCTTGACTGTGGCGCTCGGCATAGGTCTGCATTTGCCCAATTATCTTGACGAACTGCGACGAGGGCGCTACATTCCACCAGTGAACGCACTCGCGTTTGCTTTCGGTGCGGTCCTCGCAGGTGGTAGCATCTTCGCCTGGCAAGTTTTGCCCAATCTGGAACAATTCCGCACTTATCTTTCACCCCGTTCGCCCCAAAGCCTCAATGAATTCTGGCAGTCGTTTATCTATCATATCGCTCAGGTGCCACAGCTTTCATCGCTGGAGTTTGTCCTGCTCTTAACAGCGTTCATCGCAGCCTGGATCAGGCGGAACCGGCTGGAAATTTCCTTCGCGCTGACGCTGCTGTTATCCTATCTGGTGTTGGGTGCAATGGCTTCACTTCGCTATGGCCCTTTTGACTACTACTCTGTGCCGCTTGTGCCGGTGTTCGGGCTGCTGATCGGGCGCTTGTTCAGTGGATTTCGCGCACCCGTGCAACATGCGACGGTAGCCATCAGCTGTACTTGCTTTCTGTTACCACAGCTAGGCTTTGCGCTGTCACCAACGCTAAATGCGCTGCGCACGAACACGCCCGTACGCCTGCCTGCCCCCTCAGCCGCGCAATGGGTGATTGAAAACATCCCTGAAAGCGAAACTATAATGGCAGAGAACTACTATTTCCTCTGGCTGTACGAGTATCCGTTCCTCTCCCCGCTAACTCCCGTGTATGATCCACGAAGCCGTGAGCTGGACTTGACTTCCCCTGAAACATTCCGTGAAGTGTGGGCACAACTCAATCCAGATGTATTGATCTTTGACAGCACATTGGCAACTTCAGGTTATGCGGCTCCTTTGCAAAACCCAGCATTTTTAGAACAAGCGGACTACTTAGAGGTCTATACGACCGCTGATGACACGGCAACAGTCTATTGGCGACGCTAAGAGAGGGATAAAAGATCAGCAAGGGAAATCAATAGAGCGATGGCGCGGCGTCCATTCAGCGGCGCATCGTCCATTGGGGTTCAGCATATTTCGTCAGACGCAGTTCTGTTGTGCGACGCTGTTCGACAGGAGATAGACCAGCAAAAACAAACTGAATCGCAAATTGCTCGACAAAGCCGCTCTGCACGGCCTGGGCCGCCTGCTCCCAGGTGATAGGCCGACCTAAGGCTTGTTCCAGGGTCAGGGCGCGTTGTTTAACCATGTGTTTTGATGCTTCACGTTTGGCCTCATCAGCATACACCAGCACTTCACAAATGCGGCTGATGTCACCAACCAGAGGAAGCGACCCATGTTGCAGCACCCCGCCCTTGCGCCGCACCTGGGCGCTACCGATCAGCTTTTTTCCATTGCAGGTGATCTCGTAATGCGACGGCGTATCAAAACAGATCGGGGTGTTTTCGCCATTATCTTGCTGTTGTTCGGCATAAACAGTTGTGCCCAGACTAGCCAGCGCTCGCAGCAAGGCACCACTCAAGCGACAATAACTTTCGACAATCGATCCATCGACCAGTTCATCATCTTGTGGCAACGCTACGCTGTAAGTCAGTTCAGACTCGTGCAGAATTGCCCGTCCACCAGTCGGTCGACGCACTATATCCCATCCCAGAGCCAGTCGTCGAATCTCGTCAACGTCTGCTGCACGTTGACCATATCCGAGGGACAGACAGACCGGTTCCCAGGCATACAGCCTCAGCGTCGGTAGTTGGCGTTTTTCTCCGACAGCTTCGAGGATCGCCTCATCCACTGCCATGTTCGTCGCGCCATCCGCAGGGCTATCTATCAGCAAGCGCCATTGACGCAAAATTTTGTTCACCCTATACTCATTTCAGAAGTTGCAACGTAATTGGCGAGAGTTTATGCACAATCCATATTTGCCAGATGACCAGCAACCGACAGTAATCAACAATCCACCCATAAATGGCTACGATCAGGGTGGAGAGACGGTTCCTTCCAGTGCGCTGCCGGTTCCTCCACCAGTGTATACCTATCGTCCTTCGGCTCGCCCTTCCCCACCGCTCGATCAATCACCAGCGCGGGACCGGGTACGTCGTCGCCGGGTCAATGGGCGAACACGTGGGGGGGAGTGGGCGTGGGTCATCATCGCGATGGCCGTCTTTAGCGTCGTCATCGTTATGGGTCTCAGCCTGTTTGTCGTGCTGCGCGCCTCTCAGGCCAGACCAGAGGTGATTCCGACGGCTGTCGTCGCCCTGCCAACACCGCTGGATGCCCGTGATCCACTGGCATCCGGGCTGGAAGAAGGGCAGCAGATTACACTCAATGATGGGCGCAGTATGATCCTGACGCCCTGGGATGGAACGTCGCGGTTCACCGTCCTGATGGTCGGTCTGGATCGGCGTCCTGGTGAGACCGGATTGGCCTATCGTACCGATACCATGATGCTGGTGAGCATTGATCCCGCCACCAAAGGCATTGGCATCCTCAGCATCCCTCGTGACCTGTATGTCGAAGTCCCCGGTTACAGCCAGCTTCAGCGGGTGAATACGCCGATGGTACTGGGCGAGCTGCAACGCCCCGGCTATGGCCCGGAACTGCTGAAGCAGACCGTTCAGTATAATCTTGGTATGCGCGTCCATGATTATGTGGCAGTCGATTTCAGCACCTTCATCAATATCATTGATGCCATCGGCGGGGTGGATGTTGATGTACCTTACAACATCAGTGACCCCTCCTATCCCGATATGAACTACGGCTATGATCCATTTTACATCAGTGCTGGTCTGCACCATCTGGATGGCAAGACGGCGCTCAAGTATGCCCGTACCCGACACGGTGACAGCGACTTTGCCCGCGCTGAACGTCAGCAGCAGGTATTGTACGCCGTGCGTGACCGTGTTCTCAGCCTGAACATGCTACCGCAGCTCATCGCGCAGGCACCAACCATTTGGAATGCCATCGACGAGGGGGTCAGCACCGGCCTCACGTTGGAACAACTCATCCAACTGGCATGGTATTTGAAAGACATCGAAGTCGCCAACATCAGCACTGGCGTTATCGACCAAAGCTACACTATCAATTACATGACCCCACAGGGGGCAGCGGTGTTGGTACCCGATCGGAGCCGGATCGGGTCGCTCATGGTTGAAGTATTCGGCACCAGCTATTCAGAGTAAGCCAATAGGACGAATCAAAACAGCACACCCGCTTAGGGAGTGTGCTGTTCATTTTTGAAGGACCCGCTATGCCGTGTGTCGCGATGTTTTTGAACCTGCTATCGCAGGTGGGTCGCTCGACAACTGCATGAGTCTTGGCTTACGCCTATCACTTTAGCAGTGGACGGATGCGCCCGTTAATTGGGTGTTGGCTCAAACGCACTGCGCCATCACGCGCACAGCAGGTGGTAGCTTTATACCAGAGGCAGTCACTCGTGTAAACCCCGATCTTCCCGTATTGACAGATTGAGACCCCAATTTTGCGGCAGGTGTATAGAGCAGCATGAAAGTTTAAGAGAACATTAACCACAAAGCCTTACAATGGTATCAGTGTTCTCGTATCCAGAATGCAGGTTCATCATGTCTCTCTTTGAACAAGCTCTAGTCATCACCGAGCTTTTCTACGCCGCTCTCCTGAGTCTATTGATCGGCCTCAATCGCGAGTCGCATAAGCAGCCAGCTGGTCTCAGAACGCATATGTTGGTTGGCATTGGCTCCTGTCTCTTCACATCGCTTTCTTTCTCAGCCTTTCCAGGTAGTGACCCAACGCGCATTGCGGCGCAAATTGTCGCCGGGATTGGGTTTCTGGGAGCAGGTACGATAATCCAACGCGCTGGGCAACCTCATCACCTCACCACAGCCGCAAGCATCTGGGCTACAGCCGCAGTGGGTATGGCTGTTGGGGCGAAAGCCTGGTTTTTGGCCTTAGGTGCAACGGTCATCATCTGGCTGGTATTGGTCGTCGTCCGCTGGTTCAGCAAAGGCATCGAACAGAACAATTCACCCGTTGTTCCTCATAAGCCATGAATGCGCTTGAGCTGGTCGATCAACGGTTCAATGGGCGGCTCCTGTGTACTTCGTGGTGGTCCAAGCGGATCGCTGATGATATCGTCTCCCAGGAGGATGCGCGCGATATTGGCAACACCATGACTGAGTGCATCTAGGTTGTACCCGCCTTCCATCGCGAAGACGATCTTCCCAGCACAGAGCTCCTGAGCCATCTTCAGCAATTCGCGGCTGAGGTGAGCGTATCCGGTCAAGCTCAATCGCATCCCGGCAATGGGGTCAAGCCAGTGTGAATCAAACCCAGCAGAGACAATGATGAGTTGAGGCTGATAGCGACGGGCAGCCGGCCACAAAACCTGTTCATATAAGGCAGCAAAACTACGATCGCCATGCCCAGCTTGAAGAGGAATATTCAGGGTGTATCCCTTGCCCGAGCCAACTCCAGTATCGGTTAGCGCACCCGTTCCGGGGTAGAAGGGATACTGGTGGCTGGAGACAAAGTACACGCTAGGATCATCATAAAACATGGCTTCTGTGCCATTGCCATGGTGGACATCGTAATCAACGATCATCACACGCTCAACACCATACTGCTTTTGGGCGTATTGCGCCGCAATCGGAACATTCCCCAACAGGCAAAAGCCCATCGCATGACCAGGCATGGAATGGTGACCTGGAGGGCGAACTGCGGCCAGAGCATGAGCGCTTCGGCCACTCAGGACTTCATCGACAGCCTGCACCACTCCACCAGCAGACAGGCGAGCGATCTCGTATGCAGTTGGCCCAGCGTAGGTATCAGCGTCCAGATGAACACGTTGCTGGCGTGTGTTGTCAATCCATCGCAACACATCCAGATACTCAGGAGTATGAACGGCAAGAATCATCTCTTCAGCCACGACAGCGGCTTCAATCGCTGTCATTCGTTCAATCAGACCAGATAGCCGCAGTTGTTCCCAAACCGCGCGAATCCGACCAGCATGTTCTGGATGACCTGCCAAGTGATGTTCGGGATAACGAGGATGGGTAACGTAAGCGACACTCATGAAGATAATCCTATTAGCTGTGTGTGTCGAAGAAGAAATGATTGTGGCTGGAAATGAATGTTCCCGCAAGTGCCTTACCGTAAACCCAAAAAGGATTTATAATGGCGATCACCTCTGGCTCTGGTTTCGTACATCTCCGGCAATAACGTAACATGGGGCGGTATCCGGGTTAGGTAAAGGCGTGAGCAAACGTATGCAGTATGAGCGATTGGTTCAGTGGGCAAAGACAACCTGGGAACAGCGCTGGCCGGGTCGCCCATATCACACCATTTGGGCATCATCCGAATGCAGTAATATGATTGCTCAGAACCAGTTACGCTCCGGCAGAAAACTGCGCGGCAAGGCACGCTATGATGGGCTGGAAGTCCTGGATTGTCCAGTTATTGTCCCAATCAGCGATTACGGCACACGCGGCAAGAAGATGGTCTTGACCTCAACCGCAGGTGCCTATGCCTTCAAGTTCTCAGCCGAAGGGTACGACCCTTTTGAGGTCATCTACGCCAGTTCTTACTTTGATGATGATGTCCAGGATCTAACTGCGGTCGCTCTGGTACCCTCCGATAAACTGGAAACCTGGGCAGCATTTGAGTTCGCCTGCGCCCGTGCTGTCCGTCCCCGGATCCGTCGGCGGCGCGATGTGTACATCATCGGTGGCACGGATGCCTTCTTCGATCCAACTGTAGACTGGGATGATGTTATCCTGCCCGACGACCTCAAGCGTGACCTGATTGAAGACATGGAAGCCTTCTTCAATAAAGGTGTTCATATCTATCGGCAACTCAAGTTAGCCCCTTTTCGCAAGCTGCTACTGGCCGGAGTCCCCGGCACAGGCAAAACCATGCTGTGCGCGGCAATGGCAAAGCTGGCGATCAGTCACGGGCGAATTGTCGTCTACGTCTCCGGCTCTGATCGCGATGGTGCCTCATTCGAGAAAATTCAACGGGCGCTGCAAGCGGTTACAGCCGCCCGTTATCCAGTGCTGCTGATCGTAGAAGAGATCGATGCCTATTTGCAGGGTGATGATAAAGCCCGTGTCCTGAACGTCCTGGATGGTGTCGAGTCCCCCAACAATCCCGAGGGTGCCTTGATGCTGGCAACGACCAATTATCCCGAAGTGATTGACGAACGCATCGCCAAGCGCCCTGGACGCCTGGATCGTATCTTCGTCATTCCGACTATTCAGGATGAAGGCCACGCTGAACAAATGCTACGCCATTACATGGCTGACCAGTGGCAGGAAGATCACCTGGCGGTCATCCCGGACCTGATTGACCAACCGGGCGCATTTGTTCGTGAGGCTGCTCTTCATGCGCGCATGCTGGCTGCGCACTCGCATCAAACCGAAGTGACGTTAGGTTATCTGCAACAATCGATTGAAAGCCTGCTCCGTCAGATTCGGGCAGGCAATGATTTCCTCCGTGATCGCCGTCCGATTGGCCTGGGCAACAGTGCCGGCAAGGCGAAGCGCCCCACACGACCCAATCCATTTGGTTTCCGTGATTGAAGATACATAGGTTGTCTCTCAGTTTGTAAACCAATGAGATCGCGTTTGAGTCTTCGTGATTTTTCCCCGAAGTAAACATTTTCTAACCTAAAGCGACTATTCGCGTTGCATCGAACTATACTCCAGCATTATGATGAATATTAAGTGAAACCTCTAGATGGTTCACTTGACTCTATCACCCTAAATCCAAGGAGGGAGACAATGAGGAAGTATAATCGTGTTCTCAAAGTCGGGCGTCGGGGACTTTTGGTGCTGGCTGTGCTAAGCCTTTTGGCTTTCAGCATTGCGCCACAGCTCGCCCTCGCACAACATGCCGCTGCAGCAACAGCTACATCCTCCGGTTTTGGAGCCGCCTTTGGCTATGCGGCATCCATTGGCAATACTGCGTTCACCAACGCCGGGTCGATTGGCAATGGTGCGGCCGCGGCGCTGGCCTTGGCTCCGGGTGGCATCAGCGCCGGGTCAACGGTGTTCAGCTTCGGCAGTGCCTCGGTGATGGCAGCCTCGATTGCCAATCCATTTGGCGCGATGGCACAGGTGTTGACGACCTCTACTTGCTGCGGTTACGCGACAGGTTCGGCATTCGCCATTTCACCGCTCGTCATCCACCCTTGCACGAGCTGCGCTCCGCCACCTCCATGTGGTTGTAGTGGCTGTGGCTGTGGTGCGCCTGTTCATCCGGTTTACCCATCCTGGCCATAAGCGGCCCTTTCGATGGGGCGATTACTCGCCCCATCACCAATACCACGCCGCTATTTCACGTTCAACAAGGATGATGCTCATGATGTTGCGCTCTATGAAACAACTCGTTATCGTCATCATCATCCTAATGATTCCCAGAGTAACACTGGCCGACTCGCCTGGTGGCGCATTCTTTAGTTATCAGTGCAATACGGGGCGAATCGATTTTTCGCGTCAGGGCAGTTTTGTCCTGAGCGCTTCGTTCAATCAGGTCGCTTCCGCCCTTGCGAGAGCCATTTCATCGCAACAGAATCAACAGATCACGAATAACGGTGAAGTCAGTCTTTGGGCACTCCGTTCTAACGAATTACAGATTCACGAGAACAAAGACCCCGACTTGACCAAGTGGATTGTCCCCGCAACCATCTGTGGGACACTGACAAGCGATGCCCCTACGCCTCCTCAAGCAAACACGACGCCCGGATTCACGGGTCAGGCATTGGCTTTGGTGATTCTGAACGGACCAGGCCAGGCCATCGCCTATGCCTGGGTTGACTCATCCGGTCATGTTGTGGCCTATGCGTCCGTCGTCGGCGACGGTCAGGCTGTCGCCATTGCCCAGACCAGCACTACGAACCAAACAGAACGAGCCCATCATGTGGTGCAAGCGGGCGAAAACCTCTTCCGCATCGCGCTGCGCTACGGCACCACTGTGCAAGTCCTGGCTCAGATCAACGGAATCACTGACCCGACCCGGATTTATGTCGGGCAGGTCATCTACCTCCCTTAGCCTCCAGGAGTTGGTGTCGCAGCCGATGGGACAATCAGTTGCAGTAGACCGAGCTGGCTCATGAAGCTCAGGCTGTCATATACCTCAAAACCTTCGGCCACCAATCCCTGCTGATCAAAGCGAAAGAAGGTAATCGTCGGCAGATTCATCGCCAGATTGGTTGGGCTGATCCTCGATCCATCACCCAAGACATATTCCCCAGTAAAGTTGCCACTTAACGTATATCGCAGCGCCGTCCAGTTCCCTTCAGTGACCCAATCGCCAGGGACAATGCTAAGATCAGGAATTGCCCCGCGCAAGGTCGAGAGATCAGCCTTCAATCCGTCGCGTGTCAACAAGCCGAAGGGATTATGCATGGTGAAATCTTCTTTGAAGGTGCTGTCTACAAAGGCAAAATCCCCCTGATTGAATGCCCCTACATATTGTTCCACCAATAGCCTGTTCTGCTCCGACATGCCCACATCCACGACCTGAGGATAGAGAGTCATGGTCGGTGCCGGCATTCCCTCGACAGGCAGTACCCCAAGCTGAGAGAGGAAGCTGAAATTGTCGAAGGTATTCCACTCTTCCACAATCAGCCCTTGTTCATTGAAGCGATAAACGGCATGAGCGATCAATTCGATGGGGCGGCTGGTTGGTGGAATGGGGATAGACCCTGGGGCGACAAACTCATTGGCAAAGGTGCCGCGCAACCAGAAACGTACAGCAACTCGATCTTTATTCTCGATTATCACCTCGATTTCCGGCTTGAGATCGGGTAAGGATGCTCGAAAAGCCAGTATCGAAATTCGTGCTGCATCAGCTGTGGTTTCGTCCGGGTAGCGGATGTATTCCGAGGCGTATAAGGTATCCAGAATCGCGACATTGCCTTTGGCATAGGTTTCATCGATCAGGGTACGAACAACATCCTTCAGAGTCCCCTGCGCACCGACCATCTGATCGATCAGCATGAAGCAGCAGATCACGAACAAACCTAACCGGCACCAACGAATGGTTCTCACACTGTCCTCCTATTCCGTCGAGCAGAACTGTTGAACATAAGCGCGCAGTTCTGGCGGCGCATTCTGTAGAAAAACGCTGCAATCGAAAGCGGTGGGAGAGGATGGCTGCCCATTGGAAGCACTGCCATTCTCACCAGCAGATCCCAGTGCCTGACTTGAAAGTCCGCTATCCGCACCGCACGGGATTATCAACTGCTGCCCAACGCTGATCTGTTCTCGGCTGGGCAAGCGATTGGCGTCAACAATGGCATCAACGGTCACGCCATATCGCAGGCCAATACGAAACAGATTTTCCCCTTGTGAAACAACATGAACAACGGTTGCGCACGAGGGTGCAGGCAGTACGGCCGGTGGTGGTTCAGGAGTCGCCGTTGAGATGATCTGCACGGGAGACATCCCCAATCGACTGAACGCGCTCAAGGCAACTGAGGCATTCTGGATTTCGCCGGCATCGCTGGGACGTGGCGCAGACCAGAATTGCACCTGACCATCGTTGTCCATGACACCGGAAAGCGTTTGTCCGGCCTGGGCGGAAGGCCCATCCTGAATAACCAGTTGTCCCTCGCCGACGGCAGCCGTGAGGCCGTTGTTAGATCGCCATTGCAGGACAACAAGACCACCAACCTGGGCGTTGATCCCATTGAAGCTGATAGTCACCAGCGAATCGCGGGGCGACTGCAATGCAACCAGCGACGATGCCTCAGCGCACGAACCCGGTGAGAAATCGGTGCGAAACTGAAAGGCAGCAGATTGAAGCGATTCAAGAGGCTCGAGCGTTGCGCCGCCCAGCATCAGAATGGTGAGGTTCGTTGAGTCTGGGTTGACGAAGCGCCCCAGAGCAACGCCCAAACTCCCCAGCCCGGGATCAGCACTGGATGTACGGAGGGATTGAAGCGCACTGATAGGGATACGGTCTCCTATTGTCTGGAGCAAAGAAGCACCATCCTGGGTGACCGATTCAACGGTTGGGTGTCCGTAGCAGATGGTATTGTCCGCTAGATTGTTACAATTGACGGCCATCTGATTGAGCGCCTGTTCAACCAGCGTCGGACAATCGAGTTGAGCGCGAACGACTGATAGCGATACAAGGCAGCTGACGATTAGCAAGCTCACCCAAGTATATCGATGACTCATCATGTGACCCCTGGATTACTCCCTGAATCACAGCATATAACGATTTATCTTGCCGCGCAATTTGCTGGTTAGGGATGGGTATGTGTGAGACACCAGTTATCGAGTTGAATGTCGTGTACCGACTTTGTCACAGTTTGCAAAATAGCCGCCGAATTGCGCAGCGGGAAGCTCGGCGATTGTCACTGTTTGCGACACAATGACTGCGCTCAAGCTCCCCGACTGTCGCCATGTGCAGCATTTACGAGCGAGGAGTCTGCCGCTTTTGCAATTCTGCAATTACGGCGGATGCACGAGAAGCTGCCGCCCGTAAACGTGCTTCCTGCTGCCAATCACGCAGGGTGCGCTGGGGAATGCCGACATAACGCGCGACTCTCACCACATCATCATGATTATCGCGCAGCAGGCGCATGACCAGCTTCTTGAACTCCGGCGTATAGCGTTTGGACATCGTTTTTTTCTCCTGAAATAGTGATCGGATGCCCTCAGCGTACAGCAGGTTTTCGGTCAACGGGTGAACTTTTGGTAAACTTTTTGGTACGGTTTTGCACGTACTGGCGCTAACCATTTTGAGAGAGAAGTAGTGTTAACTGTGTTCGGAAATGGTTGGAATATAGTTAGAAAAATTCAGCCCTACGGGAGCAAAAATGCACCCCCTTTTATCGCGGGCGCAAGATGAGGTAATTGAAGCCATTCATCAGCACTGTATCGGTTTGTTCGTAGGCGCGGCTGATCGCCACCAGGACCTCCTGTGGATAGAATTGCGCACGCAGAATGATGAGACCGAATTCCTGCTGCTCGATCATGCTGACCAATTCAGCACCATCGTACAAACCCTTCAGACTGAGATTTAAGAGTTGAGTAGGATTGGTCACAACCGGACGATCCGCCATTAGGCTGAAACCAGCGTCTTCGCTGATGACCGGCTTATCGGTGGCGCGAATCATCTCAACAATGCGCCACCCAGCATCATGATCGGCCTGTGTCACCAGATGACCGATATTGGCATAGCCAGTAGCATACTGACCATCCAGAGTGCGCGCCGAGTCGTAAAAGCCGTTCATAGCGTTGGGAGTGATGTTGAAGATACTGGAGATCTCCCGAAATACCGGCAAGTCAGTTGGCATATGCAGGACAGCGCGCCCATAACCGATGTAGAGCAGCGGGATGATGACCAGTAGGGCGGGAACAGATCGGAGCGCTATTGGGCGCAGGGGATTTATCAACCAGCGGCCTAGGTAATTGGATGGAAAGCGCCAGGATTGTTGCAGAGTACGTCCTGCGACAATCCCACTCAGGATGCAGGTCGCGGCGATGGCCGTAGCAAAATAACTATCTCCCCCACCCCACGTACCGGAGGCTACCCCGTTAATGGCAACAGCAGCGACGAACCAGATTGCATAGATCGATAAGCGGTCAAAATACAATTCATACACGACGAGCAGCAGCGCTGGGACAATCAGAAAGCCATGCAAGCCAAACCACTGCTGAAACAGAGCGATAGTTTGAAGGATCTTCAATTCATTGACGTTCGCCAGAATAGCCTGACGCCACCATTCCCCCCCCGTTGCCCAGTTCATCCAGATGAAAATTCCTGCGCCAGCGAGAGCCGCCAATATCCCCCAGACCACTGCCCGTCGCGGTTGGCGAATGAAGAGGAATACTCCGACAGCCAGCGCGGTGACAGCCGCCAATTGTTTGGTGTAGCCGGCAGCGATAATCAGCCCTAAGCCAAGCACCAGTTGGCGACGTCGGCGGTTATTCTTGGTGACCTCATTGACGTGAGCCAGGATGACCACTGCTAACGTCTCGAACATGACCATGGTCGCATGTTGGCGAAAGAGGGGGCCGATGTGATAGATGGTGTTGGATGCTAAAAAGGCGAGGCCTGACAAAATCGCAATCCAGCGATGCCCAGTCTCACGATAGACAGCATATCCTATGGCCGATGCTGTGATCCAGGTGCCGATAAAACTGAGCAACCGTCCGTACCAGTAAGCCGGGCCAAAGAACCAGACAAATGGCGCGGCGATGACATGAAACAAAGGTGGATAATTGCTGGAATAGAACGGGAATGTCTCTGTATCCTGATACGGCCACCACCCCTGGCTGAACATGATCGTATCAACCAGTTCAAACCCTTCGCCCTGATCGTAATCAAAAGGAAACTGAATCAGGTTTACCGCGTAGACAATGTAGACTACCGCATGGAACAACAACAGGGTCAGCGCGACCAGGAGTAGACCACGAGAAATCAGCAGGAAACCTCGACCATTCATGCTGGCGCATCACCGAGAGGTATGAGGGAACAACCCAGAATAGCCAATGCGGCACTGACGATGAGGGCGAGCTGCTGGGCTGGGCCAATGCCACCTTCACGTCCAACATCAAGCAGATCAATCGCGATGATGCCGACAAACGCCAGCGTTCCACCAACGGTCAGAAGCAGCCCGAGATGTCGTTTGGTGAGCGTGAAATGATTGCTGAACATAGTGCGCCAGTATAGTGATAAGCCGGGTGGTTTTCAACCTTGCCATTTGTTTCTCGTAATAGACGTGCTATCCTTTTCGCTCATCAATCACATCAAGATGAATCAATGTGAGCCTTAGCACTCGCTTCAGGAGCAGCGCACAATTATGTTGAAGACACATACCTGTGGAGAATTACGAATCGAACACAGCGGCACAACCACGACCCTGGCGGGTTGGGTTAATCGTCGCCGCGATCAGGGCGGGCTGATCTTCATCGACCTGCGTGATCGCTGGGGCATTACACAGGTGGTGGTTGATCAGAGCCAGTCGCCCGAAGCCCACAAAACTGCCAGCGACTCCCGCAGCGAGTTCGTGCTGAAGGTAACCGGGTCAGTGCGCCGCCGCCCGGAAGGAACCGATAATCCTGAACTGGCGACCGGGCAGGTCGAAGTGGTGGCGGAAAAGATTGAATTGCTCAATCCGGCCAAGACACCTCCCTTCTACCTGAACACCGAGGACGAAATTCAGGAAATCACACGGATGCAGTTTCGTTATCTCGATCTGCGCCGTCCTCGGATGCAGAAGAATATCCTGCTGCGGCATCGGGTGATCAAATTCATCCGCGATTATCTCGACTCACGCGGATTCGTCGAAATCGAAACACCCATTCTGTTCAAGTCCACACCCGAAGGTGCGCGTGAATATCTAGTGCCAAGCCGGGTGCATCCGGGCAAGTTTTTCGCGCTGCCGCAAAGCCCGCAGCAGTTCAAGCAGTTGTTGATGGTGGCTGGCTACGAGAAATATTTCCAGATCGCTCGCTGCTTCCGTGACGAAGATCAGCGTGGGGATCGCCAGCCAGAGTTCACCCAGTTGGACATGGAGATGAGCTTCGTCGAGCGCGAAGATGTGTTGCAGCTCATCGAGGGGTTGATGACGTCGATTGTGGAACAGATCAGCGATAAACAGTTGATGTACAAGCCGTTTCTGCGGATCAAGTTTCAGGATGTGATGGAGAAGTATGGCTCAGACAAGCCTGACCTGCGCTACAGCCTGGAAGCGGTTGATGTGAGCGACATTGCCGGTAAGAGCGCCTTTCCCATCTTCCAGAGCAATGTCGCCGAGGGCAAGCCAGTAAAGGTGATCTGTGTAACGGGCGGTGCAACGGTCAGCGGCACACAACTGCGTAAGGACACCTCCGAACTGGAAAGCGTGGCACGGTCAGCCGGCGGCAAGGGGTTGGCCTGGATTGCCCTGCCGGAGAATGAAGCTGAAGAAGTCAAAGGCCCGATTGCCAAGCACTTCACCATTGACCAGAAGTTGGAACTCTTCGGGCGAGTGAATGCGCAGGCGGGTGATCTACTGCTGTTCATGTCGGATGCGCGGAAGATTGTTTATGCCGTCACAGATGCGCTGCGACGTTTTGTAGCGACTAAGATGAATCTGGCGGATCCGAACAAAGTGGCATATGCCTGGGTGATTGATTTCCCACTGGTCGAATGGAACGAAGATGAGAAGCGCTGGGATCCGTCCCATCACCTCTTCACCTCACCCAACCCGGAAGACCTGCCGCTGCTCGACTCCGACCCTGGCAAGGCACGCAGCCTACAATATGATCTGGTGTGCAATGGCTACGAAATGGCCGGCGGGAGCATTCGTATCCATGATCGTTCGTTGCAAGAGAAGATCATGCGATTGATTGGACAGGATATGGAACGCGCCCAGGAGCGCTTTGGTCACATTCTGGAAGCCTTCGAGTATGGCGTTCCACCGCACGGCGGCATCGCACCCGGCATTGACCGCTTGATCATGATCCTGGCAGGCGAACCAAACATTCGCGAAGTGATCGCCTTCCCCAAGACGCAGCAGGCCACCGATGCGATGGTGCATGCGCCATCGAAAGTCGAGACGAAGCAATTAGAGGAACTCCACATTGCAGTGACCGCTGAAGAAGAAGATACCGCCGAGTAATGCAGCAAAAGACGAAGGGCAGAAGCAGTACACTGCCCTTCCCCGCGTTCACATCAAAACTGATCCAGCAGCAGTTTGGAAATGAGATGTAAACCACCTTCTCGCACCGCATAGGTGGCAGGGTAATTGCCAAAATGACCATCCAGCACGGGGTCAAGCAATATGCAAGTGCCACAACAAAAGCCCTACACACCTTCATTTTTTGGCGAAGATATTATAGTATTGGTACCAAGCCTCTCAAGTTAGCGGTTCAGGCTGTGAGTGCCGTGATTTACGCTTTTGATGTCAATGATGTGATTGCCTGGCGATCCTTATCGTTTGGCGGATATATTCTCACACCTATCGTGAACTTGAAAGCATCCTTCGTATCCCAAATAGCTACTGATCACAAGGTGAGAATAGCATATGAGCAGCGAGAGCAAGTGTCCTCTAACAGGTAGGTCAGGTGCGGCAGTGAGTGCCAGGTCGAATCGGGACTGGTGGCCGAATCAGCTAAACCTGAAGATTCTTCATCAGAACTCGTCTTTATCCGACCCGATGGGTAAACAGTTTAACTATGCCGAAGCGTTCAAAAAGCTCGACCTGGACGCTGTACGAAATGACCTTTACGCCTTGATGACCGATTCGCAGGACTGGTGGCCCGCCGACTATGGTCATTATGGTCCGCTTTTTATTCGGATGGCATGGCACAGCGCAGGCACATACCGCATCGGCGATGGACGCGGTGGTGCATCCTCCGGCACACAGCGCTTTGCACCCCTCAATAGTTGGCCCGATAACGCCAACCTGGACAAGGCACGCCGCTTGCTTTGGCCCATCAAGCAAAAGTACGGTCGGGCAATCTCCTGGGCAGACCTGATGATTCTCGCCGGGAACTGCGCCTTGGAGTCGATGGGTTTCAAGACGTTCGGCTTTGGCGGTGGGCGTGCGGATGTCTGGGAACCGGAAGAGGATATTTACTGGGGTGCTGAGGACATTTGGCTCGGTGATAAGCGCTACAGCGGGGATCGTGAACTGGAGAACCCTCTCGCCGCCGTTCAAATGGGGTTAATCTATGTCAATCCAGAGGGCCCGAACGGCAACCCCGACCCACTCGCAGCGGCGCGAGACATTCGTGAAACATTTGCGCGTATGGCAATGAACGACGAGGAAACCGTTGCCCTGATCGCCGGTGGGCACTCGTTCGGCAAAACGCATGGTGCGGGCGATACCGCGCTCGTGGGGCGTGAGCCAGAGGCAGCCGCTATCGCAGAGCAGGGACTTGGCTGGATCAACAAGTTTGGCAGCGGCAAAGGTGGCGACACCATCACCAGCGGCCTGGAAGGTGCCTGGACTCCAACGCCGATTCAGTGGGATAACAGCTTCTTCGATATGCTGTTCGGTTATGAATGGGAACTGACAAAAAGCCCCGCCGGTGCGCACCAGTGGACACCGAAGGGCGGAGCTGGAGCCGGTACTGTGCCGGATGCCCACAATCCGTCAAAACAGCACCCGCCCATGATGCTGACGACTGATCTCGCGCTCAGAGTAGACCCGATCTATGGCCCGATTTCAAAGCGTTTTCACGAGAATCCGGAAGCATTCGCAGATGCTTTCGCGAGAGCCTGGTTTAAGCTGACGCACCGCGATATGGGTCCACGTGTCCGGTATCTCGGCCCGCTGGTTCCAGACGAGGAACTGCTGTGGCAAGACCCCATCCCTGAAGTCGATCATGAACTGGTGAATGAACAGGACATTGCCGCGCTGAAAGCGCAGATTATCGCATCAGGGCTGCCGATCTCCAAACTGGTCGCGACGGCGTGGGCATCAGCATCGACGTTCCGAGGGTCTGACAAGCGCGGCGGGGCAAACGGCGCACGCATCCGGCTTGCGCCGCAAAAAGATTGGGAAGTGAATGAGCCTGCCCAATTGGCGACGGTGCTCGCAACGCTCGAGGGCATCCAGAAATCGTTCAACAATGCGCAGGTCGGCAAGAAGATTTCGTTCGCTGATATGATTGTCCTAGGTGGCTGCGCAGCCGTTGAGCAGGCAGTGAAAAACGCGGGTTATGCTGTGACCGTCCCCTTCACGCCGGGACGCACAGATGCGTCACAAGAACAGACAGATGTGGATGCCTTTGCGCCGCTTGAACCCAAAGCAGATGGCTTCCGCAATTATCTTCAGCCCGGCATCGGTATCTCGTCGGAAGAACTGCTGGTTGATCGGGCGCAGCTTCTGACGCTCACCGCGCCTGAAATGACGGTGCTTGTCGGCGGTTTGCGCGTTCTAAATGCGAACTTTGGGCAGTCACAGCATGGTGTGTTCACCCGTCGTCCGGGGTTGCTCACCAATGACTTCTTTGTGAACCTTCTCGACATGAGTATGATGTGGAAGGCGAATTCGGATGCAGAAGACGTGTTCGAGTTACGGGATCGCGCAACAGGCGAACTGAAGTGGACGGGAACCCGTGTTGATCTCGTCTTTGGGTCTAATTCCCAACTGCGCGCGATTGCGGAAGTGTATGGCTGTGATGATGCGCAAGAAATATTTGTGCGTGACTTTGTAGCTGCGTGGGTAAAGGTGATAAATCTGGATCGCTTTGATCTCGCCTGATCGCCTCACAGCGGCCAAGCTGTGATAAAAACCTGCCGGTCAACAGCAAAAGCGCATCAACGTGATGCGCTTTTGTTATCATCCGTGAATCACGAAAGCATATCCCCACTCTAAATCCCTTCCCTATTGCACGCAATACCTTCCCCAATTATGCAGCGAGATCATGAGAAGATTGGGTTCGAATGCCGCTAAAAGCAGTGAGCAGCCGCCAGATACAAGAAACTAAATCATGACTGGGCGGATCGGATAGCATTTTTAGGACAAAATGTCATTCAGGGTTGTCTAGTAGTTCAACCATAATCATCGGATGAAATTAAGTGAATTAATAAGGCAAGCAGCTTATTCAGGAGATACAACAAAACCGCCGATGTGACAATCGGCGGTTCAACACGGGGTAATCAGGCTTTCTCGATGCCCTGACGAAGCATATCGAGCTGGGTCAGATGAGCGCGGAGCGCAGACTGCTGGGCGGCGTAACGCTGTGCCAGAACTTCGAGGCGGCTGTAAATGGGAGCCAACACCTGCTTGCCGTACTGTCCCAGCCGTGTCCGTTCTTTCATCGTCAGATCATCAAGCGCGACATGGTAGGTCTTCTCCAGTTCATCAATACGCTCATGCAGATCGCGCTTGGTGTCATTGACGACCTTGCGGAAGTAGCGTATGGCAAAGAACCCACCGCCGAGCAAGACCGGTGCGCCGATGATAAGGGCGGGCAGCGCTAATGGCGCAGCCCCTACCCCGATGATCGGCCCTGCCGGAGCAAAGGCCAGGATGACCAGAATCAATCCACCGACGCTGGCAAGCACGCTGGTCGTGAAGCCGGCGCTATTGGTCTCGAAAATTTCCTGGATTTCATTGACCACTTTGCCGGTTGAGTAGGACTTCAATTCTGACTCGGCGATGCGGATGGCGTCCTGCAAGGCTTCGCGCTGCTCGGCATAGACGTTGGCATCGAGACCACTGACTTCCTGTTCCATCAATTCGCGAATCTGATTGAGCCGGTCAATCACGCTGCGCCAATAGACGCGACTGCTATCGACCACAGCATTGATATAGCCATTGGTGGCTTCGCCAATATCGCGTAGCGCCCGACCAATGACGACTTCCTGAAATTCCAGTTGCAGCGTTTCGCGGGAAGCTGTGCGTCCCATTTTGCGCAGCGACAGATTCGTATCAATGAAATTGATGCCTCGCTGACGCATTCCCTCAAAGACAGCATCGATTTCAGCCCGCGCTGCTTTCAATTGTGAATCCAGCCCAATGGACTGCTGTTCCAGTTCGCGCTGCACTTCGCGGACTTTGGAGGTGTCGACCGTAATCAGATCAGCTTTTTTCTGGATGCCGTTCTGATATTCCTTCACCACATGATCGGCCATATCCAGTTGTGCCAGCAGCTTTTGCTTGGCAGGTGGCGCTTCGTTCAGCACGCCGCGCAAATGTGCACGCACGGCGTCAATGCCGCCAGGGTCGCCGACAGTCGCGCCGCCCGATTTACTCGCGTTGAGCGATTCTTTGGCTGAGACCATGAACAACAAGGGACGAATGCCGAGCAACTCATCAATCTGTTGTTCGATGAAACGGCGTACTTCGACCTGTTCTTTGGGTTGCAGCAAATCAATCTGGTTGACGGCCAGGATGATCTTTTTGCCATAGTTTTTCGCCATATCAAGATAAAGGCGTTCGGTTTCGGCAAAAGCGCGTTTGGCCGAGACGACGAAAACGACCATGTCAGCCCGATGCAGAAACGATTTAGCGATGCGCTCGTGCTTCTGGAAGACCGAGCCGGTGCCTGGTGTATCGACAACGGCCACGCCAGGTGCGATGGTGTTGGGATGTGACCACTCACGAATGTCATCGCTGCGCATCTCTGGCTTTCGGTTGACATCACCATAGCGGATGAGTTCAATGGCCTCGGTAGTCGGCGTTATGCCTACGGGCAGCAGACTTTCACCAATGAGGGCATTGATGAATGAGGATTTGCCAGCGTTAAATTCGCCGATGATGACAATCAGATAAAACATATCGCGTAAATCATTGGCGACATCCAGCAGGCGCTGCCGATCCTGCTGGGCATTTTCGCCCATATCTGCCAGTGTGCTGCCAATATCCGTCAGCAGACGAATCTCCGACTCGCGTAAGGCAGCCAGCGTACCGTCCAGCGTATTGATCATAATGGTGGATTAGCCTTTCAGTCCGAGGAAGCCCTTCTTGCCTAACGAGGTGAGGGCGGTTTCAATACCAGTCATTTCATGTTCAGCGGCCTGCAATTTGCCAAGCTGGTCGGCGTGAACCTGGGTCTGCGCTTCAATCAGGCGCGTGAGCGGCGCGATGGCATCCCGGCGCAACCGCATCCCATACTCGATCTGCTGATCTGCCGCCTTTGAAATCGCATCAATATAGCGCGTCTGAAGTTTCAGCATCCGATTGGTATAGGCCGATTCCAGCAACCGTCCACGCAGCGGCATGTACAGCAGCGCCAGCACACCCAACCCGACCAGGAAAACGACCACTAGGATAACATTGCTGCGCTGGTCAGGTGGGAACAGAAAGCCGCCACCACCCGACAGAAGCGCGATGCCGAAGATGACCAACAGCAGTTCAAAAGCCGCGAGATACAACATCGAGTTCCGCAGAACATCTTCTAAGCGGTTGGTTTCAACCTGACGCGCTTCATCTTCAATCGCTTCGAGCGCTGGACGAAGTTCCTGCAATACCTTGCGATCATACTTGAGCGGAGCCTGCACTTGCCCGATCACCTTAGTGCCGATGGCTGGGGGCAGCGCCTCAATTTCTTTGCGGGCATACTTCACCAGATCATCAATATCCTGGATGTCTTTGCCTTCTAAACGGGGAGCCAGCTTGTCCGCTGTTTCACGCAATTTACCGATGGGTTCAAAGGCTTTGTGCTGCTCAAAGGCAATCGCGATGCGTGAGCCACCGGCACGGATCAAACCAGATAAGCCTACCAACGCCAGAATGCCGCCCCAGATTGAACGCAGCGCGTTGTTGAAACGGAACAAACCCTGGATGGCCTCTGCTCCGCGTGTGGCCGCGATGCCAAACTGATCGCCAATTTCGGCATTAATCTCGCGGACATTCTTTTCCTGATCGCGCTTCTGTGCCGCTAACTGCTGCTCGATATTGGTCGCAATGCCCTGATACTGGTCAAGCGCGGCCTGATTGGTTCGCACCGTCGTCAGCGCGGTCTGGTTGACATTCTTGGCGATTTGCAGCGGTGTTTGCAGCTTTTGCCGCAGTCGAGCGACATCGTGCAACTGGTCATCGACATATTCTTCGATACGGCTGAGGCCGCTGGCCTTCCAGGCGACCTTATCCAACTCACCCGATTGGCGGGCAGCCATGCCCTGCCGCGCCGATACCAGCCACACATCGGGTTTAAAGCCAAGCCGCGACTGGCTCTGTTCAGTCACGTACTGGCGAACCGTTTCGGCTTCTTCGGCTGAAAGCAAATCGGCCTGATTGATGACCAGAATCACCTTCTTGCCGTAATCCTTCAGTGTTTGCAGGTATTCCAGATTGCGCGAGGTCATGGCCTGGGTTGCCAGCATGGTCATCAGCACCACATCGCTGCGATGGAGAAACTTGCGGGTGATCTCCTCATGTTTCTGAAAGACTGATTCCAGCCCTGGCGTATCGACAAAGCTGACTTTTTGCAGCAAGGGATGTGGGTAAAGGAGGGTGTCGGCTTCGGCACCGGCGCTGAGGCGCTGCACCTGTTCGCCGTAGCGCAGGATGGTGATCTTGTCGGTAGTGGGAACCGGGCCGATGGGCAGCAGATCTGTCTCGCCCAAGAGCGCGTTCAGAATGCTGGATTTGCCAGAGTTAAAGGGGCCAACCAGGACGATCAAAAAGGGATGATCGGCGTGGAACAGAGCATCGCGCAACTGTTCCATTCGTTCGCTGCCCAGGTTATCCACCTTGGGCAGCACATCCAGCATCCCGGTGATGAGTTCGTACTCACGGCGACGAAGCGCTTCATAGTCCGTCGCCAGTTTGGTTTCAACATTTACGACTGTCAAATAGCTTCACCTCATCGTCAACAAGCCAATAGGCGGCAGATTTGCTATACTGAGCGGGATGAGCCTATCGCGCTTAGCGAGATTACTCTCACTATAGCACAACCTGAGCGGAAATAGACAGGTTAAACATGGACGACTCACGCGCCCTGGCGCTGAAGAAACGCGCGCTTGATTTGCTGCTGCGACTGGATCAACTACGTGACAAATTGCACGAAGATGGCAATCCTCAGGAGATGTTCGACGCGATTGCCAGCCATCTGAAAACAACCTTCAACTGCGAGTCCTGTGCCATCCTGCTGGTGGAAGAAACCACCAACAATACTGAACTCTTGGCAACAGCAGGCATCCCGGAGACGATTGCGATAGCCCTCTGCCAACAAGCATTGGAATTCTCTGCAGCGCACCTGATAGCAGGCGCTCCCTGGGCAAACACGCTGGGTGTACCCATCATCCTCGATAGCTTTCCACTGGGGGCATTCCTGTTAGGGCGTGATAATGCTCTTTTCGATTCGGAGGAATTTGAGCTGATCGCGTTGGTCGAAAGCCAGCTTGATTCAGCGGTGATGCAGGCGCGAATGACGTGGAAGCTGGTGCAGCGCAACCGTGAACTGGAAGCGATCTACGACATTGACCGGCTGCGCGACCGCACCACCAGCGAAGTCGATTTGATTAACGGCTTCACCGGGTTGGTTATCCCCTATTTCAAGGCGGATTTCTGCCTGCTGCTGCTGGCTCACACCGAAACAACCGACCTGATGATTCGCGGCATCATCGACAAGCATGATTTGCCAGCCAGCGCGTTGCAGGATATTCAACAGAAGGCCAACCAGATCACAATTCCGCAGATGATCGCCGCGCCAGCAGGCGTAGACCATCTGCAACTATTGGCAGCACCGTTTGTCGTAGGATCTGAACGGCTTGGCGCAGTAGTCATCGGACGAACTAGAACCTATACCATAGGAGATCATCGCCTGCTACATGCGGTGATGAGCCAGATGGATTCGGCCATCGTATCATTACGCACCAGCCAGCAGTTAGTCCAACGCCGACGAGAGCTGGAAGCGATCTACAAGATTGATCGGATACGTGATCGGGAAAAAGACCTGGACTCGATGCTGCAAGCTGTGCTAACTGAACTAGTAGCTACCGTCGTCAGCGAGATGAGTTTTATCGCGCTCTACAACCAGGAACAGGAGCGCGAGTTTGATTTGCGCGCGTTCACGCTCGAAGGGCGGATTGCATCGCCACAATACCTGAATGAAATCGAACGCATTTCGCGGCGTGCCCTGGCTGAAGGGCAGACGATTTTCAGCAATCAGGAAAGCAACGACCTCCGTTCATTTCTGGCGCTGCCCTTAATCCTGAATGATCGGATCATCGGCGTGATCGGGATGATTAACAGCCTGAACAGCCAGGGCTTCACCCAAGAAGACCGGCGGCTGCTGCAAGCCATCACCAGCCAGATCGATACCGCGATTTTCGAGCGGCTGGAACAGCGCCGGATGCGCGCCATTCTCAGCCGTTCGGTGGACTCGAAAGTGGTCGAACACCTGCTGCAAAAGGCGAACCTGAATGTACTGACGGGTGAAAGGGTGCATCTCTCAGTCCTGTTCGCCGATCTGCGTGGTTCAACCGAATGGGCGGAGCGCATACTACCAGAAGAACTGGTATCCACACTCAACCTGTTTTTGGGCCAGATGACGGATGTCATCCTGGAGTATGGCGGGACGCTGGATAAGTTTGTGGGCGACATGGTGATCGGTCTGTTCGGCACACCGGTACAGATGGACGATCACGCCTACCGAGCCACAGCCGCCGCCCAGAAGATGCAGCAGGTTCACGCTGAACTTCAGCAGAAACTCCACCTGATGGGGAAAGAACTGCCCTCGCTGGGAATTGGCATCAGCTCCGGCGAGGCCATCGCCGGGGAATTTGGTCACCGGATACGAAGCGAGTTCACCGCTATCGGGCGTATGGTCAACCTGGGGTCACGGCTGTGCAGCGCTGCCGAAGCCAGTGAAATCCTCATCAGCGAAGACACCTTCCAGGCCGTGACTAACTTCGTCACCGCAACCGATCAGGGTGAGCAGGTCTTCAAAGGCATCAATCATCCTTGCCGCGTTTATGCGCTGGTCTCGGTACTGGAATAATCATGCTGAACGAGTCCATTCGATATCATCATGACCAACTGCACTGCGATCAGGTCGCCCTTGAAGACATCATCAAGAGCGTCGGAACGCCGGTATACATCTACAGCCTGCCGCGCACCCTGAGCAATCTGACACGGATTCAGCGGGCGTTTGCTGCGGTTCAGCCCCACATTCATTACAGTGCCAAAGCCAACTCCAACCTGGCCGTGTTAAAGACGCTGGTTGAGGCGGGCATCGGCATTGATGTGGTCAGCCGAGGGGAAATTCAACGGTCGCTGCTGGCTGGTGCCAGACCTGCGAACATCGTATTCGCGGGTGTGGGCAAGACAGCAGATGAAATCCGTTATGCGCTAGAGATCGGCGTCGGCTGGTTCAACGTCGAAAATGTAGCCGAGTTAGCCTTCATCAATGCGACAGCCAAGCCGTTCCAGAAACCACGAGTGGCGCTGCGACTCAATCCCGACATTCCGGCTCCGACCCATCGACACATTGCGACCGGTCACAAAGGGGCGAAGTTCGGCCTTTCCATCGCCACCGTCAAGGATATTCTGTCGCAGCGACACACCTATTCCAATGTCGACATTGCCGGTCTCCACATCCACATCGGCAGTCAGCTTCACAACACCGAAGCGACGCAGCAGGCCATCGAGATCGCGCTGGACTGTATCCGTCCGTATCCCGACATTCGCACCCTCAACATCGGCGGCGGGTTGGCTGTCGCTTATTCACAGGATGACCCGGTCCCGGACTGGGAGACCTTCGCCGCAGCCGTTACCCCGCTGCTCACGGGATACGATGTGATCCTCGAACCAGGCCGTTCCATCATCGCTGACGCAGGTATCCTGGCGATGACAGTACTATATACTAAAGAACAGGCGACCGAACGTTTCCTGATTACCGACGCGAGCATGGCTGAATTAATCCGCCCTGCCCTGTATGAGGCTCACCACGAGATTATCCCAGTCAGGCGTGAGTCAGACCGGGACGAGAGCCGGTATCACATTGTCGGCCCTATTTGTGAAAGCGCCGATGCGTTGGGGCATGATGTGCCACTGCCAGCCCTACAGTCCGGCGAGTATCTGGCAGCGCTGACAGCAGGTGCTTATGGCATGGTAATGGCGAGCAATTACAACCAGCGCTTGCGCCCGCCAGAAGTAGTGGTTGAGCGCGATGGCAAAACCTGGCGCATCGCCCGGCAACGTGAAACCTGGGACGACCTGGTGCGGAACGATGTGGTTGTCTGAAAATCCATTGCCCATTACAATGTAGAATATCAGTGCTAACCAATCAGGGATGAATTTGCATGAGTCGAGTCATCAATACAGACAGCACCGGCAAGCAGCGCAATCAGTTGATGCGGACGGTGGCCGAGATTTTGCGACGCCTAAGCCAGAAGGAAGCAGTTGACCAGGAAACGCGTGATATGGTGGCGACGCTGGTGTACTGCTTCAAGGAAATTGAAGATGGC
The DNA here is from genome assembly GCA_022843385.1 of Anaerolineae bacterium. Taxonomy (GTDB): domain Bacteria; phylum Chloroflexota; class Anaerolineae; order Aggregatilineales; family Phototrophicaceae; genus CFX2. The sequence goes on along the minus strand of JALHNT010000010.1, from coordinate 24,789 downwards.
ATCGAGCAATCCGCCGCAGTCTGGGAAAAACGCGATTACTGGATGAAAGCAGAAGAGCTGCGTCAACGCTGGGGCTGGGTCGGGGATATGGGTGACCAGTTGCGGGCCATGCTCTATGGTGATAACTGGACAGCGCTGCCGCCGTTGATGCTCAAGCTGCTGCCACGCATCTCTGACATTAAAGTAACCAAGATGACCCGCGACGAGTCGGCCTGGGCCGGAGCGTATGAGCGAATCATGCGCGAGAAGCCAGCGCGATAGGTTGAAGTAAGCCGAACGAGGGGCGATCCACATATCGCCCCTGACACCACTGCAGAATCAAACCGCCCATTCCATCGGTGCGGGCGGGGTAAAGCTCGAACTCAGGCTGACAGGAGCCTGGGTTTGCATCGATTTAACGGACGACTCCAGGATGTCCACCACATGGGCGGCCTGTTCGCCTGTGAAGCGATGCGGGCGATTGTCGCGCATAGCCAGCGCCATATCGCGAATGCCAGCGCCCCAGGGAACACCGTTGTAGGCTTCCTTCAATAGAGGAACCGGCTGATAGCTTTCGCCATACGGCGTGTACTGAACTTCGCCGTCGAAGTTATGCCAGTTCGACAGATAGACCGAGCCGGCGTCCCCATGAAATTCGATACCAATCTGCTTATTGTGATGGCCGACGTAGAAGTTGGTCGTCAGGCGCACAACCGTCCCATCGGCCAGTTCGATCATACTTACGACGAAATCGGGCGTGTTGATGTGGAATGGGACGCCTTCTCTGGTCACACGATCCGGGTACAGCACCTTACCGTAAGACTGCACACGCCGCGCCGGGCCAAACATCGCAGTCAGAATCGTCAGCGGATAGACACCAACATCGAACAAGGCACCGACTTCGTAGAATGGGCCGGGCGCGGGATGCCAGGCTTCGATGCGACCCCAGTTAACTTCAGCATAGGCTACCCGAATCTTGCCCGCCTTACCCTCACGGATCAGCTTCCAGGCGGTTTGTTGCGCCTCGCCCATCAGTGTGAAGGGTGAGCTTCCCAGGCGAAGGCCCTTAGCGCGCGCCAGATCGACCAGGCTGGAGGCTTCGGCAAAGGTTAAGGCGAGGGGTTTCTCGCTGTGAACATGCTTGCCGGCGTTCAACGCCTGGGTGGTGATCTCCAGATGAGCGAAGTGCGAGGTCAGGTTGACGACCAGTTGTATGCTGTCATCCGCCAACAGCGCATCCAGATCAGCATAGGCTTTGATCTTATGTTCCTGAGCAAAAGTCTGGGCACGAGCAACATCCACATCGGTTGCCCCGACCACTTCAACTTCGGAGTAGCGCTGCATATCGCTGACATAGCGACCGGCAATGTTGCCACAGCCGATCACACCGACACGTAAGGGCGTCATGATAACCATTCCTTGAGTAAATGTAGACTAGCCTTGCAATCCTCGGTTGGGTCGTAGTGTTCCGGCTCATGCTCAACGCTGAGTGCGCCGGTATAACCAATCTGTTTCAGGGTCTCGACACATTGCTGAAGCGGCACCACGCCCAACCCATAGCGGCAGGTTTCGTGCGCACCTGCTGCCAGCACATCCTTCAGGTGGACGTACACCAGATGAGGCGCGAGTTCTTCAAGCGCTTGTGCTGCATCATAACCCTGGGTGCCAAACCAACCAGTATCCACAGCCACACCGATGCGTCCGCTGCTGGTGTCGCCCAGTTTCGCCAGCACTTCCTGCGGCGTTTTTTCCGGGTGATTTTCCAATCCAAAGCGCAGATTGTGGCGTGTCAATGTCTCGACGAGGAAGGCATGATCGTTTTGGAGCAAGCCGGTTCCGCCCCCCAGCACATCCGTTCCCAGCGCCACAGCCATTTCACACACCGCAGTGAATTCATCGCGGTTGCCACCGAACCACCCGGCAACGCTGGTCACTTTTAGATCGTGCTGGTCAAGAAGCTGACGCGCAGCCTGGATATGCGCCGGGGTCGCCCACTGCGGGTTAAGGATGGCAAGCCAGATGTCGAGCGCTTCAAAGCCCATCGCCTGAATGTCACGCAGATAAGCCTCAAAGCGCGTTGAAAAAGTTTCGATAGGACGGAAGTAGTCCTGCGTCGAACCATCACCCTGCATCCAACCTTCGGTCATATGATAATTGACCTGTCGGGCGACATAATTCGCTGTCATGAATGATATCGTTTGCACATTTTCCTCCCTGTTCAAAAGAACGTATTCAATCAAGTTGTATCGGTCGGTTCGCATTCAGCAGCAGAACTGGCGACAGCAGCAGCCATTCGTGCGGCGACAGCGTGCTGTCAATTGAGCCGACAACTGTCAGCAACTTAGCACTATGCTCTGGCTCATCCAACCGCTGCATAAAGGCGGTCAACACCTCTCTCAGCCGAACCACCCGATCCGGCGCATCCGGCGCGAGGCTACGGACATACATAAGCGCACGCTCACCATCCATCCACTGAAGGCCAGAGTCAAATCGGATGGCAGTCGTCACACCCGGTTCGGCGGGATAATCCTCATCCACCCAGGTGCGCGGCACATCAACGCGAATGCCGTCCACTGTATCAACCAACATTACGAGGTCTTCATAAGTCAGTTGGATAACATCGTCAATCGTAATGCCCAGACTATGGCTCCACGCCGCTGAGTCAGCATTTGGTGACCCATCCAGACCTGAAACAGGCGACAGGGTGCCTATGCTTACCTGTAAATGATCTGGCTCCACGACCAACACAGCCAATGCATCGACTTCAGATTGGGTATCCCTACCAACGATGACAATCGTGCGCGTCGGCGGTGGAAAAATCAAGTACAGGCTGGCGAATAATCCCAGCAGGAATATCCCGATCAAGGCATAGGTCAGAAGATTAGCCAGACGGCGCACCCAGACCTTCCACCCGTCAAGACCTTTCATCAGCCGAACACAATCCCCAAATCACGCGCCATACGAACCGTCTCACCAGCCGGATCAACCCGCTTCAGGCGCATGGCTGCTTTCATCGGCACATCGACCATGCGCGTGCCTTGCAGGGCAATCATCTGTCCCCATTTTTCCTGTGCCACCAGATGCACCACAGCCGAACCAAAGCGGGTGGCTAGCCAGCGATCATAGGGTGTCGGCTGGCCGCCGCGCTGGACATGACCCAGCACCGTCACCCGCACCTCAGCAGCCGCGCATTCCGCCAGCAGCTCACCCACGAGATGTCCCATCCCGCCCAGGCGTACCCCCGTTTCTCTTCTGGTATAACTCTGTTTACCACCCATCGGTGCTGCACCCTCAGCCACCACAATCAGACTATGATGACGCCCGCTCAACTGAATTTGTTGTATCTTCTGGCAGACGATCTGGATGTCAAACGGTATTTCCGGGATGAGGATGGCGTCAGCAGCCCCGGCGACCCCGGCGTGAAGGGCAATCCAACCTGCGTCGCGCCCCATGACTTCCAGCACCATAACGCGGTGATGGCTCTCGGCAGTGGTTTGCAGCCGATCCAGCGCCTCAGTAGCGGTGTTGATGGCCGTCTCGAAGCCGAAGGTGACATCGGTCAGGCTGAGGTCGTTGTCAATGGTCTTGGGAACGCCGACGATCCGCGCCCCCATCTCCACCAATTTCTGAGCAATCGCCATCGTGCCATCGCCGCCAGCCACGATGAGCGCATCCAGTCCCATATCCTTCATGCGCGAGATCGCCACATGCGAAACATCGTCATAACGAATCGTACCATCCGGCAGCGGCACGGGATGAGCGAATGGACTGCCACGATTGGCTGCACCCAGCACCGTGCCGCCCCGCGCCAGCAGCTCGCGGACATTCTGCTCGGTCAGCGGAATCAAGGGCAGACCGTGATAGAGACCATCGAATCCTTCCAGTACCCCCATCATTTCCCAGCCGTAGACGCGGGTGGCAGTCAAGGCTGCGGCGCGGATGACGGCATTGAGACCGGGCGCGTCACCACCACCGGTCAATATCCCTACTCGTTTAGGCACTGTGTCCTCGTTTCTTAGCTGGCGAAGCGCTTCCAATCGCTGCCATCCGGGATCAGGCTGTAAATCCCGCCGCGCGGTTCATTCAGATAAATCAGCCCATCCGCACCAATCTGTATCTGAATGGTGAAGGGCTGCTCGGATTCGGTCACCGCCCAGCCGAGGCGGCTTTGCAACGTGGGTTGAGCGCGCCACAACAGGCCGAAACCCCGGCGTGGTTGCCAGGCACCTGCTGGAGCAACTACTCCAGGATCAATGTCGGGCATCCCCTCCTCGAAAGTATCATTGAAGACCTGCCACCGAGGGAAGTTGGCACTGTCGAAGAAGACATAAATGCCATCCTGCTGCCCCACCCAGACCATCACACCATTCTGAAACTGCTGGAACGAGGCTGCGCTGGCCAGTGCCAATCCTGACGGGCAAGTTGCCGGGATCGGGTTGGCGAAGAACCAGGGTATGCTGCACACGCCACCGGGTTGTTGATTGCTTAACACAGGCGGCGATGTCGCCAGGATGACGACGCTGGGGGGTTGGACCGAGATTGGCGTCGTCAATACGAAAAAGGTAGGAGTGAGCGACGGTTGCCGAGTTGCTCGCGGCGTCACGGTTTGTGTAGGGGTTTGAGTGGGAGTTTTGCTGGGCGGCAGCGTCGGCGTGACCACGATGAAGCTGGTTGTGCGGGTGATGGTCAGCAACGGTGAAGTGAGTTCAGAAGTGGACACCGGAATGCTGATCGGGCTGGGTGTGGCGCTCAGAACACGGGTCGGCGACGGCGTCGTCGGGGCAAGCGTGACATCCTGCACCAGAACTGGACCCGTATCCAGCGCAGTGCGTTCCGGGCTGCACGCTGCCATAAACATGATCATCATCAGCAAAGCCGCAACCGGCCATCTGCCCATGCTGCACCACTCTCCATTGCGCTGAACCATGCAGCGATTCTAAGCGCGCATCTAACATTGCGCAATTGGCTGAAACGCCGGTGCGGGTGTATGCTTAGATACAGATTTTGTTTTCCATCCAGCAGAGGGTAAGCTATGTCTCGTCGGCGATCGGATAACTCACGCGACAATGATGACCGTGATCGTCGTCGCAGTTCGCGTCGTTCGGATAATCGCGATAATGGACGGCGCAAGAGCTATCAGGAAGAACGGGTAGAGCGGTTCACCTGGTTCTTTTTGGTGCTGGTGATCGCCACTATTCACATCGTCAAAGAAGGCGGCATGACGCTGCCGAACTGGATCATCCCGTTTTCTGGGTGCGTGGTCCTGCTCGGTTCCGGCATGTATCAGTATTCCCATCGCTGGCGAGTTAGTCCAACAACCTGGCTGGCAGGAGCGCTGCTGGCCGGATTGGCGCTCATCAATCTGTATGTTAGCCCGGAGAGCAGTTTCCTGGGGATTTCGCTGATCGTGTTCGCAGCCGTCATCCTGATCGGACTGCTGACGGGCGAGACCTAAGTGCGGGTGATATGTCTGAAACGAGTCCTTTGATAACAGTTGAAGATGTCCGCAAGCTGGCGCTGCCGCTGGGGACGCGGGTGGTGGCTGGGGATGGACTGCTGAGTCGCTCGGTATCATGGGCGACCGTCTTCTATGCTGAAACACCAATCGGTGCCAAGACTCTTCAGAAAGGCGAACTAGTGCTGGTGGCACCGCCTGAGCTGGATATGCCGCGCGTCACCACTGATGAGGACATCGTTCACTGGGCAGCCGATATGAATGCAGCGGCAGTTGTGCTGGGCGAGGTCGCTTCGCCATCGCTGGTCGCTGAAGCTAATGCCTATGGCATTCCGCTGATGGTGCTGCCACCGGGGAGCCGGATTCGCATGGTGGAAAAAACCGTCGTCAGCCTGTTGGTAGACCGTAAGGGGCAGCTTGAACGGCGCGGAACCCAGATCTATCGCCAGTTGACACAGATTTCCTCGCGCAACGAAGGCATGTCGGAACTAGTCACCACTATGGCGCGGCTGACCAATAAGTCGATTGTGGTGCAGGATAAACGGTTGCGAATCATTGAAAGCTCGGTACAGCCGCAGTTTATTGGTAACTGGGATGAGATCGAACTATTCCTGAAGAGCCTCTTCAACCTGCCAGTCGATATGCAGGATCGCCATCGCGTGACCGAGATTGATAACCCGGTGGTGATGCAATCGCTGCCCAATCCGGGGCTGGCCCGTCTGGTCTCCCCCATCATCACCAAGAACATTGGGCGAGGCTATCTTTCGATCATCGGGCGAGATACCGATTTGGATGATGTTGACCTACTGGTAGCAGAACACGGTGCCGCAGCCTGTGCTTTGGAAATGGCGAAGGCCAAAGCCATCAGCGATACAGAAAAGCGACTGCGCGGAACCTTTCTGGATCGACTGCTGATTGGCGATGTTAATCAACAGGAAGCCATACGACAGGGTGAGCGCTTCGAGCATGACATGACCCAGACGCATCTGGCGATTGTGTTGTCATGGCAGGGCGAAAAGAATCCGTCCAACCGACGCCTGGAAACCATCATCAACAGTGTCGTCGCCAGCCAGCAGGCAAGCGCCCTGGTCTGGCAGCGCGAACGAGAAAATGAAGTGGTGGTCTTTCATGCCACTGATCCCCAGGACCCGGTGGATACCAGCATGAAGCTGGCAAAGAACGTCACCCAGGAAATCCAGCGGCAGTTCTCCGGCGCACGAGTGGCTGTCGGTGTGGGACAGGTAGCGCGCGACGTGGCAGCGTGGCGTCATAGTTATCGAGATGCTGTTCAGGCGCTCGAACTGGCGGCGCGGCTGCACACGGATACACCGCTCTACATTGGCGATCTGGGGGTGTATCAACTGATTCTGAGCCTGTCTGACCGGGAAAAGCTGCTGACATTCTGCCAGAAAACGCTGGGACAGCTTGAGGATTATGACCACCGGCAGAATGCCGACCTCATCAAGACGCTGGAAGCCTTTTTCGCCTGTCATGGCAACCTCTCGCAGACCGCCGATACCCTGATTGTGCATCGCAACACGCTGCTGTATCGCATGAATCGCATCAACGAGATCGCGCAGATTGATCTGGATCGACCCGAAATTCGGCTGGCGCTGCATCTGGCGCTGACGATCCGGCGACTTCTGGCAGCCAACTGAGACTCGCAGAGTTGATTTCCGACTATACTGATCGTATGCCCATAACCATCCACAGGTAGAAAAAGATGCGCATTTTTGTGAACTATGCCCAGGCCGATACTGAAATCGTTGAACAAGTGGTCGAGATGCTGGCCGAAGAAGGCCATTCGCTGGCGCTGGAAGATAAGCTGATGCCCGGCGATAACTGGTCGGAAAAGCTGGCCGCTGCGATTGAGAGTGCCGATGCCCTGCTCTACGCCATATCGCCCGACTCGCTGACAGTAGACTGGTGTGAGTGGTGCTATGCCAAAGCCGTTGAGATCGGAAAGCCGGTCATCCCGGCGCTGTTGCGGGAAAGCGCGTCATTGCCACCCGCATTGACCAGCTTCCGCTACATTGACTTCGCCAACGGCTTCGACCCGGAAGACCGCATCGTGCTGAAGAACGCGCTCAATAACCTGCAACGGTTTGTCGTTCCGACTGACCAGAAGCCACCTACTCCAGAACGTCCCAACGGAATCCCAGTCCAAGCCGTTGGCAGCCTGAACATTGGTCGGGCTACACCGCTGAACATCACCCTGCTGCCGGATGTCCTGAAGGTACTGCCACCCCCGTTCGAGTGGCTGGAGGTTTCGGCTGGCGATGTCACGCTGCCGGACGCTCAGGAAAGCGTCTCGGTCAAACGATTCTTCGTCGCCCAATATGCCGTGACCAATGCCCAGTACAAAGTGTTCGTGGATGACCCCAAAGGCTATGCCAATGAAAGCTGGTGGTTGTTCTCACCCGAAGCCACCGATTGGCGACAGGCACATCCCGATCCCGCACCAGAAGTCACATTTGATGAAAACGATGCCAGGCTGGGACTGAGCTGGTATGACGGGCTGGCCTACTGCCGCTGGCTGAATGTGCAGACACGTCCGCTCAAGCTGGCTCTACGAGCGCTGGGTCAGGGGCCGCGCATGGCGACGATTTCACTGCCGAGCGAAAAGCAGCTTCAGCGGGCTAGCGAAACGGCTGATCTGGATGCTGTGTCAGGCATAGTGACCTGGACGATGAATCAACCCGGACGGGCCTCGGTCAGTGCTGAAGGCGATGGCGAACGTATTCTTCGGAATGGTTCGGAACGCATGAGCGCGAACCCTGGTGATCGCAGCGCCAGCTTTGGCCTGCGATTGGTGTGTTTCCTGGTGAGCTAAACGATCTCAAAAGGGGCAAGTTTGTCGATCTGCCCCTTTCTCACCTGATTACTTGACTAACTCGACCTGCTTATCCACCAATACGCCACGCAGCTCGGTAATCTGATCGCGCAGTGCAGCCGCTTTCTCGAACTCCAGCGCCTGAGCCGCCGACTTCATCTCTTTTTCGAGTTCGCGGATCATCTTGTTGATCTCTTCCTTCGGCAGCGCGGTGATGTCCAGTTGACCGTTGACCAGTGCACCCTGATGATCTTCCTGCACCATCGCCTTGACCCGATCAGTCAGATCACGTACCTGCTTGATGATGGTGGTTGGCAGAATCCCGTGCTTTTCATTGTGGGCCTGCTGCACCGCGCGTCGGCGGTTAGTCTCAGCAATGGCGCGTCGCATCGAGTCGGTCATGGTATTGGCATACAGGATGACCTGTCCTTCGACATGACGGGCGGCGCGTCCCATGTTCTGGATGAGCGCGGATTCTGAGCGCAGATAGCCCTCTTTGTCGGCGTCGAGAATCGCCACCAGCGAGACTTCCGGCAAATCCAACCCCTCGCGCAGGAGGTTGATGCCAACCAGGACATCATAGACACCGAGGCGCAGATCGCGCAGAATCTCGATGCGCTCCAGCGTCTCAATCTCCGCGTGCAGGTATTGAGCGCGAATGCCCATCTCGTTGATATAACCGGCGAGTTCCTCCGACATGCGCTGGGTGAGCGTCGTCACCAGAACGCGCTGCCCGCGCTTCACCCGCAGCGCAACCTCTTGCAACAGATCATCGATCTGCCCTTCCACCGGGCGAACGCTGATCTCGGGATCGAGGATGCCAGTGGGGCGAATCACCTGCTGGACAATGCGCTGGCTGATCTCGCGTTCATACGGGCCGGGCGTGGCCGAGACATACATGGTGCAGCCCATGCGCTTCTCGAACTCTTCAAAGCTCAGGGGACGGTTATCCAGTGCGCTGGGCAAGCGGAAGCCATAATCAACCAAATTCATCTTACGCATCTGGTCGCCCTTGTACATGCCACGCAATTGCGGAATGGTCATGTGGCTCTCGTCGATCACCAGCAGAAAATCCGAGGGCAGGTAATCGACCAGCGTCGAGGGCGGGCTGCCGGCTGGACGCTGATCGAGGTGGCGCGAGTAGTTCTCAATGCCCGATGAGTAACCCACCTCACGGATCATCTCCAAGTCGTAATGGGTACGCTGTTCGATGCGCTGGGCTTCCACCAGCTTGCCTTCCTGCTTGAAGCGGTAGATAGTGGACTCAAGTTCAGCTTCGATGTCATGAAGCGCTTGTTTCATCTTGTCATCATCAGTCACGAACTGCTTGGCCGGGAAGATCTTGAGTTCGTCATACTCGTTGAAGATTTCACCGGTCAGCGCATCAAACTCTGCGATGCGTTCGATCTCATCACCGAACAGGAGGATACGATAAGCGGTCTCGGCATAGGCCGGAACGATCTCCAGCGTATCACCTCTGGCGCGGAATGTCCCACGTCGCAGCTCCAGATCATTGCGGGAATACTGGATATTGACCAGTTTGCGCAGGATCGCTTCGCGGCGGATAGTTTCACCCACGCGCAGTTCAACAGTAGAACGGCCCCAGGCTTCCGGGCTGCCGATACCATAAATGCAGGAGACGGAGGCGACGATCAGCACATCCTTGCGGGAGAAAAGGGCGGCGGTCGCGGCTAACCGCAGCCGGTCAATCTGCTCGTTGATCTGAGTTTCTTTCTCGATGTGCAAATCGAGACGCGGGACATAGGCTTCCGGCTGGTAGTAGTCATAATAGCTGACGAAGTATTCAACAGCATTACGGGGAAAGAATTCCTTGAACTCGGCATAGAGCTGCGCGGCCAGCGTCTTGTTGTGGGCGAGAACCAGAGTGGGACGCTGAAGGTTCTGCACTACATTGGCGATGGTGTAGGTCTTGCCGGTACCGGTCGCCCCCAGCAGCGTTTGATGCTGGAAGCCCTGCTGGACGCCATCGACCAGTTCTGCAATCGCGGTGGGTTGGTCGCCGGTGGGATGATAGTCAGATACCAGTTGGAAGGGGGGCATGGTCACGCTCCGTTCAGAACGTCAGTTCTTAGCGAAGGGTGATTGTAATGCAAAATCGGCTCGGCTTGTAGGGTCAGTCATGACCATCATGGCCTTTGGGAAAGTTGATGACCGGGTGCCGACTCAGGCTGCGACAACACGAGAACGTGGCGGATGAAGACCGGCGCGCGGTGGCGAAAACGCAGGAAGCTGGCGCATTGCGCGGCGAGTCCACGCGAGCCATATGCCGCCGGCGGATCGAAGCTTTCGGCGGCAGATCACGGGAGGAGCTGACCGCAACCGGCGGAACGAGTGCGAAGCGGAGACGACGCAGGTGTACAGATGTGGATGCCAATTGATTCACTGTTTTGCAGTTTTTGCACATTTGTCGCCGAATGTGCGGGCGGCTGGACGGGAGGTTAGCGCATTTGTGCAATATCACGCTGCGCTGAGTTTCGGCTGCTATCGCCGAGTGCAACATCTGCACGGGAGCGAACCGCCGCTGCACTATCAAAGTGCTGCTGATGGCAAGAACAGGAGAGGCAACCGCCAGTTGATGAGTCAGGGACGATGAAGGCTGAAAACTGGGAATAAACAGGGGGAAAACAACATCGAACATCATATCACCAGTTTAGTTCAGAATTTATGTTCTGTCAAGTCTTTGGCGCATCGACGCATCGACTGTGCTGACCACGTTATCACCAGTACTGAACATAATAGAGGGCATCGTTGACCGTGTACTCGTCGCCGGGATTGGCGCGCCCGACGTACAGCACATCGCCGGCTTCATTGTCCTGATGCACATGCCGCTGCCCGGTTGATATGCCGACGAGGAAACGCAGATTGGCCTGACGACAGGCGGATAACACCTGTGGATTGATGGACCGATGTTCGATGTCGTAGCCGCTGCCATAGGGGGTAATCAGGGTGCGAACCGGCTGGCCGGTGCGTTCGGCAATCACTGCGGCGGATTCGACGATCTCCGATTCATAGTCCTCGACTAACCATGAGGGATTGTCGAGATTGGAGTGATGGGCAGTATGGGTCGCCAGTTCTATGCCCTCCCCTGCCCAGGCGCTCAATCGTCCCCAACGTTCCGTATCCTGGGGCAAGTCCGGTCGGGTGATGACACCGAACACCGCTCCGAAGCCAGCCTCAAGAAAGTTGTCCTTCATACGCTCGAAATAGGCGAAGGCTGGGCTGCCCTGCACGGCGGTCACATCATCGACAGACAGGATGACAGGCTGCTCCGGCAGTGTAGTGTGACCGATGATGGCCTGCTCCCAATCGCGGTAGGTGACGCCGCTATAACCCAGGTCGCGCAGACGAACGAGCAAATCCGGCAGGATGCGCCAGTGGCGGCTGTGGAGCATGACCGAAGGTGGAACGGTGATGGCGTTCTCGGCGCTGGCAAGCAGGTGACGGGGCATCAGGCTGCTCAAACCGAAGGCGAGGAGGGTTTGGGTGAATTGACGGCGGCTAATCATCACGAAGCTCCGGGGATGTGAGTATGTCTTGATGATAACGGGATTCGGCTGAATTGCGCAGGCAGCAGCAGCGAATCAGCGGGTGAGCGTCGGGCAGGCGTCGAAGTAGCCAGGCGGCACGACTCTGTGATACAGTCATTTCAGGCTATCGTCCAATGCCGGGAGCGAATAATCATGTTGACAGGTACCGAATTTGCCACGACGACACGCGGGTTACAGCGCCATCTGCCGCCCATGAAGTTATTTGAAAAGGCCAAGCGGTTCGGCATATGGAATCCGTCTGAGATTGATCTGTCACAGGATCAAAGCGATTGGCAAGGGCTGACTGCGGAAGAGAAAGAAGTCATTCTCCATCTGACATCGCTGTTTCAGGGCGGTGAAGAAGCGGTCACGCTGGAGCTGCTGCCGCTCATCCTGACCATCGCCCGTGAAGGACGGTTGGAAGAAGAGATTTACCTGACCAGTTTCTTATGGGAAGAGGCGAAACACACGGATTTCTTCAGCCGCTTTCTGGGTGAAGTCGCGGGACATCCGGGCGATCTCAGCCGTTTCCACACGGATAATTATCGGGCGTTATTCTATGATGCCCTGCCGAACGCGCTCAACCGGTTGCTGACGGATTCGTCATCTATCGCCCAGATTCAGGCATCAGTGACTTACAACATGATCGTGGAAGGGGTTTTGGCCGAAACCGGCTATCATGCCTACTACACCATGCTGCGCGACAACCAGCTCATGCCCGGAACCATGCATGGGATTGATTTGCTGAAACAGGACGAGTCGCGCCATATCGCCTATGGCATCTTCCTCATATCACGGCTGATTGCCTCCGATGATACGCTGTGGGATGTCGCGCAGAACACCATGAACCAGCTTCTGATGCAGGCCGTTGCGATCATCAATGAAATTTTCGAGGCTTACGACCCGGTGCCATTTGGCCTGAAGGTCGACGATTTTGTGAGTTACGCCATGATGCAGTATCAGAAACGCTACGCCCGGCTGGAAAAAGCGCGTGGTGCATCGCTGGATGAAATCCATCAGATCACACAGGCCGCGATTGAAGCCAACGATGCCTGAACTCAGAAGTCACCATTGACACCCCTGTAGCCCGATGATACTATTCTCCTCACATTGCGGGGTAGAGCAGAGGAAGCTCGTCGGGCTCATAACCCGGAGGTCGTAGGTTCGAGTCCTACCCCCGCTACTCAGTCTGGTGATATAGCTCAGCCGGTTAGAGCGCGGGACTCATAATCTCGAGGTCGGTAGTTCGAGTCTACCTATCACCACCAAAACGTCCCATCAAAGCGCTACAGGCGCTTTTTTTGTACCTCACTGCTGGAATCAAAAGGCGCAGCCATCACTGCGCCTTCTCAACAACACCCATCGCATCCCCACTCACGACGTAAGCGGGCGAATCCCCTTGTAAACCTGTGCGCCACTCAGGGTCTTCAGGATGGTCGTCGCCGAACGCTCGGTCTCTTCCGCCAGCTCGGTGGGGGTCATCGGCAGGTTGCCATTCGCCAGGAAGACGCGAAAGATGCTGTCGACCAGGCTGGTCTGCGGATTGATGAAGTTGGTGTCTTCTGCCGCCACCTGGATCGCCAAGCCCAGTTCATCCAGCTCGAACACCTCACCGGTTTCGGGATCGATGTAATCCACTAAGCGCGTTTCGTTGGTCTGGCTCAGGCGTTCGCGCTGTTCGGGCAGCAGGTGACTGAGCAGATAGGTGCGCAGATCTTCCGAGCTTTTCTCCCACCAGCTATAGTCAATATGGAACTTGGTATCCAGCGTCGGCTTGACGAGCGCCGCTGGTTTTGTCGGACTACTGGACATGACAATTTCTCCTAGTCGGCGTTCAGCTTCCAGTAATCGCCGCCGGTATTCTGGAAATCAGGGTTATTGACCAGCGCCGCGAAGATCGGCCCTGGCGGACAGCGCCGCAACACATTGACCGCGCTGTACAAAGTCTTCGCGTGAACGGTTCCCTGGGGCGTCAAGGCACCGAGCGAGGGCATGATGCTGCGCAGGATAGAGACCAGGCTTTTACGCTGCTGGATATTGGCCTGGAAAAGCGCATCCACACCCGCCAGATCGTCGGCACCCAGGATCATCAGGTCATCATACTCGGCACCGATGGCGCGTTTGTGATTCTCAAAGGCCATCAGGTCGCCCTTCGGCGTAATCAGCCGAATCCATTCAGTGCGGGGTTTGTGAGCACGGAAATCAACTACCACTTTCCCAGCCTGATCGCTCTTCCTGACGGTCACATAAGCCCCCACCGGCAGCTTGTGCTTGCGGTAGAACTTCGCCAGGCCGAACACATAGCGCTCTTTACGCACCACCCAGGCGGGATACTCTTCCCCGTCCTGTCCATCAATCAGTGTGAAGGAAACACGGGGAGTCTGGCGAGCCGTCGGGAAGACAGTTGCCGTCCGCAGACTCAGCGGCAGAGTCCCCAGACGACGATGGGGGTAAGCAAGGGTGATAGTCACAGCTTCCAGATCGTCAGCCGGTGGAATATTGGAATGCTCATCATCCAGATCGGCTTCAAGCATGAGCAAGGAGGGAGTCAAGCCGCTACGGTCATACTCAATCGGCGTATAACGCAGCATGGGTGGGGTCTTCTGAACTTCTTCTGGCTCCAGGCGGGTCAGATGCCACAACACTTCGCCAGCCGGCCCCACTTCATCGAAGCGATCATCCTTGTTCAAGGCAAAATTCATCGAGAAGACCTGGAGTGCCATCGGCGCTTTGCCCAGCCCACCAATATCGTTCAGAATTTGTTCGGTGAGCATTGGCCCACCGCCCATCATATCCAGAACCGCTTCGGCCAGATTCATGTGACCAATGTTGGCTTCCATCAGCAGATCGCGCGGGAACCACTTACGCGCCATGAAAATCAAATCGCTGGAGGCGCGCAGGCGCTCTTCCAGGCGACTGATGATCTCGTCGCCGGACTGCTCCATGACGCCATCCGCCGTGATGTCGGCAAGGATGCCGAGACCGTTTTCGTCATCCAGACGCTGACTCAGATCGTGGGCCATCTGAAGCTCCGCTGCAAACTCACGTAGCTTGCGTCCGGAATTCAGATCAGTGTCATCAAATTCAATCGCCAGCGCCTTGAATTCACCATAGTCAGGGTTCTTGCCGGGGCGCACGGCGACGACGACCCCGGTCTCGTAATCAAATTCAGAGAAAACCAGGCGCTGCCCAATTTCATAACTTGACGACGGCTTGTACAGCCGAGCATCGCGATAGCGCTCCTGAAAAGTCGCCACCTCGCGGTTGATACGTTCTTCGATTAATGCTCGCGCCAGATCCTCGGTACCCAGAGGGGTTTCGCGTTCGAGGAGCAGACCAGTCAAAAACTCGATGTCATCTTTGTCGATGGTAAAGTTACGCGCCCATAAGTGGTTCGGCTTCATCAAACTGCAAGACTCCAGATGAATAGGCGGGGGAGAGAGACATAATTTAACCGGAATTAAACTGAAGTATAATTATAGTGGACAATGCCAGACTGTTGCAAGCGTCGGGTTGACCCGTGCGCAAGTGGTAGTATATACTTGCGAACCATATCGTTCGCTGAAACCTTGAAGAGGAATGTATGTCTACCAAGCGCACCTACCAGCCGAAAATTCGCCGTCGCAAGCGCGTTCACGGATTCCGCCAGCGGATGCAGACCAAGAATGGTCGTCGGGTCATTAAGGCGCGTCGTGCCCGGGGTCGCCATGTGCTCGCGGTCACGCCGAACCATGTTAAGAAAGTCAACTGGAAAGCCTGAAGCCGGTCATGCAGCGGCAGCAACGCTTGCGCCGAAGCGAAGATTTTAGCCGCCTGAAGCAGTTGGGGCGAAACGCACAGAATCGATATCTCTCGGTGAGCGTTTTGCCCAATGATCTGGCGCACAACCGTTATGGGTTCGTCACATCGAAACGGTTGGGGAAAGCGGTGACACGGAATCGGGTGCGGCGCTTACTCCGCGAAGGGGTACGATTGATGATCCCCAGTATCCGTGTCGGCTATGATGTGGTGTTGGTGGCACGTCCGTCTCTCGTTGAGCAGCCCTTCTCATTGGTTCAACGCCAAATCTGGGAACTGCTGCGACAGGTTGAATTGGTATGAGGGACACACTGTGAAGTCAATTGCACTGGGATTAATCCGCTTTTATAAGCGCTTCATCTCTCCTGTACTGCCTTCCGCTTGTATCTACGAGCCAACCTGTTCGATGTATATGTACGAAGCGATTCAACGATTCGGGGTGGTTCGTGGCGGGTGGATGGGCATCAAGCGCATTGCCCGCTGCCATCCGTTCAGCACAGGTGGCTACGACCCTGTCCCGGATGTCAAGGAGTAATGGGTTGCATATGATGAAGTTTTCCACGCGGCGTCTGTTGGTAGTCGTGGTGGTGTTGGCAGGTTTACTGGTCGCGGCCTGCGGGCCAGCGCCGCTCGGCACCAGTTGGCCGGCGGTCACTCTGATACAGGATCAGTGCGGCGAAACGACCCGCACCGGAATTCTTGTGGCTTATCTGGATCGGGTGGTGGTGGTTAATCCGGCCAATGGTCGCGGGATGCCGCTGCTGAATCCGACCAATTGCGAAACGCGCCAGGACAATAATGGCAATCTGCGCGTCTGGGACTTCCGCTCCGGTGGTAAACAGTTCTTCACGCTGCCGCTGGAAATCAGTGATGAAAAAATGCTGGTGGTATCCTATGACCAGCACCTGATTCAGGTCAACCCAACACTGGTTCAGCCAGTCGATGGCAACGCCGCCGGTGTGCCGATCACGACATCGACCGGTCATGTTGTCACCGACCCGGTGCTTTCGGACGATACAATCTACGTCAGCATGAGCGCCAAGGATGTGATCGCGCTGGATCGGGAAACCTTTGACCGGCGCTGGACATTCACCACCGAGCATGGCGTGTGGGCTAAACCGCTTCTGGTGGAGAATACACTGTATTTCGCCTCGCTCGATCATAATCTGTATGCCGTGAATGCGGAGACTGGCGCGGAAATCTGGCGCCTCGATCTGGGCGGTGCCGCGACGGCCACCCCCACGCTGCATGATGGCAAGCTGTATATCGGCAGTTTCGCCCGCAAGGTGTATGAAATCTCCGCCGAAGATGGCACAATCCTGAACAGCTTCGATACGCTGGACTGGGTGTGGGGTGCGCCGACCATCGTCGACGAGGTGCTGTACACGGCTGATCTGGTTGGCAATGTCTACGCCATTGATATTTCGAACGGGATGCGGGAAATCTGGACGCAGAAAGTCGCTACCGCTGCCATCCGCCCTTCCCCCCTGGTGGTGGGGGGTGTGGTCATCGTGGCCTCGCGCGACCAAAAGGTGTACTGGCTCAATGCCCGCGACGGCAGCATCCGCCAGGACGATGAAGGCAACCCGATGGTGCGCGAATTGCAAGCCTCGATCTTCTCGGACATTCTGCTGATTGAACCCAGCGAGAGCGTTGACATTGATGAGCCGATCATCGTTGTCAGCACCACCGCCAATAATCAAATCCTGGTGGCCTATGCCCTGGATAATGCAGCTTCCAAATGGGAAGTTGCTTACGCATTCCAATAGCGCTGAGGAGTTAGCGAGTTTCTATGTGGGATATAATCCTTAACCCGTTCATCACTGTCCTCACGCTGCTGTACCAGATCTTCAACAGCCCCGTGATCGCGATTATCCTGTTCACGATCATCATTCGCCTGGCGACCTATCCGCTGACAGCGCAGCAGGTTAAGTCGTCCAAGAAGATGCAGGAACTTCAGCCTGAGATGAAGAAGATCCAGGAGAAGTACAAGAATGACCGCGAGAAGCTGGCGCAGGAACAGATGCGGCTGTATCGCGAGTACGGCGTCAACCCCATTGGTGGCTGTCTGCCGTTGTTGATTCAGTTCCCGATCTGGATTGGTCTGTATCAGGCGATCAATCATGCGCTGGCTGCGACCCCGCTTCAGCTCATTGATCTCTCTGGACGTTTTCTGGTACCCGGCCTCGATAGCCTGGTGCCGTTGAATAACACCTTTCTAGGGATTGACCTGACGCAATCACCCCAAGCCAATCCGATTTATGCCCTCATCCTGCCCGTGCTGGTGCTGATCACATCTTATGTTCAATCGAAGATGATGACCCCGACCATGCCGATGACGGATGAGAATGGCAAGCCCAATCAGGCCGCAGCCATGACGCAATCGATGACGACGATCATGCCGATCATGATGGGCATGTTCTCGCTGTCATTCTCAGTCGGTCTTTCGATCTATTTCGTCGTCTCGAATATACTGGGCATTGTGCAGTACAGTCGCAGCAGCACCGTCACCTGGCGCAGTCTGATCCCCTTCACCAATTCTGGCAGTCCCACGCCAGCACCGGCGGGTCAGCCGAGTGCGCCGGTGATCAGCGCACCGAGCGGCAAGATGACGCTCAAGCAGAAGCGCGAGGCTGAACGACAGGCAGGGATTGTTTCGGTCACTTCGGATGACGATGTCGGGTTCAAGACAGAAAAGAATGAGCCAGACATGGCGAAAGCCAAAACGCCCAAAGCGAAACCGGCAAAATGATGATTTTCGAGTGGCAGCGCAGGCTGCTGCCGTTTTTTCAGGTAGGTTTTATCGATGAGTTCACAATCAATTGAGACCAGTGGAGATACCGTCGAAGAGGCTATTGCCAAAGGGCTGGCTGAATTAGGCGGCGTGTCGCCAACCGATGTTATCGTCGAAGTATTGGAAGAACCCAGTCGGGGTATGTTCGGGCTGGGGGCACGTCCGGCACGGGTTCGGCTTCAGATGTTCCGCAGCGCCGCAGCAGCCCCGGCGGCTCGTCCTGCCCCGGTCGATGAATCACTCGCCGAAATCCATGAGGATGAAGGCGTGACGCTGCTTGAAGACATGATCGAGATCACCGATGACGCGGCGCTGGATGAAGATGTGCGCGTTTCAAAGGTGGTGCTTTCCGAGCTGCTGGAGCGCATGGGTGTACGCCGTGCCGAGATTATCGTTCGCCGTTCGACGGTTGACAAGGAGTCCGAGGTCAATCCCTGGCTGCTCGACATCACCGGTCCCAATCTGAACATGCTGATTGGGCGACGCGGCGAAACCCTGAACGCGCTGCAATATATCACCCGGTTGATCGCCAGCCGTGAGCTGCAACATCGCGCCAACATTGTGGTGGATGCGGCGGGATACAAGGCCAAGCGTTCACGGATGCTGCACGATCTGGCGATTCGCATGGCCGATCAGGCGGTTCGCAGCAAGCGCGTGGTGACGCTGGAGCCGATGCCTCCGTACGAGCGGCGCATCGTACATATGGCCCTGCGCAGTCGTGAAGATGTACAGACTAAGAGTGTGGGCGAAGGCGCAGCCCGCAAAGTCACAATTGTGCCAAAGCAGTAACCGATGCCTGAACCCCTCGATTATCTGCTGATTGGACATGCCACGGCTGACCTGACTCCGACGGGTCGCATACTGGGTGGGACGGTGTCGTATGCTGCGCGGGTGGTGCGCGCCTTCGGCCTGCGCTCTGGCACACTCACCAGCGCCGCCCCCGATGAACCGCTGCTGGATGGTCTCAAACCCTACACCGATGATTTGATTGTGCTGGATGCCGACGCAACCAGCACCTTTGAAAACATCTATACGCCATCGGGACGCATCCAGTATCTACGCGCCGTGGCTGCACCGATTGGCGTGGGCGACATCCCGCCACACTGGCAGGATGTGCCGTTGGTTCACCTAGCACCACTCACCGACGAGGTTGATCCACAGATTGCGCATCACTTCCCCAATGCGCTGGTGATGCTGACGCTTCAGGGGTGGTTGCGGCGCTGGGATGCGGACGGACGGGTTCGATTCAAGTCGTGGTTCGATGCTGATGTCCTGCGGGCTATCGATATTGTGGTGTTCAGCGAAGAAGACATCGCCGAAGCGCCGCAGCTCGAAGCCGAGTTCGCCGGCGTGGTTGACCATCTGTTCGTGACGCGGGCGGAGCGCGGCGGCACCTATTATCACAAGGGTGAGCCAATCCCCTACTCGACGCCCCAGGTCGAATTGTTGCATCCAACCGGCGCGGGTGATGTTTTCGCGGCCAGTCTGCTGTGCGGGCTTCATGTCCTGGATGGCAGCTTCGCGGCAGCCATACAGGTGGCGGCTTATCTGGCAGCCATCTCGGTCACCCGGCTGGGACTGGACAGCGCCCCGACGCAAAGTGAAGTCGAGCAGGCACTGGCAGAGGTGGGCGGACTTGCGACGCATTGATCGAGTTCTATACAACGGCAACATCATCACGCTGGACGCAGCGCAACCGCGCCTGAGCGCCCTCGCCATTCGATCCGGGCGCATCGTGGCAACGGGTAGTGACAGCGATATGCTTGCACTGGCCGACCCCGATACCCTTCGTGAGAACCTGAATCAGCAAGTGGTCATGCCCGGTCTGACCGATGCTCATATCCACTGGGAACTCACCAGCCGGGGGCTGCTCCAGGTGAATGTCTTTGAAGTCCCCAGCAAACAAGTGGCATTGGAACGAGTGGCGGCGCGGGCAGCGACAACACCCCCAGGACAGTGGATCACTGGTTACGGTTGGTTCCAGGACGCCTGGCCGGAGCCAGTTTTCCCGAACGCCAGCGATCTCGATTCAGTGGCTGCCAATCATCCCGTCTATCTCAAAGCCAAAAGTCACCATGCGGCCTGGGTGAATTCAGCGGCGCTGCGTCTGTGTGGTATCACCGGTTCAACACCGGATCCGGACGGTGGCGAGATCGTGCGCGATGCATCGGGTCAGCCCACCGGCATTCTGCTGGAAAATGCGATGAACCTGGTCGGGGGGCAGATTCCTGACCTGACCAGCGAACAACTGATAGAGCAGATGAAAATCGCGCAGCAGCAAGCGCTGGCCTGGGGTCTGACCGGCATCCATGATTTCGATCAGCCCTCCTGCTTACGCGCCCTCCAACTGCTGCGTGAACACGGTGAATTGCACTTGCGCGTGCTGAAAAACTTCAACAAGGAATGGCTGCCCGCGGTGCTGGATGCCGGCTTGCGCTGGGGATTTGGCGATGACTGGATTCGGCTGGGCGGCCTCAAAATTTTCGCAGATGGTGCCCTGGGCCCACGCACCGCCAGCATGGTTGAACCCTATGAGGGCGAACCGCACAATGTCGGCATCATCGTCACCGAAAAGGAAGCGATGCTGGAACTGGTGAGCCGTGCCAGCCGTGCCGGTTTCCCTTCCACAATTCATGCCATCGGCGATCGAGCGGTGCGTGATGTGCTGGATGTTTATGAGCAGGTCAGGGCGGAAGAAGCGGCACGGGGCGAAACGCCAAGCCAACGCCGACATCGGATCGAGCATGTGCAGGTCATTCATCCCGATGACGCGCATCGGCTGGCGCAGCTCCAGGTGATCGCCTCGATGCAGCCGATCCACGCCACCTCCGACATGGTCGCATCGGATCGCTACTGGGGCAAACGCTCACAGTGGGCGTACAACGCGCGGCTGCAAATCGACCAGGGCGCGGTGACGGCGTTTGGTTCAGATTCTCCGGTTGAGTCCTTTGAACCGTTCAAAGGCATTTATGCTGCCGTCACCCGTCAGCGGGCCGATAGTTCACCAGGGCCGGATGGCTGGTACCCAGAGCTGCGGCTGACAGTCGATGAAGCGCTGCAAGGGTACACCACCGGCGCGGCTTACGCTGCCGGTTGGGAACACCAGTTAGGGCGACTGAAAGCCGGTTATCTGGCTGATCTGATCGTCACTGGCGCTGATCCGTATGCGATGTCGCCCCATGATCTACAACACATGCCAATACAAGCCACGATGGTCAACGGCGAGTGGCGCTACGGCGGAGTCTAGCGCCGCAGTTGCAGCCGGGCGGTGGTGAAAACGATGTTGTAGCGCAGGTCGAAAATGACAACGCCGCGATATTCGAGAAAGTTGACCCCATTCGGTACTTCGTAATTCTGATTCCCTACATTCCCCTTCAGCTCACCCAGATCAATGTAGTCCTGGCCCACATCTTCCGCCGTCTGCGGTTCGCCGAGGCGCGTCAAAATCACATGGAGCTGTGGCCCATTGGTCACCCGAAATTCCTCGAATCGCAAAAACTGGCTGCGATTCGGGAGTTCGTAGACCGTGACAGTCCCCTGCCCCAGTCGCAGCGCATCGTTCTCCATCGCAGTAAAGACGCCACTGGCGATGATGGCCGGGTCGGTCAATGGGGGCAGTGCCTGTTCATTTTCTGGCACCACCCGATCTGGCGCGAGCGCAGCTTGTAACAATTCGATGGCAGCCGGTTGTGCCGTGACCACCAGATCGCGATAGGCGCTTTGTTGGTCGGGCGGAAGCTGGATGAACAAGGCCTGCTCTTCCGGATTCAGGCCGGGAAATCCCTGGCTGACCACCTCTGTGTTCAGGAACGGTCGCCACAAAGGAAAAGTGAACACCGCTACCACCAGCACCGCGCCGATCACAACCGCCAACACGCGCAGTTGGTTCATGAAAGTCCCTTCAGATTAATAGCACCTAAGCCTTTCGCCGCCTGCGGGCGCAGATGGCTATAATCCACATTCATGCGTTGATAGCAAGACCCGATTTGGAGAAACCACCCTATGAACAACCGTCCTGGAATGATGCTGGTCGGGAGAGAATTCCCGGTAGAAGGCGCGATGCTGCAAGTCGGGATGACTGCACCGGATTTTCAACTGACCGCCAACAACTGGTCAACAAAATCACTCAGCCATTACGCGGGGAAAGTCAAAATCCTCAGCATTGTTCCATCGCTGGATACCCGCGTCTGCTCGGCACAGACCCACCGTTTCAATCAGGAAGCGGCTGATCTGGGCGATAACATCGTGATCCTCACCGTCAGCGCGGATCTGCCCTACGCGCAAGCGCGCTGGTGTGGCGCAGAAGGCGTCGAGCGGGTCGAAACGCTGTCGGATCACAAAACCATGTCCTTCGCCAGCGCTTACGGCGTCCATGTGGTTGATCTGCGTATCACCCAGCGGGCGGCCTTTGTCCTCGACCAGAACAACGTCGTGCAATATGCCGAATATGTGCCGGTCATCGGTGATGAAGTTCATTTTGATGCTGTGCTGGAAAAAGCCCGCAGCCTGGTCTAACTTTCGCCTGATGTAATCCGAGGAGGCGCTATGAAACGCGCGCTGGAAAACGCCAAGTACCTCATGTATGTCATTGTCGTGGCGTCATTCGTCGCCACTGGCATCGCCCTGATCTGGAGCGTTTATGAGACCGCACTGGTGGTCATCAATGTGTTCACCAACTACAAGAGCGCGGCGACGACGCTGGTCAGCTTTGTCCAGTTGATGGATATATTCCTGACAGTGGCGGTGCTGTATATTTTCACGGTGGTGCTGTACGAGTTGTTCATCGGCGACCTGGAGCTGCCGGGGTGGTTGACCATACACAACTTCGATGAGCTGAAGACGATCCTGAGCAATATGGTCGTGCTGATCGCCGCCGTCTCGTTCCTCAAATATTTTCTGGAACGAAATGATCCGCTTGCCACCCTGCTCTATGGCGCAGCTCTGACGCTGGTGTCGCTGGCGCTGATCCTGTACCGGCGGCACACCCGTGAAGATACGCCTTCTGATCCTACCCATCTGGAGGTTCATTGATATGAGCGATATTCGGCTGCAACGGCTGGCAAACGTGCTGGTGGATTATGCCTGTGCGGTTAAGCCAGGCATGTGGGTCGGTATACTGGGCGATGTCGCCACGCTGCCGGCACTGCGGGAAGTCTATCGGGAAGTGCTGGAGTACGGCGGCAACCCCTCGGTTTTCATCAGCGACGAAACCATGACACGTCAATTCGCCCGCGACGCCAGCGACGACCAGATCAACTGGCTCGACCCCAGCATGACGCTGTACTACGAGAAGGCCGACATTTACATCCGCATCGGCTCCAGCATGAATACCCGTGCCATGACCAGCATTGATCCCAAACGGATGCAACAGATCGCGGCGGCCCGCCGAAGCTGGCTGGATACTCGGCTGAACCGCGCGGCTGACGGCTCGTTTGAGTGGGTGGGAACGTGGTATCCGACCGAAGCCAGCGCCCAGGAAGCGAATATGAGCCTGGAAGAGTATGAGCAGTTCGTATATGGCACAATGTTCCTGGACAAAGAGGACCCGGCGGCAGAGTGGCGCAAGCTCTCGGCACATCAGCAACACAAGGTGGACTGGCTGAAAGGCAAGAAACAGGTTCATCTGCAAGGCCCAAATGCCGACCTTCACCTTTCGATTGACGGGCGCACCTTCATCAACAGCGATGGACACAAGAACATGCCCAGCGGCGAAATCTTCACCGGCCCGGTGGAAGAATCGGTCGACGGCTGGATCCGGTTTGATTATCCCAGCATCGTGGCCGGGCGGGCGGTATCGGGCATTGAACTGAAGTTTGAGGGTGGCAAGGTGGTCTCGGCCAAAGCGGAGCAGAATGATGATCTGCTGCAAGCGCAGTTGAACACCGACGCCGGTGCCCGTTTTCTGGGCGAATTCGCGATCGGCACCAACTTCGGCATCAATCGCTTCACTGGCAACATCCTGTTCGATGAGAAGATCGGCGGCACAGTCCACCTGGCGATTGGCATGGGCTATCCCGAAACCGGCAGCAAGAACCGCAGCGCGGTGCATTGGGACATGATCTGCGACATGCGCAACGACAGCGCTATTCATGTCGATGGCGACTTGTTCTACCGCAACGGCGAATTTGTCGTTTAGCTTCATCCGCTACCGCTGGCTTTCCGGCTGGCGGTAGCATCCCCTGTTTAATTGAACTCGCATTTGGATTATTTGCACAGGCGATCCGCTTTTGTGCTTCTCAACTGCGTTACATGAACAAAAGATTAGGCTCATGGGTAAAAGTAGTGGAATGCAGTAAACTGAGGGCATGGACTTTCCAATCATTGATCTACTGGACGAAGAGATAAGCGTGGTCTGGCTGAGCAAGCATTTTCATCCGAAAGG
>JALHNT010000009.1 GCA_022843385.1 Anaerolineae bacterium | reverse complement strand
CGCTCGGCTTCTGTCAGTGTCACTCGGTATTTCTTCATCGTGGGTTCCTCTTCTCGTCTTGCCTTTGAGCAAACCACTTTTTTGTTTACCCGTCAAATCATGACGGTCAGTCCACTAGCAGACGACTGGGGATACTGGTCGAAGACCCAGCGCAGCAGCGTGTAATGAGCCGCGACCCCGGCGTAAGGGGTATAGCGGCTGTAGGTGGCGATGACCTGCTCCGGGGAAATGCGTCCGGCCGCGCCATAGAAGTAACGATTGGTGGCGGCTTGCAGGGCGACATCATTATGATGGATGTCGTAATAGCCACAGGCACGGTTGAGCGCGACGGCCGCCGTCCAGTGACCGATGCCCTTGTGCCGCAGCAGCTCACGATAGGCCTCCGGGTGTGGAAGCTGGAGCAGCGCTTCCAGATCGAACGCGCCGGATGTGATCTGAGCGGACAGGTCAATCAGCAGCGCCATGCGTTTGAAGGTGATGCGAGTCGGCTTCAGATCATCGATGGTCGCGGCAGCCAACTGGGCCGGTGTGGGAAAAGCGTAGTAGGCACGTCCATCGTAATCGAGGCGATTGCCCGCCCATTCGACCAACCAGCGCTGCGCTCGCTGCGCCGCTACCCAACTGATCTGCTGCTCGATAATGGCCTGCATCAGCGACTCGAACAGGCTGGCCGAACGCAGTGTCGGCATTCCAACCAGTGGCTCGACCACCTGCCACAGCGCTTCGTACTGACGCGCATGGGCAAAAAAGGCGTCGTCATCGGTGGTGGGCGGCAGCACCGTCCGCAGTCCAGACAGGATGACCGCTGGATCAACCGAGCCGCTGGAGGCCATCACCTCGGCCTGCAAGCGGGTCGAACCCGGATCAGCCGATGTCTCATGGACGAGCACCAGCGCCAACGTCTGACCATCACGCAATATGCGCCAGTAAGCATTCGCCTGAACCGCATCGAGCGTCGGGTGGGCGAAGCGGCTCAGAAAGTCCAGCAGCAGCGCAAAGCGAAAGGGCGATGCGGGTGTCCACTGACTGAGCAGCGTCACGATCCCGTCGCGCCCACCGGCGCAATCCCACCAGGCGGAGGCGTCCCCAGCAGCGGAGCCGCTGTCTGACTGGCAGCCAGGAAGCAGCTATTCTGGGCAGCCGCAGCCTTGCCGCTGGCGACCGCATCATTCGGGTTATAGGTGAGCGCCGTCTGATACTGCCCGACCGCCTGACACGGTTGAGTGGTCAGCAGGGCGTCGCCATACAGGATGTACTCGTTGATGAGGCGTGAGCGCACATCGCGGTAATTCGGGTTCTGCCTGTAGACCTCGGCCAAACGCTGGGTGGCGACGCTGAAGTTGATGCCGGAGGCGTTGACCGCATCCAGATACAGACCCGCGATGTAACTTTCGAAGGTCAATTCATCGACATTCGCCCCGAACTGCACCAGCCGGTCATAGAGCCGGTTGGCTTCGGCCAGATCACCGATGTCGCCGGCGCGGAACAATTGCAGCGCCTTCTTGCTCATGCTGTCGATCAGCAGCGCCTTGACCTCATCCGGGCGGAAGGTCGGGTCCAATCCCATGATGGCATCCAGCGTGGTGATGGCACGATCCCAATCGGCGACGCCGGCGGCGGTCTGGGCATCCTGAAACAGGGCGGCCAGATCAAAGCCGCTGCCATTGGAGACTGTAACCAGCGGTGTGAGAGTTGCTTCCACTACCGTCTGAACCGTCGCTTCGAGTGTGGCGGTGGGTGGGGGCGTGGCGGTGGGTAGATTGTTGACGAAGAGCGCCGTCGCCGTCTGCTCGATGCCGGGCGGCCCAGGGATGCCGAGCGTGGCGAAGAATTCGATGCGCTTCTGGAGGAAGAACGGGTTGTTATCGGCGACGTCGGTGGCGAAGCGGTTGAGCTGGTCATTGATGACGCTGCTCTGGCTGGCCGTGGCGTTGACCTGGGCGGTGCGCTGCCCGGCGGATAAACCGGCAACGGCGGAGAGCATGATGATCAGACCGGAAATGCCGAGGGTCATCAGCCCGACCATGAACCAGACCAAGCAGCCCGGCCCGCTGCGCGGCGGGGGTGCTGCCGGGTTCACAAAATCGACGGGCGGGCGTGGCTGGGTATCATCCAAAGAAACCATGCAATGTCCTTCTGCAAGATCAAACCCCGGCATTATAGCGGAGCGTTTCCAGCCGAGTCCAGCGACGATTGCCCTACGGTGGGATTGTCAGGCAGTGAGGGCATTGAGCAACTGGGGCAGCGCTACACCCGAAGGCGCG
Organism: Anaerolineae bacterium; assembly: GCA_022843385.1. Lineage (GTDB taxonomy): Bacteria > Chloroflexota > Anaerolineae > Aggregatilineales > Phototrophicaceae > CFX2. The sequence goes on along the minus strand of JALHNT010000009.1, from coordinate 172,426 downwards.
GACAGTCGAAGGTCTGCCAGATGGCTGATCATGCTGGTATCGGGGTTGATCTCGATCACTAACGCGCCGCGCGCTTTGGCCTCGGCGGGCATCTCGGATGACGGTGAGACCATGCCTGAGGTGCCGACGACTAGCAGGAGGTCGCAGTTCGTGACCAGATCAAGCGCTCGCAGGAGCATCGGGCGCGGCAGCATTTCGCCGAACCAGACGACAGCCGGTCGTACCCAGCGGCCACAATAGGGGCAGGGCGGCGGCCCGCTGTCGCGATCCCATTCAATCTGGCTGATATCCACCGGCGTGGGGTCGCCCTGACAGTTGAAGAAGCACTTGTTGTGGGCAATGCTGCCATGCAACCGGATGACGTCGGTGCTGCCGGCGCGCTCATGCAGATTATCGACATTCTGAGTGATGATGCGCAGGGTTGGGTAGCGCTGCTGAAGACCAGCCAGCGCCACATGTCCGGGGTTGGGCTGAGCCGGGCGCATCAACTGACGACGGTATTCATAGAAGTCCCAGACCAGTTTGGGATTGGCACGGAAGGCCTGAGGCGTGGCTAACTGCGTTGGATCGTAGCGCGACCACAGCCCATCAATGGCATCGCGGAAGGTGGGAATGCCGGACTCTTTGCTGACACCAGCACCGGTCAGGACAGCGATTTGGCGGGACTGTCGCAGCGCCTGGATGGCCTGTTCGAGTATCTGATCCATCTGGTCTCCCGATTGTTGATTCACAAAATTCGTCAAATTCACAACGACCTTTTTTGAACTTTTCCCACGGATAGTCATCAGGCAATCGTCGATAGTCGTCAGAAAGAGCGCTCAAGTTCCTGTGCAGATGTTTCGGTGATACCGCTTGCTGTTGATTAGAGCTACAGGCCTTCCTCTGTCAGCTATCCATTGGCGACTATAGACTATTGGTTCAACTCCAGTTTTGTGTCGTCGTCGTCGTCGGACAGACACCGACAGACAGACAAAGACAGACAGACGAACACAGAGGACACAGAGCACAATCAGAGCGAACCTGCACAGGATTCTGCAAATGCGGCAAATTCTGCACCACCCTTTTTGCAGTTTGTGAATCAGTCATCAGTTGATAGTCGTCAGTCATCAGATTAGTCCGAGAGAGCAATGTTCACAAAAGTCGTCAAAGTCGTCAAAGTCACTGGTGCATTTTGTGACAAATAGCCTTCAGCTTTCAGTCTGTTGACTATCGACTGACGACTGTCCACTTCCTGCCTTGAGTATACGCCGGTTGGTATCAGAACGGGTGAACTTTTGGTAAACTTTTTGGTACGATTTAAGCCGAGTCAGCGCTAACCAATTTGCGAGAGCGCCATCGTTAAGACCATCGGTGAAGGGTTGGAGTAGGGTTGGGAAAATTCAGGCATGAGGGAGAGAGAATCGACCTTTAAGCCTGATTATAAGGCAATAACGAGGGATGAGCGATCATCGTTCGCCCCAGATGAGAAAGCAAGTGGGACATGAGCGAGAAAGCGACGAGAGGCATCACCGGCATCACGATCAGCGGTTTCAAATCGCTGCGGGATGAGTCGCATATCGAGGTGCGTCCCCTCACCATCCTAGCTGGGGCGAACAGTTCCGGCAAATCGAGCATCATGCAGCCCCTCCTGCTGCTGAAGCAGACGCTGGAAGCCGGATACAACCCTGGCACATTCCTGCTGAATGGCGAAAATGTCAAGTTTGTCTCGGCAAGGCAAATGCTGTGGCGTTTTTCGAATTCACTAATAAGAACATTTACAATCGGATTGGAAAATGACCTGGGATTGCTTTCACTCAACTATACGAAGAATGAGCTAGAGGGAAATGTAAAGGACTTTTTTGTTTCAAAACAGGAATTCACAGATCATTCGACTAATCGGAAGATTGTATTGGTACCTGCTCTGTCTCATGATGTCATCCTACAACAGTTACCACCTGAAGTTGAAGAATTCCGAAAAGCATTAGTTCCAATCACTGCACACAAAGGTATTCAGTGGCACGTCGTAAGTGATCGAAGCTTTCTTACAATTAATCTCCGATCAGACAATGATGAACCTGTTGTAGAAGGTGATCTGCCATTTGCGGCCTTGCCGATAGGAAACTTTAAGTCGAATATTCGTGAGATTATTCATGTACCCGGTCTAAGAGCCAAACCACAGCTAGTATACCCCGTTAGTTCCCAATCGGATTTTGGATTTTCAGGTACATTTGATTCTTATGCAGCAAGTGTAATCAATGATTGGAATAGATCAAAAAACGAGCTGCAAATGACGGAATTGTCATCAAATCTGGCTCATTTGCAGCTTTCTTGGGGATTCGCAGTAGTTCCAATTGATGAGACCTCTATCGATTTGCAGGTCAATCCAAGGACCCAGGGCAATATAAGGAGTGAATATTTTTTCTCGTTGACCGATGTTGGCTTTGGCGTGTCGCAGGTGCTGCCGGTGCTGGTGGCACTGCTGGTGGCCGAGCCGGGGCAGTTGGTCTACATTGAGCAACCGGAACTCCATCTGCATCCACGCGCCCAGGTGCGGCTGGCACGGATGCTGGCGGATGCAGCGAAACGCGGTGTGCGGGTGGTGGCCGAAACGCATAGCTCACTCCTGATTCAAGGCATACAAACCCATATCGCTAAAGGCGATCTCCCTCATAAGGATGTCATCCTGCACTGGTTCAATCGGGGTGAAGATGGGGTAACGCACATCGATTCGCGCGATCTGGATGAGGATGGAGCGTATGGTGACTGGCCGGAAGACTTCGCCGATGTAGCATTTGCGGCTGATGCCGAATACCTCGATGCCGTCGCTGAACGGCGATCAGCGCGGAGTCTGGTGAATGGCAAATGATACTCTCAGGGTCGTTGTAGACGCATCTGTGGCAATGGCCGCCGGGACGAGTGTGCATCCAACCTCGAAGAATTGTCGTGAGTGTCTTGAGGTCGTTGCCGACAAAAATGGGTCGCACTTTATCGTCATGAGCAAAGCAATTGAGGAAGAGTGGAAAGATGCAGACCCAGACAAGCCAGGATGCAAGACATCCGCGCGCTGGCTGCGTCGGCTGTACTCCAACCGTAAAGTCTTCTGGGTTGAGGATGACTCGGTTTTCGACAGCGAATTACGCGATTTGCTCGATCAGCTTGAGTCCGATAAGCACATTCGATTAGCTATGCTGGAAGACATTCACCTGATTGAAGCAGCGAATGCTACTGACCGGATTGTTCTTTCACTGGACCAAGTTCGGCGTCATTTTCATAAATGGTCATCGCATACGCCAAAGTTAGCAGACGTGATGTGGTGTGATCCAGGGAAGGATGACACGGTTCAGGATTGGCTTCGGGCTGGCTGCACTACCGATGACGAACGCAGACTGGGGTATGTGTCGCCAGTCGATCCGACAACGCGCTAACCGAATGCACCCTTTACGTCCTTTGGCGTTCCAGCGCCAGTGAGCCGAGATAGGATTGTGACTGCGACTGCGCCTGTCCGTTGAACTGAGGATAGCGGGCGACGGCGTGATTGAGTATGGTGTTGACCAACTGGTCGAACGTCCAGCCAGCGGCGAAGGCGCAGCGGGCGAACACGCAGTCCGAGGCGATCCCCGGCCCCAGGTTGACCTCCAGCACAACCAGATTACCCGCCTGATCCATGCGTAGATCCACCCGCGCCCAATCCTTGCAGCCGACGGCCTGATAAGCGGCGATGGCAAGCTCAGTGATGCGCCCATCCAGCTCCGGCGGCAGGTTGGCCGGGACGTTGGAGCGGCTCTCCATCTCGACCAGTTCCAGATCGCGCCCGGTGGCTGTCTTCAGCATCTCAAAGTTGCTGTCCTCCACCTGATCGAGGCGGATGGGCAGGCGTCCGAAGAATTCCAGTTCAGCGACCGGCAGGGCATAGGGCGGGTCGTTCCCCAGCACGGCGACGGTGAACTCGCGCCCGTCGATGTATTCCTCGACCAGCGCGGCGCACTGATAGGTTTCGATCAGGAAGACCACTCGCTGGCGCAGATCGGCTTCGTTATGCACGACGGAGCCGTAATCCAGCCCCATGCTGGCTCCCTCGGAAGGCAGCTTGCAGATCAAGGGGAAACGCAGCTTGGGATCGAGCGCTTCGCTGCCGCTGTGGAAAAGCTGATAGGGCGCGGTGGGCAGGCCGTGCTGGGCGTAGATGGCTTTCTGTAAGTGCTTGTGATGGCAGAGGGTCTCGCCCATGACGCCGGGGCCGGTGTGCGGGATACGCAGGTAATCGAGCATGGCCGGCACGTGGCTCTGCCGGGTTTCGCCATAGACACCGGTGGCGATGTTGAAGACCACATCGACGTTCAGTTCGCCCAGACGAGCCGGTAAGTGCCGATCGGCGTTCAGGCCAATCACCGTGTGTCCACCGGCTTCGAGGGCGCGGGTCACCTCAGCAATGGTCTCCGGCGCATCGGAGTCGCGCAACGTCATCTCCGGGCGTTCCCGCAGCAGTTCTTCGGTTGGAATGTTGTAAATGAAGCCGACGCGCATGATGATCCTGAACATCCTGTGTTGTATGGTTGGCGTTCAGATGTCCAGGATATTTCGCAAGGGATTCACGCTATCTGTTCACCTATCCGTGACGGACACCCCATTGGGTGTCCCTACACAGCGGAATCATCGTAGGGACGTGCAACGGCACGTCCGAACATCGTGGAAAGGTGAACAGATACGCATCACGCTGGACATCTTTAACCTTCATTCTACGCGGCGGCGATGGAATGAAAATGTTTTAGCCCAACTTGAACATTGGATGTTTTTGGAATGTTCAGCGCCGTTCAAACCTCACCAGGCATAGGCTTCGGGAGCCGCGCCGCCGGGGCCCGGCCAGATCGTATCAAGCTGCTTGAGCTGCTCATCGCTGAATTTGATCTCTACTGCCCGCAGGCTGCCGGTGAGCTGATCCATCGTGCGCGGGCCGATGATCGGTGCCGTCACCACCGGGTTCGCCAGCAGCCACGCCAGCGCCACATCCGCCGGTTTTTCGCCGATGCCGTCGCAGAAGGCTTCGTACTGCTCCAACTGCGCCGCATATTTCTTGATGGCCTGCTGCGAACGTTCATTCTCGCGCCGCTTGCCGCTGGCCTTGCTGCCACCCAGGATGCCGCTCGCCAGCGGACTCCAGGGGATCAGCCCCAGGCCGTAGGACTTGCAGGCCGGGACGACTTCCAGTTCGACCGTGCGCGCTGCCAGGTTATACAGGCTTTGCTCACACACCAGCCCCATGAAGTGACGGGAACGGGCGATCTCGTTGGCCTGGGCGATATGCCAGCCGGCGAAGTTGCTGCTGCCGACATACAGCACCTTGCCCTCGCGCACCAACTGCTCCATCGCCTGCCAGATTTCTTCCCAGGGTGTCTCCCGATCCACATGATGCATCTGATACAGGTCGATGTAGTCGGTCTGCATCCGGCGCAGGCTGGCTTCGCAGGCGCGTTTGATGTGCAGTGCCGAGAGTTTGCCCTCGTTCGGCCAGTCGCCCATCTTGCCATAGACTTTGGTGGCGATGACGGTCTTTTCGCGCCGTCCGCCGCCCTGGGCGAACCAGCGCCCGACGATCTGTTCGGTGATGCCTTCGCCCTGCTTCCAGCCGTAGACATTGGCGCTGTCGAAGAAGTTGATGCCCAGTTCCAGCGACTTGTCCATGATAGCGAAGCTGTCGCTCTCGCTGGTTTCCGGCCCAAAGTTCATCGTCCCCAGGCACAGCCGGCTGACCAGCAGGCCGGTGCGCCCCAGATGTGTGTACTGCATGTTTCCCTCCATTGATGTGAGCCGAGTCGATTTGATGGCTGCGATGTAAAGTGGAATGCCTGGATATTCTAACCCAGCTACTGATACGCTCCCATAACCATTGCCAAAGCGAGTTAGTGATGAATGTCACTATCGAATAGAAACGCTTATTGTTATAATCATAGGTGGGGGATAGTCAGCGAGGACACGGGCTGTCTTCGAAAACGTAATGTAATCAAACGAGATGGGGTTGTGACAGGCGTTATTCGTGACAGCGGGTAACGCTTTTTTATTGGTAGGCTTTACTGGAAGGATAACCCTGATGTTATATCCATACCGTACCTGGGGGCGGGCGGCGCTGCTGTTCGCCCTCTTTGTTTGCCTGGCGTTGCTGCCCATTCTGACCGTGCAGAGTCAGACTGCGCCTGAGCCAGTTGGACTGCGCCCGGATGCCCCGCCCTATGCTCTGCATGGGCCGTACTGGGTGGGGACACGCCAACAGACGATTGAGGATGGGAGTGATCGCGCGCTGACGATTCGCCTGTGGTATCCCGCCCTGAACGCCGGCGGGCAGGCCGAGTCCATCAGCTACACCATCGATCACGGCCCGAACTTCCCACCCGCCACGATTGCTGGCCGCGCCCTCGCCGATGCTGAACCGAATATCGCGCAGGGTCCCTATCCACTGATTGTGTACTCACCGGGCAGCGGTGCCATGCCGGAGCATCACGCCTACATGCTGGAGCATCTGGCGTCCTACGGATTCGTGGTCATTGCGGCGGGGCATCCCGGCACAACAACTGTTGACTTCATGCAGTCCTTCGTCGGCGAAGAAGAAGCGGCCATCTACTTCCGTAACGATGCGCTGGCCTACATCTATCGCCCGCTGGATGTGGGGCGCGAAATCACCATCGCAGAACGGCTGACAACTGAGCAGGGTGCGCTGACCGGGCTGATTGATGTCAGTCACGTTGTCGTAATGGGGCCATCGTTTGGTGGTTATACCGCGCTGGCGGCGGCTGGCGTCCCCATCAATTATGCCGTATTCAAAACCTGGTGCGCTGCCAATCCCTCGGCCTGTGAACTGGAAGGGATGAATTGGGTCAGCCAATATGAAGCGGATGTAGCCGCCGTGTTGGGGGTTGATCCGGCGCAGATGGATCGCTGGCCGTCGTTGGGCGACCCGCGCATCGACGCGGTGGTTGCCATTGTGCCGGGTTCCATGACGATGTTTGATGATGAAGGCTTCGCTGCGCTCACCCTGCCGACTCTATTGATCGCTGGTGGCGCAGACGAGAGTGTGCCGCGTGATCGGGTTGACCACGTTTATGCTGCAATCAGCAGCCCTATCAAGGGCGAGATCGTGCTGGAGAACTTCGGTCACATGATCGCCAATTTCACCTGCGATGCTTCGCCGGATTATGTGGCGATGGGTTTTTCAGCCTTCTGCATGGATTCGGTCTGGGATACCTACCGCGCTCATGATCTCGCCAACCATTTCACCACGGCCTTCCTGCTCGATGTGCTGAAGGGCGACGAAGCCGCACACGCCGCGCTCGCGCCGGATTCGGTCAGCTTCCCCAGCATCACCTATGAGGCGGAGGGATTCTAGCGTTTTGTCGAGGCAAATGCGCTCCGTGCAAACAGACTAATTACTCAATTGAAGGAGTGACACCATGCAGCACCAATGGAATTCGGATCAATTCAACGGGAAGTTTCGCCGGTTCGCGCGGATAGGCTTGCTGATGCTGTTCCTGCTGATGTTCGGCGTGACCATAACCTCAGCGCAAACTGACGGCGCTCAACTGCGCGTTGGACACTTCGTTTTCGATGCGCCCGCCATCAACCTCTACATCAACGGGGAGATCGCGGCGGGAGACGACGGCACGCCGATGGTATACGGCTCAATGACGCTGCCGCCCCGGTACGTTGATCTGGCAGCGGACACCTATACTTTCGCAGTGACTGCCGAAGATGAACCGCTGGGCTCGGCGCTCGTCGGCGAACAGGAGGTCACGCTCGAAGCCGGACACCGGTATGTGTTGGCAGTAATGGGGAATGTCTCATTGAATGACCTGCACTTCACGCTAATTGACGAAACGGCTGCCCTTGCCGAAAATGACATCACCCAGAGCGCCGTCTCGCTGTTAGTTAATAACCTCACGGGTGTACCGGCCATCGATTGGCAGTTCGGCGGTGAGCCGTTCCTGACTGATGTCGCGTATGGTGATTACGCTATCTACCAGGACCCAACCGAAGGCATGGGCTCCGTCTTCACCGCGCACGGCGACCCCGAGGCGGTGATCCTTGAAGCTCCAGAAGCGGTAGGCAGCCCTGCTCATTTCTTCGCCGTCTTTGTGTTTTCGGGAACATTCTCCGGCGTTCTGTGGGACGGTTATAGCGTGCTGTACACCGGGCAGTTTGAGGGTGAACTCACGATCGTTGATGGGGGTCCAATCGCCGTTGGGGAAACGCTGCCCATGGAAATCACAGCGATGGGTCAGCGCGTGCAGTTTACGCTGACACTGGATGAGCCAGCAGTGCTGGATATCGTTCAGTCCGGTGCAGCGTGGCTCGATGCCTATGCGCGGGTTTACGACGCGGCGGGCAACATCCTGTATGAAACGGATGAACTCACGATGGACGACAATGGCGATGGAATTTACGACGCTGGCTGGAATGGATTGGAACTGGATGCCGGTACGTACATCATCGAAGCGGCGACATTTGTCGATATTGGCACAGGAGCTTTTATGGTGACCGTGGACTTGGCAAACTGATGACCGGCGCGGCGGTCCTGAACTGCACAGGCTTGGGACGGCCGCTCGTTTGATTGGTCAGCTTCGCGGGCATCACCTATCAGGCGGAGGGATTCTGATTATCAAGTGAATGACACGGGGAGGGCAAGTGTCCCTCCCCTAAAGCTGAAGAAAGGAAGTGTGTCATGGTACATCGCAGTCATACATGGGCGCACTTCGCGCTCATCCTCGTTGTTCTCCTCAGTCTATCGGTTGTTTCTGCACAGGATACGCCTGAACCCGTCGGTCTGCGTCCGGATGCCCCTACCTATGCCCTGCATGGGCTGTACTGGGTGGGCTATCAGACCTTCACGATTACCGAAGGTACCTATCCGCTGACCGTCGCTGCCTGGTATCCAGCCCTGAATCCGAAGGGCTTGACAGAATCGATCGCTTATCCGGCAATCCCATCGAAATTTGAGGGGATGCCGGAGGATTACCGCTATTCCATTTCCGGTAATGCGCTGGCTGAGGCCGAACCAAATGGTTCTGCTGAACCCTATCCGTTGTTTATCTATGCTCATGGGTTCGCCAGTGACCCCTGGAATGCAGCTTACCTGACCGAGCATCTGGCGTCCTGGGGATTCGTGGTGTTGTCGGTGGACCACCCGGAAATCTGGAATCCAACCTACTCGGAGATCTGGTCAGCCAGCATCAAACGTCCACTCGATCTGGGGCGCACCATTCGCTTTGCTGAACAACTGACGGGTGAAGGTGGCGATCTGGCTGGCATGATCGATACCGAACGCATCGCTGTTGGCGGGCATTCCTACGGTGGCTTTACCAGTCTGCTGGCGGGCGGTGCCCGTTTTGACTTTGAAGCGCTGAAGACAGCCTGCGCGCCGCTGGCACCTGAGCATCCGATTGGTGCCGTGTGTGAACCGCTGCTGACACATCAGGCCGACATGGCCGAGATGGCTGGACTGGAGACAGCCCCAACCGGCTTGTGGCCGTCCTGGCACGATCCGCGTATCAAGGCTATTGTCCCGTCTGGTGGGGAAACGGAGTTATTTGGCGCAGCGGGCCTGGCTGGTATCGAAATCCCTATCCTGATGATGAATGGCGGCGGTGATATGACGGTTGCGCCAGAGTGGAGTGTGATTCCGACCTGGGAGCATACCGCCAGTACCCAGAAAGCCATGCTGCTGCTCGATGATGCCGATCATGGTGCATTTGCGAGCAGTTGTGACAAGAATCCAATGCCCCTGGAGATCGGCTGGTTCGCTGGCTGCTCTGACCCCGTTTGGGACATGGATCGCGCTCATGATCTGATTAACCACTTTGTGACGGCTTTCCTGCTCGATGTGCTGAAGGGCGATGCGGAGGCTCATGCCGCACTCGCGCCGGGTGCAGTCAGCTTCCCCGGCATCACCTATCAGGCGGAGGGATTCTGATTATCAAGTGAATGACACGGGGAGGGCGAGTGTCCCTCCCCTACAACTGAAGAAAGGAAGTGTGTTATGTGGCATCACCGTTATATATGGGTGGGACTTGTGCTGATTGCAGCGTTGTTCTCTCTTGGGGTTGTGATGGCGCAGGATGAAGCTCTGCTGCCGCTGGCTGCTCATGGGAGCTATGTGGCGGGCATTCGCTCGATTGATTTTGTCGATCCGGCACGAGCAGATCGTCCGGTCACCATCAGTCTGTGGTATCCGGGGATCATGCCGGCGGACAAGCTGGACAAAGTGCCGATCCTTCAAAAGAGCAATACCGGTTTCCCCAACCTGCCACCAGAGATGAGTGGCGCACCCTACCCGGTTGTCCTCTACTCGCATGGATATACGAGTGGTCGCGATACCCTGTCAGCCGTCCTGGAGCCGCTGGTGACGCATGGGTTTGTGGTGGTCACGGTTCAGCATGCCAACGACACCAGCGCCCGTACCCTGATTGATCGTCCATTGGACATCCGTTTTGTTCTCGATCAACTGGAGACTCTGAACGCCAGCGATGATCTGATTGGCCTGATGCGGCTCGATCAGGTGGGGTTGATTGGAACATCCGATGGGGGCTACACCGCGCTGACGATGACCGGAGCACGCATCGATGAGTCATTCATCAGCCAATGGGGAACCGGGGAACGCGATCCCCTGGACGTGACGGATCCGCGCAACGTGTACAGCGATTGGGATTGGACGAGCTTCAAATCCTATTACGAAGATCAGATGCTGCCGGTCGCAGATGGCTTCCTGCAACCGATGACTGATGCACGTGTCGGAGCCATCGTGTCGTTTCTACCTTGCTGGACCTCTCTCTTTGGCGAGCAGGGACTTGCAATGGCAACCGTGCCAACGCTGTTGATTGCGGCAGGTCAGGACATAAGCTGCCCGTATGAAAAAGATGCTGCATTCGCTTACCAGCACCTGGGATCAGCCGACAACTTCCTGCTCACCCTGGTTGGAGCGCAGCATGATGTCCCGCGCGATCAGGATTTGCTGGCGACGACTCATTATGTCAATGCCTTCTTCAGTTATGAACTGTTGGGGATGCGCGAGGTTGAGATGTATTTCACCGCTGATTTTGTCGGACAGTTTGATAATCTGGCCTGGGGTGTTTACGCCGGGCAGTAAGTGACGGCGCGGTCCTGATAACCGATGGGACTCGGTTGAATGACTGAACCCTGCCCGGCTTACGTCAATTTGGATGCGCCGGGCTTTCTGGTACACTTCTACTGCCTAACGTTCCAGGAGTGTGCCGCTTGTCGTCTTCTTACCCCGGTCTCAGCCGCGCTCAGGTCGCTGAACGAGTGCAGCGCGGCGAGAGCAACAATTTTCGCGCCCGCGTCGGACGTTCCTACTGGGATATTGTCCGCGATAACGTCCTGAATGTGTTCAACCTGGTGTTCTTCACCCTGATGGTGGTGGTCATCTCATTGCAGGACTGGTCCACCGCCATCTTCGCTGGTTTCAGCGTGGTCAGCAATTCGATCCTGGGCATGTTCCAGGAGATCAGCGCCAAGCGCAAGCTCGACCAACTGGCGGCGCTGGCAAGCCACGACATCAAGGTGTGGCGCGAGGGGCAGCTCACCCCTATTTCGATCCTGGACATCGTCAAGGATGATGTCATCCCGATTGAACCGGGAGACCGGCTGGTGGTCGATGGACGCATCCTCGAAGCCGACAGCCTGGAGATGGACGAATCGCAGTTGACCGGCGAGTCGGACGCGGTATTCAAGGACGTTGACAGCCCGGTGTATTCCGGCTCGTTCTGCATCGCCGGGACGGGCGTGATGGTGGCGACTCAGGTCGGTAAGGAAAGCACCCTCAACAAACTCTCCAGCGTGGCGAAAGTCTACAAGAACGTCCGCACCCCGACGCAGCAGCGGCTGGACGCGGTGGTGCAGGTGGCGCTCATCATCATGCTCATCCTGCTGCCGATGCTCGCCATCGCCAGCTATCTGCAAAATGTGGCGGTGGGCAACCAGCAAAATCTGCTGCTGGAGATCGTCCGCAACCTGGTGGTGTTCGTCAGCAGCATCGTGCCACAGGGATTGGTGCTGACGGCCATCCTGTCGCTGACCATCGGTGCCATCAGCATCACCCGCTTTCAGACGCTCATCCAGCGGGTGAACGCCGTCGAGTCGATGGCGAATGTGACGACGCTGTGCTTCGACAAGACCGGCACGTTGACGCGCAACATCCTGCGCGTGACCGAGATTATCCCGCTGAACGGCAGCGGTCTGAACGCGGTGCAGGGCGATCTGCACCATTACATTCAACATCTGGCGCATCAGAACCGGACGGCCGCCGCAATTGCCGAAGCGCTGCCAACCGCCTCGGTCAATGGTGAGCGGGGGAGCAAGCTGCGCGAAATCCCCTTCAATTCCAGTCGTAAGTGGGGGGCGGTGGTCTTCCCGGATGAGACGCTGATCCTGGGTGCGCCGGAACGCATCCTGAATGCTCAGGCTCATGCCGAACCGGCCCAACGTGCTCATGACCTCTCGACCCAGGGCTTGCGCGTGCTGGCCTTCGCCCGCGCTCCCCAGGCACCGATTGATGGACATCTGGATGGCATCGCCGAGCCGCTGGCGCTGGTGGTGTTGAGCGATGAAATCCGCCCGGATATTCAGGAGACGCTCGATTCGTTCCGCCGCCAGGATGTGGCGCTCAAGGTCATCTCCGGCGATAACCTGGAAACCGTCACCTCGATTGCGACGGCTTCCGGCATTACCGTCAACAAGTCCTTCACCGGTGACCAACTGAACGCCATGAGCGATCATGAACTGGAAGGGGCGGCGCTGGAAGGCGATCTGTTCGCCCGCATCGAGCCGGACACCAAACGGCGCATCATCGCGGCGCTCAAACGGCAGGGACAGTATGTGGCGATGGTGGGGGATGGCGTGAATGATGTGCCGGCGCTAAAAGAGGCGCATCTGGCGATTGCCATGAACGACGGGGCGCAGATCAGCAAGGATGTGGCCGAGATCGTGCTGCTGAACAACGCCATGTCCACCCTGCCGCGCGCGTTCGAGGAAGGCCGCGCCATCACCCAGATCATCTATGCCTCGATCAAGATCTTCCTGGTGAAGAACTTCTACAACATCGCGCTGATTTTCTTCGTCGGCTTCATGACGCTGCCCTTCCCCACCAGCCCGATCCAGATAAGCTGGATCACCTTCGGCACGGTCAACATCCCGGCCACGCTGATCGCCCTCAAGATCATCCGCCCCAAATATATGAAGCAGTTCCGCCGCGATGTGCTGGAATACATCCTGATCTGCGGTGTCATCAGCGCGGTCAATTTGGCGCTAATGTATACGGCGGTCTATTACGGCACCGGGCAGAACATGGAGGCGGCTCGCAGCGCCGTGACGATGTTCATCGCCCTGCTGGGGACGCTGATCTTCTGGAACCTGTTGGGCATTGAAATCTTCGAGCCGCGCACGCTGCTGCGTGAACCGCGCATGGTGCTGCTGGGCTTGGGTCTGACGTTCGTCACCATGCTGGTACCGTTCATCTTCCCGGAGGCCTTCCGCTTCATCCCGCCCGACGGCATCACCTGGGTGCTGATGATCGCCATCTTCTTCCTGACCGCCGCCATGGTCTGGACGTTCACTCGTCACCGCTACATCATCGAGAAGTTCTGGGAGCTGTTCAAGCCGTGAGCGCTGAAATCGATTCATATCACCGCAATCAATCGTTGTCCGGCCGCATCCGGCCTGAGCTCAATTCTTGGCGGCCCCATAACGGGTGACGGTGCTCGCTGTGATGCCTGTCATTGGCAATCAGTGGTTAAGGCAGTTCTGGTCGGGCTGTCGTTGGTAACTGGATGGTGAAGGTCGCGCCGCGCCCTGGCTGCCCCTCGCTGCTGACCCCGATGCTGCCGCCGTGTAATTCGACGATGGCTTTGGCAATCGCCAACCCCAGTCCGGTACCGCCGGTCTCGCGGCTGCGCGAACGATCCACCCGGTAGAAGCGGTCAAACACATGCGCCAGATGCTCGGCGGGGATGCCATCGCCGCTGTCCTGTACGGTGATCTGAATGTCCTCCTCATCCTGGCTGAGGCGGATTGTGATCGTACCCGATGCCGGCGTGTGGGTGATGGCGTTCTGGATCAGGTTATTCAACACCTGCTGCAAACGTCCGCGATCCCCCTTGAGCGTGACCGGTTCGGCGGGCAGATTCAAGCGGATGTCGATCCCCTGCTTCCGGGCGGTGGATTGAAAAGTCTCGACTACCTGAGCGATCAGGTCATTCAGATCAACCCTCGTCTGTTGCAGTGGCAGTTGGCGCGCCTCGGCCTGCGAGAGTTCGCGCAGTTCGTTGACCAGGCGGTTGAGCAGCTCGGTCTGGTCGAGCAGCTTCTCGATCTCGTCTTTTTCCAGCGGGTAGATGCCATCCAGCAGCGCTTGCAGATTGGCCTGCAACACCGTCAGCGGCGTCCGCAGTTCGTGCGCCACGTCTGCCACCAAATTGCGCCGCAGCGTCTCGGCCTGTTCCAGATCCTGCGCCATCTCGTTGAAGGCATGCGCCACCTCGCGCAGTTCGACGCTTCCCTTGACCACCGCCCGCGCCGTGAAATCGCGTTTACCCAGCCGCCGCGCCGTCTCGGACAACTGGGCCAGCGGCGTGACCAGTGTGCGTCCGGCGAACAGCCCCGCGCTCAACCCCAGCACGGCTGTGATCACGGCAAAGGCCAGCAGCACATTGCTGATCTGATTCAGCACCAGCGGCCGGTCAGGGCGGGGAAATGGCATCCCGACAATCGAGCGCTGGACGATGTTCAGATAGCCGCGAATGCGCCCGTCCACGCTGATCGAGATCAACTGCTCGGCGATGCGCTCTCCTTCTGTCGTGTCAGTGCCATAGATCGGCTGCTGGGCTTCATCCACAAACACCAGCGTCAGTTCCGCCGGCAGCGAGTTATCATAGCTGGCGATCAGGCCGCTCACGCCCTCCCAACTGCCCTGTTCCCGATAGTAATCAGCCAACTGATCGGTCAGGCTGCCGGGCGCGGTCAGTTCGCTGCGGATGAACAGGCGCAGCACACCGGTCTGCACCGTCAGAAAGCCAATCGTTGCCAGGATGACCGGCCCCAGCAGGGCGATCATCATGAAGGACAGGCTGAAGCGCACCCATAAGCGGTTCACGTCGGGTTCCCCAGCCGGTAGCCCACGCCATACACCGTCTGTACATAGGTGGGTTCTTTGGGGTTGGGTTCGATCTTCTTGCGAAGATTGCGGATGTGGCTGTCGAGGGTGCGCTCCAGGCTTTCGTAGTCATGGCCTGGGCGCTTCTGGATCAGATCATTGCGGCTGAAGGGGATGCCGGGGTGCTGGATCAGCGTTTGCAGCAGGTAGAACTCCATCGGCGTCAGCTCAACTTTGCGCCCATCCACCGAGACCACACGCCGCAGCGGATCGACCACCAGCCCCTCGTAGATCAGCGGAGCGTCGTCGCCTGCTTCATCCTGACGGCGAAACACGGCGCGGACGCGGGCGACGATTTCACGTGGGTTGAACGGCTTGGTGACATAATCATCCGCGCCCATCTCCAGCCCCAGAATTTTGTCGGCATCCTCAACCCGCGCCGTCAGCATCAGGACGTATAGGTGTGCCAGGCGCGATTGGCTGCGGATCGAGCGGGTGATGTCCAGCCCATCCTTATCCGGCAGCATCAAGTCGAGGATCACCAGATCGAGGTTCTCATGCCCCAGCAGCGCCATACCAGCCTGCCCGTTATGGGCGACATGCACCTGAAACCCGGCCTGCTCCAGATAGGCGCGCAGGACGCGGGCAATCTCTTTATCATCTTCCACGATCAAGATTTGTTTACTCACAGCTTTCCCTATATCCAGCGGTGACATATCAGGTAGAAGTTACACAGTTGAGGGAGAGTAGGGGCGCAATATATTGCGCCCCTACGGGAAAATACCCTATCAAGGGTGTAAGTCCTGGTAAGGATCAGGGAGGCAGATTGTCTCTGCCTCCTGATTCGCATTATAGTGCCGATTAGCTGCCACATCCGATAAGGCATTGACCATCATCGTAACGGGCGACGGTATTCGCCACGCCTTCTTCCAGGCTGAGGATGATGACCTGGCGCGTCAGTTCGCCATTTTTGTAGCGCTCTGGGCGATAGCTGCCCTGCACACCGATGAAGCTCTCCAGCCCATTCAGGCCAGCCCGAATGCCAGCCGGGTTGCTGCCATCCAACTGCGCCGCGATCAGATAAATCGCATCGTAGTACGAGGCCGCCTGCGGGATCGGGGTTGTGCCATAACGTTCGGCATAGCGCTGGCTGAAATCCTGGCTGACCCAATCGCCGGCGCTCATCCACCAGTTGACCGGCCCGACGATCTCAAACGGGATCTGGCTCAGGCTTTCGCTCAGTTCCAGCGTCAGATAACCATAGACCAGCACACCATCCCAGTCGCGGGCGCTCAGTTCGGCGGCCAGGGCGCTGAAGGCCGGTTGGGTTGACCACATGGCGACGGCTTCGACATTGGCGTTGACGATCTGATCGGCCATCGCGGCGAAGTCGGTCACAGCGATATCATGTTCCAGTTCCAGCGCGACCTCGCCATCGTCGCTGGCGCGGACGGCGTCACCGAAGACTTCCAGCGCATCCAGCCCGTAATCCGCCTGCACCGCGACGGTGGCAAAGCGAGTCAGCTCGCGCACATCCAGCAGATATTCGGCAGCCGCGTTGGCGAGCGTGGCATCGGTAGCGCGAAGCTGGTAGACATAACTGCCGCCGTTGATCGTCACCTGATCCGAAGTGGCCGAGACCAGTTGGATCACTTCTTCGTTGTCGGCGCGGAACAGATTCGGGATGACCTGGGCGTTGTAGTCCGGGCCGATGATGAGCTGGACGCCATCGCTGATCGCCTGCTCAAAAGCTGATCCGGCGGCCTCGCCCGTCTCCGCCGAGTAGGTCACCAGATCGAGGGTATAGCGCACACCATTGGCACCGATGATGCCACCGGCTTCGTTGATCTCGCGGACGGCCAGGCGCGCCGCCTGTTCAATCTGATCGCCAATGCCTTCCGACGCACCATCCAGCGTGCCGATCAGCCCGATGCGGAAGCTGCTGGTCGAGGTGGTCGCTTCATCGACGTTATCCGCCCACCAGATGTCGGGGCAGGTCTGGCAGGCCGCAGCGGCATAACGTGCCACTTCGATCAGTCCGCCGTCGCTCGCCACCTGGATCAGGCGCAGCGTGTCGGTCTCCGCCCGGTCATAAGTCCCCTGCACACCAGCGAAGTCGGTCTGTCCCGCCAGATCGCCACGAACGGCCGAGGGTTGCAGACCGGCATCCGAGATCGAGTCGGCCAGCAGGTAGATGGCATCGTAGTAGCTGGCGGCGGCTTCCGGCGGCATGGACCCCCATTGTTCCTGATAATCAGCGACGAAGGTCTGGCTGGCACTGTCATACGCGCTGTCAGTCCAGTTGACCAGCCCGTACAACCCGGCGGTCAGGTCAGCTCCGGCGCGTCCCACAAAGTCGGCATCCAGCCCGGCGAAGACGATCTCGCCATCCCAACCGCTGTCGCGCAGCTCGCCCAGCAGCAGCTCGGTCTGGCCGTCCAGCGCCCAGATGAACAGGGCCTCGGCGTCTTCATCGCGCACCTGCTGGACATCGGCGCTGAAATCCTCCTCATCAGCTTCGCGGATGATGTCGGCCACGATCAGGCTGTTCCCGGCGGCCTTCTTGAAGGCCTCTGTCCCGGCCAGCGCCACATCGGTGTTGGAAGAGAAGACGGCGATGCGCGTCATGTGCCGTTCGTTCACCAGATAATCGGCTGCCGCCTGCGCCCGGTCTTCCAGGCTGGCGGTCAGGCGGAACAGATTCTCGCCATCGGGCGAGTCCGGCGCACCCAGCAGCAGCGGCAAGCCCTGAGTGCCGGCGCTGCGGATCGCCTCGGCCTGTTCGATCTCGTGCGGCCCCAGCACGGCCACCGCGTCATCGGTCACGGCCTCATCCAGAGCGTCAATGGCATCGTCGGTTGTATCTGCCGGATAGTAGACCACTTCCAGCGCATAGCGATCCCCATTGGCGAGGCGGATGCCTTCCACATCGTCATCATCGCCGGCGTTGATCTGGTCAGCCGCGGTGACGGCCGCCTGATACAACTGGCGATCCAGTTCCGCCCCCCGGCCATTTTCCCGGCCGATGAAGGCGATGCGTACCGTGTCGAGATTGTCATCCTGAGCCATCGTGGTCAGGAGTGATCCGGTCAGCAGCAGCATGGGCAGCGCGCCCAGCAGCAAGAGTCGTTTCATGTTCATGGTCATTCGATCCTTTCGTGTGGGCGTGTGCGCCCGCTTATTCATAACGAAGTGCTTCAATCGGTTCGAGCGCGGCGGCGCGGTTGGCCGGATACACGCCGAAGAAGATGCCCACCAGCGCTGAGAAACCCAGCCCCAGTGCAATTGAGTCCAGGCTGATGACGGCGGTCAGCGCACCGCTGGCATTGACCAGGAAGGCGATGCCAACCCCCAGCGCCACCCCCAGCAGTCCGCCCAGCAGACTGAGGAAGATGGTTTCGATGAGGAACTGCTGCGAGATATGCCCGCTGCGCGCCCCGATGGCCTTGCGCAGACCGATCTCTTTGGTGCGCTCGCTGACCGAGACCAGCATGATGTTCATGATGCCGATGCCGCCCACCAGCAGCGAGACGCTGGCAATCGCGCCCAGCAGCACCGTCAGCGTGGTCGAAACCGTGCTGGCGATGTCGAGCAGGCTTTGCTGATTGAGGATGCTGAAGTCGTTGTCCTCATCGGCAGCCAGGCGATGTTCGCGGCGCAGCACCGTTTCGATCTCTGCCGATACCCGATCCACCTCATCCAGATCCGTCACGGCCACCACGATGCTGGTGACCAGATAATCGCTGCTGCCGGCCTTGCGGGCATCGAAGATCTGTCGATAGCCGGTGGTCAGCGGGACATGAATCTCCAGGTTGGGGTCTTGCCCAAACCCGCCATCCTGTTCCGCCAGCACACCAATGACCTGAAAGCGCTTGTTGGCGATGCGGATGTCGCGCCCGATGGGGTTGACGCCGCCGAACAATTCCTCGGCTGCCTGCTGCCCCAGCACAGCCACCCGCGCATCGCCGTTGTATTCGGCCTCAGTCAGGTAGCGTCCGATCTCGATCTCGATATTGCGGATGGGGGCGTAATCCGCTGTGACGCCACGCACTGTCGTTTGCAACCGTTCCTGGTCGGTGCGAACATCCAGCGTGCTGTTGTACTGCGGCAACACGGTGTCAATCCCGGTCAGGTTTTTCTCCAACGCCTGTGCATCGTCGTAAGTCAGCGTGTCACTACCGCCTCCGCCGCCCCCGCCTCCGCCGCCTGGACCCGCGATTTGCCGATTCGCGCCGGGGCTGATCGTCAGCAGGTTGAGGCCGGTGCTGGCGATCTGATCGGTGATGGCGGAGGTTGCGCCGCGTCCCACTGAGATCATCGAGACCACCGAGGCCACGCCGATGATGATGCCAAGCATGGTCAGCGCCGAGCGCATCTTGTTCGCCATTAGCGCATCCATTGCCACACTCAGGTTCTGGCTGATGCTCAGGCCGGAGCGTTTGGCTTTCGGCACCAACTGCTTCACGGTCTCGCGGCTGGCATCAGTGCTGAAGCGCGGGATGAAGATCTGCAGGAACAACCCCAGGCTGCCGACCAGCGCCAGCCAGAAGCCGATGCCGGCCTGATCGATCATGTTGATCGGGATGGGCAGCAGCGTGTCCATCGCGAAGAAGATCACGAAGTACAGCAGCGCCACCAATCCACACACCAGCACCAGCACCGATGTCAGGCGGAAGTGGCGCGGTTTCCACATGCGCCAGCCGGTGAGCAGCACAGCGACCCCCGCCGCCAGCGGCACCAGGAACAGGCCGGTCACCCCCGGTGCGCCGATCAACCCCACCAGCCGCCCAGGCACTTGCGGTTGTGCCGGGGTGTTCGTCGTCCCTTGTGGGGCGGTCGAGGGCTGGGCTGTGGCCGGGGCTTCAAAGCCAGCCGGCGGCGCGAAACCCTGTGGCGCTTCGGGAGCGCTGGAGCCTTGCGGCAATTGCGACGGATCAAACCCTTCCGGCAGGGTGATGTTGCCCGCCTGACCCATCCCCGGAAACGAGATATTGACCCAGGGGGACAGCGCCAGATAGGACACCAGGATCAACCCGGCGCAGACCAGCGTCACCAGACTGCGGGCCTGCGGCTTGAGATTAGTGAAGATGCGGTTCATCGACCACCTCCCCATCGCGCATGGTGATCGTCCGGTCGGCCTGCGCCGCGATGTCCGGCGAATGCGTCACCAGAATGAGCGTGATGCCCTGTTCAGCATGAAGCTGGCGGAACAGGCGCATGATTTCCTCACCCGTTCGTGAGTCCAGGTTGCCGGTCGGTTCATCGGCCAGGATGATCGACGGCTTGTTGATGAGGGCGCGGGCGATGGCGACGCGCTGCTGCTGCCCGCCCGATAGCTCGTTGGGGCGGTGGTGGGTACGGTCACCCAACCCGACCAGTTCCAGGACATGATGGGCGCGCTGATCCCGTTCCTTGCCGTTCACCCCGGCATAGACCAGCGGCAGCCCGACATTCGCCAGGGCGCTGCTGCGCGCCAGCAGATTGAACTTCTGAAAGACGAAGCCGATGCGATAGTTGCGGATGTCGGACAGGCTGTCATCGCTCAGTTGACCGATCTCGGTGCCATCCAGTTGATAGCTGCCGCTGGTCGGTTTATCCAGCGCACCCAGGATGGACATCAGCGTGCTTTTGCCCGAACCGGACGGGCCGATGATGGCGACGAATTCGCCCTTGTTGATGCGGATCGAGACGCCGTTGAGCGCCCGGACTTCGGTATCGCCCATCCGGTAAATCTTCATCAGATCATGCGTTTCGATGACGGCGGGCGGCATCGGTTCGACCAACTGTTCCATCACGAAATCAGCGGTGAGTAGCTGGGCGGTCATCAATTGCCTCCGGCGAAGGGCAGGTTGCTGCTGGTCTCAGGGCTGGTGCGTTCCGGGACGATGACGGTCAGGCCTTCGGTCAGGTCGCCCTGCACTTCGGTGAAGCCATCAATCGTCGCTCCGCTGGTGATCGAGACACGGGTGGTGGAGTTGTCGGCGTTCAGCACTTCGACATACTCATTCTGTCCGTCGCGCTGAATAGCTCCGGTGGGGACGACCAGCACGGCCTCCAGGCTGCCAACCACGATCTCGACATCGGTGGTCATGCCAATGCGCACCGGCAGGGTGTTGTTGCTGCCGATGTCCACCCGCACATCGTAAGTCACCACGCCATCGCTGATGGTGCTGACCGGGGCGATGCGCGTCACGATGCCATCAATTGTCTGACCGTTGAGGGCTTCGGGCGAGATGATGGCCGCCTGTCCGGTTGCCACCTGGGCGATATCGAGTTCATCGACGCTGACGTTGATGTGAAGCTGCGAGGCATCCACCAGCCGGATGGCGACGGTGTTGGCATTCACCTGCTGCCCGCGTGTAATCTCCACTTCGGCGACGATGCCATCGAAGGCTGCGGTGACCACCGCGTTATCCAGCGAGGCGCGGGCATCTTCCAGTTGCAGCCGGGCATTGTCGAGCTGCGCCTGTGACGATGTGATCTGATCTTCGGTCGGCCCATTGAGCAGTTCGTCCAGCGCCGCCTGCGCCTGATCGACGCTGGCCTGTGCCGCGCTGACCGATACTTCGAGTTGCGAGGCCGGCGTGGTTTCGTTGCACTGTGCCTGCGCCACGTTGTAATTGCTCTGGGCCGTGCGCAGCCGGTCACCGGCATCCGACTCCGGGTCAGGGATGAAGGTGGCGTCCATCCGGTAGCCGTCTTCGACATAATCAGCGTAGGCATCGTTGGCGCGTTCCAGTTCGAGCGCGGCGTTCTCCAGGCTGGAGCAGTTGATGGTTTCGTTATTGGAGGCGGTCTCCAGGTTGGTCTGCGCCTGCGCCAGTTGCGATTGCGCCGAGGCCAGGTTGGCTTCAGCCTGAGCGATTTCACGGGCGGTCGGCGGTTCGATCAACTGGTCATAGCTGGCCTGCTGCACGATCAGGCTTTGCTCCTGCCGGGCGATCTGGTTTTCCAGATCACTGGTGTCCAACTGCGCCAGCACATCACCGGCCTTCACCTCGTCGCCCACCTGCACCAGGATGGCGCTGACGGTGCCGGACATGCCGAACGACAGCAGCACTTCATCTTCTGGTTCAATCGTGCCGGTGGTTTCGATGGTGGTATTCAGGCTGCGACGCTCGACGCGCGCCGTTTGTTGATTCTGTGCCGAGACGGTCTGACCGCCCGGCGACAGCGCCAGCAGACTGACCAGCGCGACGGCTGCCACTGCCAGCGTTCCGAAGACAAGATTGCGTTTTTGCATGGGATTGCTCCTCTCTGGCCGCTGAATGCGGTGCGTTTTCCTATAGCTTTCACTCTAGCGACCAATTCTGGAGAAATGATGGAGAGGCTGTGCAACTTTGATTGAGTTCGAATCGATCACTCGACCCCGGCCAGACTGCACCGGAATTCGATCACTTCTCGACAAGTTCTCCAGACTCGCTTTCTACAATCAGCCGTAAGGCTCAAGGTGAGCTGAAGATGTCCATTCAACGACAAGGAGAAACGTATGATGAAACGATGGAACAAGCCGCTGCTTGCCCTGGCGCTGGTCGGGGCGCTGGCCGTCGGGCAGATCGGTCTGGCGCAGGAGGCAGTTGATCCGGCGGCGCTAGCGGATGTTGCAGTAGCCTTCGAGTCCACGCGCAGCGTCGAAAGCCTGCATCTGATGTCGCAATCGCTGACGGAAAGCTCCGGCGGTGCCAATGGCTTCGACCTCAGCCTACAATTGACACAGGAATTTGATCTGGCGCGCACCGAAAGTGGCTGGAACGCCAGCGGCAGCCTCGTCACCAGCAGCACCCTGCCGATGATCGGCGCGATAGAGCTGACGTCGGAAATCATCAGCATCGATGGCGTGACCTATGCCCGCTTCACCGATCTGCCGGAAGGGCTGCCGCTGGAGCTGCCGCAGGACTGGGTGGATATGGAACAGTTCACGGCTGAACAGGGGGGCTTGCCCTTTGGCCCATCGGATAATCAACTGCTGGCGATGCTGCTGCTCCCACTGGATGAGCAGAGTGTGACGGCCATCACGGCACTGCCCGCCGATACTATCGACGATCAGGCCATGAGCGTGTATCAGATCACGCTCGACCCGGCCGCCGTGCTGGAGAGCGAAGCCGCCAGCCTGTTGAATGTAGGACTGGGTGCGGGGTTAGGTGGCCTGCCTGGAGGCGGCAATGGCCCGCTGCCGCAGCGCCCGGCGGTTGACCAGACGCCACCGGCACCGGAAGATATTCAGATGACCTTCGCGGTTTATATTGGTGATGATGACGGGCTGGTGCATCGGCTGTACACCGTCATTCAGATTGCACCGTCCGGCGAGGGCGATGCAGCCCGCCCCGGACTTCAGACGACTACCGTCACGGATCTCTCGCGCTTTGACGAGCCGGTGGAGATCACTGCACCTGAGCCTGTCTCCTGAGGATTGCTCAACATCGATGCATTCACCGCTTGAATCGAATACCTGCCCCCTCTTTCGCGGCAGGTAGCGAAAGAGGGGGCCAGGGGGTAATTCTCTATGTTGACATCTGCAACGTTCAGCCATTGAATCTAAGGATCGCATGATATGTTGTCAATTCGCTGGGAGATGAAGGATGGACAATCCGTTGGAACAAGCTGCGCCGACAGAACCACTGGAGCGTATTCATGCCTTTGCCCGCGATCTGGCGTATGGGGCGACCAAAGGACTCTGGGGTGCCAAGTTCGTCATCAATTACTTTCATGGCGAAAGTTGGAATGCGACGGCTTATCTGGATGGTATCGATAGTGACGCCAATTTCATCCCGTTCCTTGAGGCGAAGTGGAAAGATAATAATCCTGCCTCTGATTTGTTGCAGGCATTCGGTTATCTGACACGGCTAGAACGGCGTGAGTCCGGCAGCGAATACTATCTGCTAACGTCCCAGGCGTTTCAACTGCTGGAACGCCCGGCACAGGCTCCCGGCGTGTTTATCTCCTATCGACGCGAAACCAGCAGCGCGCTGGCCTTGCTAGTGGAAGCACGGCTTAAGCTGCGCGACCCAAAGATTAACACCTTTATCGACAAACTGATCGAACCGGGCGAAGACTGGGCGCAACGTTTGCAGCAGACCATCCGCGACAGCCGCTATTTCATCTGTCTGCTGGCACCCGATACCTATGCTAAATCGGAATGGGTGCGCAAAGAGCTGGAGATCGCCCATGAAGCTGACTGTCGCATCATCACGCTGTTTCATCAGGGAGCGCGGCTGGATGACACGCTGCCAGATTGGCTGCGCCAACGGCAAATCATCCTGGTTGAGCGCGAAACGGTGAAGCATTACGAGTCAGCCCTCAATGAGCTGCTGGTCGGCCTGGGTTATTCGACGCTCTAGATCGGTTGGTTCATGGTCATTCATCAGTCCTACCCATCACATTCAGGCGCGGGGCTTGTTTGTCGCGGATGATCTTCTCGAATTCGCGTAACCAGCGTTGAAAATCCGGGCGACGCTTGTCCTCTTCGGGCAGGAAACCCAGCCCCACTTCCATCAAGCGGTGGGCGACATCGTGCTGATGCTTACGGTGATAGACCAGCGCCAGATAATAGAGTGTTTCCGGGCGTTCTGGATCCGCTTTGTAAGCATCGGAGAAGTGCGCCAGGGCTTCATCCCAGTTGTTGGATTGATAGGCGATGATGCCGCGCCCGTAGTGCGCCAGCATCTCGTGTTTGTTCAGTTTGAGCGCTTTCTCGAAATCGGCCTGAGCCTTGTCCTTGACACCATCTTCGAGATAGATCAACCCACGCGCGGCGAAGAATTCCGCCCGATTGCCCTGAATCAGAATGGCATCATTCAGGCTGTTGATAGCGTTGTCGAAACGATTTTTGCGATAGGCATCTAACGCCTGCCGGTAGTATTCATCGGCCTCAAAACGCGCCATCCCCAGCCGTTGTGTCACTCGCGCCATAGTAACTTCTCCCGATCCAGCGTTGTGCTCTCCGTCTTAAGGCGGATTGTACTAACGCATTTCATTATTCTATTGTATAGTGTGAGATACGCCGAGGGGAATGGCTTCAACTCAATAAGCCAGTGAGGAGGAAACGGCGATGAATTCGATACCACAATTGGCCGATTGGCATCTGCTTTCCGATAAAGTGCAGCAGCCGGTATCCAACGATGCCGAACTGGCGGCTCTCACCCAGTACGCGCCCATCATCATTAGCGATGATGAGCCCACCATGGCGCGCCTGTACGAAATGATTCTGAAGCGCAAGGGATTTCGCTCGGTCACTGTGCCGGATGCGCGCGAAGCATTGGCATTCTGTCGCCGTCAGCCGGTATCGCTAGTGATCTCTGACATGATGAAGCCGTTCATGAATGGGCTGGAATTTCTGCGTGAGCTGCGCACCGATCCTCTTTCGCAGGCGATCCCTTTCCTGATGGTGACGGCCACTCCGCGCCCAGAGATCGAGCGCGAGTTCTTCGAGTTGGGCGGCAACGGCTACGTGGTCAAACCGATGCAACTTGAGTTGCTGATGCAGGTGATTTATCGGTTGCTTCAGCTCCAGATGATCCCGGCCTGAACGTTCGAGATTATGGATGATTGGACGAAGAGGCATACATCGTTTGTGCCTCTTTTTGATTCAGGGGAATCAGCACACGTCATCCGGCAGAGTAATCGGCGCGGTGGGCTGGGTATCTTCTTCGGTGACGGCAGGTAGTTCTGACAGCTTCATCGGGCTATCTGGCGTGGGTGTGGCAGGAATGCCCCCGGATAGGATGGATGGTGTTGGGTGGTCATAGGCCTGAACCGCTTCCTTCGCTTCGGCGGTATCAATGCGCTCCAGCGCGGCGCGGGCCGTGCGCCGTACCGCTTCATGCTCATCCTTGAGCGCCTGAATCAGTGGATCAACTGCCCAGTCAAGCTGCGCCTGACCGATAACGGCAGCAGCGCTGCGGCGGATCGTCCACTTCTCGTGGCGCAGCGCGGCTAACAGCGTCACTTCAGTCGGAGCGCTCTCCAGCTTGATGAGCGCTTCGGCCACCGCCAACCGCACACGTGGCCCCAGTTTCTTGTTGTTAAAGACGACGATCAGGGCTTCGACCGCTAACCGTTCGCGGATGTCACCTAAAGCACGGGCAGCCCGGATGGCTTCAGCGGCGTCATCGCTGTTGAGCAGTGCGATCAGCTCCACCATCTGATTCAGGTTTTCGCTGGTGTTGGGTGTATCGCTGGTGTCGTCGAACAGCACATCGAGGGCGGAGATCAACACCAGGCGCATCGTCGGATCGCCTTCTGATGCCAGTGCGGCTTGCAACGTTGGGATGGCAACTGTAGCACCCAACGTGCGCAGGGCTGTTGCAGCGCGCAGCCGAACCTCGATATCCGGGCTCCTGAGCTTATCGATCAGCCCGCGCGCATCGCCGCTGGCCTGTAATCGCCAGATTTCGAATTTAAAATCCATTGCGCTCTTAATGCTTTCGCCACACCAACTAAAGGAAATTATAGCATGAAGTCTCTGTGCCAGAATGCACATTTTGTTAGGAAGTCGTTTGTACGTCCTAATTGCCTCTAAATGATGAGTGATTGATGAGAAAGACTTGGTCCGTCAATCTGAATGCCCTTGAGCCGTCGATATTGTTGGCTGTATCGCACAGCCCGTGCGGTGCGCATGTCCATTCAGTCTCAAGGAGCTTCCGATGGATTCATTACTTTCGAAGAACCTGTCACGCCGCAGCCTGCTGAAGGGCGCGGGACTGGCGGGTGCCGGGGCGCTGTTGAGCTTCAACAGCGTGTGGGGTTTCAGCCGCGTGTTCGGTCAGGCGATGGCCGATGACGACCTGCAAACCATCCTCAATCTGGCCGCGACCGCTGAATTGTTTGCCACCACCCACTACCTGGCGGCGATCAATGGCGATCTGGGTCTGGCTGAAGTACAGGTAAACTACCTGAAGGCTGGCTTCCTGGCTGAGCAGGATCACCTCGATCTGCTGGTCTCGCTGGGTGCCGAACCGGTTGTGACCGAGTTCTATGTGCCGGAGATGCTGTTCAGCGATCAGGCGCTCTTCTCCGCCGTGACCGAAGTGGCCGAGACTGCCTTCGTTGGCGCGTATCTGGCTGCCACCCGTGTCTTCAGCAAGTCGGAAGAAACCACCCCGTTTGCCGTGACTACCGCGCAGATCGCTGCGGTCGAAGCTGAACATCGCGCCCTGGTGCGTCAGATCGGTGGACGCCTCGCCAACAACATCAGCTATGCCCAGTACACGCTGAACAATGTGTCAGATGCCGTGCCGGTGCTGCAACCGTTCCTGGATGGCAAACCTGCCGATGACAGCCTGGGGACTTTCATCGGGCCGGTCGCGCCGCCGACTGCCGACGACATCGCCGGGGTTCGCGCCCAGGCCGAAATGCTGGGATATGACAGCACGGTGCAGCCGTTCGCGGCCATGTAGTTGTCAGGGGGCGACGTTTCGAGTCAAGCGAAGCGCCGCCCAACACCTAACCTATTGGTGAGCAGGCTGGTGCAATCCGCATTTTAACATGGATTGCACCCCTTTATTACGTTATCTCGTTCGTGTGTTTCAAGGGGCAAGCAAGATCATGAGCAATGTTTCACGTCGCGCTTTTCTGAAAGGCAGCACCTTTGCTGCTGGTGCATCCTTCCTGAGTTTCAATGCTGTGTGGGGTTTCAGCCGCGTCTTCGGTCAGGCGATGGCCGACGATGACCTGCAAACCATCATCAACCTGGCGGCGACGGCTGAACTCTTCGCAACCACCCATTACCTGGCCGCCATCGACGGCGATCTGGGACTGGATACGGTGCAGGTGAATTACCTGAAGGCCGGCTTCCTGGCCGAGCAGGATCACCTCGAACTGCTGGTCTCACTGGGTGCGCAACCGGTGGTGACCGAGTTCTATGTGCCGGAGACCCTGTTCAGCGACAAAGCGCTATTCTCGGCGGTGACCGAAGTGGCGGAGACCGCTTTTGTCGGTGCTTATCTGGCCGCCACTCGCGTCTTCAGCAAGTCGGCTGATACCACCGCTTTTGCTGTGACTGCCACCCAGATCGCGGCGGTCGAAGCCGAACATCGCGCCCTGGTGCGCCAGATCGGTGGTCGCCTCGCCAACAACATCAGCTATGCGCAGTTCACGCTGAACAACGTCTCGGATGCGGTGCCGGTGCTGCAACCGTTCCTGGATGGCAACCCGGCTGATGACAGCCTCGGGACATTCGTTGGCCCGGTGCAACCGCCGACAGCCGACGACATCGCTCGCATTCGCGCCGACATCGGTATGCTGGGTTACGACAACATGATCCAGCCGTTCGCTGCCATTGCCACCGCTATGAGCAGCGGCGCGGCCTGTATGGTCACGGCCGGCAGCCAGGATGTCAACATCCGCAGTGGCGCTGGTACCAGCTTCAACGTAGTTGGGACGCTGCGCGCCGGTCAGTCGGTGGAGATCAATGGTCAGACAATGGGCAGCGATGGTCGCACCTGGTGGCGCTTGTCGCAGGGTGGTTTCGTTCGTTCCGATACCGTGACCGAAACCGATATGTGCAGTGCTTTGCCGATGGTGTAACCGCGCAATGTCACGTTGCAGGGGCGCACAGGTGTGTGCCCCCATCGATCTATCACCAGATGAGCGCCGCCAGCGCCAGCACGACCGCTACGGCTGAGACATAAATGGCTGATCGGGCATAGCCCTCGATAGCCTGTTGCATCGACCGAAGCTGTGGATCGATCTGCTGCAAAGGAATGCTCTCGCGGCGGTGCTTGTATATCCACTCCAGCGGCCAGTCCATGATTCGCATGACTGCTAACGACCAGATCAGATACCCCAGCGCCATAATCAGCAGCGGATCGAAGCGCGGCTCCTTCAATAGCGGCAGCATCAGGAACGAGACTACTGTCGTCCAGATGAACATCAACAGGGTCTTGACGTAGCGCATCATCAGCCGGCGCAGATACAAGACATGCCGCACCAGCGACATCTCGGTGACGGCGACCTCCTGCACCAGCGTACGGTCAATGCTGCGCGCCATCCCCAGCGCGGCGTTGAAACGCTTGATGCTCTGATCTTCGTAATCATGAGGCAGCACATCCAGGTCAATCAGCCGTTCCATGTTGCGCGACTCGGGGATAATCGCGCCCTGACTGCTGTTGATGATGCTGTCGAAGTACAACTCGTTCTTCTCACGACTGAAGGGAATCATGAAGCCCATCTGCGCTGCCTTGTACTGGTAGCGCATGACTTCTTCCTTGCCGCGTGGCGACTCGTCAATCGAGAACATCACACCGCTGAGCGCAAACGATGGATTCAAAAGGTTTTCGGCGAAGCCCGGCGCGTAAATGGTGAAGTAAAAGTGGATGATGTCCTTCAGCAGCAGATACACCCCGTACAGTGGCACCGATAAAGAGACGAACAACGGATAAAGCAAAGCGGCGAAGAGGGCAATGGTGAAGGTGATTCCAGTTCCAGCCAGGGTCTCGAATTGATTGTTCAGTTGCGCCAGCAGGATCGCCAGCAGGTTATCGATAGCATCCTTGAAAAAGATCGGGATCAGCAGCAGCAGACCGGCACCGCTGATGAAGGCTGTAGCGATGCGGTGCAGCGTGGAAAGGCGCACTTCACAGCGCTGCAAGTAAGCGCGCATAGCGTTGCGCTCGGCATCATTGAGCGCGTGGCGCGGCGTTGGATCGAATTCGCCGGTGGTGAATTTAGTGCGGGTTGTGGGTTCAGCGCTTGCCATTATGTCCCCCTGAAGAGCATCGGATGAAGTCCAGGCTTCTCTCAGGATAGGTCTGAAGCTGAGTGAAGTCAAACGGAATGGTTGGGATTAGGTATCCCTGTGCAACGGATGGCGCACATGAGTCAGCATGATCGCAGCGATCAGTGAGGGGTTGGCCCGGCCAACCCCTCACATTCAAATGGAATGACCTACGAGGATGGCAGGGTCAGCAGGTAGCCGATGATCGCCAACAGATCGGCGTCGTTCAGATTGTATGCGCCACCGCGCGCCGGATGTGGCATGACCGAGCCTTCAATCGGCTGTGTTGTGTTCAGAAATTGGAGCAGACCGGTGCCATCACGACTGGTAAAGAGCTGGCTCTCGCTCAAGGGCTTGGCAATCATCAGCACGCCCTCGCCCTGATCGCCATGACAGCCAGCGCACGCCTGCAAATAAAGCGACTGACCGAGGCCACCGGATGCGGCTGCCGGGGTATTTGTTGGTTCCACCATCACTTCGGTAGTAGCTTCAACCGAGGCTTCGACGGTCGCTTCCGCCACAGCACCCTGGCTTATAGCCGTCGGAGCCGATAAGGCGCTCAGATCCAATGGGACGAAGACGGCGGCGGGTTCTTCGGTCGCATCGGGATCGACCGTTGGCGCAATCGTAGGCACAGCAGCGACGATATTCTGATTCAGGCTGCGGATGTACTGCACCACATTCAGCAGGTCATCATCGCTCAACCCCCCAGAACCGCCACGCGCCGGCATTGGAATGCCCGTCGTATTCAATGGATCACTGACATCGCGCCCCACTTTCAGAAAGTTCACCAGATCGGCATCGTTCATGTCATTGATGAATGGGCTGCCGATCAGGGTCTTGCCAATCCCGCTGATGCCTTTGGCGTTGAAGCCATGACAGGCAGAACACACTGTCTGATAGGTTTGCTCGCCACGTGCAACACGCGCTGAATCAAGGGCAACGGCTACTGCCTCGCCTTGCGAAGCGCCATCGACAGGTGCGGCAGCTTCAGTCGGCTCGACTGTTGGGGGCAATGCCGTCACTTCAAGTGTAGCGGTAGGACGGACGGCCACTGCGACCGGTGCAGGAGGCGGCAGGGCAATGAACAGGGCCAGCAGAATGAAGCCAAGCCCGGCGAACAGAATCACAATAGCCAGGAGCGTCTGCCCCCCGGATGCGGATTGGTTGGGCGTCGTCATAATGAACTATCAATCCCCTTTGTTTTACGGCGTGGTCTTGTGCATACCAATGACTTGTTTATGGTATGACGCCCACACCGATAGCTCAAGTGAAATGCGTCACATGCAAATCATGACAATCGGACTGGTGATGTATGACAAGTTTAGCGTAACCTGTTGGCATTGCAGTGACAACAACCCAACTTAAGCACTGTTTCAGATGAGGAGTGATTGACCTATGAGTGGACTGTTTGGACGCCGCCGTTTCCTGAAGATGGCCGGAATTGGTGCCAGTGGCGTGGGTGCCGCAGCCGTCCTTGCCCGCCCCGGTACGCTGTTTGCTGACAACAAGACCACCGCGCCGGCAAATCACGGCGTGGGTGCTGTGCAGCAGGAAGGTGCCGATTGGCGCGAAATGGATCGGCTGCACTCCGAAGGTGTCGGCGTATTTCTGGATAATGTGGGCAAGGAAGAAGATTTCTGGCGCACGACCCCGCTCGAATTCACTATGGATGGCGAAGTCAAGGTCTTTACCCTTGAAACCACCAACGTTCAGTGGGAAACCTCGCCCGGCATGGCCTTCCCGGCCTTCGCCTACAATGGCCGCGTCCCTGGCCCGACCATTCGTGCCACCGAGGGCGAACGCATCCGCATCGTCTACACCAACAACATGGATCAGAGCCACGCCATCCATTTTCATGGCATGTATGTCCCCAACGATCAGGATGGGGTTCCCTTCATCACCCAGCCGCCGGTTGAACCGGGCGCGACCCACACCTATGAATTCACCCTGCGCAATCCCGGTACACATATGTACCACTCGCATCACAATGCGGCAGAACAGACGGCTGGCGGTTTGATGGGTGCCTTCATCGTCGATCCGAAGGATGCCTCGCGCGAACCGGCCTATGATGCCGAATACATTATGGTTTTGAACGACACTTCGCTGGGTTTCACTATCAACGGGCGTCAGTTCCCGTACACCCAGCCGATTGTCGCTAAACTGGGTCAGAAGGTCCGCATTCGTTATATGAACGAAGGCTTCATGATCCATCCCATGCACCTGCACGGTCTGCCGCAGTTGGTTTTCAGCAAAGACGGCTGGAACCTGCCTGTCCCGTACATGTGCGATACGCTCAACATCGCTCCCGGCGAACGCTACGATGTGATCGTCGAGGCCAGCGAACTCGGTGTCTGGGCGTACCACTGCCACATCCTGACTCATGCCGAATCACGTCATGGTATGTTCGGGATGGTGACGGTACTCATCGTTCAAGAATAGCCTCCTCGTGCATTCCCCTTTGAGGTAGCAGTGGCGGGACCGTCTACACGGCCCCGCCACTGCGCTTTATAGCCCTTGCTCAGGTAGCCCGATCCTCACGCAGGTAGAGATACAACGGCAAGGCCAACGACAGGCCAACCAGGAAACTGGCTGGCAGCACCACCCACCAGCGGCGAACCTGATGCTGACGCGCATCGGTGAAAGACCAGACCCAGAAGACGGCAATCGAGATCAGAACATCCGCTGAAAAACCCCCAGCTGGGCCATTGACGAACAGACTGGATAGGAACAGCGGGATATTGAGTCCCTCGGCGGCAAAAAAGCTGGCGAAGAACGCCCAGGGGATGACGGTGCCGATGATGGCGCTGACGAGGTAGACGGTTTTGAGCATGATTGGTTATCCTGTTGTGATGATGAAAATCAGATGCAGCAGGGCGACGAATGCGCCGCCGTAAATCCACAAACGAGAGAACAGGCCGTTGAAGCGGATTAGCGGATGATGCCGCAGCAGGGTATGCGCCAGGGCGTGCAGCAGCTTGAAGAGTTCAAACGCTATCTGAAAGCCTCGATTTGGCAGCAGCGCCAAGATGAGGAGGAACAACGGCAGATGGACTGCGGTGAACACCTGATAGCCGACGGCATCACTCAGCTTCGTCCAGCCGAGGAAGAAGCGCCATTCCCGTTGTTGAATCGCATCCAGCTCGTGCAGCAGCAGGGCGGATACGGCCATAAGGAAGAGAAGGTTGAGCATCAGCGCGTCCTCCCTTGTGTCAGGGCCATGATGAAGGCCTGCTGGAGTGGAGTGGCCTGCTCATATAGCAGCAGCGGGATCAGACGGCGGATCTGCTGTTGCTCTTCCACCGGCAACAGATCAGAATCGGGGAAATCCAGCGCTTGCGGCAGCAGCGAGACGGCCGGGCTGTGGCGCAGCTCCCGCAGCCAGGCCTGTGCCTGACGATCATCTTCCGCCATGTTCGCCAGCGCCAGATAGCGTTCCAGCCACAGAATGAACTGGTGTTCATGCGGCAGCAGCGATTGCGCGAGCTGCGCCCCGGCCTGTTCCCAGAAGTCGGCATAACGACTGTCATGGGGCAGGCGATCCAGCTCATCCAGCGTTTGCCCCTCCACTTGGCGTAAGATGTCGGCCAGGCTGCTCGATAGCGGCTTGACCACTTGATGCAGAATCTCGTGGGACGGGGTTTGGCTGCTTGTTCGGGTCGGATCGCCGTTCAGGAAATTGCGTACCCGTTCCTGCTGCTGCTGTAAACGGAATATCTCAGCCGCCAGATCAGCATCGCGCTGGGCGAGAAAAGCCCGCAGATGGACATCCGGCTCATCGGTCTCCAGGACGAACTTGATCTGCCGGAGCGAGAGTCCATACCCCTGTAATTCACGAATGGTGTGAAGGCGCCGCAGGTCTGCGCCGGAGTACAGCCGGTAGCCATTCTCGGCGCGCGCCGGTTCGGGCAGCACGCCGATGTCGTGATAATGACGAATGGTCTTGGGGGCGATCCCAAGCAAATCGGCGATTTCGCTGATGGTCAGTCTTGTTTGTGGCATGGTGTGTGCTGCCTGTTTTGTCTGTGATGATGACAAGCATAGACCTTCCAGCGGTGGATAGGTCAAGCGCACAAGATGAGAAAGAGATGAGTGTCAGGTCCGGGGGTGCGTCGCCAATTGCTGATACAGCGTCAGGGTTGCCTCCACCATCGTCGTCGCGCTGAAGGCCGTTTCCAGGCGCACCCGTCCGGCAGTGCCAAATTGTCGCCGCAGCATGTCATCAGCCAGCAGCCGGCGCAGCGCGCCAGTCAGTCCATCGACATCGCGCGGGGCGACCAGCAGGCCGGTTTGTTCAGTGACCACTACTTCGGGGATAGCACTGACGGCGCTGGCGATGATCGGAGTCGCTTGCTGCATGGCTTCCAGCAGCACCAGCCCGAAGCCTTCCCACAAGCTGGGCGCGAGCAGCCCATCCAGCCCGGCCAGCAGGCGCGGCGTATCAGCCCGCCAGCCGAGAAAATGAACGCGCTCGGTCAAGCCGAAGTCGATCACGGCTTCCATCAGGTTGTCGTGGAGCGGCCCTTCGCCGACGATCAGCAGATGAGCTGAGGGGAAGTCGGCGGCGATGTTGGCGAAGGCCCGTAAGCCATAGGTCACGCCCTTTTGCTCCACCAGACGACAGACCATCCCGACCAGCAGG
This sequence comes from Anaerolineae bacterium, assembly GCA_022843385.1. Lineage (GTDB taxonomy): Bacteria > Chloroflexota > Anaerolineae > Aggregatilineales > Phototrophicaceae > CFX2. The sequence continues at coordinate 137,944 of JALHNT010000009.1, read as the reverse complement.
GCATCGGCTGGCAGCCTGAGTTCACCCAGCAGCGCCTGGCGCACCCCAGCCCGATCCAGCGGGGGTGTGTTTTCCAGGCCATAATGAATGCGGCGGATCTTTTCGGCTGGCGCACCTTCAACCTCAATGCTGAAGGTGGCGATCGCATCCGAGATGGCGATCCCGGCATCGGTGAGGCTCCAGAGCCCGCGCAGCAGCAGCCTGACCGGGGCGCGACGGCGGAACGAATCATCATTATGCCGGCTGCTGACCACCAGCCGGACACCGGTCAGCCTTGCCGCCAGCGTGCCGTAAAGGTCGGCGTGAATCAGGTGGGTATGCACCACATCAGGCTTGAGTTGGCGCAGCTTCCGCATGAGCCGGGGCAGCAGGGTCGGGTCGGCATGGTGCTGGATGACCATCCGTTCTACTGGCACGTCGCGGATTTGCAGCGCCTCGACATACGACTGCATCGGGTTCTGCGGCTCGACCAGCAGCAGCAGCCGGGCATCGACCTGACGCTGCCGCAGACCAGCCAGGAGTGTCAGAAGATGCTGCTCGGCACCGGCGGCACGAATGACTTTAATGATGTGGACAACGCGCATCGTGAACCCGTCTCGGTAGTCCGATAAGGTCTTCAGTATAATCAGTCTGCATGATCGGTTGCGAGGTGAAACTGCCTCAGGACTTTCGCTTTAAGCTGGTAAATAGGCCGGGATACGGGGGTTGCGTAACTCGGCCCGCAAGTAATCGCGTAACAAATCGTGCTGGGCGACATACAAGCTCTTGCCCCATTGGGTCGCTTTCACTTTGAGGGACAACCAGGCCAGATAGCAACACGCCAAATGGTTGCGCTGGGAACGCGCCTGGCGACATTGGCATTTTTCCGTGCCAGTCAATTGCTTGAGTTCGCGGTGCAGTTGCTCGATCTGCCAGCGTTGGGCATTCTCGTCTTGAATGGCCGACGTGCTGAACGTGCCTTCCGGGTGATTGCTGATCACCCACTCAATGTCGCCGTTTGTGGCAACTACCTTGAATAACTGTACCTTGAACGGGATTTCCTTGAGTTTGACCGTCACCCCGTACTCCAGGCGTTCGGCTGTCCATTCAATGTCCTCTAAGTGAATGTATCCCTGTTCCTGGCTCAAACTGACCAGACGGTTTTCCTTCAGGGTGGTGACAAAAAACAGTCCCAGACGCACGATCAGTTTGAGGTTGCTGGCTGAGGCATACCAACTGTCGAAGAGCAGCGTCTTGGCCTTAATCCCTTTGTCACCCCTGGCGCGCAGTAACATCTCGCGGAAGTGATCGTTTTTGGTCTTGCCATCCGTTTCGGGAGCATACAGGTGGTAGTCGATAGGATAGAAATCCTGCCCATCGCTGTGAACCAGATTCACCACACCGATACCGCACACCAGGCCATGTTCATTGCCGCTATACTGCTTCTTCACCAGTTCGATCTTACGGGCATACTGCTTGTTTTGGACGCTATCATCCACAATGAGATACCCATCTTCGCAGTTGTTCAGCAGCGGCTCAACTAACTCCCATAAGCCGCGCGCCGTCAATTTCTCCCGTCGCAGGTAATCGCTAATGGCATCATGGCTCACACCCTCCAGATGTTCAGCCAAGTTGGTGCAGGTGTAGTTCACTGGCGTACTAATCAGATATTCGATGTATTGGCGTTTGCTTATCATTCCTCTACAATAACACCAAAATCCCCCTCAAGCGAAAGTCCTGTGCCTGATGACCCGCCGATGGTTGTGGCTTGGATTGATTCTCTACGGCGCTGCTGCGTTGCCGCTGCTGCTGATCCGCACCCAGCCGTATGATGACCAGGCCTTGCGCGACATCCTGGCTGATCCGGCCTGTTCGGGATGGTGTTTCATTGGCATTCAGCCGGATGTGACGCCGATGGATGAGGCGGCGACGCTGTTGGAGCAGCACGGTTGGGTCAATGATGTCTTCGCCTATCGCTCGACCCAATTTCAATTAGACTCGCTGCACTGGGATTGGAGCGGGCAGCAGCCAGCCACGATTGATGATGAGCAACTGGGCAGTGTGCATGTGGCCTTCAGCGCCGATGGACGCGGCGGGCAGGTGGGGGACATCACCTTTCCTTCGCGCCTGCCATTGGGTTACTGGACGCTGCTGCTGGGCGAGGGGCAGATGGGGAAGCCGGATCGCCCGCATCATCGTGATCGCATTCAGGTTTTCGCTTTTTACCCCAAACACTCGCTGATGCTTTCGACGGTGATTCCTTGCCCGGTGAGCCGTCGCACTTTTTGGGATGCGGTAGGTGAAGTCACTCTGCTGAATTCAGTCGGGATGGCCGATCTGATGAGCCGCCTGGAGCCGATTGACGATGACTGTTGAAGTATGCTCTGGGTGCGTAAAGGGTTATTGAATCAAAAAAGGCAAGACCCAGTGGCCTTGCCTGAGCAGCATCTCTGCAATTGTGTGAAACCCGACCTAACGCTTGGTGTAAGTGGGGGCCTTGCGGGCGCGCTTGAGACCGGGCTTTTTCCGTTCCTTCACGCGGGCATCGCGGGTCATGTAATCGCCTTCGCGAAGCTGTGGCTTCAGGTCAGGGTCGATCAACACCAACGCGCGGGCGATGCCAAGCTGGATGGCGTCGCGCTGGCCGGTGATGCCGCCGCCCTGCACATGAACGCTGATGTCATAGGTCTTGGAGTTGCCGGTGACATTCAGCGGCTCCAGCAGAATTTCGACATCGCCAGGGCGCGGCAGATACTCGCTGCCGTCTTTGTCGTTGATGGTCAACACGCCGCTGCCGCCGGAGATCAGGCGAACGCGCGCCGATGAGGCTTTACGGCGACCAATGCCTTCGTAATATTGAGCTGCCATCGTTAGTCCTAACCTTCCAATACCTGCGGCTTTTGCGCCGCATGAGGGTGTTCACTGCCAGCGTAGACCTTGAGCTTCTTCAGCATGGCGCGGCCCAGCGCCCCATCGGGCAGCATGCCCTTGACGGCGGCGGTCAGGGCGCGTTCCGGGAATTTACCCAGCACGTTGCGCAGCTTGGTCTCGCTCAGACCACCCGGATAACCGGAGTAGCGGTAATACAGCTTCTCATCGAGCTTGTTGCCGGTCACCACAATCTGATCGGCATTGATGACCACGATAAAGTCACCAATGTCCTGATTGGGGGTGAAGGTCGGCTTATGTTTGCCGCGCAGGATCGGTGCAATCCGCGAGGCGAGACGCCCCAGATTCTGACCCTTCGCGTCCACAATCCACCAGGCGCGCACTTCTTCCAGTGGCTTTGTGACGTAAGTCTTTTGTAGTGCCATTCTCAACTTCCTTTTGCAGGCGTCTCATAACCCGCACAATCTTATTCGGAATACCGTACTGCTTCCAGAGTCAATCCCTGCGGCGGTGCCATCGTCATCGACTCCATCAACTCAGCCCGCCGAAACAGGCTGTCAAACTCGGTCAACGTCAGCCCACCACGCCCCAGCTTGACCATCGCCCCAACCAGCCGCCGCACCATGTGTTGCAGGAAGGCGTTGCCTTCGACGGTGTACGTCCACAGGGTGCCACCGGCCAGCCCTTGCTGCTCCCATTGGGAGACGAAGATGTGCCGCACAGTGTTTTCACCCTGGGGCGGCTTGCCGAAGCTGGCGAAATCATGTTCGCCAATCACAATCTGTGCCGCCTGCTGCATGACCGTCTCATCCAGTTGACTGCGCTGCTGCCACGTCTGAAGACGGAGCAGCGGTTGGCGGTGTTCGGTTTGCAGTAGCCGGTAGCGATATGTCCGGCTGATGGCATCAAAACGGGGATGAAACCCCGCCTGCTGCCGCATATCCTGTAAAGCGATATCGTCCGGCAGGTTGGCGTTCAGCGCCTTGAGCAGCGCTTCATCCGCTTTGGACCATTCGACATCGAAGGCGATTACCTGACCGGTGGCATGAACCCCGGTGTCGGTTCTTCCGGCAGCCAACACATTCACCCGCTGACCGGTCACGCGGGCGATGGCGATTTCCAGCGCCAACTGCACCGTCGGCGTGTCGCCGATCTGCCGCTGGAAGCCGAAGTAGCTGCTGCCGTCATAAGCCACCGTCGCCCGATAGCGCATGAGACAGCTCGCTGAACTAGGCCTCGCGCTCGGTCAGTTCCAGCAGCACCATCTCAGCCGAATCACCCTTGCGCGGATCGAGGCGCAGGATGCGGGTGTAGCCACCGACGCGGTTCTCGAAGCGCGGCGCAATTTCGTTGAACAGCTTATGCACCATGCCACGATCATTATTCAGACGGCTGGCGGCCAACCGCTGGGCATGGACTAAACGAGCCGGGTTTTCCTGGCTCTTGCCACGCTTCGCCAGCGTAATCAGCTTCTCGACATGCGCCCGCACGAAATCGGCTTTGGCGCGAGTGGTGCGGATGCGACCATGTTCCAGCAGAGCGCGGGTCAACGCGAGCTTCAAGCCCTTGCGTTGTGCGCCGTTACGCCCCAGTTTCTTTCCCATTACGCGATGACGCATGATACTTCCTCAGATCGTCCTAATTGCTCGTGTTGATGAAATCGCTGGTCTCGGTGCCATCGCTCAGATAGCCCTTTTCCTTCAGCTTCGCGACCAGCTCATCCAGCGATTTTTCGCCGAAGTTGCGGATCGCCAGCATGGCGTCCGGGCCGCGCTGGAGCATATCCAGCACATCGCCAATGGTGGTGATGCCGGTGCGCTTGAGCGAGTTGAACACGCGCACGCTCAGGTCCAGCTCTTCAATCGGCTTGTCATATAATTCCGGCTTGCGCCCGTGCATTTCTGGCTCGATATCGTTCTGATCGATGCCGGACTCAATGCCAATCGGCTCGACGCCGCTGATGACAAACAAATGCTTTTGCAGGATTTGTCCGGCCTGGCTCAAGGCATCTTCCGGGCGGATAGTGCCATCCGTCCAGATTTCCATCACCAGCCGATCATAATTGGTGCGCTGACCCACGCGAGCGCGTTCGACATCGAATGTCACACGGCGGATCGGGCTGAAGATGGCATCCACTGGCAGCTCGCCGATGGGCAGGCGTCCGCGTTCTTCCGCCGGGCTGTAACCGCGCCCAGCCTGCACCTCGAACTCCAGCTCCAGATGCGAGTCGGGAGCATCAACCGTGAAGAGATAGAGATCGGTGTTCACGATTTCGACTTCGGACGGGCAAATGATGTCTGCCGCCGTCACCGTGCCTTCACCGCGATGTTCCAGCCGCAGCCGTGAGGTTTCGCCTTCGAATAGCCGCAAGCGAAGCTGCTTGACTTGCAGGATCAACTGGGTCATGTCTTCGCGCACACCGGGGATGGCAGAAAATTCGTGATGCACATCCGAGACGCGCACGCTGGTCACGGCCGCGCCGGGCAAAGACGACAGCAACACCCGCCGCAGGGCGGTGCCGAGCGTCAGGCCAAAGCCGCTTTCCAGCGGGCTGATGATGAAGCGCCCATAATTGCGTGAAGCTGCGTCGCTTTCTACCTTATGGGGCAGAACCATATTGTTGGTGATCAAATCATTATCCCCTTACCGCTAATCCAACAGCCAGATAGCAAGATCATTAGACGCGGCGGCGCTTGGGCGGACGAACGCCGTTATGCGGAACCGGGGTCACATCGGTGATCGAACGAACTTTTAAGCCGCTGGACTGGATGGCGCGGATGGCGGCTTCCCGGCCTGGGCCTGGCCCCTTGATGAAGACATCCACTTCCTGCATACCCTGTCCCTGCGCCGCATCCGAAGCGGTCTGGGCTGCCATACGGGCGGCATAGGGGGTGCTTTTGCGGCTGCCCTTGAAGCCAGAGGTGCCGGCGCTGGCCCAGGCGACCACGTTGCCAAGCTGATCCGTCATCGAGACAATGGTGTTATTGAAGGTCGCGTGAACGTGCGCCTGCCCATAGGGGACGTTCTTGACGACCTTCTTAGCCGCACGGCGGCCAGTTGGTTTTTTAGCGGGTGTCTTTGCCATACCGTTCCTCTAGGAAAATACGCCCTGCTCAAAGACAGGGCGCTGGAAACAACCACATACGAAAACAGCGGGGCGCTGGAATGACACCCCGCATACTGGTTCGACGAATGGATTACTTCTTGGTCGCGCCGCGCCGACGACCACGACCCGGGACCGTCTTGCGGATACCTTTACGGGTACGCGCATTCGTCCGGGTACGCTGTCCCCGCACCGGAAGATTGCGGCGATGGCGGATGCCACGATAGCAGCCGATTTCCGAAAGCCGCTTGATGTTCAATTGAACTTCACGCCGCAGATCGCCTTCGACCGTCAGCTTGCCCACTTCTTCGCGCAGGCGCTGCACTTCGTCTTCCGACAGATTACGGACGCGCGTATCCGGGTTAACGCCGGTCGCATCCAGAATCTTGCGGCTGGTTGGACGACCAATTCCAAAGATATAGGTCAATCCCACTTCAATTCGTTTGTCGCGGGGCAGATCAACCCCTTCAATACGCGCCATATTGATTATCCCTTGTTGTAACTAGCCCTGGCGCTGCTTGTGCTTCGGGTTCTGGCAGATCACCATCACCCGACCATGCCGCTTGATGATACGGCACTTGGGACAACGGGGCTTCACCGATGTTGCTACGCGCATAATGCCCAATCCTTTAGACTCACATAAGGGTTAAAATTCTAATCGGTTTTTGTCGTAATGTCTACGGTCAGTTTTGGCGCGTAGCCGCATCGCCCGGCACGCCTCACAGCGTCCCTGCAAGCAAGGGGATGCATGATACAGGCTGTGGCGCAAAAAATCCAGATTCGACTGCTGAATTGCCGGAAAGTGTGTACAATAGATCCATTAACCAGCAGGAGTGGCGTATGGGGCGACATGTTTTTGTTTCCTATAAGCACGAGGAAAAAGAATTCGTCGATATGCTCCTGCGTCAACTCCAGGCGGCTGGCTTCTCCGTCTGGCTCGATGTTGAACAACTGCGGGCTGGCGAGAACTGGCGCGAAGGCATTAACGATGCGATCAAAGAGTCGTTTGCGCTGGTGCTGGTCATCTCCCCCGATGCCAAACGATCCGAATATGTAACCTACGAATGGGCCTTCGCCCAGGGTGCTGGCATCAAGGTCATTCCCCTGCTGCTCATCCCCACCGAACGGCTGCATCCCCAGCTTGAAATTCTACAATATCTGGATTTTACTGACCGCGCACGTCCGCCCTGGGATCGCCTGATCCGGCGCTTGTGGGAGTTGCAGGGCGAACAGCAGCCGCACACTGTCAGCGTCTCGCGGGATGCGCCGCCGGCGGTTCGCAGCGCCATCGCAGCGCTCGACAGCCATAATGCTGATGATCGACGCGGTGCCTTGAAGTCATTAGCTCAGACCAATCACCCATCCGCCTACGCGGCGTTGGTTGGGGCCGTACAGCATCCCCTGCGCGATGTGCGGATTGATGCCGCTTTCCTGCTGGCAAAGACGACGCAGAACAGCGATGCAGCGGCGGTGCCAGGTTTGCTGGATGCGTTGACTGATGAGAACCCGCGTGTGCGCGAGGCTGCCTGCAAGGTACTGGGGGAAATTGGCGATGGCAGCGCAGTGCAAGAACTGCTGCGGCTAATGGTCAAGGATGTTGACAGCAATATCCGCTGGCAGGCGACGGCAGCCCTGGGCAAGATCGGCGTGGCGGCGCTGCCTGGGTTGACGGAAGCACTCAAGGATGAAGATTGGCATGTCCGGCGAAGCGCGGCTGAGGCCCTGTGGGGGATGCGTGAGCCGAATGCAGTGCCAGCGCTGGTGGCGACGCTCGGCGATAAGAATGACATTGTGCGACAGGCAGTCGCCGGTGCGCTGAATGCGATGGGCGATCTGGCGGTGCCAGGCTTGGCTGACGGGCTGCGCAGCCGCGATCAGGCTGTCAGTCTGGGGGCGGCCAACCTGCTCAAGCAGATGGAGTCGCCCGCCGCGCAGCAGGCCTTGAAGGTGTGGACGTCCAGCCGTCCGCTGCCCAAGCCCGACGAGCAGCCGCGCCGTCCTTTCCAACGATAAATCGGAGCAGCAACGATGAGATTTGCGCGCGTGATCGGCAATCTGGTGGCGACGCACAAGGTCGCTGGATTAGAAGGGGTGAAGCTCCTCATCGTCCAGCCCTTGAACAGCCAGCGCCAACCGGATGGCGAATCCTATGTGGCCGCGGATTCCACCAACCAGGCCGGCGATGGCGAGTTGGTGTATGTGATCGCCTCGAAAGAAGCGGCTTTTTCCCTGGCAAAAACATTCGTCCCGGTTGATGCGGCCATCGTCGGCATCGTCGATGATGTCGATGATCGCCCACTGTACGATGCCGACAGCGTGGCCTGGAAAGTGTTTGTAAAGGAATAAGCCATGTATATGGGTCGCGTTACCGGCAGTGTGGTCAGCACCATTCAGCATCCGTTATTCGATGGGCGTAAGCTGCTGCTCGTCACCCGTCTGAATCTGGATGGCAGCCCGACCAGTGCCTACGACATCTGCCTGGACGATGTGCAGGCCGGGGTTGGTGATGTGGTGCTGGTGCTGGATGAAGGCAGCAGCGCCCGCCAGATCATCGGCAAGAGCGGCACCGGCCCGGCGCGCGCCATCATCATCGGCATTGTTGACCAGGTCGATGCCCATTCCTGAGCCAGTGTCTGTCACAAATTCCTATCCGATATGGATAGGACAATGTAACCATCTGTCCCATTCCTCAGATGAAAACCGTGTTACACTATGAATAACAGCCAGGGCTGTATTGGTCGTGTAACGGAATACTGTTATGGGGAGGAGAGCGACATGTATGCACAGGTCACGTATATTGACGTACCCATGAACCAGATCGGGTTGTTGCGCGCTGTCATTGAAGAGGACTATCTGCCCATCGTCCGCAGCCGACCTGGCTTTCGCGCCGGTTATCTTCTGGAACAGATCGATGACCCGGACACGGCACAGTTGGTGCTGTTCTGGGATGACCACCATGCTGTTGAGAGTTTCAATCGTACCGGAGCGCTGCAAGCCTCGATACAGGGATTAGCCGCCGAAGTCCCAGGACTGCGCGTCAAGCGGGAGGGCTTCATCGTTCGGGTGGCAACCCGTGCCTTACCTGCCGAAGCCCACGCCTGATTTTTGCTAGTGGCCGACCCAGCGTGGTCAGTGCCGTTAAGGGCAGCCGAGCGAACTGCCCTTACAATGCCACCCCAGAGGGTCAATGGAACAGGTGGAGCGTCGATGAGCGGGTCGATTGTCGCTGCGCAGATGATGGCTGGACAACTCAAACACGCATGCCTCGCTCATGCAAAGAACACAAAAAGGCTGTATCATGAGCAGATGGGGAGCAGTTGCACAATCTCACCACCGGATCGGTTCCATCTCCTACCTCCTCATCGCGAAGTTTGATGATGCCTGTTGAATGCTTGTGATGGTCTTGAGCAAGATTCGCCCGCTGGTCGCTCACCAAACACCGCCCCAGACTGCCCAATTGTGTCGAGTGGATTATTACGCTTCAAAGGGATAGCCATATGGACAAGCGCTCCGGCAAGAAGAAAAAGGCCATCAAGCCCAAGGCCGTGGACCCGGCTGCCAGCCCGTTTGAGAAACTGACGGTGCTGCCGAAGAAGGCACCGCGCTCCGGCAAATAGCTACCGCGCCGAGGGGGCAGGGCAGAGCAGCCACTGAGCGGTTGACGCAACTGCCCTCTCATCGCCTCGCGCCCTCATCCGTCCGCCATCTTTCCCCCATTCAACCTGAACCCAACCGACCTTCAGCCGTGCGACCTGATACAATCAAGTGAGCGTCAACGCAGCCGACAGGGGCGGAGTGAGCATGGTCATTCATCAGGGCGACATCTACTGGTACCAACCGGACGAGGCTGCCGGCGAGTCGGACATACGGCATCCGCAGGTGGTGGTGCAGGACGATCTGTTCAACCACAGCCGGATCGATACGGTGGTAGTGTGTGCGCTGACCTCCAATCTCCAGCGGGCCAGCCTGCCGGGCAACGTCCTGCTCGATGCCGGGGAAGCGAACCTGCCGCGCCCCAGCGTGGTCGAAGTCGCCAAAGTGTCGAGCATCGCCAAAGCCCGGCTGGGGGACTACATCGGCTCGGTGTCTCCCCAGCGCGTCGAGCAAATTCTGGCGGGGATGCGCTTCCTGCAACGGTCATTCTTCAGATGATTCGTCAGATTCGCATCACCTCATTTTGAGAGTCGCGAATTAGTCGTCAGTCATCAGTCGATAGTCGTCAGAAAGAACGCTCAAGCGTTTGTGCTGCTGATTGATCCTACCCCCCGTTGCTGCTGATATTGCTGTTTCCAAGACGGATTCACCACTGAGACGCAGAGAACACAGAGAGCAAGCAGAGATGTTTGATTCACATGATTCGTCAGATTCGTCAGATTCGCATCACTCTATTTTTCGATTCGTGAATCATGGACATGGTTTTCCCTCAAGTGTTGCAAAAGTTAGAAATGTTGCAAGTGTTGCAAGTCCATTTTTATGCAACTCCGGTTTTGTGTCGTCGTCGTCGTCGGACAGACACCGACAGAACGACAAAGACAGAAAGACCAACACAGAGGACACAGAGGACACAGAGCGAAAACAGAGAGAATCTGCACAAGATTCTGCAACTGCTGCAACTGCAAAAGCCCTCTTTTGCAGTTTGTGAATCAGTCGTCAGTCGATAGTCCGAAAGAATACGCTCCACAAAATTCGTCAAATTCGTCAAAGTCAAAAGTGCATTTTGTGAACATTTCCCTCAATCCTGATTCAGAACCCATCGGGACGAACAATTGCGCGGGTAGGTTCGCAAACCACTCCTACGAGAAGGATACGCCTGATTGTCCCGTTACGGGTGAACTTTTGGTAAACTTTTTGGTACGACTTAAGCTGACTTGACGTTAACCGTTTGGCGGGAGCGCGGAGGTTAAGACCATCGGCGCAGAGTTAGGGAATGGTTTAGGAAAATCAGGGTTGAGGGAGCGATATAAGCGACAATGGCGAACCGTAAAATTCATCAGGCCGATATCTACCACAGCCGTCTTGATACGGTAGTGGGGAGTGCGCTGACCTCCAAGCTCCATCTGGGGGACTACATCAGCACGGTGTCTCCCCGGCGCGTCGAGCAAATTCTGGCGAGGATACGCTTCCTGCAACGGTTATTCTTCAGCCGGTAACTGAGCTTGAAGAGAGGGCTTGCCCGCCTGACGCTGCTTCTCATATTCCTGGGCGAAGTAGTCCATCAGCAGGCGATGGCGAAAGATGTACCCGCCGCCCACCTTACGGAGCAAACCAATCTCAGCCGCATAGTCAAGGAATTTGTCATAGCGCCAGCGCGGGATAACCTGTTCAGAAGATAGAGCCAACTGGAGGCCAATGTGTTGAATTACTGCATGGATGCCAAAACCTAATCCAGCAACTAGTCCAATTATCAATCCAGCAACTAGTCCATAATCTATTGTTAAAACTAAGGAGATCGGTACTCCTACCAGCAATCCTATAATTAGTCCAATTGCTGTTCCGTTACCAAGACTACGTTTCAATCTTGAATTCGGGCTAATTCGAATATCTGTATTGTGTTTTTGCGACAATCCAGAGACTATTCCTACAGTGATGCCACCTATCAAACCGGCTACTAGCCCAATATCTATACGGTTGATTGGTACACTAAATACTGCCCCAATAGATATTCCCATAATCAACCATCCTAAAAATTCCCACTTTGTAGGGAAAACCCAGAAGATTTGCTCCGAGAATTGAATATCACCCAAACCTCTAAATGGGCCAATAATCAACATAAATAATACTCCAAATGATAATCCGACGATCAATCCAACTATAAGACTGCCAACAAGTGATTCGTTCAGGTTGGTATTAAAAAAGCTCGTTAGTCCCATAGTTAAGCCAATTGTTAATCCAACTCCAATCCTAACATTCTTGCGGTAGCGTTGACTGTTGATTGCCCAGTCTGGTTGTAATTCTTCGACATAAAAGAGGCTCTTTTTCCGACGAAGCATTTGCCAACCTAGCCACGAGAGAGATTTGAATGTTTGATTATCAATGTAACGATGACAATTGACTATCAACAAACGTTGATCGACATAAACCCTTAATAGGTGATAATATCGATTGTCAATATCTGAATCAGATAGCTGCAATTGATAATGTGGGCTGCCCTGATAAGGGATACCGGCGTAGCTTATTTTCATAATGCTCAACAGCAGCGGTTTGTGCGCCAGTTCCGCCGCTTCCGGTTCACTTTTGAGCATATCACGAATGCCCTGGTGGTGATCGCCTTCCAGATAGGAGCTGATCTGTCTTTCCGTCAGGTCTGCCAGCAGGATAGCAGCATTCAGGTTCAGTTTGTGCTGAAGCGCGGCATAGTCCCGAATCCGGCTGCATACCACCAGATCGCTTTGGGGATGATCACCACGAAAATGATTGATTGCATCAATGCAGGCTGAACGCAGTTTGACAGCTGCTTCATCCAGGGCAGCACTTTCCGTTCCTGGCATAAAATCAGAGGCAGGGGCGATTTCGTCCAATCCATCGAGGAAAAGGGCGATCCTGCCATTTATCCAGCCCTCAACAAGCCATTTGTCGGTGATGTCATATCGCAGCCGTAGTTCGTCGGCGAGCCAATCGACCAGCGGTTTTTGATCTTTGCTCCACGAGGCCAGATTGAAGATCAGCGGTATCGGTTGGCTGTGATCCTGCTGCGCACGTCCCAGCAGGAGGTGCGCCAGTTGGAGCATCAGGATTGTCTTGCCGCTGCCCGGTTCACCCAGGATGATCAGTTCGCCATGCATATCAGCGAAGATGCGGTCAATTGAACGGCTGGAAGGCGGCAGTCGATAATCGCCGTAATCGACATGACGCAGCACGGCATTTGGTTGTAATGATAATTCCAGATCGATTTCGCCGGCCGGCAGATTAGGCTTCAATACGCCTTCAATCCAGCTCTGATAGACTTTGTAAAGCATCACCGCGCGATTGTTGTCGATGGGCTGTCCGGCTCTTGGTGTGTCTTCCAGCGCTGGCGACTCTGGCATGAGCGCGTAAATTGCCGGGATGAGCGCGACTACTATGGCGATCACCGATAAAGTCTTATCGTCCAGAAAGGTCGAGAAGATTGCAATCAACAAAATAACGATCAACAAGCCGATCGCGATCCGTCGCCGTCGTTTGAACGGCACATCGTCTTTCAGTCGAGGGGGATGATAGGAAACTGGTTCTTCGGCAGGTTGGCGGCGCGGTTGATGCGGCGCGGCGGTTGGTGGGGTGGGAATCGTTTCGGACTGGTTGAGTATCTGTCGAAGCTGATTCAGACCCGTTCCTTCATCAGTAGTGCAATCGACAAGCGAAACACCGGTTAACCAATCCGGCAGTTCGACAGCCTCAAATCCGAGAAGGATAAGCCGGATATTCCAGCCGAGCGCATAAGTCCACTGGTCGAGTGTGTCACGCGAATTCAGGCTGGAGCGCGTCAGAATACCCACCGCAATTTGTGAGGCTTCCAACCCCTCTTGTATGACTTTGAGGAAGTAGGAATCAGGGGGACAATTATCCAGGTCGTACCAGGTGGCGTAACCCCAGGAGCGCAAGGCATCGCGCACACGTTCAGCAGAGGTGCGATTCTCACGGTGATAGCTGATGAAGACTTGCTGCATCATGGGCGGCTGGCTATGTGTCCTGGTCATTACCCGATCATTATAACATCAGCCCGAATATTGCGTGGACACAATCACCCGCACGGTGGCGAGGGTGGGGTCGTGGGGGCCGACGATCTTGATACCCTGGGCTTTGACGTAGCGCAGATAAGCGAGCAGATCGCGCGTCAGGCGTTCGCCGGGCAGCACCAGCGGGATGCCGGGGGGATAGGGCATGATCTGCTCGGCGGCGATGTGACCGGCGGCCTGTTCCAGCGGCAAGGGACGGGAGGGGGCGACATTGGCCTGGCGCGGCGTCAGGATCATCTCCGGCAGGGGCGGCGGAGTCATCAGGGCGGCAGTGGGCGTCGAGGCGGGCTGGTTGTGAGCATGAGCCGCCACCGCCCCCAGCGAGTCCAGCAGATAGCTCACCCCGGCCTCGTCATCGGCGATGGTGACGGAACAGATGATGTGTTTGGGGTCTTCAAATTCGACATAGACCTGATGGGCGGCGGCCAACCGGCGCACGAACTGATGCCCGTTCCAGCCAGTCTCGCTGACGCGGATGACCAGCTTGGTCGGGTCATGGGCGAAGATGCCACACTCGCCGACGATCTCCGCGCCATAACACCACAGGCCGGGGATAGCGCGAATCTGCTCCCGCGCCCAATGGGCCAGCCGCAGCGTATTGTCCAGCAGCGACTTGCCGGCCGTCGCCATCTGCTGCCGGGCGGCGTCGAGCGAGGCGGTCAGCAGGGCGCTGGGCGAGGATGATTGCAGCAGCGACAGGATGCGCTCCAGCCGGGCGACATCCACCCGCTGGCCGGTGTGGTGCAGCAGCGCCGCCTGGGTTAAGGCACCGATGGTCTTGTGCGAACTCTGCACCACCAGATCGGCACCGCGTGAGACGGCATCGGCGGGCAGGTCGGGGTGATAGGGCAGATGCGCCCCGTGCGCTTCATCGACCAGAAGCGGCAGCCCGCGTTGGTGCGCCAGCGCCGCCAGCCCGCCGACATCGGAGAGATAGCCGTAGTAGTTGGGGCTGGTGATTTGCAGGGCGACGGCGTCCGGATGGCGTTCGAGGACGGCGCGGGCGTCTTCCAGCGGCACTGCCAGCGGGAATTCGACCAGGGGATGATACAGCGGCGGGACGTAGACCGGCACCGCGCCCGACAGGATCAACCCGGCGTAGACCGAGCGATGGGCGGCGCGTGGCACGACCACTTCCTGCCCCTCGTGGGCGACGGTGAGCAGCATGGCCTGATTGCCGACGGTGGAGCCGTTGACCAGGAAGTAGCTGCGATCCGCGCCAACGGCAGCCGCGGCCAACTGCTGGGCTTCGAGCAGGGTGCTGCGCGGGGCATGAAGATAATCGACCAGCGGGTGAATCTCGTTCAGGTCGGCTTCGAAGACGGCCTCACCCAGCAGCTCGACCAGCGCCGGGTTGAGCGCCGGCTTGAACTTGTGACCGGGCATGTGAAACGAGTTGATGGGGGCGCGGCGCGCGGCCTTCAGCCCATCGAGAAACGGAGCGCGCTGTTGATCGATCACGGGGTGCAGCCTCCGACGAGCGTCGTCCAGTCCAGGCCGATGATTTGATTAGCCAGCCCAACGCGCAGCAAACCGTCGCTGCCGAGGCTGTGCCAGGGCGTCCCGCGTCCGTCGCCATAGAGGCGCATCTGGTAGCAGGTCGCGCCAGTGTCGGCTTGCAGGGTGGTGATGAAACCGTCGTCGCTGATGAGCAGCAGCAGGTTGTTGATGAGCGTCAGGGTCGGCTGGCCGGTCAGGGTGAGCGGCGTCTGCCAGCGCATCTGTCCGGCGGCGTCGAAGCCGGTGATGAGGCGGGTCTCGCCGGAATACTGGTACAGGCTGCCACTGTTGGCGGTCAGAGCGCTCTCTGGCGCATGGGGCAGATCAGGCAGGGTGGCGGGCAGCCAGCCATTATCCCACTCCAACAGACCCTCGGCATCCCAGCGCAGCAGCCGGCCCTGAGGCGAAGCCGCGAGGTGGGTCGGGCGCACTTCCTGACTGAGCAGTTGACCCTCGCCCGTGATGACCGAGAGTACATCGCCCTCGCTGAGGATGCCGACGATGTCGCCGGCTGCCTGGAAAGCCGTGACTGGCGGGATGCCGTCGATCTCCCAGGCCAGCTCACGCCGATCCGCCGCGAAGGCCACCAGCCGATCCTGGGGTGTCGAGAAGAGCAGTCGGTCGCCCAGCCGCAGCGCCGGAGCGCGGACGGGGATGCCGGTCTGCCAGCGTTCGCCCAGCGTGCCATCCAGGTTGACGAGCTGCATCCCGCCGTCCTGATCGGTCAGCAAGGGCTGGTCATTCCACCAGCTCAGGGCGGCCAGCGGAGTCTCCGGCACGATGCGCCACAGCACCCGGCCATCGGATGTGGCATAACGCACACGATCTCGGGTAGCGAAGAGCAGGCTGTGATCGCTGAATTCAACCGGTGGGCTGATGAGCCGGTCGGCCTCCGGCAGCAGCACATGCCAGCGGTGCGCCGGGTCGAGCCAGGCCTGCCAGTTGCGGATGAAGGGGCTGGGGGCGAGGAAGACGGTATCGCCAGAGACTTCACGGGCATAGCCGGGGCCGGGCAGGTCGGGGCCAGCGCTGCGGATCTCCAGATGCAGGTGCGGAGCCGGGCGGACATCGCCAATCGCGCCGATGACCGCGCCGAAGGGGATGCAGGTGTAACGCTCCGGGAAGGGATAGCGCTCGGTGGCCTGAAGATGACCGTACATGCTGTAGGCCAGGCTGCCATCGGGGAAGGCATGTTCAATGATGACCACTCCGCCATCGCGTCCCCAGCCGGTCGGGGCGGAGAAGGTCACCCGTCCGGCGGCGATGGTGCGCACCGGCGTCCCCAGGCTCATGACCCGCGCGGCGGCGTAATCCTCACCGGTGTGATAGCGCCCCTGATGACGGGGCGACGGCACAGCATAATCCTGTACCAACTCGAACACCATCCGATCCACCGGGAAGTCGATGCGATCCACCACGCCGCACTCGTTCTGGGCGTGGCTGGTGAGGGGGACAACGATGCCGATCAGGAGGCAGGCGGTCAGAGTCAAAAGCAGGCGCGAACCAGGGCGCATAGGACATCATCTCTCGCTGGCGAAGCTACGGCGTCCCACTATAGCCGATTGCTCTGGTGGATGCCAGCGCCGCCTGAAGCCGACCACTGACAGGTCATTTATTCATTAACCACATTCCTTAGTCGGCAGATTTCGCCGCCAGGAAAAGACGAAGAAGAACCGACCACAGAGACGCAGAGAACACAGAGAGAAATCAGAGGTCTTTCACGTTCAACATAGCACTCAGCACTTTCAACTCCTCGACTCCTTTGCCGCCGGCGGATCGGATTTGCGGTGGTGCAATGACGGGAGCGATCCGCCACCGGGAAAAAAGAAGAACTGACCACAGAGTGCAAGCAGAGCGAGTCTGCACAAAATTCTGCAACTGCAAAAGCATCCTTTTTACAGTTTTACCTTTCGGTCAGGAATGAGTAACGAGTGACGAGTGACGAGTAATGAGTGACGAGGCACGAGCTTTTCCTCTATTGACTGACGACTGCTGACTACCGACTATCGACTTCCTGTCATTAGACTACAGCCGATTCCGCCGTTACGGGTGAACTTTTGGTAAACTTTTTGGTACGAGATAACGCGAGTCGGCGTTAACCATTTTAGGAGAGGGCGTGGGTTAAGGGTGTCGGCGCAGGGTTAGAGAAGGGTTGAGAAAAATCGGGGTTGAGGGAGCGCGAATCGCGCAATTGTCACGCCGAGGGTCGGCTGCACCCGGCGGCCTACGCCGTTGTATTGGTGGCTCGCCCCGCCCATCGCCAGCATTTCGAGGTTGATTAGACTGATCTATGGCTCAGGCCAGTTGCAGGACTGAGGCTAAGAGAGCAAGTCTAGCTGTGTAGAAATGTCGTGAGTATTGTAGACACCTCAGATGGCTCAAGATCAATTAGTCGTATTCGGCTCAGAAAGTCATCCTTGTCTACACCGAACTGAACCCGGCCAGTTTCAAAGATTTTGGTGACATCAGCATCATCGGAAAGTCTTATTTCTAAGACGTTCGATGCAAGCTGAACTTTGAACTCCAGCGTTTCATTGACAACCCAGGGAGAAGGTTTGTCCCAGGTCCATTCACAAACAGGCATCCCCTGCTCAACAACTACTGTTGAACTGAAATCATCGAGCTTATCCACTTTTGAGAACCAGCGTTTATTCACCAGCAAGAGGTACAATTCACATATGGCATGTGTGTTATCGCTGATCCCAACTTCAATAAGATTGTCTACAAGGTTTCTCGCTCGCCAATTAATGATGCCCCCCGGGTTGCGAATATACCAACTGACCCATAAATTATACCCATTCAGTTTCAATTCACTGTCATGTGCATCGATGACACCAATCAGCTTTAGCATGTTAATCCCCGCTATCTCCGTAAGGCGTGGAAAACCATATGAATGATTGTATCCGGTTGGCGCGACCTCAGGTATAGGCATTCGTCCCGTCGTGGGTCAGCGTGGTGTCAGCGGGTTGGGGGATAGAATCTAAACTATAACTTCCGCAAAAGGCTGAAGTCAGAAGTTTGGAGGGTAACCGAATGAGACAGGTTCCACAACGTGAGCACTTTGCAATATTTGCTGGAGTTGTGATTATCGTTTTTCTTCTGTGGCTTTTGCTTATCCTCTTTCAAACATCCGATCTATTCACTAACCCTGAAGTCCCTCTCTGGATGACAGCAAGCGCAATCGCAGAATCAAATGCGACAGTCCAAGAGCAGATAGATGGAACTCAAACTGCTCAAACCATGACACCTCCATAGAAACTGGATATAGCTGGAGGGACTATGTCTCAGGCGAACATGAATTGCCCTCAGCTTTGTTATCACGGCTTGAGGGCGTGAACCACCTGATCGAGATAGTGCAGGGCGCGTTCGGCATCATCGAGCGCGTCGAAGGCGGTGCGGATGGCCGGGCCTTTGCGGCTTTCCTTGAGTGAGAGTTCGCCCTGTTTGGTGCGGCCTTTGCCGATGCGGATGAGCGAGCGCGCCTGCCCCAGCCAGAGGCGCAGATGAAAGGTCGAGTCCTCGCGGTCATGGGCGAACTCGCCGTAGGCCACTTCGACAGCGCGCATCAGGTTCAGCACCGGGTCACGCGCCGGGTCGGCGTTGCGGCTGGCGCGGATGATCTCCAGGTCTACCAGCAGCTCGCCGGCATCCAGGGCGGCGTCGCCGCTGCGGCGGAACTTCTCCAGGTCGATCAGCTTGAAGTCGATCTCGCCCTCGGCAGCAGCAGCGGTGTCGCGGCGGGCTTTCAGACGGCGCACCATGATGTTGCGCGAGTGCAGGTCACCGTGCATACAGGCGATGGGGAAGTTCTCCAGCTCCAACTGAAAGCGCACCAGGCTGCCGATGCGATCCAGCAGTTCCCGCTGCAAGGTCTGTGCCTGTTTTTGATTGGCGTCGTTATCGAGCAGGCGGTTATCCAGTGCGTACTGAAAGATGCGGCGGATGTGCTGCTGCATCGGCATCAGATACAACTGCCAGAGCAAGCCCTCGCTGGCCGAGCGCCGTCCCCGCCCCTCGCCCTGATGCATCCGCAGCAGGAAGCCGCCCAATTCCTGGGCGATGGCATCGTGGATTTGTGGCACTTTCGCCAGCGCATCGGAGAGGGTGCGGTAGCGGTGCAGGTCGGCCATGATGACGAAGGCGCGCCGCCGCTGGTCATCGACATAGCTGGGCTGGGGGATGTTCACGAAGCAGTCGCGGATGCTGGTGGGCAGGACGGCATAATTCTCGCGCTCCAGGTCGATCTCCTCGACTGGCCCGTACTTCACGATCAGCGAGTCGGCGTTGGGGATGTTGAGCCTGAACGAGTCGTCTTCCGGCTGCATCGGGTTGGTGATGTAGGGGTAAATCCGCACCACGTTGCTTTCCGACATGCCCAGCCGCAGCGGCTCCGGCGCTTTGTCGAGGTCGATACGAATCCAGTTCTTGAGCGCCTGACGAATGCTCTCGGTGTCGGGCGGCTCGACCGGGCGGGTCTGCTGCCAGGCCAGCTTGCGGTGGATATAACCGGCACCCCAGTGGATCAAGGGTTGATCGACATACGCGCGCACCGAGACCAGCGTGCGGCAGACGATCAGGAGATAATCGTAAGGGTTAGGGAACAACCCGCGCAGGATGGCGACGGCATTCGGGCCGCAGAAGATGCCCCACCACAACTCGATGGCGCGGCGCAGCACCGTCTCCAGCGTGGGGTAGCTTTGCGCCAGCAGCATCATGTTTTCGATGACATAGCAGGTGCTGATAATCATCTCGCGGAAGATTTCGCGGTGATCGCCGATCTGCTCCGGCGTGAGCTGACCGCGCCGCATATTCTCGCCCATCGACCGCATATCCTGGGGCAGCCCCCAGAAGCCGCCGCTTTGTTCGGCGATGGTGACTAGTTTTTCGACATATTTTTTCTGCTGGCTGGGGAGCAGTTTGCTTTTCAGTTCATAGCGCAGCCGCAGCGCCAGCGCCAGGTCCTTGTCCCGCTGGTTGACCTCGACCATGTGGGTGGCCCAATCGCGCAGGTTGTCTTCTTCCATCAGGCCGTTGAGGACGCCAGCGGCTTTGGCCTGTGCCAGCACCTTGATCGTCCACAGGGTATCGAAGGCCGGACCGCCGGCTTGCAGGTCGAAATAGTTATCGGCGGTGCGCTGGCGGATGAGCTGTTCCAGCCGGGGCAGCACGAACGGGCTGGCCGGGCGCAAACTGAGCAGGGCTTCCAGCCGGTTCATCTCCACCGGGTCGATGCGCTTGTGCAGGTCGCTGGGGAAGGGGGAGGCGAACCAGTCGGCGGCTTCGCGCAATTCCTGCTGTTCCAGGCTGAAGCCATAGGCCGTCAACGCTGAGGTGTAATGCTGGGTGACGCGCACCGCATTGGCCGAGACCTCACCGCGCGCGTCCTGGGGCGGACTCAACACCAGCTCGGGGTATTCCGCCCGCGCCCGGAGCAAATCCAGCACCAGATCACCGACAGTTTGTTCAAGGTCAGGCAGTTCGAATGGGGTCATCGCGTGAGGTTTTCTTGTCGAGCTATTAACCGGCATCGTAAGAATTTTAACAGAAAGTGGCAGCGGGGGATAGTGTATAAGGAGGGGACCCCACCGCGTAGCCGGCGATGGGGCCCCAGTTTGCCGCCCATTTGCACACACCAGTGGCGTTTAAGTGAACCGTTCAGTTCTTAGATCGCCGTGTTCTACGATTGAACTATCCGCCCATGCAGCGGGCGGAGCAGGAGTTGAACCCGCATCCGACAATGGGTGACGGCACACATTCGATCTGGCGTTCGGCGACGAATGCTGAAGCTGGAGCAATAATCTCAGTCTGGGGGTTCATCGCTTGACCTCTGCCGTTGGGTTATCCCGCCGCGTGTGGCGGGAGCAGGATTCGAACCTGCACTTGTTGGGCGACGAACATCAAGTTCAGCTTCAGTTTCAGCTTGTTGCTCCACCGGACATCATAGACCAGAACGGCGGGGTTGGCAATTACTATTCCCCGAACAGATAGCCGAACACCTTTTCGCCGATTTTCTGGTCGTTCACATCCAGGCCGTTGGCTTCTTCGCGGGCAAACTTGACGGCTTCCTGCAACTTCTCGACCCGTTCGACCAACTGGTTGACGCGGCGGGCCGGCAGGGCACCGGAGAACTTGACGGTGCGCCAGAAGCCGACGATGACATCCTCGTAATACACCTCGACCTGCGCCGGGTGATGTTCGGTGGCTTCGGCCTTGACGTGGTTGCGCGGAATCTTCTTGGTGCGGGTGGTCTGCACCGCCTCGGTCGCCCAGGCGTCGGACGACGTATCGAATGTCCAGGTCTCCGACGAATCCAGCACCGGCAGCTTCTTGATGAAGGTGTGCAGATCGGTCAACTGCTTCTCCAGGAAAAGCAGATAGGTGACCGGCACTTTTTCCAGCAGGACGACGCCATCCAGCTTGACATCGGCGCGGGCGTCGCCATTGGCATAATCTTTGGTGGCAGTGATGTCGAACAGGCGCGTCAGGATTTGTGTCGTCTGGCGGATGACCTCCTCGGCCTTGAGCTGCACTTTGGTGGCTTCAGGCGGGAGCTGTTCGCCCTCTTCATCCTTGGGGCGATAGGTGCGGCTGATGCCGGAGAGCATGGCCGGCTTTTGCAGCAGTTGATGGGCATCGGTCAATTCGCGCAGCGATTGGCTCTTCACGCTCTTTTCGATGGCGATGATCTGGTTGAGTTTGGGCATCGTAGGCCTCCCTAATTTAGCGATCACTATAGCATGAATTGACGCTGCCGGAAAACAAAACATCCCCCGACAGGCGAGGGATGTTCTACAGACGGTGGGTAACGCGGATCAGGCGTTGAGGGCGTCGTAGCCCGGGCCTTCGCCGAAGAAGGCGTAATTGTACTGGATGTCCTCGGTCAGATCGACCACGTCGCCAGCGGCATGCTTGACGCGAGTCTTCTGGTCAAACGGGATGCGTTCCTGGTCGGCGTTGGTGGTGTATTCCGACGGCACTTCTTCTTCAATGAAGATGGCCTCGAATGGGCATTCCGGGATGCAGGCACCGCAGTCGATGCAGGTATCCGGGTCGATGAAATACCAGGGCCATTCATTTTCCGGCTTGCCGGGGACGATGCATTCCACCGGGCAGACTTCGACGCAGGCACCATCGCGCAGGCAGAGGCTGGTAATGATGTGGGTCATGGCGTGTACTCCTCATTCTCTCTGATTGATTAACGTCAGTTTACCACCACCAAACCATGATTTCTGGAACTTTTGTTGGATTCGCAACATCAGTTTTCATCAAGTATTCATCAAGCTCCATTTGTGAACATTGTGATTTAACAACGGTTAAAATGAATTTTGCAAGTCAGTTGGTTCAGCGCAGCAGAAAGCCCTGCCCCAGCCGGTCATCCGGGTCGAAGAGGAAGGTGTGCTGCCCGGTGATATAAGCCGTGCCGCTGACTTCCGGGATGATGGCTGGGAGGCCGCCGACCTGTGTTTCGGCTGCTACCCGTCCGCTGAAAGCGCTGCGGATGATGCTCTCGATGGTGATGGTCTGGTTGAGTCCCAGCTCGCCTTTGGCGTAATGAATCGCCAGTCGCCCGCTGACGCCGGTGCCAGTGGGCGAGCGATCCACTTCGCCCTCAGCGAAGATACAGACGTTGCGGCTGTGAATGCCGGGGGCGGGGTCGCGCTGCACCAGTATCGTGCCGTAGAGGAAGTTCAGATCGGCGTCGCCGTCGGGATGAGCGAAGGGTTCGGCGGCCATGACCGCCCGTTTGATGCGCATCCCCACCTCAATGCACGGGCTTTGGTGCCGGTCATCAATGACCACCGCTTGCAACGCCGGCTGGTCGATGTCCACATAGGCGTAGAAGGCACCGCCGAAGGCCAGATCGTAGTACACCGCGCCCAGCCCTGGTACGTTGATCATCTGATCGCGCCGCAGCAGAAAAGACGGGACATTGAGGAACGAGACGCGCTCGACGACGCCCTCCCGTTGATGCGCCGTCGCCGTCACCCGCCCTGCCGGGGTGTCGATGCGGATGATGGTTTCGGCTCCTGTCAGCGGAAACAGGCCAATCTGCGCCCCGACTTTGACCAGGGCGATGATGCCATGACCGCACATGGTGCTGAAGCCTTCGTTGTGCAGGAACAACACGCCGCAGTCGCCATCGGGCGTGACTGGATCGGTCAGGATCGCGCCGTACATATCAGCATGACCGCGCGGCTCCCACATCAGGGCGCGGCGCAGATGATCGTAATGCTGGCGGGCATACTGACGTTTCTCCAGGATAGTGCTGCCGGGCAGGTGGGGGAAGCCGCTGGCGATCAGGCGCAGTGGTTCGCCGCCGGTGTGGGCGTCGATGGTGCTGATCTTCAGCCAGTGGTCGGGTGGTGTCCAGATGGGGATGTTAATCATGTAAGGCCGTCGCAGCGTGATGAAGAGCGAGGCCGTTGGTATAACACGGGCGGTCTGGTTTGTGCAACGGGGCAGGTGGTTCGGCTGCGACAATTCCTTTCATTGATATAACCTTAAGGCTTCTGCGATTGGGCTGTGTGCAATAATGAATTCTATATAGGCACATCGGGAGAAGATCATGACTCAGCCCAGTTCAACCGCTCAGTGGCATACGATGGACAAAATAGTCTACGTCAAGAACATTGGCGCGCTGAAAGGCGACCACTTTCGTTCGGTGGATGCTGAGATTGTGGCGCTGATGCGCTCATCGACCAGCCCCGAGCGTATCCATGTGGTGGTTGATTGTCTTGAGATGACGCAGGTGCCACCCATCTCCGAGCTGGAATTCGGACGAATCCTGCATTACTTCAATGAACCGAACTGCGGCTGGACCATTATTGTCGATAACAACAATAACATCCTGCTGCATGTCATCTCACGCTTGTTGACCAGCGTGGGTGGCAAGCGCCTGCAAATCGAAAGCACGATGGATAGAGCGCTAACCTTTTTGGGACGGGTTGACCCGCTCTTGCTCTGAGACCCCTTCTAGCTGCCAGCTTCCACCCGATCCCGCATCGCTGGCGGCCTGCTTCATAAGACCGATCAGGCTTTCGGCTGCGGTCCGGGGCCGGCGGCCCAAACCACAGGAACAGGCAACGCCGACTTTTGCGCCGCGAATGCCTTCGATGATGCTTAACAACTGCTGATGTTCTTTAGGGGAGCGCCCCTCATGGACGAAACCGGCGATGAACTGCGTCCCGTCAGGCAGCCGCGCCCGCTGCAAGGGTTGATAATATTCTGGTTGGAGCGTTGGCGGAGCCGCCGCCTCGGCCAGAGGATAGTGGACGTACTCCAGGGTATGGCGTGACGGCCAGCCATCAACCAGCGCGTTGGAGAAATTCACCATCTTGTCCAGCGCGTTAGCATGTATCAACGCTTTGTTATTGAGGTCGCCCAGACACAGGTGCACGCCGATGTGAGCGGGATACTCCAGTTTGTTCAGCAATCCCCACACGCTGCGCAGCGCCAACTGCACCAGGAAACCCGGCAGTTGGTAGGCCATCGCCAGCTCGCCTGGCAATTCAATCTGAATGACAACATCCTCACCAGCTTCTTTTAGGATGTGGTTAACCTCATGAGCCAACCGCCGGTTGAAGGCATCGGCATAGCGCAGCGCAGTGATTGGTGCCAGCATACTAAAGCTGATGCCCAATCCGGTTGGGATACCTACCTGGAATTTCAGGTTGGATAAGCCATGCTGATCGCGCAGTCGCTTAAAGATTGGGTAGCTCTGGCGAAAAAAGTCGTCATAACCGAAGCGCAGGTGCTGATGCATCTCAGCCGGTGGGCGACGGGGACGCAACCGCTGCACCGTGTGATAATCAGCCGGGAACCCATTGGCATCATTGACAGCCGGGCGAACCGTCTCCCAGTTGGCGCTATCGGCAGAACATTGATTGATGGCAGTCATCACCCAGGCCGCGCGTTTGCCATTGGGGAATTCCGGTGTGACTTCGCCAATTTCGCCATCCGGCAGGCAGAAGAGATGATCCCCCAGCACATGCAGCGCGTGGCTCATGGCCGCCTCTTCACTGGCAAACGGCAGACTTCCAACCAGCAGGGTTTTCCGGGCGCTCATCATGCCTCCTAAGTGAGATGACAACAGGTGAAGAGATGATACCCTATCCTGAGGCTTACAACCCTTTGACCTCGTGTAATGGGCAATTCCCGGTTATGTGATCGGGATTTACCGTTTCACCTGGCGGTAAATGACTTTAACCGGCTGTTCATCTGGCGCACACACCGCACCCAGATGGGGTTGACATCATTATATTCACTATATTCACAACGGAGTAAACGATGGATCGTATTCCTGATGAATGGCTCGATCATCCGCTGACCGGGTTGAACCTGAGCGGGGCAACGCTGCGTACTGAGCTGGGCGCTGCGCCGACGCTGCTGGTATTCCTGCGTCATTTTGGCTGAATATTCTGCCGCGAAATGATCCGCGACCTGCGTGAGATTGCTGACCGACATCCGAGTTATCCACCGATCCTGTTCTTCTACCAGGGGACGGTGGAGGATGGCGCGGCCTTCTTCCGCAAGTTGTGGCCGGAGGCGCGTGCCGTCTCCGATTTAGCCCGTTCTTTCAATGACGCGTTTGGCATCCAGCGCGGTGGACTGAAGGAGATGTTCGGCCCGGAGGTCTGGGTGTGTGGGGCGCGGGCGGCGCAAAAGGGTCACTTCATTGGCGCACCGGTGGGCGACCCCTGGGTGATGCCGGGTTTGTTTCTGGCGCAGGGTGAACGCATCCTGTGGCAGCACGAATTTCGTCATGCTGGCGACCACTCTGATTTTCTGAAGATTGCTGACCAGTTACCGCAAACGATACGGCAAACGCATGGCTGAGACTGCCCCTTCCTTCACCCTGCTGGCGCTGCACGGCAACGGCGGCGGGGGGTTCCGCTTCGCCCGGCTGACGCCTTACATGCCGCCTGATGTTCGCTTTGAAGCGATCACGCTGCCGGGGTTCGCCAGCACGCCGCCAGATCCAGCCCTGCAAACGGTGAGCGATTACGCCGATTATGTGCGGGGCATCGTCGGTCAACAAACGCCACCGGTGATCCTGCTAGGCACGGGCATCGGTGGCTCGATCATCCTGGATTATCTCCAGCGTCATGCCTTTACCCTGGCCGGGGTCATCCTGCACGCGCCGGTGGGGACGCGCCTCGATCAGCGGCGTTTCCCCTGGCTGATGTCGCTGCCGGGGATGAAAGCCTTCGGTCAGTGGTTGTTCAGTACACCGGTCGCCCGTCCGCTGTGGGAACGGCTGCTGTTCATGGATTACCGGGCCATCCCGCTGGCCTATCGCCGCCAGTTCTTCGCGGAATACCGCCAGTGCCGGGTGTTCGGGCAGATGTTCGACATCATCACGGCGGAGTGGTACCGGAGGTTGCGCCCGGTGAACCTGCCAGCGGCGCTGCTGTGGGGCGAACGGGAACGGGTGTTGAAGGTCGATCATGTGCGCGATTATCAGGCGCTGCTGCCCCAGGCGCAGGTGCGCATCGTCCCTGGTTGGGATCACTTCCCGATGATCGAGCAGCCGCAAGCCTACGCTGAAGAAGTGATCGCCCTGGCGCGTCAACTACTGGAAAGCCATTCATGAATATCCCGCTCGGAAGCCGTTCATCCTCGACTCGTGTCATGGGCAACAAAGCCCGTCTGCTGGATCAGGCGGCTGCCCGGCGGCTGCCGGTGCCACCCGGAGTCATCATCCCGGCTGATTTCATCGAGGCGGGGCTGCGGCAGGGATGGCTGGCGGAGGGTGAGGGGCAGATCACGTGTCGAGACCCGGTCGCGCTGGCGCAGGCGCTGCGGCTGCCAGTCTTCAATGGCGCAGTGGCGGTGCGCTCGGCTTTCAGCGCGGAAGACCGGGCCGATCAGAGCATGGCCGGCTTTTTCGTCACCCGGCTGCATGTCGATCCACATGATCCGGCCGCTCTTAGCGAGGCGTTATGCGCGGTGTGGTCGTCAGCGGCGCGGCAGCCGGGGGCGTTCCGGCGCGATGTCCTCATCATGCAGATGGTGCCGGCGCAGGTGGCGGGGGTGGCTTTCACTGAGCGCGAATACGCCGATGACTGGGTGAATTACACAGCAGGGACTGGTGACCAACTGGTGTCGGGGCAGGTCAGCGGCGAGATGCTGGAACTGCCGAAGCTGTGGCGCTTTGAGACCCCGAATGCCGATGCCAGTTGGCCGCGCCGCCTGCAAATGCTGTTGCGGGAGGTCCGGCGCGTCTTTGGTCAGGCCGATTGGGACATTGAGTGGGCGGATGATGGCGAGCGCTGTTATCTCCTGCAAGTCCGTCCGATCACCCGCCCGACGCGGCGCAACGAGGTCTATACCATCGCCAATCACAAGGAGATTCTGCCGGAGCTGCCCTCGACTCTGATGACCGACGTCATTGACCAGTGCGCCGCCGGATTGTTCGATTATTACCGCCAACTGGATGCGTCGCTGCCGGCCCGGCGTCCGTTCATCGCGGTCTTTGCCGGACGCCCGTATATCAACCTGTCGCTGATGGCCGAGATGATGCGCACCTTTGGGCTGCCGACGCGCCTGGTGACAGACAACATCGGTGGGCAGATTGACCGCCCGTTCGGGCTGAATCCGGCGCGGATGCTGGTCAAGATCATGCAGTTGACGCTGCCGCGCTTCGCCCTGGCGCAGCTCCTCTCAGTGCAGTCGGCGCGGCTGGCGCGGCGGCGGATGCTGGCGCGGACGGAACAACCCGGCGCGACCTTCGCCGATCTGGCGACGACGCTGGGCTGGCTGTACACGGCGTTGGTGACCGAGATGTTTTCGCTGACAGCCGCCATCGGCCCGATGACGCTGCTGCTGCGGCAGTTTGGCACGTTGAACGAGCATAATGCCCGGCAGCAGACGATTTCTACTCGCATCTACGCCGATCTCGATCCGCTGCGCCGTTATGTGGCCGCCCATCCGACGGTTCAGGCCGAGGTCGCCGCCGGACGCATCCCGGATGATCCCGGTTTTCAACAGTTGTGGTCGGCTTATCTGGAACGCTACGGGCATCGCGGCATCTACGAGAGCGACATCAGCCGCCCGCGTTATCATGAGGAACCGGCACCGCTGCTGGCGGCGCTGCTGCATCCGTCGCATCCGCGCGCCCTGCCGCTGCGCAGCCTGAAGGGTTGGCTGACGCTGCCGCTGTGGTTCCAGGCCAGCCGGACGATTCAGGCACGGGAACAGTGGCGGCATGACTGCATGATCGGCTTTGACCGGGTGCGGCGGGCGCTGCGTCAGCGGGCGATGGACTGGGTGGAGAAGGGCATCCTGCCGAACGTGGATGCGCTGTTCGATCTGACGGCGGCGGAACTGGCACAGCTCGACGCGGGATGGCGACCTGAATCAGCGTTCTGGCTGGGGCGAAAAGCGGAGATCGAACGGCTGCGGGGGTATCAACTGCCCGACCTGCTGCGGCGCATGGATGATCTTGAGGTCTATCGCGCCGGTGCAGCGGCGACCTATGAGGCGCGCCTGCATGGCCTGAGCCTGACAGCCGGTGAGGCGGAGGGGTGCGCCTGGGTGCTGGCGGAACCCGCACTGGCGCTGCCGCCGGGCTTCACCCGTGAGACGACGATCCTGGTGGCGCGTTCGGTGGATGCGGGCTGGATACCGACCTTTGGTTTAGTGCGCGGGGTGGTGGTGGAAACCGGCGGTGATCTGTCGCATGGGTCGATCATTCTGCGCGAGATCGGGCTGCCAGCGGTGACCAATGTGCATGGTGTGACGCGGGCGTTCCAGACAGGGGATGCCATCCGGCTGCGGGCGGGCAGCGGCAGCGTTGAGCGCGTGGCTGAACCGGTCGTTAGTTGCTAGTTGTTAGTTCCTGGTGGGATGACCGCCGTGATTTGATGGCTGAACCTGACGATAACGGCGTGAAATTAGAGGTCATGACCCGTCGATTCACTCAAGGGCGTAAGCCCAGAAAAGCCTGATTTGAACTAAGAACGAGGAACTAACAACCAACAACTGCACGACATCTGGGTAACGCAAAAATAGCTGGGGCGGTGTAGACTGAGGGTGACATCAGAGGAGTCGCGATGCCCGCCAACAATCTGCCGAAAACCACTTTCAGTGCCCTCAACGCGCTGGTCAAAGATTATATTGCTGATGGCTGCCCGGCGGTCGCCATTGCCGTGTTTCAGCAAGGCGAACTGATGCTGAATCGCGCCTGGGGACGAGTCGATGCTCAGCATTCGGCCTCGACCAATACCCGCTTCGATCTGGCCTCGCTCACCAAATTGTTCACCACCACCGCTTTTCTCTCGCTGCTTTCCGAGAGCAACCTCCAGTTGGATGACCCGGTGGTTTCGGTGATCCCGGAGTTCGGCGGCGATGCTCGCCCGGTGGATGGCGGGGTTGACCCACATTCGCAGCAGCCTTTGCCGCTGGATGAGCGCCGCCGAGGGATGAAGGTGAAACCGTCGCTGGTGACTTTCCGTCATCTGCTGACGCATACCAGCGGCCTGGCCGCCTGGCGTCCGGTCTACGAGGCGGCTGGCTCGGCACCAACCCTGCCCGATCATCCCGATCCGATCAGCCGTGCCGAGCGTTGGAAGCGCGGGCTGGCCTTCATCTGTCAGTCGCCATTTGTGGCCGCGCCGGATGGGGTGGTGCGCTACAGCGATCTGGGGCTGATGCTGCTGGGCGAAGCGGCGGCGCGGTTGTTCCGGGGGGAGCTGGACGAGGCCATTCGGGTGCGAATACTGGCGCGCGCCACCCTTCCCAGCATCACCTTCAATCCCGTGCGGGATTATCATCTGGCGACTGGATTGATCGCCCCGACAGAAGAGGATGTGGATTGGCGTGGGCGGCGGCTGCACGGCGAAGTCCATGATGAGAATGCCAGCGGGGTGGGCGGGGTAGCCGGTCATGCCGGCTTGTTTGGGACGGCGCATGATGTCGCGCGGTTTGGGATGTTCTGGTTGCATCAGCCGCACCTCTTCGGCATTCATCCGGAGCTGTCGGCGGCAGCTGTACGCCAGCAGGTGCAGACCGACAATGTCCGGCGCGGTCTGGGGTGGATGCTTAAGTCTCCCCAACATTCGTCGGCGGGCGATTACTTCAGTGCCGACTCGTTCGGTCATATCGGCTTCACCGGCACCTCGTTGTGGATCGATCCGCAGCGGGCGCTGGTGGTCGCCTGTCTGACCAACGCGGTTTATGCCGGGCGCGATGTCTACGATCCGCATCCATTCCGTCAGGCGGTGCATAATCTGCTGGGGCAGTTGCCACCGTTAGCGGCGCATGGCACCTATATCCGCCCGACAGCAGCGGTGGAATGAGAATGCCAGTGGACTTTGATCTCATACCCCTGGTCTTGCAATTGACTTTCCCTCAGGTTACAGTATCTCGTCATGAGGCTCGAATAAACGAGAGGGTTGTGGCGTGGCGGAAGAGACCAAGAAACGGATTCTGGTGATTGAGGATGAGCCGCCGGTTCAGGACATGATTAAGTCGCTGTTGGAGCGCTTTGGCTATGAGATCATCCCGGCGCTGAATGTGCAGAGTGCGGTGAACATCCTGCGGGGCAAGCCACTGCCCGATCTGGTGTTGCTTGATATCATGCTGCCGGATGTCGATGGATTGGATTTTCTGCGGCAGATGCGCGAGAAGGATTACTTCGACAGCCTGCCGATTGTGATCGTCTCAGCGCTGGCCGACCCCGACAAAATCCGCAAAGGGTTGGAGCTGGGGGCAGACCGCTACGTGACCAAGCCGGGCATCGTCCACAACCTGCCCAAAACGGTGATGGAACTGCTGCGCGATGGGCGCCCCAAGAAGCCCAAGACGGAGCCAAGCTGACTTACGACTTCAACCCCTCTATAAAATCTGGGAGAGGAACAGTTTGGTGCGGGGGTGCTGGGCGCTCTCGAAGAAGTAATCCGGCGTCCCCTGTTCGACAATCCGCCCCTGATCGAAGAAAATGATGCGGTCAGCGACTTCACGGGCGAAGCCCATCTCATGGGTGACGACCAGCATGGTCATGCCGCTGCGCGCCAGCTCCTTCATCACATCCAGCACTTCCTTAATCATCTCCGGGTCGAGCGCCGAGGTCGGCTCATCGAAGAGCATGATCTTGGGTTCCATCGCCAGGGCGCGGGCAATGGCGACGCGCTGCTGCTGACCGCCGGAAAGCTGCCCCGGATACTTTTTGGCCTGCTCCGGGATGCCGACACGCTCCAGCAATTCCATGGCCTTTTTCTCGGCTTTGTCTTTGGGCAGGCCGCGCACTTTCATGGGTGCGAGGCTGATATTGTCGATGACGGTCATGTGCGGGAAGAGGTTGAACTGCTGAAACACCATGCCGATTTCGCGGCGGATGGCGCTGATGTTGCGGACATCATTGCCCATTTCGATGCCATCGACCACGATCTGGCCGGATTGGTGTTCTTCCAGCCGGTTGATGCAGCGGATAAAGGTCGATTTGCCAGAGCCGGAAGGGCCGATGATGACCACTACCTCCTGCTGGGCGACATCGACCGAAATATCGCGCAGGACATGGAATTCGCCGAACCATTTGTTGACGCCGGTGCAGGTAATCATGGGCGGCAGGTTCGGGTCGAAGGTTTTGTGCACATCTGGCATGGTGGGTTCCCTCATCGCAATTACCGGAATGTGGCAGAAGTGTAAAAGGAATTACACAATTCGACAAGCAATTTAATAAACATTGATGGTGGGTTGTGATTGTATTTGGACTATTCGTATGGTATATTTGTCGGGGATCGTTAAGGATGCGCCTTTCAACAACGTTCACTTAATGTTTTAAGTTTGTAAGTTTTCTCATTATCGGTCAAATCAACGGGCCCATATGCGCTTGCCCGACCAAGACTCAACCTCGTCATTCTCCTTCGCGTCCATAACTGCTCCGATGATGGTTATGGGCAGTTTTGCGTTGGTACTGCTTCTGCTTGTTCTGGCTATATCGCCCTTTGTCCAGTTGTATTGGCTGGTGCCGCTGGTTATTTGCTTCGGCCTCCTGTTGATTGCGGACACCCTAGAAGCATCGGCCCATGACCTGACCGGCTATGGACAGTTGGCGCTGGTGACGTTGTGGTTGATTGCCGACATCTGGCTGGCGCTGTTGATGCTGGGTGCAGCACTGCTGATCGCTATGCTGCTGGATCGATGGGTATTGCAGCGGAAGATGCCCCGGCGAGAACGCTTTGGCTTGCGTCTCGGTTTGCCATTGGCTGCTGCGGCGCTGGTATATAGTGCGCTTGGGGGGCGGTTGCCACTCCTGTCGCTGGAACAATGGCCGCTGCTGGCAGTAGGGATGCTGGTCAGTGTGCTGGTCTATGAGCTGCTGATCTGGTCCGAGAATCGAACCACCTATCAGGGTCCCTGGCAGCCTCAACGCCGTACCCGCTGGCTTACCCGCGTTTTGTCGTTTGGATTGGCTGGGGCTTTTGCCGTCGTCTGGCACTCAGATGGCACAAGTGTCTTCGTGCTGCTGATGGTTGGAATCGGGGCGCATGTGGCCTATCAGCAGTATTTTGAGATCAAGGCCCAGGAAACACGGGCGCTGACTGACCATGTCAATGACATCATGGGCAAGATGCGGCTGGTCAACCAGTACACCCAGAATGCCATGTTCCGCGTCGATCAGGAAATCGCATTCCAGACTGCCTGCCAGACAGCGATGGATGTCACCCAGGGGCAGCGTGCTGCTATTTTCGTCGCCGGGCGCGAAGGGCAAGTCCTGAATCTGACCGAAGCGATTGGGTTTACTCCAGCAGAAATGCTTCAGGCACAACAGATTGATTTCAGCCGGCATCGCTTCACTGATTGGCGCACGACGATTTGGCATGAGAAAAGCGATGATGATGTGCTGGCCCCGTTTCATCGTCCTTTAAATGCCCAGACTATTGCTGAAGTCCCGCTGCGCTCAGGCGAAGCAGTGCTGGGATTTCTGGTGGTCTATCATCAGCAGCGGCATCAGTACAACGATAACGAACGCGAACTGCTGGAAGTGCTGGGTGTTCAGATCACGGCGGCGCTCGATACCACCCAACTTCTCCAGACGTTGGAGTTTCATGCCTTTGAGATGACGCATCTGGTCCATCTCTCACGCATCTCAACCGCCAGCCTTATCTTGAACAAAGTCGCCGCCGATGTGACGGTAGTGTTGCGGCAAATGAGTGGGATGGATTGGGCCATGATCGCGCTGCTGGATACGCCGACCCAGCGGATGAGCATCGTCGGCGTGAGCGGCACAACAGGCGAGGAAAAAACCGATACGCTGCTGTATGCGCTGCCAGCTTTCCCCGAAGTGCTGTCTCTATCTGACCAGATCCCGTCGCGTCCGCTGACCCTGATGGCCGATCAGACAGATCTTTCGCCTTCCCTAAAGAGCTATCTGGAAGAGATGCACCTGAAGCTGGTGGTGATCGCGCCAATGGTAGCGCTGGAGTCAATGTTCGGCGTCATCATCCTCGGGGCTAGTACCGAGCGCGCCTTGCAGGAACGCGAAACCCAGTTGATCGAAGCGGCGGCCAACCAGGTCTCGACGCAGATCTATAATGCACGCTTGTATCGCGATACCGAAAACCGGCTCCGTGAACGGCTAGAAGAACTGAAGCTGGTGCAGACCATCGTCCAGCACATGGCTGAGTCGCAGAATTTCAACGAGATCACCCAGGATGTGTTTGAAGCCGCACACCAGACCACTCATGCGGACAGTGTGGCGCTGGCGATGCGCACCGAAGCCGATGAATTCTGGGTGACAGAACAGGTCTACCCGGTTCAGCCTGATAATCTGCGGGCGTATGTGAGCGGACGCGAAGATGGGTTGATTGGCGAGGTGATGCGGACCAGCAAGCCGGTCTTCAGCCGCGATCACCGACGGTTATCCTTTTACGATGCCCGTTCAGGTGATGGCTATCTTTCCTCGATTGCGGTGCCGCTGTTGCAGGACAACGGGATCATCGGGGTGCTGATTGTCCAGAGCTGCGCCAGCGATTTTTTCACTCACGATCAGATTGACTTTCTCATCAATCTGGGGGCACATGCCATCATCAGCATGGAAAACGCCCGTCTGCTGGAAGAATTAACCTATCAGGTTGAACAACTGGACAGCATCCGCGAATTATCGCTGACCCTTGCCAGCGAAACCGATCACCTGCATGTGGTGAAGCAGGTCATCAAGACCGCGATGAGCATGACCAGCAGCAATTATGTGGCTGTTTTCCAGATGGTCAGTGGACAAAGTTCGCCCAAATTGATGGACTACCAGGCATTGGAAGGCGGCGGGGGGTCTACAGCGCAGGCAATTGTGGTGGCCGATATAGCGGCCCAGGCGGTCAAGAATGGCGACATTCATATCGTCGCTGATGTGGCGGAGCAATACGCGGCAGAACTTGCGCAGGGAATCAGTTACCCGACGATCGCTGCCGTGCCGATTCGAATGCAGCAACGGATTGATTACATCTTATGCCTGGGCTTCGATGAAGTGAAGGGATTTACCGAGCGCGAACTGAAGACGCTCAGTTTGTTGGCGGCGCAGACCGCCTGTCATCTGGAGAATGCCGCGCTCTACGGACGCATCCGCAGCGTCAACAGTCGGTTGCAGGCTATCCTGGACTCAACCCGTGATGGGGTGGTGCTGCTCGATGAGCGCCAGCGCATCATCGAAGTCAATCCGGCAGTCGAGAATTTGATGGGGTTGAATCTGAAGGCGCACATCGGTGAGGTATTGGTAAAAGTCCTGCTCGACCACAGCACCAGTGATGAAGGACTGGCAGGATATACGCGTGAGGATCTGCGCAATCTGGTGCGAGCCCAGCGTTCGGCCTCAGATGCCCTACACCAACGTGAATTCAGCCGAAAGCTGGCCGATGAGCAAGTATTGTATGTTGAGGAGACTGGCTCACCGGTGCACGATGAACGAGGGCAACTTGTGGGGCGGTTGCTAGTGCTGCGCGACATCAGCGAGGAAAAACGGCTGGAGCAGTATCGCAACGAGATCACCGGTATGGCGGTGCATGACCTGCGGGCACCACTTGCCAGCATCATGAATGCGCTCAACATCGCCTCGGAACAGATGGATAATCCCAATGGATTGCCCACTATCAAGCGGACTAATGTGATTGCCCAGGCCAATGCCAGTGAGATGATGGATCTGGTGAACACCCTGCTGGATATTCGTAAGGGCAAGGATATGGCGTTAGAGCGGGTGCCAACGTCGATCATGCCGATCATCGAGCTGGCGCAGTTGCGAGTTGAAGCGACAGCGGAGAAAGCCGCCATTCCCATGAATCTGGTCATCCAATCCAACCTGCCGGCAGTGCTGATCGACCCGAACAAGATTCAGCGGGTGCTGGTCAATCTGCTGGATAACGCGATTCGCTTCACCCTGTCTGGGAAGCCAGTGCAGATTTCCGCTGAATATCTGGCTGAAAAGGGCAAGGTGCTGGTGATGGTCTCGGATAGTGGACCGGGTATCCCGGACAAAGAACGAAGCAAAGTATTTGAGCAATACTGGCAAAGCAAGGGCAGTAAGCCACTACGTGGCAGCAAAGGTAGCGGAATCGGATTGGCCTTCTGTAAACGGGCACTGGAAGCGCATGGCGAGGACATCTGGGTTGAATCAGTAGGCCCATTGCCAGGTGCAACCTTTGCCTTCACCTTGCCGGTAGCCTGATCGCATCGCTCACACACTGCTGCGGTTTCAACTTTACCTCACTGATGGCTGCACAATCGACGAACTTCTGATAAACTTTTGTTCTAAAGGCGGTTGGCTTGATGGGAACAGCTTTGCCAGGTTGCGGCAGTACCCTGGCATCAACGTGGGAGATGAGAGGAACCGGCAATGACAACGGCTTTTGTGACGGATTTTCACATCTTCATCCGCGCCCACGCCCGAACCGACTTTCAGGGACAGAGTCACAGCGAAACCGATCATGTTGAGTATTTTATCGCCGTTCCAGCGATGCGTGCTTTTGTCAAGGAGTGGCTGACGGCGCATGGTCTGATGCCACAGTCTGAGTGGCTGGAGACGCTGGACAGTCTCTACAGCAGTGACTCGCTGGAGGAGCGCATGGTAGGCGGGATGCTATTGGCGCAGCACAAAGCTCACCGGCAGGCGTTGGCGCTAGATCATTTCGAGCAGTGGCTGGGGCAGTTACATGGCTGGAAAGAAGTTGATTCGACCTGCCAGACGGTCTTTACGCCAGCCGAGATGTTCAGGCGGTGGGATGAGTGGGAGCTGTTTCTGCGCCGGTTGGCCGCCAGCGATGACCTGAATCAGCAGCGAGCCAGCCTGGTGCTGCTGGTAGATGTGGTTCGTTCCAGCGACGATGGACGCGGCATCGGGTTAGCGATGGCCTTGATGGCGCGCCTTGTCCATGAGCGTGACAAGCGGGTGAGCAAAGCGGTGTCGTGGGTGCTGCGCGAGGCGGTTAAGCATCATCGCGGCGCGGTGGAGCGCTTCCTGGCGGAGCATGAGACTCATTTGCCGAATACCACGCTGCGCGAGGTTCGGACCAAACTGAACACTGGAAAGAAGCGCGTCTGAGCTTTAGCCGGACGGGGGCGGCTGCACACCGCCCCGAACGTAGAGCTTGTTATCCAGCGTTTCTACCCCTTGACTGATCCGGCCAGCAGACCCCGGATGAAGTAGCGCCCCAGCACGATGTAGACCAGCAGCGGAGGCAGCGCCGCCACAATCGCCCCGGCCATCGGCAGATTCCACTTTACGGCCTCACCGCCAGCCAACTGCGCCAGCCCAACCGTGATCGGCTGTGAGTCGGTGTTGGTCATGGTGACGCCGAAGAGGAATTCATTCCAGATCTGGGTGAACTGCCAGATGACGACCACGACGAAGCCGGGGATCGACAGCGGGAAGACCACATGCTGGTAGATGCCGAAGAAGTCCGCGCCATCGATGCCAGCCGCTTCCAGCATCTCATCGGGAATATCGACGTAGAAGTTGCGGAAGATCAGGGTGGTGATGGGCAGGCCGTAGACTGTGTGGATGACGATCAACCCCAGCACACCGCCGTACAGGTTGACGCTGCGCATGAACTCGAACAGGGGGATCAGGATGGCCTGATAGGGGATGAACATACCGAACAGCATCAGCGGGAAGAGATACTTCTCGCCGGGGATGCGCCACTTGGAGAAAATATAGCCGTTAAGTGACCCCAGCACCGATGACAGCGCGGTTGCCCCGATCACCAGTGCCACGCTGTTGCGGATGCGCGGGCCGAAGGCGTCGATGACTTCGCCGAAGCTCTGCCAGTAGGGGACGCCCGGCAGATTCCAGGTGTTTGCCAGATTGATAGTGGCCGGGTCTTTCAGGCTGGTGACGATCACCAGATACACCGGCATCAGGAACAGGAAGGTCAACAGGATCAACGCGACATAAATCGCGGTACGGACGGTATAACGCCGCCACTGCATCGCCGTCATCATCATGATTTTCCTTTGCTGCTGGCTTCACGAAGCTGCGACCAGAGATACGGCACAATAATCAGCGCCACGAAGAAGAGCATGATGACCGCGATGGCGCTCGATTTGGCGAAGGCATTTTCGCGGAAGCCTTCGGTATAGACCAGCAAACCCGGCACCACCGTCTGGGCGTTATCCGGCCCGGACATGGCGAACACCAGGTCGAAGATCTTCAAAGAGATGTGGCCCA
The DNA here is from genome assembly GCA_022843385.1 of Anaerolineae bacterium. Lineage (GTDB taxonomy): Bacteria > Chloroflexota > Anaerolineae > Aggregatilineales > Phototrophicaceae > CFX2. Next base: position 100,107 of record JALHNT010000009.1, on the reverse strand, counting down.
GGATAATCATGGCGCTCAGGATGATCGGGTTCAACTGGGGCAGCACGATCAGCCGGTAGACATCGATTTCGTTGCAGCCATCGACGCGGGCGGCTTCGCGCAGTTCTTCCGGGATGCCGCGAATCCCAGCGATGAACATCGCCATTGTGTAGCCGGACATCTGCCAGACGGCGGCCAGGATGATCCCCATCAGAGCGGCGTTGAAGCCTTTGGGGGCAATCGCAGTTTCGGCATCCGCCACATCCAGCGCCGGCCAGATGAAATCCCACAGCCGGGCGAAGAACACCAGCGCCACCACGACACCGGCGATGATGACGTACTGCATCGCCCGCCAGCGCTGCGACAGAGCGAAGTTGACGGCCATGAAGGCCAGGATGGCGATGCCGACGGTGGTCAGGATGGCCGGAACGTTTCCCCACTCAAACGGCAGCCAGACATCGCGGCTGTTGAGCCAACTGAATTCCAGCGGCGAGAGGCCGAACAACACCTGCGGCAGGATGTTGATGCCGCCACCCGGTTGCAGCATCCAGCGCCAGATGGTGCCAGTGACAACGAACGAGAGCGCCATCGGGAAGAGGAAGACGGTGCGGAAGAACCCTTCACCTTTCACTTTCTGGTCGAGCAGCAGCGCCAGCGCCATGCCCGCCACCAGACAGCCCAGCACAAAAAAGATGGTGAAAAAGAAGGTGTTCGCCAGCGAGTTGCGGAAATTAAACTCCAGCATATCCGTCATAATATTCTGATAGTTTTGCAGCCCCACAAAACTCTTCACCACATTCTGCGCCAGCGGGGGCTGGGCCGGGTTCGCGCCCCAATCGGTCATCGAGGTTTGCACCGCCTGGGCGATGAAGCCATAGACGAAGATGCCGATCAGCAGCAAGGATGGGAGCAGCATCACGAACGCGATGGCGCGGTCACGATTACTTCGCATGTCAATTGTCCTTCTCAAAACTTGTGGGTGATAACGTAAGGGCGCAGCCATTGTGCGCCCCTACCGTCATAACCAGATGATGCGAACGAGCAGGGGGACGGCTTACATCCCGCCGCACGCGCCAGAGGTCACACAGACAGCGGCCATCGCGTTGGCGGCGGCGCTGCTGCTGCGGCTGGCGAGGTAGATTTCCATGACCTGGTTGAAGTCACCCATGAAGCGTTCGTTAGCGGCGGTGCCATGCACCAGGCTGCCGACCAGACGGTTCGATGACCAGTCCGATGCAGCCGATTGCAGGTAGGCATTGTACAGTTCCGGGGCAGCAGCCACGGCATCGACGCGCGCCGGGATCGAACCCTTCAGCGGATTGAAGGCATTTTGACCCTCAACCGAGCCGAGCAGTTCCAGCCAGGCGATGGCGTTGTCGCGGTTGGGCGCACCCACCGGCAGACCGAAGCTGTCCGACAGCCACAGGAAGTTGCCAGCTGTATCCGGAGCGGCCGCATAGCCAAAGCCAGTGCCGGGTTCCAGTTGCAGGGTGGTGGTCATGTAACCAGCGGCCCAGTCGCCCATGATGTTGAAGGCGGCGGTGCCAGCCACAACCTGATCGATGGCCTGCTGCCACGACAAACCAGCCGAGTCTTCGCCGATGTTCGAGCAAGCCAGGACTTCGCCGAAGCGATCCCAGACGGCAGTCATTTCCGGGCCATTGGGCGAGGTCGCGCCGGTCCAGATTCCCGCCCAGCCATCGGCACCGAGGACGCCGAGGGCAACGCTTTCCCACAGGTGGTTGACAGTCCAGGCTTCGCCGATGACCAGCGGGGTCACGCCGGCTTCCTGGAAGGTCGGGCAGGCGGCCAGGAATTCATCCCAGGTCGCCGGGACGCTGACGCCCCATTCTTCAATCTTGGCCGGGTTGTACCACAGCACGTTCGAGCGATGGATGTTGACTGGGACGCTGTAGATGCCGCCGTCAACCGTCAGCAGGTTGATGAGGTCAGCCGGGAAGGCATCGTTCCAGCCCTGCGCCGCATACAGGTCGGCCAGGTTTTCCATACGATCGGCCACAACCCAGGTGCCAGTCAGTTCTTCACCGGCATGAACCTGGAAGGTGTCGGGCGGGGTGCCGCCGAGCATACGGGTCTTGAGGACGGCGCGGGCATTGACGCCCGAACCACCGGTGACAGTGGCGTTGATGACTTCGACATTCGGATTTTGTTCGTTGTAGAGCGCGATGAGCGCTTCCAGAGCCGGGCCTTCATCGCCCGCCCACCAGGAGAAGATTTCCAGTTGACCGGAAAGGTCCTGGGCGCGGCTCACCCCGACGACGCTGAACGCCAGGACGAGCAGACAAACGAGGAGCAAACGCTTTTTCATACCAGACACTCCTAAAAACTAGTTGCTCAAACGTGACCCCAGATGGATCAGTCAGCCTAACTGTAACATTTCCGCTTGCAAATGCACTACCGTTTTTTGCCACGTTTGTGCCACAATACTGACAAAGAGTTTTCATCAAATAGTGTCAGTATTGCACGATGACGCAAGCACCGCCTGAGACGTTCCTGGAACAGGTGAAAGATGTCCTGGAACATTTATATGACTTCCCCTTCCTGAACCGCCATCCGCTGGCGCAGTCTACCCGTGCCGGTCAGCCAAGCGAACCCGCCGGTCACCGGCTGCGGCGGGAGCTGGTAGCGGCAATTGAGGCGCTCAATCCGGGCAGCGGCTCCGGGGCGCGTTCCACCATGACACGGGTCTACAACCTGCTCCACCTGCATTACGTTGGCGATATGCCGCTGCCGGAAGCCGCCAGCGATCTGGGCATCTCGGTGCGGCAGGCCTATCGTGATCTGCGCCAGGGGCAGGAGAGCGTGGGCGATATGCTGTGGTTCAATCGCCAGACCCAGGCTCCTCCGGAAGTCGAGCGCATCGACAGCCAGCTCGCTGTGACCCAGATCAACACGCTGCTGGAGGCGGCGGTCAAGGCGGTACAGCGCTTGGCTGAGCAGCAGAATCTCCAGATGCAGGCAAGCATACCCGCCGAACCGATCATCCTCTCGACCCATCAGGCGGCGGCGCAGCAAATTCTGGTGCATCTCCTCAGCCAGACCATTAAGCAGTCCCAGGCCGGAAACCTGTCGATCACGCTCAAGCCCCTGCCGGACAGCGCTGAACTCGAACTGACCTACCCCCCGCGTGAGGCTCAGGTGAACGACCTGCCGATCACGCCAGTGATCCAGGATTTCATGGGGCAGCTTCGCTTTGTGCTGACCCATGAGCGCACGGATGGCGGCGCGGTGGTGCGGCTGCTGATGCCGGCTCATCGTTCGACGCTGCTGCTGATCGACGACAATCAGGGGTTGATCGATCTGCTCCAGCGCTATCTGACCGGGCAGTCGTTTAAGGTGCTGGCGGCGCTGAATGGTGCCGATGGGCTGCGGCTGGCGGAAGAAATTCAGCCGAACGCGATCATCATGGATCTGATGATGCCAGGTATGGATGGCTGGGAGGTGCTGCAACGACTGCGGACGGCACCGCGCACGGCTGCCATACCGGTCATCATCTGCTCGGTCATCAACGACCCGGAACTAGCCTATTCGCTGGGCGCGTCGCTGTTCATCGCCAAGCCTGTTACACAGGAACGCATTCTAGAAGCCCTACAAACCATCGGATTGTGAAGCTGATGTCCTTTCGCGATACCCTGCACGACCTGCGCATCGAGATGCTGCGACGGCTGACGGTGGTGGGGCTGGTCAGCGCAGCGCTGGCGGCCTACAGCACCTTCTTCGCCGATGATTTTCCCACGCTGTTGTTTCTGCTGCTGGCGAGTACCGCGCTCAGTCTGGCGCTGCTGCGCAGCCAACTGCCACAGCATCTCAACCGCGTCCGTTACGGGCTGCTGCTGCTGGCACACCTGTGTCTGTTCGGCGCAATGCGGCTGACGGGAGCGCCCTGGCTGCCATTCTTCGGCGTGGCGTTGGTGCTGGTCAGCGGCATGACGACCACCTATCTGCACTGGCTCTCGGCGCTGTCGATCTTCATAGCCGGGGCGCTGATCTACGGGGTGTCCTATCCGCTGCTGGCGCTCGCCGCCACCCTGGCGCTGACGGTGACGGTGATGCAGACCTCGGTGGCTTCGCTCTATACAGCGCTGACTTGGTACAGCACGATGCAGAAGCGCGCCGACCATCTGCTGGATGAAACCCGGCAGCGGCAGGCTGAACTGGCGCAGACGGTCAAGTCGTTGGAGATCGCCTATCAGAATTTGCGCCGGACGCAGCAGCAGTTGGTCTATGCCCAGCAGCAGGCTGACGAAGCCCGCCGCCTGAAGGAACGCTTCGCCGCCAACATCAGCCACGAACTGCGGACGCCGCTGAACCTGATCCTGGGTTTCAGCGAGATCATGGTGATGACGCCAGAGGTCTATGGCGAGCTGCGCCTGCCGCCCAAGCTGAACCGCGATCTCTACCAGATTTATTCCAGCAGTCGCCATCTGCTGGCGTTGATTGATGATGTGCTGGATTTGTCGCAGGTAGAGCTTTCCGGCTTCGCGCTCAACCTGGAACGCACTGATCTGAACGCTTTCATTGACGACACGGCGGAACTGTTGCACAACCTGTTCCGCGATGGCAAGCTGCAATTCGTCCTGCACTGCGCCGCTGATTTACCCCAGATGGAGATCGACCGGACGCGCATCCGCCAGGTGCTGCTCAATCTGCTGGGCAATGCCCATCGCTTCACCGAGCGCGGGTCGGTCACGCTGTCGGTCTATGCGCGGGGTCAGGAGGTGGTGTTCAGCGTGGCGGACACCGGACGCGGCATTCCGGCGGATAAGCTAACGCAGATTTTTGACGAGTTTTATCAGGTCGATTATTCCCTCAGCCGCAGTCATGGCGGGGCAGGGCTGGGGCTGGCGATCAGTAAGCGCTTCGTCGAACGACACGGCGGACGGATTGATGTGGTCAGCCAGGAGGGCGTCGGCTCAACCTTCACCTTCACCCTGCCTGTGCGCAGCCTCTCCGGCAGCAGCGCGGCTGGCGGGAATGAACCGCAGGCTGATGCCAGTGTGCTGGTGCTGGAACGCGACCCGTTGGTGACGGCGCTCATCCGTCGCCACCTGCTGCCTTACAAAGTGGTGCCGCTGCGGGATGTGGCCGAGCTGGAAGCTGTGGTGGAGCAGCACCAGCCGCGTCTGCTGATCGACAATACCCGCCCAGCGCCATCCGTCACGGAACCATCCCTCAGCCTTCCGACGATTCACTGCTCGCTGCCCAGCGCGACCTGGATGGTGAATGCCTTGCAGGTCAAGGGCTATCTGGCGAAACCTTTCACCACCCAGCAGTTGATCGAGCATATTCAGCAGGTCGGCGCGGTGCAAAGCATCCTGATCGTCGATGATGATCGCGGGCTGGTGCAGTTGGTACAGCGCAGCTTGGAGACTCTCCCCCAGCCTTACACCGTGTACCGCGCCTATGACGGTCAGCAGGCGCTCGACATCATCCACGAGCAACAGCCCGATCTGCTGCTGCTCGATCTGGCGATGCCGGAGATGGATGGCTTCGCCGTGATGGAAGCCTTGCGCACGTCGCCAGAGACGGCGGAACTGCCGGTCATCCTGCTGACGGCCACCCGCTACATTCAGGACGAGGCTGAGCAGTACGGCGGCCTGTATCTCAACCGTCCCGGCGGGCTGCGTCCGGCGGAGGTGCTGCGCTGCCTGCGAGCGTTGGTCGAGCAGATGGCACCGTGACCATTCGCGGATAATCGAATTCGACCCTACAATCAGTTTTACATCATGTGGAACCGAGATGTGCCGAGAAGAGCGGAGTACAAAGCCCGCCTTCTCGCCAGTTTTTGAATGCCTGAGCATCATCAGGATGAGCGAGGGAGCAGTATGGCAACGACCTATAATCTGTCGGATGTATTCATTTCCTATTCGCGCCGCGATACAGATTTTGCCAAACGCCTGTTCGAGCGTCTGAAGGTCGACGAGTTCGAGGTCTGGGCGGATTGGGAGGACATCCCCAAGAGCGTCGATTGGTGGCAGGAGATTCAGGCAGGCATCGAAGGGTCGGATGCATTCCTCTTCATCATCAGCCCGGATTCCGTCATCTCAGATGTTTGCCACCGCGAGATTGAACATGCGCGGACGAACAACAAACGCCTGATCCCGGTGCTCCATCGGGAAGTCAGCGGCGCGGAGCTACAGGCCAGAATGCATTCATCTGTCTCTTCGCACAACTGGATTTACTTCCGTGAAAGTGACGATTTTGATCATGCTTATCAAATCCTGAAGGATGTGATGCGGACTGATTTTAACCATGTCCGCCTGCATACCCGGCTGCTGGTGCGCGCCCGCGACTGGGAGGAAAAGGAGCGCGAGGTCAGTCTGTTGCTGCGGGATAAGGATTTACTAGAAGCGGAAAACTGGCAGGCCACAGCGGTGGGCAAGCAACCGCCGAGTACCCCGTTGCATGGCGCTTTCATTGCGGCCAGCCGTCAGGCACAAAACCAGCGGACACGGTTGCTGCTGGGGGCGACCGCGGTTGGGTTGGTGATCGCGCTGCTCCTGGCGATCTTCGGTCTGGTGCAGTCACAGGCGGCACAGACAGCGCTGGCAACCTCAGAAGCGCGCGGGACGGCTGTGGCGCAGCAGGCCGGTACAGCAACCGTTGCCCAGGGCGAAGCCCAGGTGAACGCAACCCTTTCAGCCGATAATGCAGCAACAGCCCAGGCTAACGCGCTGCTGGCGCAAGCGGCTGAAGCGACTGCCAGCCGCCGGTTGGAGATTGCGCAAAGTTTGCTCTGGGCTAACGATGCCCAGGGCTTGTTCGCGGGCGGCGATCCAGCGAAAGCGTTAGCGCTGGCGCTGGAGGCCAATCGCATCCCGGACTCGCCACCGCTGGCGCAGGCAGCGTTGGCTGATCTGGCTTACCAACCGGGCCTGCGGGCGCGTTATCGGGTGAAAGATGGCTTGATTACGAGTGTTGTCCTCACGCCAGATGGTCGCAGCGCTTTTATCAATTGGACCGATAATGTGACGGCTGATGTGATCTGGCTCGATCTGGAGACCGATGCGATCATCGGTACACTGGAAAGCGGCTTTGATAGCGATTTTGGATTGCTGCTTTCCCCAGAAGGTGCAACATTGGCCGTCGTTGGATGTGTGGCCTGGAGCGAGGAGGGCTGGTGCAGCGAGTTCGGTGTGGTCTTCTTTGACCTCACACGCGGATTAGCTGCTGAACCCTCGGCTCCAATCACTGGTCTCAGCCGGAGTGACGTGCTGCAATTCAGCCCGGATGGCGAGGAGCTGGTCGTCGGCGATTGTGCAGAGTGGAACGATGACGGGGTGTGTCTCGCTGGCGATGTATCGCTGTGGAGCGTACCTCAGGGAGAATTACTTCGTCGCTGGCAAGGGCATGAGGCGCAGATTATGCGGGTGGCCTTCAGCCCCGATGGTCGCGAACTGTTGACAGCGGGCTGGGATGGCAGCCTGATCATGTGGGATGTGGTGCGCGGACGGGCTGAGTGGGACGGAGCAGATTATGTCGATGGCTACGATGTTGGTCTGATCGCCTTCAGCCCCGATGGTCGCAGCGTGATGACCGCGCCGCGCGATGGCAGTGTGGTGCTGCGTGATGCCGCAACCGGACGGATCGAGTGGACGGACATTGATAATATATCCGGCATCCCGGTCAGCAGCATCGTGTTTCATCCTGATAGCAGGACAGCTTACACCGTCAGCGGGGCGGACGAGATCAGGGCATGGAACATTCCAACCGGCACAGAAGTCTTCAGCATTCTCAACCTGCCTGGCAGCACCTGGAAGTTCATCATCAGCCCGGATGGAAGCTTCCTCAGTGCCGGGTTGAGCGATAAATTTGTCTATGTCTGGTCGGCTGATAATGGCGACTTGCTCGCTCGGCTGGCTGGTAACACGGAACAGATCTTTAGCCTGGCTTTCTCTTCCAATCAACAGCAATTGTGGGGGATAGAGCAGTATGGGATGGCGGTGCGCTGGGATGTGCGGGATGGTCAGATCGACGGTTATCTGGCAACGGGGTACGATCCACAATGGGGACGTATCACCTATAGCCCCGATGGTCGCCTGGTTGTTGCCACCGGGCTGGACGGCACAATCCGCGTTATGGATAGCGCCAGCGGGGAGATACTCTGGGAAGAGCAGCCTTATATCCCACAGTTGATCAATGTGGCGATCAGTCCGGATGGTCGGACATTGTTCAGCGCGGGATGTACCGAATCTACCGGCGACAATTATTGTGTGGAAAGTGTGGTGTTGCAGTGGAATATTGCCAGCGGAGAGCAGATGCAAACCTTTGCCACCGGCAGCGCCAGTTGGGACAACCCGCTGGCGCTCAGTCCTGATGGACGTAGGCTCCTCATCGGAAGCTGTGCCGTATTTGACTTTGGCACTTGCTACCAGGGACTGGTGACTGAGTGGGATATTGCGACGGGCGAAGAAGTGCGGCGGTACAGCGATATCAGTTTTGCTGCGCGCGCGCTCGCCTTCAGTGCTGATGGGCGCGATTGGTTCGTGGGCTGTGGCGGGTGGTTTGACCAGACGGTATCCTGCCAACCAGGGCAGGTCATCCAGGTGAATCCAGAAACGGGTCAAATCATCCAGTCTTTCGGCGGCGAAGATCTTTATGTCACCAGCCTGAAAGTTAGCCCGGATGGCCGGTATCTGGCGGTTGGCGCGAATGTGCTGACCCTGTGGGACATCAACACCGGGCAGTTGGTGCGCCAGTTCAGCGGTCATGAAGATTACATCGTCGATCTTGATTTCAGTCCGGATGGCAGCAAGCTGCTTTCCGTCGCTGAAGATTCAACAGGAATTCTGTGGGATGTTTCTGAGGGGCAGCCGCTGCGTCGTTTGCGAGGGCATCGCGCTAGCCTGTCGGGCGCTGCCATCAGCCCCGATGGCGAGCAGATGATAACAGCCGGGACCGATGGGCGCATCATCCGCTGGCGGTTTGAACCCTTATCCGGGCTGATGCGGTGGGCTGAAACCAATCGGTTGGTTGATGCGCTCACCTGCGTAGATCGTCTGACCTACAATATCCAGCCATTCTGTGCCGAATCCACGCCGGAATCATGATGGAGTGACTTCGGCGAAGGCGCGAATGCTGAGGGCGGCGACTCGTTTGGCTTTTAGCGGGACAGCGAAGAAGCGGAAGGCTGTGCCATATAGCGCGTCCAGATGGCACAGGTTCTCCACGATGTAAATGTCCTGCGACAGCAAGCGGGTGTGCGCCGGGCGGGTCAGGTCGCGCGAGCTATCAATGTTCACAGTATCGACCCCCACCAGCTTCACGCCCGAATGAGCGAGATGTTCAATCACCTCACGGCCGATGAACGGATACGCCTGATAATCCTCGCTGCCCCAGTATTGATCCCAACCGAAGTTGAACAGCAGCGCCTTGCCGGCCAGATCGAGGCCGGGCGGCAGCGCATCCAGACCCACTGGCTCGAATGGCGATCGTCCCCGCACATCAATGACGATTCCTGGCAGAATGACTTCTTCCAGCCGAATTTGACTGATGTCGCGCCCGCTGCGGTAACGATGATAGGGTGAGTCGATGTAGGTTCCCACCGAGGTCTGAAAGCGGATCTCGGTGATCTCGAACTCACACTGATCCTGAAACTTGGCGCGTGACTGCTCGTGAGTCATGAAGGGATAGATCTGGGCCGAGTACTGGGTGAAGCTGCCGTCCTCATTCTTCAGTTTGAAGCCCGGCATCCCATCTTCAAAGTCGTGGCTCAGGTCAATGAATGACATTCCTCAAGGCGCTCCTGACAGTACTTTACTAAGAAAACATGAATTTATCTCAATGGCTATGGATGTGCGACAGTTGATGTGATATAAAGATAGCGTTGATTTACAGTTGTGAAGTGCTGATCCTGCCGGGTACGAAGGTCAGAATTCCAATTTCACCACCAAGCGATTATGGGCCAAATCATGCAACGAATGTTGTCATCTCTTCGATTCGAGTTGAGTGCCTTGCTGGAACGTCCCCTGTTTCGGTGGGCGCTTCTGATTATTCTGGCGATAGCCATGGCGCTCCTGTCACAATGGGCTGTGCTTAGTCTGTTTGTTCTGCCGGTTATGTTGGTAGGGTTGCTGCTGGCGAGCCGGTTGCATCAGGATGGAACTGTCGGATTGCCTTACAGTCATCATCAGTTGGATGGTTTGTTTGAGCAGTCATTTCATGGGCTGATGTTCCTGATGCTGGATGAACCGCTGCTTTGGGATGATGTAATCGACAAGGAAGCCATGCTGCAAAAGATTTTCACTCATGAGCGCATCACACGCGTGAATGCCGGGGTGGTGGCTCAGATGCAGGTCAGCTCTGATGCACTGGTTGGGCGCAGTCCGGTTGCTCTTTTTCCTGACGATGTGGCTGCAGGGCAGCGCTTATGGCGGCAATTACTGGATTCAGAGCATGTGTTTTATGCGCGGGAGTTGAAGCGGGCGGATAAAACCACTGTTGTGCTGGAAGAGCACTACGTCGGGCTCTACGATGAACAACGACACCTGATCGGGCATTATGTGGTTCAGCGCGATGTGACCGCCCGTCGCCAGGCCGAACAGGATTTGCGCGAGGCACAGGCGCGTTACCGGTCATTGTTTCAGCAGTCCAATGATGCTGTCTTCATTCTGGCCCTCAGTGGCACCCATATGGAAGCCAATCCCCGCGCTGCCGAAATGTTTGGCTATACCCTGGAAGAAATACAAACCCTGACGTTGCAGAATCTGTCGGCAGAGGTAGATGCCTCGCTGGAAACCCGGCAACGGCTGCTGGCGGGTGAGGCATTGCCGTTGTATGAACGCAACTTCCGCCGCAAGAATGGCGAAGTCTTTCCGGTAGAAGTGAATGTGCAATTGGTTCGCGACGAAACGGGCGCGCCGCTGCATATTCAAAGTGTGTTGCGTGACCTGAGCCAGCGCAAGCAGATGGAGCAGGCGCTGCGCGAAAGCGAAATTCGCTATCGCTCGATTGTCTCAGCAATGGCAGAAGGCGTTGTTCTGCAAGACCAGAACGGGCAAATCCTGACCTGCAATCATGCGGCTGAGACCATTCTGGGGCTGAGCGAGGATCAGATGAAAGGGCGCACATCGATTGACCCGCGCTGGCAGGCGATTCATGAAGATGGTTCACCTTTCCCCGGCCAAGATCATCCGGCGATGGTTACGCTCAGGACAGGCCTGCCTCAACGCAATGTTGTGATGGGGGTGAAGAAGCTGGAAGGGATTTTGTCGTGGATATCGATCAATTCACAGCCGCTGATTCAGCCTGGAGAAGATCAGCCGTATGCGGTTGTGGCTTCCTTTACTGATATTTCGGAACAGCGGATGACGCAGAACGCTTTGCAGCGCAGCCAGGAAAGATTACAGGGCATTCTGAACACCATGCCGGATGTGGTCTGGTCGATTGATGCCAGGACATCTGATCTGTTGTATATCAATCCGGCAGTTCAACAGGTGTATGGTCGCGAACCCTCTGAGTTTTATCGCGATGCCAATCTGTGGGTCAGTCTGATTCATCCTGATGACCGACAACATCTGGAAGGTTTTCGTCAGCGCATCCTTGCCCATGATGCTGATGAAACGGAGTATCGGATTATTCATCGGGATGGAAGTATCCGCTGGCTTGATCTGCGCGCAAGGTTGATTCAAGACAAAGACGGGCAGGCGGGGCGCATTGATGGCTATGCGGTGGACATTACCGAACGGAAAAAAGCGGCTGATCAGGCTTTTGCGCTGGCAATTGAAAAAGAACGGGTCAATGTGCTGACACAGTTCATCCAACATGCTTCGCACGAGCTGCGGACACCCCTTTCGATCATTAACTCCAGCCTGTATCTGATGACGCTGGCGAAAGACTCGGAGAAACTCCAGCGTTATGCGCGCAATGGTGAGCAGCAAATCGCGAGTCTGACACGGTTAATCGACATGATGGTGATGATGGTAAAGCTGGATAACAACCCCAGGCTGAATCTAACCAGCACCACGATTGAAAATGTCATCGCGGCGGCGACGCAGGCCCGGCAGCAATCGATGCAGCGGCAGCAGATAACGCTCCGTACTGCGGTGGGTGACGGGTTGCCGATGCTGCGGATCGACATGTACTGGATGCAGCAGGCGCTGGAACAACTTCTCGATAACGCCATTCGCTTCAATCGCGTGGGAGGCGAGATTACACTTTCTACTGAATTGCACCAGGAATCTGAAGTGATCATCCGTATCCACGATACCGGCAGCGGTATCACTGAAGAAGCACTGCCGCATATTTTTGAACGATTCTGGCGGCAGGATGAAGCGCATACCACGCCGGGGTTCGGGCTGGGGTTGCCGATAGCACGCCAGATTATTGATCTGCACGCTGGGCGAATCGAGGTTGAAAGCGCGGCTGGCGAAGGCAGCACGTTTATGGTGTATCTACCGCTGACGTCCATGCCGGTCCTGGCACGCGCCTCGTGACCGGAATGGGATTGGCTGAAACGGTCATGGCGATTTGCCGCCGCTTCAGAGTAGAATGGGACAGCAACAACCACGAGGAGAAACAACATGCTGAACGCACCGACGCGGGCGGAACAATTCGTTGATGATGGCGAGCATTATCTGGCGCAGACCTACAAGCGTCCGCCGTTTCTGCTGGTGAGCGGTGACGGCCCGTATCTTTATGACAGTGAGGGTCATCCCTATCTGGATTGGGTGGCGGGCATCGCGGTGAATGCCCTCGGTTATAACGACGCTGGCCTGACGCAAACCATGCAGACCGCGGCGGCGGGGCTCATCCATACCAGCAATCTGTATTACACCGCCCCGGCGATTGAACTGGCTTCGCTGTTGATCGAGAAGTCATTTGCCGATCGTGTCTTCTTCTCCAACAGCGGTGCCGAAGCGAATGAAGGCGCGGTCAAGTGGGCGCGCAAGGTGCAGTACGAAAAAGGGCTAACTGATAAGACCGAGATCGTTCACTTCAGCGGCGCGTTTCATGGACGCACAATGGGCGCTGTGGCATTGACACCCAAAGAGAAGTATCAGAAGCCCTTCATGCCGCTGATGCCGCACAGCGTCCTGGCCGAATTCAACAACCTGGAGAGCGCTCGCGCCGCGATTGGCCCGAAGACCGCTGGCGTGATCGTCGAGCCGATCCAGGGCGAGGGTGGCATCAACATTGCGACCGATGAATTCCTGCGCGGGCTGCGCGCGTTGTGTGACCAGCATGGTGCGGTGCTGATCTTCGATGAGGTGCAGTGTGGCATGGGGCGCACCGGCAAGTTGTGGGCGCATGAACACAGCGGCGTCACCCCGGACATCATGACGCTGGCGAAGCCGCTGGCCGGTGGGCTGCCCATCGGCGCGATCCTTCTGACTGAGGCAGTCGCCAGCGCCATGCACCCCGGTGAGCACGGCACCACCTTTGGCGGCGGCCCGATGATTACCAGCGTAGCCAAACATGTACTTCAGCGCATCAGCCAACCGGAATTCCTTGAACATGTCAATGAGGTTGGGAATTATCTGCAAGAGCGCCTGTCGGAGATCAACAGCCCACTGATAAAGGAAGTGCGCGGTCGCGGTCTGATGGTGGCTCTGGAATTGACGGGTGATGTGAGCGCGATGGTCGAAGCGGGTTACCAGCACGGCCTGCTGCTGGTCAATGCCGGGACGAATGTCATCCGATTTGTCCCGCCGCTGATTATCGACAAGCCGCATGTCGATCAATTGGTGGAAAAGCTGACGACGATTTTGAGTGCGTCAAAATAGCCGGAGAGTCTGCTGCACCGGTAGCGCTCAGGTACACTGGCGAGGTTTGCCGGATGCATCTACAATAATCAAAGACTAATAAGATGTGTCGGCTGAACAGTCGCGTCGAAGTTTAGGGGCATTCAATAGCCGCCAGCGACAGATGTTCAGTGGCGAGGTTTGCCGGATGCATCTACAATAGATTGGTATGACGCTGCGCCCGTCATTCAGGAGAGAACTATGAGCTTCAACCGACGCGACTTGCAGGATGACGACGACGATTTCAATTTCGACGACGATTTTGACTTTGGTGATGCCGGGAAAGACGCCAAATCCGGCAGCAGCCAGGCCAAAAAAGGTGACGATGACTTCAGTTTTGATGATGATTCGCCCGACATCAATCTCGATGACGACTCGCCAGGCGAGTTCGGCTTCGAAGATCAGGATATGCCGGAGTTAGAAGAAGACGAACCGGCCGGCGAACGGCGCAGCAACCGCACCTTTGTCATCCTGGCGGCAGCGATGATCGTGCTGTTCCTGATCGGTCTGGGTGTGGTGTTGTTCCTGGCATTACAGCCAACCGGGCCAACGCCGATTCAGCAGACCGCGACGGCGATTGTGCTGACCAACAATGCAGTGGCCTTGCTGATCGATCAGACCAGCACAGCTAATGCAGTTCTGGCGCTGACACAAACTGCGACAGCTCTGACTCCGCTGCCAACGGCGACAGCCATCCCAACCGAGACGGCCACGCCAACTATCCTGCCGACGGTTGATTTGACGTTAGAAGCGCAGACCGCCATCGCCATTCAGGCGCAGCGCGATGCCGAAGCAACCCAAACCGCGTTGGCGGTTATTCCGCCCACCGCTGAAATCAATGCCGACTCAGTAGCGTTGACAGCGACGGCTTTGGCTAGTCTGCTTGCGCCAGTAAACGGCGGGCAAGGTGGTGGCATCGCGTCGCCAACGTCAGAAGCGATTGGCGGCCCAGTGACAGCCATCCCGACAGCGCTACCGGATACCGGTTTCTTCGACGAGCTGGGTACCGGCAGCAGTAATCTGGGACTACTGGCGCTGCTGGCGCTCGGTCTGGTGGGTGTGATTGCCGTGTCGCGCACCGCACGGGCCAGTGCCCGGAAGTAAGCACTCGATGTTCTTCAGCCGTGTCGGGAACGGACTGGTATGACGCCGGTCATTCTGGGCGGCACGGCTGCTTATCATCTCAAGCTGCACGAGCATGTCACTGTTGGTGAACGGCGGCAGCTTGAGACCCCTTTCGGCTTATCGCCCCCATTTGTCCACATCACCCACGAAGGCCGCGCGGCCTGGTTCAGTTCGCGTCACGGCGAGGATGGCTTGCAGCGCAGCGCCGCCTTTGTCAATCACCGGGCGGTGTTGTGGGCAGCGCGTGAGTTGGGTACCAGCGCCATTTACTCCTGGAATGGCGTCGGGGCGATTGCGCCGGGGCTGCGCGTGGGCGATGTCGTCATCCCCCACGACCTGCTCGACCTGACGCGGGCGCGGACGCATAGCAGCTTTGGTGATGAAATAACCGATCGGCGAACGCCGCATGGCTCCCCATTCTCCGATGATCTGCGACAACGGCTGATCGATGCCTGTGCGCGGCTGGCGCTCCCTTGCGCTGCGCATGGCGTGTATGTCTGCACCGAGGGGCCGCGGTTGGAGACAGCGGCGGAGATCGCTCTGGCGGGCTGGGGCGGGGCAGCGGTAGTGGGGATGACGCTGGCACCAGAGGTCTGGCTGGCGGCGGAACTCGGCCTGCCTTATGCCTCAGTTTGCATCATCACCAACATGGCAACTGGTCGCTGGTCCTTCGATCCCCGGCGCGACTTCGGCCCCGGCGTCGGCGTCAAGGGCTTACAGATCACCCTGGCGTCAACCTAACTGAAATCGAACTCGCCAATTGCCCACCTCTGACCACCATGCTAAACTCCGCATAGGGGCTTCTTTGGGGGCTTTAGCGTGAAGAGGAAACCATGCGGCGTCGTACCCTGATTATGTTCGTTGTATTGAATGTGCTGATTTCACTGGCGGTGGTTCTGGCGGTGGTCAATTTTCTCAGTCCGGGTGCCCAACCGGCTGGCACGAGCCAGGTGGTCATCACCGTGCCAATACTGGTGACGGCGACGACGGATCTGAATGCGACGCCGCGCGTGGTTGTCGTCACCGCGACCCCGCTGCCGGGTCAGGTGATTGTTCCACCCAGTGTGCTGGATAACAGCGGCACAACCGTAGCGCAGGCACCGACCCAGGAAGGCATTGGCGGTGCGCAGCCGTTGAATATTGGTGATGCTAATGCGTCCGAACCCGGCGCAGCGTCGACCGTGCTGCCGGAAAATTGTATTCCCCATGCGCTGGTGGAAGGCGATACGCCCTTCGGCGTGGCGGTGCAGTACGGGGCAGATCCGTTCCGCTTGATGGAAGTGAATGGGCTGAATGATGAGACCGCCACGTTCCTGCAAATTGGCGATGTGCTGATCGTCCCGCTGGAAGGTTGCCCGCTAACAGCAGCCACTCCGGCTGCGCCCACCAGTGAAGTGCCCGAAGATACAACCCCTACGGTTGAGTCGGCGGAAGGCACCGCTGAAGCGACTAGCGACACGACCGCTGCGCCGACGGTGCGCCCGACCATCACCCTGCCACCGACAGCCGCCAGCGCCCAGGTCGAGATTGCTGAGGTTCAGGCCGCAGGTGACATCACGGCGGAAGGGGTGGTCATCCGCAATAATGGCAGCAACGTCAACCTGCTGGATTGGACACTCTCGGACGGGCAGGGGAATACCTATACCTTCACCGAGCGTATTCTCTTTTCGCGGGGGTTGGTGACGATCTACAGCCGGGTAGGGCAGGATACGGCGATTGCCCTGTTCTGGAATCGGAATCAGGCGGCTTTTGAAGCAGGCGATACCGTCACGCTGCGTGATGCGCGCGGCACGGTACAAGGATCATTCCGTGTGCCGGAGACGCAGGACTTGCCATAACGGCTACAGATGGGGGGACACTGATGCGTCCCCCGTTTTGAATTTAAGCGGCGTTGGCCGATTCGCGTTTGGCCTGCGATAGCGCGTACTGCTTAGCGAGTCCGCGCCCCATCCCTAGACCACCTTCGGTGATGGGTTCAACGGCGTGGGCGAACTGAGCGCGATAAGTTGCTTCAAAGCGGGCAAAGTCCCGCCCATAATGTTCAATGGCCCAGTGTATCGCGTAATCGCGAGCAAAACTGCTGTAGAGCCCTAATCCTTCGCCATGCAGACTATCGCCACAGGCAAAACGATAGGCTTCACGATACGTCTGCTGAAATTGTTCAAGGTTCCAGCCGCGCCGACTATTCAGCCATTGATTCACGAAGTTCTGTGCACTGCTGTTGTCCATGCCCAGGCCATTCTCGGCATCGGTAGCGAAATGGTAAATTTGCTCACGGAGCGATTGCCGCTCATCGGCAGGCAGGTCATTGACATTGGGTGAAGAAAACATAAGGTTCACCTCGTTTATTTGTTACTATATTAATTATAGATCAAGCCTGTTGGTTGAAGTTGAGATCAGTCATAAATTTGCGTAAATTTTCTGTGAAATTCGTCACGATTGACCCTGTCTGGCGTATTCCCGTGATCGCACATAAACTGTGAATGTCCCAATTAGAACAGGCAGCGCCTTATGAAACCCCTCAACCTGACCTTACAAGACGATGTCGATGCCGGTGTATTGTCGGTGCTGGCGAAATTCTGGAAAGTGAATATCACCGGGCTGGATCGCTCGGCTCAGATCGCTGCCGTGCGCGAGGTTATGCTCAACCCAGCGCGCACCGAAGTGGTGTGGGATGGATTGAGCGACGATCAGCGGGGCGCCCTGCAAATGCTGGTCGTCGCCGGTGGGCAGATGCCGATGGCGAAATTCAGCCGCTTATTTGGCGAGATTCGTCAGATGGGGATCGCCCAGATCGAACGCGAGAAGCCGTTGGAAAAGCCGCGCAGCATCGCCGAAGGATTGTATTATCGCGGGCTGGTGGCACAGACATTCTCGCTGGCCGATACCGGTGCCCAGTTGATGATCTATGTGCCGGAAGATCTGCTGCGGGCGCTGCCGGTGCGCAAGACATCTTATTCCAATCTGGCTGCCGGTGAACCGCTGCCAGCCGAGGAACAATCGGAAGAGCCGCTGATCGAACCTCTCACTGAAGTGACCGGGGCGAAGCAGGCCGATACCTCGCTGGTCGATGACATGGCGACATTACTGGCTTATCTGCAATTGTTCAGCCCGAATGTTGAGACGGGATGGTTGGGCGATGAGGAGCGCGACTGGTTGCGCAAGCACTTGCTCAAGCCGGAAGACGAGCGCATTCACTTCCTGTTCGCCATCAGCATCAGCAGCGACTTAGTCGAGATTCAGGCGGGCAAAGCCTTTCCCAAGCGGGCCGAAACCCGCCGCTGGCTGGAGTCGACGCGGGCGGCCCAGGTGCAGGCGTTGGCGGAAGGCTGGCGCGGTGGGCAGTATTTCCGTGAGATGTGGTTTTTACCCGGTCTGCACCCCGACCCCGGCGGCGAACTGGATGAGTATGATGCGGCCGTAGCGCGCAGCAATGCGCTGGATATCATGGGTGAGCTGGTGCCTAAACAAGAGTGGTGGGCGGTGGCCGACTTCATCGACGCGGTCAAGGAGACGGAGCCGGATTTCCAGCGCCCCGGCGGTGATTACGCCAGTTGGTATATCCGCAATGACCAGAACGAGTACATCAGCGGCTTCGAAAGTTGGGATGCGGTGGAAGGTGCGCTGCTGGAATATTACCTCGCCACGCCGATGCACTGGCTGGGGCTGGTGGATCGTGCTGACGGAGCCGTTCGGCTGACGGCCTATGGTCGCGCCTTCCTGGGGCAGACCCCCTGGCCGACGCCACAGGAAGCGGAAGATAAGGTTGCGGTTAAGGATGACGGCAGCATTCTGGTGCCGCGCAAAGTCTCGCGGGTGGATCGCTTCCAGATCGCGCGTTTTACCACCTGGGTTGGCGCGGGTGATCCCTATACCTATAAGCTGGACGCGGCCGGCATTCAACGGGCTGCCCAGCAGGGGATCAACACCGGTCATATCAGCAGCTTTCTGACGCGGGCGCTGGGCGATAAGCCACTGCCGGAAGCCATCCTGCGCCTGCTCGACAACTGGCGCTCCGGGCCATCGGCCAATGTCTCGCTGGAACAGCTACAGGTCTTGCGTACCACCGACACCGACACCCTCAACCGCATCTTTGATACGCCGGCGCTGCGCCGCTATCTGGGCGCTAAACTGGGGCCAATGGCCGTCATCGTCCGCGCCGATCAATGGGATGCCCTGCTGGCCGCGCTGGGCGAACAGGGAATACAGGTGGAGGTAGTACGTTGAGGCTGCGTCTTGTCCTTCTTTTGTCGATGTTATACCTCGGCTATCCGGCGGCAGCGCAGGAGGCCGAAGCTTACCCGACAGTGGCCGCGCTGGAACAGGCGGTGATCCAAGTGAATGACCCGGTGCGGCTGGCGGGTGAGCTGCGCGGCATCGTGTCGATCCCGGCCACGCCCTCACAAGCACCGGCGCGACGGGTCGGGGAACGACAGGCCTTCTGGGTCAATAATGTGGTGGATAACCGCGAGTTTAAGGTTACGGCCTCGCTGCGCGTTGTGGGGCAGCACATTTATATGTGGGTAGAGGACGGCGCGAATGTGGATGAGGCGGCGCTGGGGCGGCTGGCGGCGCACTTCGACGAGGCGATTTATCAACCGGTGCGCGATTTGTGGGCCGGCGTGGAAGCCAACCCCGGCATCGATGGCGACCCGCGTATCCATGCCTTGTTCGCCAATGGACTCGGCAGCACCTTGGCGGCCTATTTCGTCAGCCGCCACACCTATCCGCAGGCCATCATCCCGACCAGCAATCAGCATGAGATGTTGTTCTTCAATCTGGACACGCTCGGCAGAATCAGCCTGGATAGCTGGATCATCCAGAGCATTGTCGCCCACGAATTCCAGCATATGATTCGCTTCAATATGCAGCGCAATGAAGCGACGTGGGTCAACGAAGGATTTTCGAGTTTCACTCAGCTTCTCCTTTATGGTGACGCCGGCGCGTCGCAGTCGTTTCTCAATCGTCCACAGACGCAGCTCAATGACTGGGCAGAGACCGGATCACGCGATGCCCATTATGGTGCGGCCATGCTCTTCACCGCTTACTTTTACGAGCGCTTTGGCCTGGAGGCACTGCGAGCCTTGAGCCTGAATCCGCAGACCGGGTTGCTCTCATATGACCAGACGCTGCGCGACCTCGGTCAGCCAGGCGCGGATGCCTTCTACGCCGATTGGGTGCTGGCGAATGGTCTGATGGATCACAGTCTTTATGGTTATCAACTGCTGCCGGATACTGTGCAAGGGGCGCGTACACTGGCTACGGTGACAGCGTATCCTTACTCACGGCAGCACGAGTCGCGCCAGTATGCCGCTGATTACTATGTCGCCGCCGGGCTGGCCGGTCATGAGATGCTGGACATCCGGGTTGAGATGCCGGAGAGTGTGCGCCTGATCCCGACCGATGCCCCCAGCGGTGAGTGGCTGTGGTACAGCAACAAGGCGGATAACAGCGAGACCACCCTCACCCGTGCCGTTGACCTGCGCGCGGTGACGAGCGCCACGCTGCATTATCGGGTGTGGTACGACATCGAGGACTACTGGGATTATGCTTATGTGATGGTCAGCCGCGATGCTGGCGCGACCTGGACGACCCTCGCCACACCGGAAATGGACACGACCAATCCCTTGAGCGCGGCCTATGGCCCTGGCTACACTGGCACCAGTGACGGGTGGCTCGATCAATCCCTGTTGCTGGATGCCTTTGCCGGTCAAGCGATCCTGCTGCGCTTTGCCTTGCTGACCGATGATGCCATCACCCAGCCGGGTCTGGCGCTCGATGATGTTCGCATCCCGGAGATCGGCTATGCCAGCGATTTCGAAGCCGACGGTGGCGGTTGGGCAGCGGAGGGCTGGGTGCGGACGGATAACCGGCTGCCGCAGCAGATGTGGGTGCAGGTGGTACAGGAAGGGACTGGCGACCCCCAGGTGACGCGCTGGCTGGCACCGGTCGAGAGCCAGTGGACGCTGCCGCTCCAGCACGGCGTTGACCGGGTGCTCATCGTTCTCTCGCCTTTTGCCCCCGTGACTACAGTGCCGGTCGAATATCAACTTGAGCTGGCTGTGCGATGAGCTTATCTCTTCAACGCATACGGTTAAGTAGTGAAATGGGACGCTGGTTACTGGGCGTTGTGGTGGCGCTGCTGCCCGCCTTGATCTCGATGCTGTTGCTCATGTCTCGTCAGGTCAACCTGAATGATTTTACGCCCATCTGGAGCGATGAAATCTTCAACTGGCATCAGGCGGCTACCTTTCGCGTGGCTGGTTTTAACGGTGGTTACTACACTGTCTACGAGATGCCACCGCCAGCTGAGTTCACCCGCTTCTATACCTACGGCCCGTGGTTGTCGATCTTTTACGGACTGATTGGGCGGGTTGTCGGCTGGCAATTCACCACTTATCTGATCGTCAATGTAACCCTCTTCACCGGAGCAATGATTTTCTTCTGCCGGGCTGCGCGTCTGGATACCCGTCAATTGCTGCTCACAGGTGTCCTGCTGTCAACCTTCTGGGGGTTTCTCGTCTATTACTTCACCGGGATGCAGGAGTCGGTGCATCAGACGTTGGCGGTGCTGCTGGCGGCCGTCTTCTTCAGAGCCTTTGAAGCGCGGGAGCGGTTGGGCTGGGGGTGGCGAATAGGCGGAATCCTGCTCATCGGGCTGGCGGGACTGCTGCGGATTTCATGGGTGATCCTGTTTCTGCCATTCTTGCTCCTGACTCTGCCGAAAAAATGGTACAGCCTGCTCATCGCAGCCGGCATCAGCGCCGTCTTGGGATATGCCCTGTTGTTCATCGCCGGGCAGACCGGTGCGCCCGGTAACAACTCGGTATTCACCGTGTTGGGTGGTTTCGAACGCTCGCTTGATGAGGGATTTCGGGTTGTTGGACGGGCCATCTGGGGAAACATTCAACGCTTTCTCAACTCGACTAAACCCGCCCTCGATCTGACGCAAAGTGTTCAGTTGATGGTGTTGTTCGCTGGCAGCCTGTTGGTCTACGTGGGTTGGTGGTTGCGTCCGCGTGACAGCCGCTCAATGTCCACTCCTGCGGAATGCTTATTTCATCTGTATAACATCGGCACGATCTGGATAGCCGCCATGGCACTTTACATCATTGCCACCTGGGGGGACTTCCGCCTGTTCGCTGCTCACATGATGCTGTCTTTCCTGCTCCTCATCGCCCATCGTCGTTTTAGCCTGCTGTTGGTTATGATCGCCATCAGCCTGCTGGCAATCACATCCGTCTGGCAGGTATTTGATGTGTTTGTGACCGAAAAATTCCGCCCGACGGCTTCTATCGCTCAACCCGTTTGGGATGAATTTCGTCAGGCGGCTGACCTCATTGTTTTCGATCCTGATGTGATCACTCCCTGGTGCAACACCCTGTACTTCTCGGCACAGTTTTTCGATGGAGGCCTATTGAATACCGTGCCTGCCGGCATCGGACTCTCCTTTTTCTTGGATGTTAACGGCGGGTCACCACCCATTCGATCACAGTATCTGTTGATAGATGGATCCGAGTACGAGCGCGTGATGCAGGGGCCGTATCCAGTGGATTTGGAGTTGATGGCAGCTACGCCGCGTGGCAATCTCTATCGTAATCGCAGCGCCGGATGTGAACCCTGAGTCGGGGATTCGCGCTACAATCGATGATTATCACCGTCATTCACCAAAAAGGATTTTTGCATGGCAACCAAACGTGTGATTGCGATCGATTTCGGAGCCGAGTCGGGGCGGGTGATGCAGGTCAGCTTTGATGGCAACGCGCTGCATATCGAGGAGCTGCATCGTTTTCAGAACCAGCCAGTGCTGGCAAATGGTACGCTCTACTGGGATGCGCTGCGGTTGTTCCACGAAATTCAGACCGGCGTTGCCAAAGCGCCCGCTGGAGCCGCCTCGCTGGGGTTGGATACCTGGGGCGTTGATTACGCCTTCCTGGATCGTGACGGGCGTCTGCTCGCCAACCCGACCCACTACCGCGATCGCAGTTGGGAGAATATGATGGAGTGGGTGTTCGAGCGCATCCCACGCCGCGAGCTCTACCAGCGCACTGGCTTGCAGATCATCCCGGTCAACGGCATCTGGCGGCTGGCGAGCCTGGTTCGACACAACAGCCCTCTACTGGAGATGGCGCATACCTATCTGACGCTGCCGGATCTGTTCAACTACTGGCTTAGTGGCAGCAAGACCTGTGAATTCACCCACGCCAGCACCCATCAGCTCTACAGCCCGCACAGCGCTGGATGGGATTTTGACCTGTTGAATCGGCTAGGAGTGCCGACGGCGATGTTCGGCGAGATCGTCCCGCCGGGGACCAAGCTGGGGCAGTACAATGGCATCGAAGTGATCGCGCCAGCGACGCATGACACCGGCAGCGCGGTGGTCGCCGTGCCAACCACAACCGAGGATTATGCCTATTGTAGCAGCGGCACCTGGTCACTGCTGGGCTTGGAACTGAAGACGCCGGTCATCAACGACGCTGCGTATGAAGCCAACATCACCAACGAGGGCGGCGCTGAACAGACCTGGCGCTTCCTCAAGAACATCGCTGGCATGTGGCTGGTGCAGCAGTCGCGTGTCACCTGGGCGGCGCAGGGGCATTCTTATGAGTATGCTGATCTGGCGGCGATGGCTGAACAGGCTACTCCCTACACTGCTTTCATCGATCCTGACGATGGCGATTTTTATCAGCCGGGTGATATGCCGGCGCACATTCACACCTTCTGCCAGCGCACCGGACAGACGCCACCAGAGAGCGTCGGCCAGATTGT
Source organism: Anaerolineae bacterium (assembly GCA_022843385.1). GTDB lineage: Bacteria > Chloroflexota > Anaerolineae > Aggregatilineales > Phototrophicaceae > CFX2. Next base: position 76,471 of record JALHNT010000009.1, on the reverse strand, counting down.
GCGCGTGATCTACGAGTCGCTGGCGCTGAAGTATCGTTATGTGCTGGAGCAGTGCTGCCGGGTGGCCGGGCGCCGGGCTGAGACGTTTCACATCATCGGCGGCGGTTCGCGCAATGCAGTGCTGTGCCAGATGACGGCGGATGCCACCGGGCGGCGGGTGGTGGCCGGGCCGGCTGAAGCAACTGCGCTGGGCAATGCCATTGTTCAGTTGGTGGCGCTGGGCGAGTTCAGCGATATTGCCGAGGCGCGTTCACTCTTGAGTCGGACGGCTGGCACAGTGGTCTATGAACCGCGCGAAACGCAGGCCTGGGACGACGCCTATGACCGCTTCCTGAAAATCCTGACGGTGAAGTAGGTCAGCGGGTAAAGCGTTTGGCTGAGCGTAGCTTCAGGCGGACGGCTTCGGCTTCCCGGTTTTTCAGCGGGGCGTTCGTCTCCAGCGTGCGCAGCAGATGGGCAGCGACGGCGCTGATCTGGTCAACAGCGGCGTTGAAGGCGGCTTCATTGGCTTTAGAGGGCCGGTTGAAGCCGCTGATCTTGCGCACGAACTGGAGCGCCGCCGCTTGAATTTCATCATCGTTGGCCGGCGGGTCGAAGTTGTAGAGCGTTCTGATATTACGGCACATGACAGCCTCCTCAGTTTAGCAACCTTCATTTTGAATGTGCGCTTGCCACGATCCGGCATGTGGCGTGAACTTAACGGGATTGAGCAGCCTGATGGATCAGCTTCGCCAGAAGCTCATAATCGATGACCTGATCTCTGCGAATCTTGATGGTCTTACGCTCTGGTGGGCTGCCAGCTTCAAAGAATCCTTCGGGCGCTTCAAGAGATTGCGCGTTGAAAATGGTAAAGCTGACCCATTCTTTGGCCGGCCCGATGACGGCGGCATACTGACCATTCTGTAAGAAATGCGGTTTGCCATACTGGATGCGTTCGGTCACATCGGGGATTGCCTGCTGTACGATTTCCCGCAGGCGATTGCAGGTGTTGATCTGCCATTCTTGCTTAATCTGGCTGATGAAGCTGGTAACATCCGGGTTCATGTGTGGAACTCCTCGTAGTCTGATAATCTGTCCAGTAATTAATAGGTTTAGCTTGGTTTTGGATAATTCTTTTTTTCACTTGGGCGATGATAATTTGATGCTGTCAAACTGTCGATCAATTGAAGCACATTTGTTCGGAAAACACAATAGTGACCATCGATTCAGGCTCTGAACCCACGCATTCCCGCTGACCGGGTTATCGGGTATACTGTCCGCCGAAAGGCAGGCGTCATGGATGCAACCCAATTTGTGCCTATTCTGCTGGTCGGCTTCGCCGCCTCGCTGGGTTTGACCCCGGTCTCGCGGCAGCTCGCCATGCGGCTGGGCGTGGTCGATAAGCCCAACCAGCGCAAGATTCATCAGGATCACAAACCGCTGATGGGTGGATTCGGCATTTATGTGGCGCTGGCGCTCTCGCTGCTACTCTTCAGCCCGCCGCAGCATTTCCGTGAGCTGGGGGCGATCCTGGCCGGTTCGGCATTTCTGGCGCTGGTCGGCCTGCTCGATGATCGCTATAACCTGGGCATCCGCATCCGGCTGGTGGCGATGATCGTCGCCGCGCTGGGGCTGATCGCCATGGGCATTCAGGTCGAGATGTTTCACACACCCTGGATCGATGTCCCGATCACCCTGCTCTGGGTGCTGACGCTGACCAACGCCGCTAACTTCATGGACAATATGGATGGTCTGACGGCCGGCTTTAGCGCCATCAGCGCCGGCTTCTTCCTGCTCATCGCCATCAGCCAGGGCTTGACGCTGGTCAGCAGCCTGGCCGCGGCGCTGCTGGGTAGCGCGGTCGGTTTTCTAATCTACAACTTCAACCCCTCCAGCATCTTCATGGGCGACATGGGGGCGCTGGTGCTGGGCTTCATCCTGGCGGTGCTGGGCATCAAGCTTAAGTTCGGCGAGCAACCGCCGGATGTCACCTGGATGGTGCCGATTCTGGTGCTGGCCTTGCCGCTGTTCGATATCACCCTGGTGGTCATCACGCGGCTGCTGGAAGGGCGCTCACCGGCACAGGCTGGCAAAGACCATACCTCGCACCGGCTGATGAGCATCGGCTTCAGCCAGCGGCAGACCATCGCTATTCTTTATGGCGCGTGCGTCCTGTTCGGCGTGATAGGGGTGCTGGTCGGGGCGGCACCACCGGAGATCGCGCTGCGGCTGGGGCTGGCGGGGTTGTTCTTCCTGGGCGCGATGTTTCTGTTGATGATGTGGATACGGGTGAAATATCAGCTTCGCCCGGCGTGGGATGCACAGAAAAACACATGACGAACACAACACACCATTACGCGGTAACCGGTGGTGCCGGATTCATCGGCTCGCACATCGCCGAGCGGCTGCTGGAGCAAGGCCACGCCGTTCGCATCGTCGATGATCTCTCGACCGGGCGGCGCGAGAATCTGGCGCGGCTGCGCGGTCAGCTCGATGTTTTTCAGACCAGCATCACTGATCTGGAGGCGTTGCGCCCGATCTTTCAGGGCGTGGATACCGTGTTCCATCAGGCGGCGCTGCCGTCGGTGCCGCGCAGCATCAGCGACCCGCTGACGACCCACGAGATGGATGCTACCGGCACACTCAAGGTGTTGATCGCGGCGCGTGACGCCGGGGTGCGCCGGGTGGTGTATGCTGCCTCGTCATCGGCTTATGGCGATATTGATGGCGATTACAAGGTTGAGATCATGCCGCCGCGTCCGATGTCGCCCTATGGCGTCGCCAAGCTGACCGGCGAATTCTACTGCCAGACTTTCACCCAGGTCTACGGTCTGGAGACGGTCTGCCTGCGCTACTTCAACGTCTTCGGCCCGCACCAGGACCCGACCTCGCAGTATGCCGCCGTCATCCCGCTGTTCATCACCGCCATGCTGGACGACCAGCGCCCGACGATTTACGGCGATGGTCACCAATCGCGCGACTTCACCTATATCGACAATGTGGTGCATGGCAACCTGCTGGCGGCCAGCGCCCCACGCGCCAGCGGCGAGGTCATCAATCTGGCGACTGCCGGCCGGGTGACGCTGCTGGAGCTGGTGCACAAGATCAATCACCTGCTGGGCAAGCAGATCCAGCCGCATCACCACGACCCGCGCCCCGGCGATATTCGCCACTCGCGCGCCAGCATCGCTAAAGCCCGCGAGCTGCTGGGCTATGAACCGGTCGTCAGCTTCGACGATGGCCTGGCGCGGACGCTGGAGTGGTATCGCCGGGCTTAAAGCTCAACCGCCGGTCTGATTTTCCGGGATCGGCAGCGCGACATATTCATTCTCGAACCACCACAAGGGAAACGGCGCGACCTGCTCCTGCGGGACATTGAAGTAGGCGTCCATGATGCGGCGCACAATCGGTGCCGCGGTCTCCGAGCCTTCGCGCCCGAACTCGACCATCGCCACCACCGCGATCTGCGGATCATCAGCGGGGGCATAAGCCACGAACCAGCCATACGGTTCGGGTCGACCGGATTGGGCGGTGCCGGTTTTGCCACAGGCGGCATACGGCGCATTGTACTGACCGTTCACATCCGGCGGATTGAAGACAAACCAGGCTGTGCCAAGCCGTTCGTCGCGGGTGACATTGCACATGCCATCCTTGATGACCTGAAGCGTCTCGGCTGAAAAGTTCATCTGACCGACTACCTGTGGCGTGGCCTCAAAGGTCGTCGGCTGCCCACCGATCCCGCCGACACGCTGCACCAGATAAGGACGGTAGAGCGTCCCGCCATTGGCGACAGCCGCCACCATCCGCGCCATTTGCAGGATCGTGACTTGAACGCCACCCTGACCGATGGCCTCATTGATACCCGCTTCAACACTGGTTGGCGTGGGAATGACCCCGGCAGCCTCACGCGGGATGACATCAATCCCAGTCAGCGAGGCCAATCCCATCCGGCGGGAATAGCTGGCGAGCGTCTCCGGGCTGCGGCGGAAGAGGCGCGCTCCCATCTCGTAGAAGAAGGGATTGCAGGACGAGGTGAGCGCCTGCGCCATGGTGAGCAGACCAGCTGGTTGGCTGGCTGCCGAGTCTTCGGGCTCAAAGACGCGCCAATCGGAACGGGGCGAGAAGGTGTCGCCATAGGTTTCGCGCCCGTCCCACTGAAGCTGACAATCAAATGTCTCGGTCGGGGTGAGCAGCCCCTCGCCCGAAGCGGCTGCGGTGGTGATGATCTTGAAGGTCGAGCCAGGGAAATACTGCTGCTGCACCACCCGGTTAATCAGCGGTTGGCGCGGATCGGCCTGCAAATCAGCGATGAAGTCTGCTGCTGGAGCGGTCGTCTCGGCAGCATTGAAAATGCCCGGATCATAGAACGGCCAACTGACCATCGCCAGCACCGCCCCGGTCTTCACATCCAGCACCACCACACCGGCACCCGTCGAGTGCTGCGGCGCGGCCCAGTTGCCAGCGGCGTAATTGAAGGCATCGGCCATGGCCTGACCGGCGGCGATCTGGAGATCACGATCAATCGTCAGCGTCACTGGCACCGGCGATGTCCCCTCCTTGCCACCCAGCTCGCGCAGGATGACATTGGCGGGAGAAATAATCCGCAGCACTTGCTCGGCCTGCCCGGCTAACTGGGCTTCATACGACTGCTCCACCCCGGATAGACCGACCAGTTCGCCATCGGCATAACCCCGTTCGCGATAGGACTGCAACTGATCTTGTGGGATATAGCCGATGTAGCCGGTGATATGGGCAGCCGACCCCGCGCCGACATAAACCCGCGTCTGACGTTCGCGGCGGATGGGGGTGCCACAGGCTTCGTCGATGCGCAAGCCCTGGCTGTTGTTCACTTCCGGCGTGATTTCGCCCATGTAGAAAATGGTGTCGGCAGCGAAGCTATCGAAGTAAGCCGCCAGATCGCGCCGCTGGCGCATCAGCACCTCTGCCAGCACATCGAGACAGAAATCCAGGTTGGGGATGCTCACCTTCGAGTGATAAAGCGTGATGAGTGTGCCGCCCTGTTCGGCCAATGTACGACCATTGCGGTCATAGATATTGGCGCGGGGGGCGCGGCGCACGGTGACGGCCACGCGCGAGCCGCCCGTCAGCCCGTTCACGATGTCCATGCTCGACCAGGCGATGCCCCAGCCGCCGGGTATCTGGATCAGCCGCATGATGCGATCCGGGTCGGCGATGCGCTCGAACACCGGCGAGATGAAGGTGACATCATACGTCACGGCAGCCGATGCGCCCTGCGTTTGCGTGGACTTGATGGTGTACTGAATATCGCTGGGGGCGATGGACTGCATCGCCTCTTCAACCGTTTGCTGAAACACCGGGAAGGGATAATCCTGCTGGCTGCGCGGACTGAGGCGGGCGTACATCCCCTGATAATCGCCGGTCTTCCAGGCATCGAGATAGGCGCGGGCGATCTCATCGGGCGGACGCACCAGTTGCAGGATCGGGACGATGCTGGAACCGCTGCTGTCCCCATTCGATGGAGCGCAGCCGGTCACAACCAGGAGCAGGCAGAGCAACAGAAGATAGGATTTGAACATCAACTCACCTCGACGCCCCCGCTCCCCTGTGATAGCGGAAACGGGCGCTCAACCGGTATTGGGTTTCGCGCCCTACTATAATGACGTTCTGGTTCAGAGTCCAGTCAGCTTCACAGAGTCGCCAACAGGGTCGAGAGGCTGTGCAGAATGTCGGCATAGAAATTTCCGCCGACCTGCCGCACCAATTCAAACGGCATCCCCGGATCCCCGAAAAATGGCCGCAGCGTCCAGCCCATTTGAGTGCCGACGAAGCCGTACAGCACAATCCAGATGACCAGGATCAGGCGGCGTGTGCCAACCCCTTCCAGGTTGTCGGTCTCGGAAATCATCTGCACCCCCTGGCGCAGAAAAACAAGGCCCATCGCGCCACCGATGCCGAAGAACACCACATTCAGCAGCTTGAAGAACTGATACTGATTGCTGGTGGTCAGGAAGAAAAAGGTGACGGGCGCGAAACTGAGCAGGATGACTGAGGTAGTGGTCATGCCGGTCAGGATCATGGTGATGGTTTGTGGGAGCGATTGCTTGGAGCCGAACAGGATGTTGAAGAAGTGCAATGAAGGCGTACAAATGATGAGGGTGAGCAGGAACAAAATCGGCAGTTTGATAGCGGAACTGATGGCCTGGGGGATGCTGTTGGAAAACCCCATCACCAGACCGTAGATCGAAAGAAATACGGCGCAGGAAATCAACATGGCACGGATTTTCCCGCCTAAGCCGACAGCGCCGCGCACCTGATCAAAAAACAGCACGCGGTTGCGCAGAATCGTTTCGATGATCGCCAGATCCTTCATCATTATATTATCTCCTTATGTTTGTGTCTCCTTTCTGTTATACAGACGATAAGAGCGAATCCCGCAGTTTAGGGAGTGAACGGGTCGTTGAACAGGGGCTATCACCCGTAAACCCAGGCTTCGCGCCCGCTGTGCAGCGTCACCCAGAAGCGGCGGTAAGCGCTGGTCTCATAGATGTCCATGCGGCGCAGTTCTTCAGCGGTCACTTCCAGCACCCGGCCGCTGACCGATGAGCCGTGCTTTGGGATGATGAGGGGGAATACGCCATCTGACATGGCGATCTTCGATTTGTAGAAGCCATCAAGGGTGTCGGGCGTTCCCGTCACCTCGCGCCCGATGATGCGGCGCTGCACCTCGGCCTCTTGCAGCGTACCGTAGACAAACAGCAATTCCATCATGACCTATCCTTCAGGTGGATGACTCGGCCTGGCGCAGCGTGTCGAGCATGGCCGGGTGGATCAGGCTGTTGCTGGCGAGGATCTGACGCCCGCTGTAAAGCAGGTCGCTTTCCTGCCCGCTGTAATCAGTGGCGCGACCACCGGCCTCGCGCACGATGACGATGCCGGCCATCACATCCCAACTGTTGATCGAACGCTCCCATAAGCCTTCCAGCCGACCCGCCGCCACATAGCTCAATTCCAGCGCAATCGAGCCGAAGCGTCGCAGCCCGCGCGTCTGGCGGGTGAAGGCCGTCCATTCGCGGATGTTGTTCTCCGGGTTGGCGTAGCTGTCATAGGGGAAACCGGAACACAGCATCGACTGCTGGAGGTTATCGGTATCGGCCACGCGGATCGGCTGATGATTGAGCGTCGCGCCGAAGCCAGCCGCCGCGCTGTACAGCTCATCGGAGAACGGATCGTAGACCACGCCGACCAACGGTGCGCCGCCTTTGCCTGCCAGAGCAATGCTGACGGCGAACAGCGGGATGCGGTTGGCATAATTGCTGGTGCCATCCAGCGGGTCGATGTGCCAGAAGTATTCGGCCTGATCGGCTGGTGCGCCAACATGCACCCCGCCGCCTTCTTCGCTGACGATGTGATGATCGGGGAAGAAGCGCGTCAGACCGGCCAGCACCACTGCTTCGGAAGCGGTGTCGGCGTCGGTGACAATATCGACGGCGCTTTTCTTGATGGTCTCCTGGCGCGGCTGGTCAAACTTATCCATCAGCACGCTCCCGGCATGACGCGCGATGTCGGAGGCGATGGCGCGCACAGCTTGTAAATCCATGTCAGGCACCTGTGGTGATTCAAAACAAAAGGGTCTATCCCAACGGATAGACCCTGACTATATCAGAGACACAGCGAGGCGAAAAGATCAGGACGGATTCTGTTCGACCAGGGTGACGCTGGTGGCCTGCTTGCCTTTGGGCCCGTCGACCATTTCGAACTCGACAATCGCTTTTTCAGGGAGTGTTCGATAGCCAGTGGACTGAATGACTGAATAATGAACGAAAACATCATTGGAACCATCTTCGGGGGTGATGAAGCCGTAGCCTTTTTCGTTGCTGAACCACTTCACTTCGCCCTTCATCCGTAACGACATAACAACTAACTCCTCTAGGACTGACGGTGTGCGAATCAACCCGGCAGCAGCGACGCAACATCTTATCCGCCTCTGTAAATAATTGACGCAGCAGGCGATAAAATTATCGAGTTGTGCAGTTGGGCTTGTATGAATATAGATGATTGATACAGATATTGTCAAGTCGGCTGAAGGAGTGGTTTTAGCGTAGAATATGCTTGCGATCAGAATATCTGTAAGGCTCGGAGCATCACCCTACTGAATTATAGCTGCTATGAACTGCTCCCTTAAACTGCTCCTTGGTATCGAGTCAGCACATATCACCAACCGTCCAGAGGCTGTCGGCGAAAGGTTAGAAGACGGTTGAGAAAAACTGGGCTTGAGGGAAGGCAAAACGGATGGGGCGAATGTTAGGAGATCTGCCCCAATCGTTCTGATCATCTTGGCATGATCCAATCGAATTGCCATGAGATGTCAGGTCTATTTTAGAATGGATTGGTGAATCATGATGACGAGATTTAGCCAGGTCAAAGCATGTTCATGAGTATTTGTTACTCCAGATACACCCGCACATTCGCCAACGTGTATACCGGGACAAAGGGAACCAGCACCGGCACCGTTCGGATGTAGGTCTGATAGTCGGGCAGATTGCCGTAGCGTTCGGCCTGCGTTTTTTCCAGGCGCTTGGTTGACCCAATCATGATGAGGATGATGCAGACCAGTCCGACGAGGCTGATGATCCACTGGAGCAGGCCGTTGTAATGGGCCAGGCCGACCATCCAGTTGCCGATCCAGAACAGGATTTCACCGAGATAATTCGGGCAACGCACCAATCGGTAAAGCTGGACATCACAAAAGTGTGATGGGGAGTGACGTTTGAAGGCTGATTTCTGGGCGTCGGCCAGGGCTTCAATGGCAATGCCGCCGAACATGACCAGCACGCCGAGGGGCGGTAGCAGCGCGGCAAAGCCCGTCGGGGTTGGATGAACAGGGGTGAGGCTGAAGAGCGCCGGCGAGAACATCGCCACATACAACAGCGATACGCTGATCCAGATGAAAAACTTCGCCTTCAGGGGCAGGGCGTTGGCACGGGCGGTGGTCCTTGCTACCTGACGACGATAGGATTCCTGAAGTTCGCGCTGCACCAGAAACAGCCCCAGGCGCAGGCTCCAGATCAGCAGCGCCAGGTTTTGCAGCAGCGTGACCAGGCTCAGATTGGTGCGCAGAGCCAGGACCACCGTCACCACCATGGCGGTGATGGAAAAGGCATAGCCGATGCTGATGAAGTACACCGTGCGGTAGAAACCGACGCCGGAGATCACGAGCGCTAATCCCCAGAGCAGGGTGATGATGGGCGGGATGGTCGCCAGCGCTTGCTCGAACATGATACCATTTCTTTCTTTTGAGCGCGCCGATACTACCTGATATTGTACTGGATTCCGGTGAAATCCTGAATGACACAGGGTCATTTGACACGGCAGCAGGCGCAAGATACAATCCGCTGTATACAGGCTGTATACAGAACGTATACGGGACACAATCAGCATGAGCAATCTGGAAGTTTACCTGGCACAGCAGCCGGTACGTAACGGCAATCGTACCCGGCGTGAAGTGGCTTACGAACGGTTGAAGGACGCGCTGCAACATGCCGGGCTGGAACCGGGGGCACCGCTTTCCGAACTGCAAATCTCCAAGCTGCTGGGCATCAGCCGGACGCCGGTGCGCGAAGCCTTGCAGCAGTTGGCGCAGGAAGGGTTGGTGCAGGTCATCCCCGGACGAGCGGTGACGGTGGCGGCGCGCTCGATCAAGGATGTGATGGATGTCATCCATCTGCGCTGGCTGCTGGAGCCGGAGCTGGCGCGGTTAGCGGCGGAGTCGGCCACCCAGTCGCAGTGTGAGACCCTGCTGGAGGCAATTGACCGGATGGAAAAAGCGGTGGAAGCCGATGATTACCCGGCCTGGTCGAAAGCCGACGCGGTGTTTCATCAGGTGATTCATGCGGCTTGCCCGAATAATCTGCTGGGCGAGACGGTGATTCAACTGCGGAATCGGGTGCATTACCTGGCGAACACCGATGCACGGCACAACCCGGCGCGGCTGGCGGCCTGCACAGCGGAACACCGGCTGATCGCCGAGGCCATCGCCCGCCATGATGCGAAAGAGGCGGAACAGGCCATGCGCGACCACATCATCAAACTGCGCGACAGCATGGTGAGTAAATTGAGTTATGGATAGGGGACGGCGCGTTTTGGCGCTGTCATGCTCTTTGGAATAGTTTTTAGGGAGAATGCCAAGATGAAGATTTGTATGCACAACTGGATGCGCCCGGAACCCATCGAGACCACCATCGCCCGTATGAAGCGGCTGGGCTACGATGGCATTCAGATCATGGGCGAACCGCGCAAGTATGACTGGAAGCATGTCCGCAAACTGCTGGACGACAACGGGATGCACTGCTTCGGCTCGGTCAGTATCATGATTAAGGGGCGCGACCTGATCCACGCCGACCCCTACTACCGCGAGATGACGGTCAATTACCTCAAGGAATGCCTGGATATGGTGGCGGCACTGGGCGGCGAGATTTTCACGCTGGTGCCGAGCGAAGTGGGCAAGATCGTCGCCATGGCCGATGCCGAGACCGAGTGGGGCTGGGCAGTTGAGGGTGTGCGCGCCGTCGCCAAGCACGCCACCAAACATGGCATCAAGATCGGTCTGGAGCCGCTGAACCGCTTCGAAACCAATTTCCTCAACCGGCACGATCAGGCGCTGCGGCTGATGACCGATGCCGGCGAGCCGAACCTGGGTGTGTGTCTGGATGCCTTCCACATCAATATCGAAGAAGTGGATCCGTATCAGGCCATCCTCAACACCGGCAAGCATCTGGTCGATTTCCATGTGGCCGATAACAACCGCTTCCCACCGGGTGGCGGCAACTGGGACTGGAAGAAACTCATCAGCACGCTGAAGCAGGCCGGTTATGACCAGCAGTTGACGGTGGAATTCGTCGTGCCGCTGGATCGGTCGCCGCTGGCCGCCAAAGCCGAAGCCTCTGGCACTACCGCCACTGAAGCCGAACTGAAATTCATCCGCGATCACGGCAGTGACCTGATGAGCGACGCCGAATACTCGAAGTACGTCGAAGCCTCGATCAAGCATCTGCGCGCCAGCGGAGCCTGATGGAGCGCCGAAAACAAAACGAGAGGATGGTAGGGGCGCAATATATTGCGCCCCTACGGAAGATTATCTCATTTTGAAATGACTGCACCAGGGGGCGGCAGAACAAACCCCTGCCGTCCCGTTTCCCCTCACACCAGGGGCCTTCGGAGGGACGCCCCTTCTCAACATTGAGGAGGGGCCAGGGAAATATAATTCTTCTTTGACAAGGACGTTTTATGTCCACCGTTTTACTCATCGGCACACTCGATACCAAAGGCCCGGAAACCGCCTATCTGCGCGATCAGGTGAAGCGGTTGAATTGCAACACGCTGGTGCTGGATTCGGGCATCTTGGGTGAAGCGGTGGGGATCGAAGCCGATTTCAGCCGGGCGACCGTCGCCGAAGCCGCCGGGACGACCATTGATGCGCTGCGCAATGCCGGCAGCCGGGGCAAGGCTGTCGAGGGGATGCTGGCGGGGGTGCGCAAGATCGCGCTGGAGCTGATCGAGCAGAAGCAGATTCACGGCGCGGTGGCGCTCGGCGGGGCGGAAGGCTCGGTGCTGGCAGCGGCAGCGATGAAGGAGATGCCGATTGGCTTCCCCAAGCTGATCGTCTCGCCCATCGCTTCCGGTCACCGGCGCTTTGGCCCATTCGTCGGCACCCGCGATGTGATGGTGATGCACTCGATTGTCGATATTCTCGGCCTGAACCCGATCAGCCGGACGGTGTTCGATAACGCGGCAGCCGCCATCGCCGGGATGGCAAAGGCGTATTACAACCGGTTGATCCATGTAGGAGAATTCGTCGCGTACATGCGCGATCATCATTCCCTTCTGATTGGTGACCCATCAGCTCAATACACCCTGACGACTCTGGGTTTTGATCCCACAATGCCTTATAAAGGTGTGCACACCATGAGCATCAAGGGACGCGACATGAAGACGGGGATACCTGGGGAGCGGGAGGTGAACCGCGAAGAAGTCCAGGCTATGCTTGACGCGGTTGCTCAATCGCAACGTCCGGCCATCGCCGCGACCATGCTGGGCAACACCACCCGTCCGCTGATGCGGGTGCGCCCGAAAGTGGAAGCAGCCGGTTACGACCTGGTGATCTTTCATGCCAACGGCGTGGGCGGGCCGGCGATGGAAGACCTGATCCGGCAGGGGCAGTTCAGCGCCGTGCTGGATTACACCCTGAGCGAAGTGGCCGGGCAGATCGCTGGCGGATTTCATATTGGCGGGGCAACCCGTCTGGATGCGGTGGCGCAGACCGGTGTGCCGCAGGTGATCGTGCCGGGCTGCCTGGATTTCATCGTGTTCGGGGCGCGCCATGAAGTGCCGGATCAGTTCCGCGACCGGCCGCAGTATTATCACAACCCGGAGTTCACGCTGGTGCGGCTGACGGCGGATGAGCAGCGGGCGGCGACGCGCTTCCTGTTGGACAAGCTCAATCAGACCACTGGCCCGGTGCGGGTGGTGGTGCCGCTGGGCGGGGGTTCGGTGATGGATATTGAAGGCGGTGCGTTCTGGCAGCCGGAACTGAACCGTGAGTGCTGGGATATGCTGAAGCACGGGCTGAAGCCGGGCATCGCCTATCACGAGATCGACGCCCACATCAACAGCGATGCCTTTGCCGACGCGGTGCTGGATGAGTTGATGAAGGTGTTGCCAGCGCCGTGAGATGGTGTCTGTGTTGGTATTGACGGACACCCCGTTGGGTATCCCTACACGGCGGAATCTTCGTAGGGACGTGCAAGGGTGCGTCCGAGAATTTTGGTAACGTGAATAGATACGAATACTGCGTTGTGGAGCGAAGTTAGCCAGAGAGGAACATCATGGAACGCAAGACCAAATCGCTGGGATTTCCGTCGTTCTGCATGGGCGATCTCAGTTACGTCGATATACAGGAGTATCTGAAACACTCGGATACCATTCTGATCCCCAAGGCCAGCCTGGAACAACACGGCCCGCACCTGCCGCTGTACTGTGACACGATCACGGCGCTGGAAGTGGCGCGGCGGGCGGGGGAACAGGCCGGCATCCTCTACACGCCAACGTTATGGCTGGGATACTCGCCGCAGCACATGCGCGCCCCCGGCTTCGGCGCCGGGACGATCACGGTGCGCGCCAACACCTATCTGAACATGATCTACGACATTGGTCGCAGCCTGATTCATCACGGCTTCAACCGGCTGGTGTTCGTCAACGGGCATGGCTCGAACGTCAAGATCATCGACCCGGTGCTGCGCCGGCTTCGTTACGAGACCGGGGCGCTGATCGCCTATTACAAGCCGTATGCCGAGCGTTACATCGGCATGTTGAAGGATATTCTGGAAGGCCCGCCGGAAGAGACGCCGGGCTGGCACGCCGGCGAACTGGAAACCTCGCAGGTGCTGGCGCACAATCCGGGGCTGGTGCGGCTGGATCGCGCCAAGACCGATAAGGCTCATGCGCCGAAGTGGCTGGGCGAAGCCTGGGGCAAGAAGGACGGGATGCCGGATGCCGAGTTCCAGGGCTACCAGTATTTCAACTTCCCCTTCGACCACGAGGAATTCACCGACAGCGGCACGATGGGTGTGCCACAGCGCGGCACAGCCGCCAAGGGCGAGGAAGCCTTCCGCCGCTTCACCCAACACCTGGTCGATGCTGTAGATGAACTGGAAAAGGTCGAGGTCAACGTCCATCATCGCGATTTCACCGAGGATAAAGCATGGACTCCGGATTAAGCGCCCAACTCAGCCGCATCGTCGGCGCGGAGAATCTGATCGAGCAGGCCGACGCCCGCACCCGTTATGGCGGTGACCAGTGGTGGTACGCCATCGCCGCCCAGGCCGCCGGGCAGGCCATCAGCCGCCCGGACATCGCGGTGACGCCGACTACGCCAGAGCAGGTGGCCGCGATTGTGAAGCTGGCGAATGAACAGCGGGTGCCGATCACTCCCTGGGGTGGTGGCAGCGGCGTGCAGGGCGCGGCCAACGCTGATCGCGGCGGCATCGTGATGGATCTGCGCAAGCTGAACAAAGTCCGCCACATCGATCACCAATCGCTGACGTGTGTGGTCGAAGCCGGGAAAATCTGCAAGGAATTCGAAGCCGAACTGAACGCCATCGGCCTGTCTTTCACCCACTACCCGGCCTCGACTGAATGGGCGACTATCGGCGGTAGCATCGGGGCGCGCGGGTCGGGCGTGCTTTCGACCAAGTATGGCAAAATCGAGGATCACGTCCTCAGCCTGGAATTCGTCACGCCTACCGGCGAACTGATCACCACACCGTCAGTGCCGCGTCATGCCGCCGGGCCGGAACTGACCCAGCTTCAGATCGGCGCGGAAGGGACGCTGGGGGTCATCACAGCAGCGGTCGTCAAGCTGCGCCGGCTGCCACGCAAACGAGTCTTCGGCGTAATGAGTTTCGCCCGCCTGAGCGATGGCATCGAGGCCGGGCGGCGTATCATGGTGACGGGGTTGCGGCCGCCGGTGATGCGCCTCTACGATGTCGAAGCCGCCTCGCACAGTCTGGCGCGGGCGGTGGAGACACCGCTGGATAAGCCGACGCTGGTGATGATGTTCGACGGCGAGTATCCCGATCTGGTGGATATGGAAGCGCATTATGGCCTGAATATCTGCCGCGAGTGCAATGGCGAACTGCTGCCGGCGCGGCTGGGCGAAATCTGGTGGGAGAAGCGCTATGTCTTTTACTACCCGCCGTATGCGCCGGAACTGCCGAGCATCTGGGGGACGGTGGATGTGGTGGCAGACTTTGAGCATATCGAAGCGGTGTACAACGAGACTACCAGGGCCATCCGCAGCGTGGTGCCCGACTCCTTCAATCTGTCGCTGACGACGCATCTCTCGCACTGGTACGAGTGGGGGTCGATGATCTACGCCCGGATGAAAATCCCCAAAGGGCCGGATGACCTGACCGAGGCCAAAGAGCTGCATGACATGATTTTCCGGGCTGGCGTGGAAGCGGCGATGAAGGCCGGGGCGGTGCTGAACGATCATCATGGCGTCGGGATGCGGCTGGCTCCTTACATGCCCGCGCAGTATGGTCAGGGCATGGACACGCTGCGACGCATCAAACAGGCGCTCGACCCGAATAACATCCTCTGCCCAGGAAAACTGGGACTCTGAATGACGCAAACATCCGCGAGAAAGGACACGGCAGATGGCTGTGTCCTTTTTAATCCAGGCAACCTCGCATCAGCCAGCAGCATATAGCGGGTGTGTCTTGCCACTTCAATCTCACCTGGAGAAACTTGAGCGCACACCGATCAATGAATTGACCAGTACGCCCGTATCAGATCGTCCGTCCAATCAATACGCTTCATGTGACGTATCAATACAATGCTGGCAAGCAGACTCATCATCCGATAAAATGAGTCGGATGATGAAGCTCCGCGTTCACCTCAGCCTGTATGGGCTTTACCTCGCTGTCGCCATCCTCATCACCTGGCCGCTTGTGACGGTGTTCACCACCCATCTGGCTGGCTATCCCTTCGGCGACGCCCATGAGATGACACGCCAGTTCTGGTGGATGAGCCATGCCCTGAAAACCGGGCAGCCCTTGTTCTTCCAACCCCTGCTGGGGTATCCCGATGGCATCAATGGCATCATCCTGTGGTCGAACCCGCTGCAATTTTTCCCCGGCTGGGTGTTCGCTTTCGTCCTCCCTTTACCCGCTGCTTACAACCTGTTCGTCCTGCTGACGCTGGCGCTCAACGGCTGGGCGATGAACTGGACGCTGTGGCGTTGGACAGGGGATCGCTGGGCGGCGCTGTTGGGCGGGCTGATCTTCATGGCCGCGCCAACGATTCAGGGGCACCTGGCGGGTGGACATGGCGGGCTGCTGGTGCAGTGGCCGCTGCCCTTGTTGGCCTATGCCCTGCTCCGGCTGACCCGGCGCGAGTCAGATGGGTGGCGCAACCTGATCGTCGCGGCCATCACGCTGTTCCTGACGCCGCTGGGACACACACTGCAATTGATCTACGCGGTGCTGCCGCTGCTGGCCGTCATCGGCGCTTGGTGTCTGTGGTCGCGGAACTGGCGTGGGTTAGAGCGGTTGGCGCTGGCGAGCGCCCTGGGTATCGGGCTGCTGCTGCTCTTTCTGCTGCCAGTGGCGCGGGCGACGCTCGGCACGGCGGCTTATCAGGATGTCGGCGGCAGCGTGGCTTTCAGCGCCGATCTGCTGGCAGTGGTCACCCCCTCATTCAATCACCCACTGTATGGTCAGTTGGACTACACCCATCGCGTGCTGGGCGTGAATATCGTCGAAGGCCACAGCTATCTCGGCCTGATCCCGCTGCTGCTGGCACTTGTGGCACTGCTCCGCCAACCCGCGTCACGCCTGTGGCTGGGTGCAGCCGGGCTGGCCTGCTTGCTATCGTGGGGGCCGCTGCTCAAACTCTTCGATCAGCCGCTTTCACTCAACATCGCTGGTTACTCGACCTACATCACGCTGCCCTGGGCGCTGCTGCATGATCTGCCGGGGTTCGATCTGGCGCGCACGCCGGGGCGCTTCAACTTCCTGCTGGCGCTGGCGCTGGCGATCATGGCTGGTTATGGCGCTGCCTTGCTGTTCGGACGGATGCCGCGCGCCAGGCTCGCCACCCTCCTGCTGCTGAGTGGGTTGGTGCTGCTGGATTATCAATCGTTCTGGCCGTTGCCCACCACCGATGCTCGCATCCCCCAGGCCATTCATGAGCTGCGTCAGCGCGCTGATGTGCGCGCCGTGTTCGACCTGCCCTGGGATAATCTGCTGGCGGCCAAAGATGCGCTCTGGTTGCAAACCGCCCATCAGAAGCCGTTGATCGCCGGTCAGGTGACGCGCCAGACGCCGGTCAATCCGGCCCGGTTGACGCTGCTGCAACAGACGCTCGACCCGGCGCTGCTGCGACAGGCCGGAGCCGATATGGTCATCCTGTACCGCTTCTATGATCCCGACCAGCAGCTCTATGATCGGCTGGTTGCGGCATGGGGACAGCCCGATTATCAGGACGAGCTGCTGGCATTGTTCACCGTCCCGGTCAGCGAGACCGCGCCCAGCTTCCTCAGCGATGTGATGGCAGGCGAAACGCGAACGATCACCGATCGCACCAGCTTCGATCTCTACGCTGCCGACGCCGTGTGGTGGAGTCTGACGGCGCAGGCGACCTCGTACCAGGGGGAGCGCCGGGTGCGCCTGTGGCTCGATGATGTGCCGCTGCTCGAAACAATGGTGGCTGATGCGCTCACGCTGACCGTCCCGCTGTCATCGCCCGGTTATCACCGGCTGACGTTGGAGCTGCTGCCGCCCTGTCCCCTTAGCTCGGATGCAGCGCTCATCTGTGACCATCTGACGCTGACCGGGATGCAGGTCGAATGGCTGGGCGGCGGCTCGTTCACGCCGATCTCGTTTGATCGGGGGCTGACGCTGCACGGTTCCCGCGTGAAACGGATGGCGGATGGTGTCGAGGTGGCGCTGCGGTGGCAGTTCGACCAGCGCATCGGCGATCAAGATGTGCGTTTCATCAAGCTGCTGGATGCCGAGGACCAGCAAGTGGCCGGACTCGATGCGCCGGTTGGTACTCATCCGGCCGGCCGTCAGTGGATCGAAACGTTGATCCTGCGGACGGATGCGCCGCTGCCACCCGGCGATTATCGGGTGGTGGTCGGCTGGTACAGCTATCCTGATCTGGTGCGCTTCCCCGTCTTATCCGATGTTCCGGGTGCGGCTGATGGGCTGGCGCAGATCAGCGCTTTTAACTACCCCTAAGCATTATCTCACGCTAAACTATGCCCTGCTGCAAATTTGGATAATGATGAGGACGGTGAAACATGGATCGCTCCGCACGTTCCTTCCTGATCGTCGCTTCGATTGTCGCCGCCGTTTTGTTGATCCTGAACCTGGTTGCCCGCCGTGCCGACCTGACCGAGAGCTGGCTGGCGCTGCTGCTGATCGCGCTGGCGGTGCTGCTGGCGGTGTGGGATTGGCTGCGCCCGGCGGCGCCGGCTGAGGCCGCACACTCTCCATCATTCGACCCTGTCCCTGCCGAAGCGGTGGTCAAGAGCCCAGCGCTGCGCCTGACGCCGCCGCCCGCCTCGGAAGAGGTGGTTGAAAATCCGGCGCTGAAACTGACCACGCCGCCCGCCCCGGAACTGCCCGACGACCTGGAGATCATCGAAGGTATTGGCCCCAAGATGAATGCGGCATTGCAGGCGGCAGGCATCCATACCTTCGCTCAGGTGGCACAATCGACGCCCGAACAACTCCATGCCGCCATCGAAGCCGCCGGGATGCGCTTCGCTCCCAGCCTGACCACCTGGGCCGAACAGGCGGCGCTGGCGGCGCACGGCGACTGGGAAGGGCTGAAACAGCTTCAACTGACGTTGACCGCCGGGCGGCGCGACAAAGCCTGAGTTACGCTCCGCCGCGCAGTTCGCCGGAGCGGAAGCGGGCATCCGCAGCGAACGGATACTCAAAGTAGGCGCTCCAGGTCAGCACCCAATCATAATCCAGCAGCGCCGCCTCGGTATCGCCGAGCGCTTCGTGAATGCGGCCGCGCCAGTAATGACGGCGGGCGGTGTCGGCACTGGTGAGCGCTGCGGTGATGGATTGTAAAGCCGCTTCGAATTCACCGAGAATGAACTGTGCCTGCGCCCGATATTCAGCCGCCACCGGGCGCAAATCCGCTGGAAGGCCGTCGTCGATGCCGGTCAGCAGCTCCAATGCCCGACGCGCAGCAGCTTCGTCAGTGGTGGCCGTGTCGTGCAGCAGGATGCGCGTTTGCAGCAGGTTCAACTCAGCGTCGGAAACCGCGTTTTGTCCGCGCAGCGCTTCACTGTCTGCACTGGCAGTGGCAAAATCCTCCGCCAGAAAAGCGGCCTGCATCCGGCGGGTGCGGATGCGGGGATCGTCATTGACGGCCAATGCCGCGCTGAAATCGGCATTCGCCTGGGGATACTGCTGCAAGCGCAGGTAGAGTTCGCCGCGCGCCACCAGCGACGGGACATCCGGCCCGGCCACCAACGCCTGATCGTAAGCCAGCAGCGCCAGATCGGTATTGCCTTCCGCCGCCCGCGCATCACCCAGCAGTAGATAGGCGCGGACGCTGCCGGGGTAGTAAAAGACGTAATTCAGGGCGGATAGCACCGCGTCGCCCGGCTTCTGTTGAATCAGGGCAGACCGCACCTGTAACGGATAGGCGGTCTCGGTAGTGGGGTCGATGTAGAGGGCGAAGAAGGCCTGATAACCGGCTTCGGCGAAGCGCCCCATCTCAAACAAAATCTCGCCTTTAGCCACGATCAGGTTGACATTGCTGGCAAGGTCGGGGATCGCCAATCCCTGATCCAGCACCGCCAGCGCCGGCTCATACTGCCGATCCAGTTGATAGCGTTGGGCGAGCGTCAGGTAAGGCAGTTCCAGACGGGGATCGCCAACGATGGCGGCCTGGGCCTGGGCCTCGACATTGGAGAGCAGCGGCGCTGCGGCAGCGCTGTCATTGTCTTCCAGCGCACGTTCGGCCTTCAACAGATTGATGTACGCCAGTCCTGCGTTCACAACCCCGCCGTAATTCTCGGTAGGACGTTCGCCCAGGCGTCGTTCGGCTTCCTGCAAGATGCCCAGCGCACCCTCCAGATCGCCCAATCCAGCCAGCGTGAGTGCCTGGTAGTAATAAGGAAGCGCATCAAAGCTGTTCGCGACCAGGGTGACTTCGACCTGAAGCGTAGGCAGCGCTTCGCGATAACGTTCCTGCCGCACCAGTTCAATCGCCTGCTGCAACGCCCGGCTGCTGACATCGGGGTAGACGGCGGTGGCTCTGGGCAGGACGACGCGCCCATCAGCGATGCCGGGCGGTACGGTTGGGCTGGGTGTGTAGGTCTCGGCGGGAGTTGGCGACGGCGTCAGCGATGGCCCCGGCGTGGGTGATGGGGTGGCGGTGGGCGGGGGACGGGTTGGGGCGAAGGTGGCTGTCGGCACAAACAGGACATCGCGCACGGCTGGCGTATTGATGATGGCGCTGTAGACGCCGAACAGAACCAGCAGGGTTACGACGGCCCCGGCAGCGAACACCACCGTCCGCAGCACCAACTGATCCCGTTCACCGGCACGCCCTTTGGTCTTCTGTACCCACTTCACACCGGGATATTCTGGCAGCGGTTTGCGATAGGCGCTGACGATGTCTTCGGCTTCGGCCTGCAAGCGAGCGAGCTGGCGTCCATCGGGGAACGGGACACCGCTGGTTTCTGCGCTGGCTGGGGCGGGCGCCGCCAGTTCCGCGATCTGCGCCGCCAGTTGATCCGGCGTCAGGTTCAGCGATTGCAGTGTTTTTTGCCCCAGTTCGTTCTGTGGGTTCAGGTCGAGCAGACGGCTGAGGAACAACAGCCGTTCGCGGTTGTCACGCGCCAGCGTCAGCATCCACGACCAGGCGGCTTCGTTCTTCGCGTCCAGGCGCAGCGAGCGCTGAAGGAGCTGGCGCGCTTCGTCCTTATGCCCGGCTTTGGCGGCTGCTATGCCCTGTTTCCGCAAGTCCCTGGCCTGATCGCTCGACATGCCGGCTTATCCTTCGTTGCTCGTTGTTAGTTACTCGTTCGCAGTTGTTCGTTCAGGCTACATCCGATCACAATTGTTTAGACCGGTTGTGAACGACTTTTCTGGATAACCATTCAATCCGCTTGGTGCTTCTGCATCCAGTGAACGCACCTGAATCGATTGTAGCGAATGCCGCTGCAAAATGGAAACCCACTGGGACAGCGATCACCGGCGTTTTTTCGTTTTATTGAAATTCGGTATAATTCCGGTTCAGAAACCTTGCAGGAAGCGCCCTTATGGCTGATCCGTTTGTCGTGTCGAATATCCGCCGGTTGCCACTGTTCGCCCGCATGACGCCGGAACAGGTGGACATTGTGGCGGAAGCGACACAGGTGCTGCGTTACGAATCAGGGCAGGAGATCATGCGCCAGGGGGAAGCGCCACCCGGCTTATTTGTGCTGGTCTCCGGCAGCGCCGTCTATGTTCAACGCGGAGCCAATGGCATCGAGCAGGGGATCAGCCGGATGGCAGCCGGCGGCATGACCGGGGAATCGGCGCTGTTCACCGAAGCTGCCTCACCGGTATCGCTGCGAGCCGCCGAAACCACCATCATCATCTTCCTCTCGCGCCAGCAGATTCGCGCCATCCTGTCGCGCTACCCGGATATCGCTCAGGCGATGTACAACGCCGAGGGCAAGCCCAAGTCCGACCAGCCCAAACAATTCGATACCCAGAATGAGGACGAGACGGTGCTGCTCAAGACCCGGCATCACATCTGGTTCTTCTGGGGGCGGGCGCTGACCACTATCCTGCTGATGGGTGCGCTGTGGGTCGGCGGCTTTCTCATCGGTGCCAATGCGCCGGGGCTGCCCTGGGGATTATTCGTCGTCCCGGCGACAGCGCTGCTGCTGCTGTTGATCGGCTATCATTATCTGGAATGGTTCAATGATCTGCTGATTGTCACTGACCAGCGGGTGATCAACATCCAGCGTAGCATCCGCAACTTCAACGAGCGGGTCAACGAAATCCCGCTGGATGCGGTCAGCGAAGTGGCGACCTCGCTGCCGCCGATCACCGATGTCGTGGGTCGGCTGCTCAATTATGGCACGCTGATCGTCAAGACCTCCGGCGACAGCCATAACCTGGTGTTGAATCACGTCACCAATCCCAAGAGCATTCAGCAGCTCATCTTCACCCATCGTGAGGAATTCAAGAAGAGTAAGGCCAATGCCAGCCGCGAAGCCCAGCGCCGGGCGATCCGGGGCGAGATCGAAAAGTTCCTCGGTGGGCGGGGTGGTGGAGGCGCGGCAGGCGCGGCCAATGACAGCGGTGGGCAATCCAGCCGCCCTGGACTGTTCAGCATCAAATTCACCAACGACAAAGGCGAGACCGTCTATCGCAAACACTGGTTCGTCTGGTGGTCGAAGATCATTCTGCCAGCAGTCTTCTTTCTGGGTGGGGCAGCGGTGCTGTTCACCGGACTGGTTTCGCCCTTGCTGCCGCTGGCGATCATGGGGTTGTGCGTCGCCTGGATGTACCTGATGGATTGGGATTGGCGCAATGATCTGTACATCATCGGCGACCAGACCATCACCATCATTCGCCGCCGTCCGCTGTTCCTCCAGGATCAAAAAGATCAGGTGTTGATCTCCCAGGTTGATAATGTGGTGGCAGATACCAAAGGTCTCATCAACAGCCTGCTGCAAATTGGCGAAGTGCGGATTATGTTGAGCGGCACAGAAGAGCAGAATGCCAAGCGCATCACCAGCGTCCATCATCCACGCGCTATCCAGCAGGAGATCGCCAGCCGGCGCGACAAAGCCGAAGAAGACAAGAAACAGGAAGAAGCCCAGCGCCAGCGCCAGGCCATTGTCGAATATCTCTCGGTGTATCATGAGACCATCGCTCCAGGGACAGCGGCCACTGCCCAGCCCTCTGCTCCCCCGGCAGCAGCTCCCACCTATCCGGTGCAATCGACAGTGCCAGCCGATCCGCCGCCCCGTGTGCGCGACCGTTCGCGCCCGCCCGGCATCCCCCGCGCCGTCCGCCGCGATGGGCCACATGGCTCGTAGGCAGCCGAGGTAAAGCAGTTTTAATGAGTGTTCAGATCACCTTTGCGCCCGATCAGCCGGTCATCCAGGTGCATTTCGACGGCGTCCTGAGTGTTGATGATATGCGGCAGGTCATTGTCGCCTGTTTGCCAGCGTTGTCGGGGGCACCGCATTCGCTGCTGCTGGATATGAGCCACTGCCCGGAGGTTGATCCGCATGTGCTGGAGCTGAGTTCACTGAGCGAACTGCTGTATCACCCGAATGCGCGCTGGTTCGTGTATGTGAAACCGACGCGGTTGTTCCGTTCGCTGATGCAGGTGCGACATCGGGGTAACTCCAAGAGTTTCGAGCAGCTTGATGACGCGCTGGCCTTCCTTCAACGCGCCATCACCCCTTCAGGTTGAAGGTCTGGCGTACCCGGCGGCGCACCAGCCCGTCCGGTGCCAGCCATTTCAGCCGAGCGATGAATGTATCTTTCCCCACCGGATGCCGTAGTCCCTTTGACCGCCCCTCGATGACTGCCAGCACCGTTTCCGCCACTGGCGCTGGATCATCACCGTCTTCAATGAAGCGATCCCAGGCGCGGATGACCGTCGCTTTCTCAACGGCATAATCCGGGATGGATTGAGCCGGGAAGGTTTTGCGCTGACCGATCTCGCTCTTGAAAAAGCCGGGTTCGATCAGGGCGACGCGGATGCCAAGCGGTTCAACTTCCAACCACAGGGTCTCGCTGTAGCCTTCGAGGGCGTGCTTGCTGGCGGTGTAGATGCCATGAAAGGGCGCGGCCATGTAGCCAGCCAGCGAACTGATGTTGATGATGAGTCCCTGTCGTTGTTGGCGCAGCAGCGGCAGCACGGCGTTGGTCATGCGCATCACGCCGAAGAAGTTGGTCTCAAAGATGGCTTTGGCTTCTTCAACAGTTGTTTCTTCCAGCGCACCCAGCAGCTCGATCCCGGCATTGTTCACCAGCCCATCAATCCGCCCGGCGCGGGCGATGACTTCCCCAACACATTCACGAACCGACGACTCGGAGGTGACATCCAGCGGCAGCAGTTCAAAGCCATCGAGCGTCGGCTGACCGGGATGGCGGCTGGTGCCAAAGACACGGTAGCCAGCCTGAGCCAAGCGCCCAGCGATCTTCCGCCCGATGCCGCTGGATGCGCCGGTGATGAGGATCACTTTGTCCATATACTGCCACTCCAAAAGTTCAAACTAGAGGACATCTCTCCGTGCTGATTCGAGTGGTGTGCTACGCGGTGTCAGTGGCGCATTATCACCCAGGGGCAATTTCAAGCGTAAACACGGCTTCACCGTCAACTTCCAACAAAAGCACCCGATCAGTATCATCCCAACGCAATCTACCTTGAGGAACTGGAAAAACCGGCGGAGCAATCACATGGACAAATTGACGTTGACAACTCCACCCCAGGCTATCACACTCATACAGATCAAACTGCTGATAACCTGAACCATCCGATAAATATGCCAAATGATATTCTTGCTCCTGTATTCTTACTGATTGCACCGGTTTGAAGGGTTCCAACGCGTAAAGCGCAACTCCGAAGAATATAATCCCTAGAGTCAGCAAGAGTATCAGCGCAGAAAGCCAATAACGGCGCAAGGGAGCTATTAACAGGATGAGGCTCACAAAACATGCCAGCGGCAATAGATCTCGCACGTCCTCATTTGTAAGAACGCCAACGAGTCGATTCCAGATTCCCCAATAAGTCATCCTGATTGCCCAAGGAATAGTGTCTGGACTGGATGCATTCCACCACCCCAGCAAGGCAAACAACAAAGCCATCACCAACAACACCAGGCTGATGATGATTACGTTTCGTCTAGAAAATAAATCTGATATTCGCAGAAGCATTTTGCCGTTCTCGTGATAATCCGGGTATCATCATAGCCATCAACGCCTGACCAGACAACCATTGAGATCATCATGCTCCTTTTTCACAACGGCAACATCCACACGATTGACTCGCGTTTCCCACGTGCAGAAGCGGTACTCGTCGGCGACGACGGCCGGATTGCGGCGGTAGGATCGCTGGCGGACTGTGAAGCGTCTTCGGCCCTCGGCAGCAAACGACTCGATCTGGGCGGGCGAACCCTCATCCCTGGTTTCAACGATGCTCATGTCCATATCTGGAAGCTGGGGCTGCTGCTGACGCGGCAGGTGGTGGCGAACAAAGCAACTGCGCCGGATATCGAAAGCATCATCCAGCGCTTCCGCGACAAAGCCAGCACGTTGCCGGCTGGGACGTGGATCACCGGGCGGGGATACAATGAAGCCGACCTGCCGGAGCGCCGCCATCCCAGCGCTGCCGATCTTGACTTTGCCAGCAGCGATCATCCGATTGCCCTGACCCGCACCTGTGGACACATGATTGTGGCGAACACCGCTGCGCTCCGGCTGGCGGGCATCACGGCTGCTACACCCAACCCACCCGGTGGCGTCATCGTCCGCGACGAGGCCGGGCAGCCAACCGGGCTGTTACAGGAGACGGCGATGGGGCTGCTGACGCGCGTCATCCCGGAGCCGAGCGATGAGGAGATGGGGGTGGCTATCCGCGCCTGTCACCAGCATCAACTGAGTCTGGGGATCACCAGCGCCACCGACCCGCTGCTGCTGCCGTTGCACACACGGGTGTATCGCCGGTTGGATGAACGGGGCGAACTGGCGGTACGCACCAACGGGATGCCCATCCGCCGCCCGGATGGGGGCAGCGAGACTCTGCCCTTGCCGGAACGCTACGTCAGCGATTTCCTCCGCATCGACAGCGTGAAGTTCTTCGCCGATGGCGGCCTGAGCGGGGCGACAGCGGCCATCAGCCAGCCCTACAAAGTCACCAACGATCACGGCGTGCTGCGCTTCGAGACCGCCGAACTGATCGAGTTGGCCTACGAAGCCCATGCTGCTGGTTTCCGCATCGGCACCCACGCCATCGGCGATGTGGCGCTGGATCAGATTATCCATGTCTACGAAACCCTTCAGCGCCGTCTGCTGCGACCGGAGCTGCGCCACCGCATCGAGCATCTGGGTCTGCCGGACGCCGAGCATCTGCGCCGCTGTCGTGCGCTGAACATCATGGCGATTCCACAGACCGTTTTCCTGCCGGCGCTCGGATCGGCTTTCCGCCGTTATCTGCCCGATGCCTACATCTCGCGCTGCTACCCGGTGCGCGCCATGCTCGACGCCGGGCTGCTGGTGGCGCTCAGTTCGGATGCGCCGGTGGTTCCCGATGACAATCCACTGCTGGGCATGAAAGCCGCCATCGACCGCCTCGATCCGGTCGGGCAGCCCATCGCCGCCGATCAGGCTATCACGGCTGAAGAAGCGCTGTTTGCTTACACGATGGGTGGCGCTATCGCCAGCGGCGACGACGCGAATCGCGGTAGCCTGACGCCGGGAAAGTGGGCCGATCTGGCTGTGCTGAGTGGCGACCCCCTGAATACGCCAGCCGCTGAGTTGTTGCGCCTGCGCGTCGAACAGACCTATGTCGGCGGGCGGCTGGTGTATGCGACATGAAAGCCTATTACACCGATCATTTTGTCCTGCCATTGCCGCCCGAACACCGCTTCCCGATGACCAAGTACAGCCTGCTGCGCGAACGGGTCATCACCGAGCAGATCATTCAGCCGCAGAATCTGCTGGTGCCAGAGGCGGCCAGCGATGAAGAACTGCTGCGGGCGCACGACGCTGAGTATGTGGAACGGGTGCAGCAAGGGCTGTTGACGGCCAAAGAGATGCGGCGCATCGGCTTCCCTTGGACGCTGGAGATGGTCGAGCGTTCGCGGCGGTCATCTGGGGCGACGATTGCCGCCTGTCGGTCAGCCTTGTTGGAGGGCTACGCCGTCAATCTGGCAGGTGGAACCCACCACGCCTTTCGTGATTATGGCTCCGGTTATTGTGTGTTCAATGACAGCGCCGTTGCCGCCCGCGCCATGCAGGCCGAGGGACGGGCAAAACGAGTGGTCATCCTGGATTGTGATGTGCATCAGGGTGATGGGACGGCGGCTATTCTGGCCGGCGACAGCAGTATCTTCACCTTCTCGATACATGGCGCGAAGAACTTCCCCTATGACAAGCAGCAGAGCCATCTGGATGTCGAACTGGAGGATGGCACGGGCGACGCGGTGTATCTGGCGATGCTGGAAGAAGGGGTGCAGCGGGCGCTGGCGCTAGCACATGCCGATCTGGCGATCTACCTGGCTGGAGCCGACCCCTACGAACAGGATCGCTTCGGGCGGCTGAAGCTGACCAAAGCCGGATTAGCCGAACGAGATGCCCTGGTGCTGGAGCTGTGCCAGGCGAAGGGCATCCCGGTGGCGATCACGATGGCTGGCGGATATGCCCGCGCGGTTCAGGATATTGTCGATATCCATACCCAAACGGTGAGCATTGCCGCCAGCCTGTGTGGGGTCACTGCACCTCGCTCACCTTGACGACGCGCCCCTCGTGCTGCGAGATCGTGGCGGCGATGGCGGCCTGCAATGCAGCACGGGCATCCTGGGGCGTCACGCTAGGCAGCTTCTGATCACGCAGACATTCGACGAAGTAGGCGATCTGAGCGGTATAGGCCGGGCCGAAGCGCTCCGAGAAGTACGGCACAATGTCGTGATGCGCCCCTTCGCGGTTGAGCAGCACCACCGCCGTCTCTTGCAGGTAGCCAATCTGGAGCGCGCCTTTGGTGCCGATGATATTGCACTGAATGTCATAGCCGTAATGGGCGGTGCGGCTGACTTCGACATTGCCCAGCCCACCACGCCCGAAGCGCACATTAATCATGGCGTTATCGACATCGCCAACGCTCTGGAGTTCGGGGTAGACCAGCGAAGCCACTTCGGTATACACCCGGTCAATCTCGTCCTGCATGAACCAGCGGATCAGATCGAAATCGTGAATCCCCATATCGACGATCAGGCCGCCGCTGACGGCCGGGTTGGCATATTCCAGGCTGGTGCGGAAGGGGTCGCGCCCGATGGAACGGATCGTCACCGGATCGCCGATCAGACCGGCGTCCAACTGCTTCTTGGCGAGGGCGCAGGCTTTATCGAAGCGGCGCATGAAGCCGACGTAAAACATCACCCCGGCTTTTTCAACAGCCGCGATCATCTCATCCGTCGCCCGCAGGGTCAGCGCCGTTGGCTTTTCACAGAAGATAGCCTTCCCCGCCTCAGCCGCTGCGATGACGACTTCGCGATGGGTGCTGGTCGGCGTGACGACGACCACCGCATCGACCGCTTTATCCGCCAGCAGATCATGATAATCGGTATAAGCCTGAACGCCAGAGAGCCGGTCAACGAAGGGTTGCAACGCCTCCGGACGGCTGTCGGCCACTGCCACCAGACGGGCGTCATCCACCTGAGCCGCGATGAAGTTGCCATAGACCTGTCCCATCCGCCCCAGCCCGATGACGCCAATACCCAGCTTTACCATGATGAATCCTCCTGAAAAGTGCCTTAATTGGCTCTATTGTGCGCCGAAGCGGCATAAATTTCTATGCCGTGTACAAATGATCGGAACAAAAATTTGACAACCGAACAGGGGTTCGTTTATACTGTCAAGTAGAACAATCATTCGCGGTTGTATAGAGTGAGGATAAAGGACATGAAGGAATTTAATAAACTCTCGGAGCGGCAGCGCAATATGCTGCGGTATATTGAAAAATATACCGAAGACAATGGCTTCCCGCCCACCATTCGTCAGATCGGTGAAAACACCGGCATCAACTCGACTTCGGTTGTCAACTACAACCTGAACAAGCTGGTGCAGGCTGGTTATCTGATGCGGTCACAACAT
This sequence comes from Anaerolineae bacterium, assembly GCA_022843385.1. Taxonomy (GTDB): domain Bacteria; phylum Chloroflexota; class Anaerolineae; order Aggregatilineales; family Phototrophicaceae; genus CFX2. Next base: position 48,098 of record JALHNT010000009.1, on the reverse strand, counting down.
GTCTCACGCGGGCTGCGGTTGACTGGGCCGGTGCCGGGGGGCAAGAAGTCGAGCAAGGTGGCCGTACAGGCGGCTGTGTCGTCGCTCAGGGTGCCAATCGTCGGTCACATCTTCGCCAGCGCTCCCGTGCCGGTGCCGGATGACTATTCCTATGATGAAGACAGCATGGTCGAAGTGACAGCGGCTATGCTGGGCGGAAGTGACCCGGCCCAGACCTTCGCGCTGCGCGTCAAGGGCGACTCGATGATGGATGCCATGATCCGCGAAGGCGATATTGTGATCTTCCGCAAGCAGGAAACGGCCAAGAACGGCGATATGGTAGCGGTCTGGCTGACCGATCGCAGCGAGACGACGCTTAAGTATTTCTATAACGAAGGCCAGCGCATTCGCCTGCAACCGGCGCATCCGCACATGGACCCGATCTATGTCGAACCGCGCCAGTGCCGGATTGAAGGCCGCGTGCTTTCGGTCATTCGCCATATGTAAAGTCAACATCGGGTGGCAAGACAACGTCAGGTTCCACCCGATTGAACAATTCAGACCTGCCTGTCCAGCGGGCTAAAGCCTCGGATAAGCGCTCCAGACGAACTGGCTTGGCAATAAAGTCGTCCATCCCGGCGGCGATACATTTTTCCTCATCACCTGGCATGGTGTTGGCTGTCATGGCGATGATGGGAGTGCGCCAACCCACATCACTCGATTCTTTCTGGCGAATGAGTCGCGTTGCTTCGAAACCATCCATCACCGGCATCTGGCAATCCATCAGGATGGCCGAATAGGGTTTGGTAGCGGTCTTCAGACGATCAATCGCTTCTTTGCCATGCCTGGCGACCTCTCCCTTATAGCCTAATCGCTCAAGCTGATGCAGGGCAAGGTCGGCATTGATTGCATTATCCTCAACCACCAGAATGCGCCCTAAGTTGACTGGTGAGTGCATCACCTGCGTTTCGGTCACGATGTCAGCAGCAGTCTGTTGTTGCTGCTCCAGCGCCATTTGAGCCAGAATATCGCGCAGCGTACCCTGGCGCAGGGGCTTGGTCAAATAAGCGGCAACCTGCAATTGCTGGGCTGCTTCACGCTGACGTGGATTATCAAAGGCCGTCAGCAATATCACCTTTGTCCCCGCAAAACGGTCATCACTTCTGATGTGAGAGGTTAACTCCAGACCACTCAGACCCGGCAAGGCAATATCGGAAATGACCACATCAATCGGATTGCCAGCCAGCGCCGCCTGGAGTAGCACTTCTGCCGCGACATCCCCTCGTTCGGCAGTGGTGATGGTCAATGGCAATGCCGCCAGATAACCTTTGAGAATGGTTTGTTGCTCGGGGCTGTCTTCTACCAGCATCAGCCGCATTGTGCGGATCGGATTGGGTGTGGCAACATCAGATCGGACGCCTGTTGTTTCAAAACAGGCCGTGAACCAAAAGGTAGATCCTTTGCCTTCTACGCTCTCGACGCCGATTTCGCCGCCCATCAATTCGACCAGTCGTTTTGAGATCGCCAACCCCAGCCCGGTGCCACCATACCTGCGCGTTGTGCCACTATCGGCTTGCATGAAGGGGCGGAAAAGGCGCTGACGCGCCGTCTCGGAGAGACCAATGCCTGTATCGCGGACGCTGAAATGCAAACGGGCACTGTTATTCACCGTTTCTTCCAGCGATACCCGCACGACTATTTCGCCCTGATGGGTGAATTTAACGGCATTCCCGACCAGGTTCATCAGGATCTGTCGCAGTCGAGTCGGATCGCCCTTGAGGGTGAATGGCACCTCCGGACTGACGAAACTCATGATGGCGATATTCTTGCCCTTGAGCGCTGGATTGAGGAATTCGACAATCCGCTCGACGACATCGACCACCACGAACTCGGCCGACTCCAGAATCATCTTGCCGGCTTCAATCTTGGAAAAATCCAGGATGTCGTTAATGATGGTCAGCAGTGAATTGGCTTCGCTCAGGACGATGCCGGCATACTCACGCTGTTCATCACTGAGTACCGTATCCATCATCAGCTCGGACATGCCGATAATGCCGTTCATCGGGGTGCGGATCTCATGGCTCATGGTCGCCAGAAACTCGGATTTCAGACGCGCTGCCTCTAAGGCCTGATCGCGAGCAGTCTTAAGCGCTTCTTCGATCTGGTTGCGTTCAGTCATGTCGGTGATGACTGCGATGGAACCAATTACTTCGCCATCTTTCCAGCGTGGCGCGCCCGTTATCAGGGCGTAAACATCATGACCATCAGCGTGATACAGGCGTGTCTCATAGGTGGTGGCCTGACCTTGCAGCCGCTGCTGGTAGGCTTCCAGCAGTATGGCGCGGTCATCGTCGACTGTGAGTGAACGAGGCGATCGGTGGATTAATTCCTTCGGTTCATAGCCCAACATGCGCGCATAGGCTGGATTAACATACTCAAACTGTCCTTCACGATTGGTGACGGTTAAGCCCTGCCCCATAGTTTCCATAACCTGCAAGGCGAAATCGCGCTGTTGTTGCAGTTCTTTTTCGATCTGTTTGCGCGCTGTCAGATCACGGATGAAGAAGAAGGCATATTCCCGGCCATTGTAATCCAGATACGTTGCTACCACATCCACCATGACCAGCGTGCCATCTTGGCGCTGGTTACCATGTTCGCCTTGCAGACTAGTACTGAGCTTCAGGTTTTCCCACCACTGTGTCCATCCGCCCTGGGCAAGGGTCGGATAGAGATCGCTCATGCTCTTCTGTAACAACTCGTCATAAGCATATCCCAGGAGGGAACAGGCTGAACGATTGGCATAGGCCACACTGCTATCGGGGCGAACCCATAAGGCGGCATCGGTGGCGCTGTCGAGTGAAAACTGGGTGAGCAGGAGGCTTTCCTCTGCTTTTCGTCGGGCGCTGATGTCTCGTCCCATACAAAAGAAATGGCTGACTGCGCCGGTATCGTCATGGGCCAGTTTGACCGTCAGTTCAATCCATTTCTCCACACCATCACGGCTGTAGAATGGGAAATCCATGTTGGACTCGGCACGGGCATCCTCCAACTGTTTGCGGTAAAAGCGTTTCAGCAGCGGCGGCCAGTGATCACGCAGCAGGATCTCAAAGGGCTGGCCGATCAATTCCTGAGGCGCGTAATCGGTCAGCGCCTGAATAGATGAGCTAGCAAAGGTGAAATGTCCCTTCAGATCCAGCGTGAAAACCACGTCGTTGGATTGTTCGATCAACTGCCGATACCACTTTTCGCTTTCGCGCAGCGTTTTTTCCATCTGTTTGCGTTCGCTGATGTCACGCGAGCTGGTATGCAGTTCCACCACGTGCTGGGTGACCGGATCGCGGATCACATGAGCGGACGTTTCAACCCAAACCAGATGACCATCCTTGTGACGCATCTGATGGGTGAGGGAGTAATGAGCATCGGCTGCCAGGAGCGATTCACGAAAGGAAATGGTATCGTCGTCATTGTTCTGAGCGACGATGAACTCCTTCATCGAACGCCCGATGATCTCATCTGGCTCATAACCCAGCAGGTTGACACAAGCTGGGGAAATATATGACACCACATAAGCCGGATTGCTCAAGGCGATCATATCGCTGGAGTTTTCTGCCAGCAGACGATAGAGCTTTTCCCGTTTGCTGATTTGTGCCTGGCGCTGCTGCTCACTCTGGTTGCGGTGATGGACAAAAGCGGTAAGCAGGACTGAGGTGATAACCAGGAAAATCAACGCATTCTGAATCCAGTATGGTGGAATATCCTGTCTGAAGATGGGGACAAGCGCGACGCCGATCAGCGCCATTGTGATGACTGCGAGTATCTCCCGCACGGAGAACAACATCGCCGCGATCAAAATGGGCACTATGAGGAAGACCAGCAAATTGCTGTTGTTGAAATTGTATGGGAAGGCGACCGTACTCCCAATCAACCCGATCACAGTGAATATCACCAGCAACCAGGAAGTCATCTGAAAGTAACGGGTTCGGCTCATAAAATAGATCGCCAACAGCGCGATCCAGGCAACGACCAGCCGTGATAGCGATGCTGTTGTAACAAATGTCAGCCAACCGCTGATCGCCAGCACCACGATAACTACCAGCCCCAGGAGGTAAGCCAGTACCAGTCCTGATACAAGCTGCGCCTGTCGCCGGTGTGTTTCGGCGACATCAGTGTTTGGTTGGGTTAACCGATCCCACAAAAGGGTGATGGGCCTGAACATAGCTGCTGGTCACTACGATGCGACGAAGCGGCTGATGGTTTCGATCAGGTCGCGTGAGCTCGTCGGTTTCGTCAGAAAGCCATCCGCCCCAATGGAGAGTGCCATCTGTCGATCTTCATCCTGACCGCTGGCGGTGAGCATGATGATCGGCAGCGATTGATAACGTTCGTCGCTGCGCAGATGCCGCAGCAATGTGAGGCCATCCATCTCCGGCATGGCAATGTCGACCAGCGCCAGATCGATCATGGCTTGATCCAGTTTTTCCAACGCTTCGTGTCCATGTGCCGCCAGTACCACATCGTGCCCACTATTGCGCAGCGTCAGGCTCAGGACGCGCTGTGTGACAGGATAATCTTCAACGACCAGAATTTTTGCCATGTTGTAGCGAGTCTCCTCATAATCAGGCTCTGGCGATGGCCGAGCCGGTGTCATTACAGATATTTGGTCAGACGCCAGTAATTCTGATGAGGACGGGTTTCGTAGCTCACCTCATCCATCAGTTGGCGCATCAGGAACAGGCCATACCCACCCACCTGGGCATCATCCAGATTCGGGGCGCTGACCTCCTCCAGGTTAAAAGCAGTGCCACTGTCCGTCAACTCGACCACCAGGCGTCGGGGTGAACAGGCCAGGGTCAGGTTGATATCGATGACTCCATCATCATCGTGTTGATAGGCATGGCGCACAATGTTGGTGCAGCCTTCATGGATCGCCAACTGGATGTTATAGATCGTTCGCTCTGCATCCGCCACCTGATCGATCTGACGCAGCATCTCGGTCACGCAGGCCGCTAACACGCTCAGATATTGCATGCTACCGGGAAGCTGCAAGCGGATGATGTCAGTCATCTCCTATCCCCTTTAATACAACAACGGTCTGGTCATCATGCTGTGTGTCGCTGAAAGCTGCGACCGCTGTGTATAAGCGCGAGACAATTTCACTCGCTGAACACTCTGCCAGCGAGTCAACCAAACCTAACAACCGCTCACAGCCGAACATCTCCCCGTCAGAATTCATGGCTTCACTGAAGCCATCGGTTGATGCAACCAACAGGTCGCCATCAGCCAGCCGCAGCGACTGATTGGCACACAGACAACTGGGCAGCACCCCAAGTGCTGTGCCATCCGCCACCAGCAGTCGGGCGCATCCATCTGCCGGTCGGTAGATCACAGGCGATTGCCCGGCATTGGCAAATGACAACATCTTTTCCCTATTGTCGTAACTGCCGAGAAAGGCAGTGGCAAACATCCCGACCTCGGTGAAATCATCATATAACTCATTATTGACCGATTCAATAATATCAATCGGTTGAGGCTTGTACAGGGTACGGGCTTTGCTCCGCATCAGGGTGCGCGTCATTGCCATCAACATCGACGCCGGAACACCTTTGCCGGCGACGTCGCCGATCATGAAACTGAAGGTCTCGCCGGGCTGCATCAGAAAGTCATAAAAGTCACCGCCAACCTGATGAGCAGAATTCGAACGGGCTGCGATCTCCAGCCCGGGGTGGGTCGGGCTGGTCTGCGGCAGCAAGTGCACTTGCACATCTCTTGCCAGCAGCATCTCCGTCTTCAAGCGTTCCTGGCGCAGGCTATCTCGGTACAGCACCAGATTTTCGATGTAACCCTCGACCTGATCGCAGATGGCGCGCGCCAGTTTCAATTCCGGCGATTGAAAAATGCGATCCTTGAACAAACAAACTACGCCGATGACTTGTCCGTTCATTGCAATCGGCTCCAGCAGCGCCGCTCTGACTGGCTGGGGCAGGATGCCGGGGTGTTCATCAGCCGTCAGCACCACCTGTTGATTGACTTCGCGCAGGTGATTCAGGAAGAGTTGCAGCGTTTCCACAGCATATGATGGGCGTGGATGCTGAATGACAATGGCTGGGTCGAGATCAAAATAGGCACTGATGGCGCTGACCTGTGTCAGCCGGTGGGCCTCGCGCATGATCTCACACAAAGCTTCATTCAGATTGCGCCGGAGCCGTGATGACCGGTTCAGCTCAAACAGCGCCAGCAATTGTTCCTGATTATCGATCAGATCCTGTGTCATGCTGGTCAGATCAGCTTCCAGCAGGAGCAGCCGTGAAAGCGTGGCCGCATCGGCTTTCAAGCGAGCCTGATTCGCACTTTCGTCCAATCCACCCAATTGGAGTTCTGCCACGTGTCCTCTGAATGTGACGGCCTGCCGCAGTAGCATTTCGCTGTCGCAAACAGTCGTCGGTTTCAGATAAGCCCATTTGCCATCCAATATCAACCCAAAAGCAGTCGCACCCTGCGCTAACCAGGCCTCAGCCAGCGCATCAAAAACTTCACGCTGACTGGCGATTACATCGGCAGCAAAGGCGGATGATGACACAGCGGCGATCATTTGAATGCCTTAAGCGCCTGTTCTTCGGTGTCGTAGAGGTTGAATGCCTTATCCAAACGAGTCAGCTCAAAAATGACCTTCACCGGCCGTGCCAGATTGGAGATGACAAGATCGCCCTGATGCTGACGACAGCGTTTCATGGTTTTTACCAGCACCGCCAACGCAGTCGAGTCGATGAAGCTGACGTTCTGCATCTGTGCCAGGATCTTCGCTGGTGCTTTGCTGCTCAATTCATCGAAAATCTGGCTCATCGTCGGTACACTGAGCGAATCGAGCCGCCCATCCAGATCGACAATCACAACTCCGTCTACTGTACGCTGCTTGATATCCATCGTCACACCACAGTCGATAAGCACCCCTACTTATTTCCTATCCTGATTATATGTCAGGGTAGAACTGTTATTTTATGCAGCTTTCCTTAATTGTCTTAAGCCTTTGTGAATTCGCTGTGATTTGCTGCGAGTAGCACGCAGCAGGTATGATGGTCGGGTGTGAAGACCAACTTGAGATGGCTCCTGAGGAATTGTTGCCCGATGATCATTTGGCGAGAAATGAACTCGTGATGCCGCGTTCTGCCCTGTATCCATCGCTGCTGCTGGCGACGCTGTTGCTGCTCGGCTCCGAGATGCTCATCTGGACCAATCCGCCGGCGCGGGATCTGCTCGGCTGGCTGCTGCTTCTCCCCGGTTACTGGGGCATCAGCGCCCTGCTGCTCGATTTCATTGTGCGCTACCGGGTGCGTGATCTGTTCGGTGTCTTGATGCTGGCTGGATTATACAGTCTGCTGGCGGCACTGACGCTGAACCCGGACTCGATGCTGATCGATTTCTCTCGAACCCTCATCACCCGCGTCATGGGTTCACATGCGCTGCTGGGGGCGGAAATGCTGGGGTTATTCCTGGCTCTGACCGGAAACAATACGCCCCGCAGCCGGCGCTATCTGCTGATCGGTGCGGTCATTGTCGGCCTGGCCTGGGGCTTCTGGGGACGTGGCTGGCCGCCGAGCGAAGGATTCGCTGAAGTCTCGCTGTCCACATTTCTGCTCTACTCGCTGCCGCTCATCGGCCTCGCCTTGTTGATGGTCTATCGGCTGCCATACGCGGCTGATATGACACCGGAGTCGCTGCGGCTCTCGCGGCGGGGCTGGATGCTGGTGCTGATCGTCCTGCTGTCGTTATTCGCTTATCACCTGCTGCGGACACGCATCGATGGCGGCATCCTGCTGATCGTGGGACTGCTGTTGGTGCTGTGCTGGAGCATCACCTGGTATCGGGGACGTCGCAAGGGCGAAACTCTGCTCGATGGACGCATTCCGCCGCAACCGCCTCCATTGTCGGTGATGCTGCGGACGCTGGGGGTGTTTCTGCTGGTAGGGGTGATCGCTTTCAGTCTGCCACCGCTACAGGTGGGGAGCATCACGCCGGTGGTGCTGATCGGGCTGGGCTTCACCGGTTATGGACTGGCCTGGCTGCCGACAGTGGCGCTGGTGCTGGGTGTGCGCGGCTACCTGCGCCAGGTCGGCACGAAGCAGTTGTGACTGCCAAACCCAGCTTAATCAGGAAGTCCGACGTCCGCATTGATCAGCGACCTGATCTGTCAACAACTCCGGCCCGGGCCTGTGGCGCTTACTGTAAGGGCGGTGCTGATGTCTGCGAACGCTTCAGCGAGTGGTTGAAGAACGTGAAGTGAAATGGCTTACCAAATGATCGACACAGGATATCGCGACACAGTGCTATCCTGCGTGATGAGCGTCAGTCCTTCAGTTCGAGCCCGAGCAATGAGCAGACGATCAAATGGATCACGACGATGATCGGGCAATTCGCTCAACGCCAGAATGTGAGCAGTTGTGATATCAAGCAGCTGAAGACCATTTCGCTCCTGTTCTATCAACAGATTGGCGAGAGAGGTTTTCAGACCCAGTTTGCCAGATTGTTGTTTGATCTGGATCTCCCACACACTGACAAGGCTCACGAGAACAGTCTCTCGTGAACGAATTATCGTCATCACTTGTGGCGAGAGACGATCAGCATCGTAAGCCCACCACAAAAGATATGCGTATCAAGCAAATATCTCACGGGTCACCCCCTAACCAGAATTCATCTGGCAGAGGATCGTCAAAATCGTCGCTCACCCAGATCATTCCGGCATGAAGGTTTGGTATTCGAGTGGGTTTCTGCTCAACCATAGCTGGTTCATGCAGCGTTTCCAGTGGCAGAGGCTTTTCCAGATGCAACTGGATGACCTGCTTTTGTTCAGGCGTCAGGCGGTCAATCGCCCGGAGCAGGGTGTCAAAATCGATGGATAAGATTACGGTGTCCATATCACCCTCCTCAGCTAAACTTCAACCATCCGAACGTGAGCGATTTCGCCTTTCTGAATACGACGAAGCTGACTGGAATTGACGGTAACAACGGCAATTGTATCGCCTGTCAATGTGACAAACTCGACTTCGTAGCTATTGTTGCGATCATGAACGAGAACAACAGCGCCAGTATCACCTGCCCTGAGTCCATACTCAGGGATGTCACGGGTTAGGACGACGGTTTCCAGTTCGCTTATCGTACTCGTCCCTCATTTCTCAGATAACTTCAGTATAGCAAAACTCACGCTTCACCGGAATCGAAAAGGGCGCGTCACACCGGACACGCCCTTCATCGAGACTATCGAATATCATGACGATCAGATCAGCAGGCGCATCGGCGCTTCGAGCAACTGCTTAAAGTGCTGGAGGAACTGCGCTCCCTCGGCCCCATCGCTGACGCGGTGATCGACGCTGATGGTAGCCTTCATGCGGTTGCCTACCCCCAGCGTCCCGTCGGCCTTGACCACCGGCACCTTTTTCGCCGTGCCAATGGCGATGATGCCAGACTCCGGTGGGCTGATGATGGCGCTGAAGTGATCGACATCATACGGCCCCAGATTGCTGGTGCTGAAGGTCGCGCCGCTGATGTCCTCGGCCTTGACCTTGCCTTCGCGGGCGCGGGCGATCATCTCTTTGTTGCGGGCGGCCATCGCTCCCAGCGCCATCTTGTCAGCGTCCTGCGCCACGACGTAGAGCAGGCCGTTGTTGGGCAGAGCCACCGCGATGCCGATGTTGATGCGCTTGTGACGAACGATCCGGTCACCGTAGAAGTGGCTGTTCAGGTTGGGGTACTGCCGCAGCGTCAGCGCCGTCGCCTTGACGATCAGATCATTGACGGTGATCTTCTGCTCTTCCGCCAGCCCTTCGTTCAACTGTTTGCGCAGGTTGAGCAGCGCTTCGACATCAATCTCGCTGGTGACGTAGAAGTGCGGCGTCTGCTGCTTGCTCTCGACGGTCACAGCCGCGATCCGCTTGCGCATGTTGCCGATCTCGATGATCTCGACATCGGCCCCTTCCGGCAGTTTGCGGGACGGCGGCGGAGTGATGCCGCTGGCAGCCGGGGCGACAGCCGGAGCCGATGAAGCAGCCGCCGGGGCAACCGGTCTGGCCGCCGCGCCTGGTTGGAAGTTCTCGACATCTTCCCTGACGATACGCCCGCCAGGGCCGCTGCCCGTCACCTGGTTCAGATCAATGCCGCGCTCTTCAGCGATCTTGCGCGCCAGGGGTGACACCTTCACCCGACCATCGTCCGCCGTCACCGGAGCGGGAGGCGCGCCATTGGTACGAGCCGCTGCGCCAGCGGGTGCGCCCGCTTCGGCAGCCAGCACTACGGGTTGTGCCACCGGAGCCGGGGCTGATGCCGCCGCACCCGCGCCAATGGTGCCAATGACCTGTCCTTCTTTCAGACTGTCACCGGGGTTGGCCGTCAATGAGCTGATGACGCCATCCGCTGTGGCTTCGACCTCGACCGTCGCTTTGTCAGCTTCGATCTCGGCGACGACATCGCCCTTTTTGACGGCATCGCCAGCCTGTTTCAGCCAGTTCAGCAGCGTCCCATCCATCGTGACAGTGATCGGGCTACCGGACATGCAGCACCTCTTTCACAGCGCTAATGACTTTCTGGGTATCGGGCAGCGCCATCAACTCGATGTCGCGGGCGTAGGGCAACGGCACATCCATCGCGCTCACCCGTTTGATCGGCGCGTCCATATAGTCGAACATGTTCTCCTGAAGTTGGGCTGCGATTTCGCTGCCAAAGCTGTACATCGGCAGCGACTCCTCGACCACGACACAATGGTTGGTCTTCTTGAAGCTCTCATAAACCGTGTCCATATCCAGCGGACGCAGCCAGCGCATATCGACCACTTCGCATTCGATGCCCTGCTTGGCGAGGTCATCCGCCGCGTGCAGGCACCAATCCACCGCCCGCCCGAAGGATACAAGCGTGACGTGTTTGCCATCGCGCTTAATATCGGCTTTGCCAATCGGCACCAGATAATCCTCGTCATCCGGCACCAGACCGGGCTTGGAGTAGAGGGCGATGAACTCGGTGAACAGCACCGGGTTATCATCGCGGATGGCGGCTTTCAGCATCCCTTTGGCATCCGCCGGGGTGGAAGGTGAGCCGACGTAGATGCCGGGAAAGTGGGCGAAAATGGGTTCAGCGGTGTGTGAGTGGGTAGCGGTGGCCTGGTCGCCCCAGCCGGTCGCGGCGCGGATGACCAGCGGCACACGGAACTGCCCGTCGAACATGTAATGAATCTTGGCGGCGTGGTTGACAATCGCATCCAGCGCCAGAAAGGCGAAGTTGATGGTCATCATCTCGGCCACCGGCCGCAGCCCGGCCATCGCCGCGCCGACCGCCGCGCCAGCAATCGCCATCTCGCTGATGGGGGTATCCTTCACCCGCATCGCGCCGAACTCTTCCAGCAGCCCGCGCGTGACGCGGTGGGTTCCCTGCCACACGCCCACTTCTTCGCCCATCACAAACACGCGCTCATCCCGGAGCATCTCTTCGCGCAGCGCCAGCCGCAGCGCCTCACGCATGGGTAAGTTTTTTGCCGACATCGTCACTCGTTCCTGGTGGTTAGTTGTGGGTTACCGTCATGTGAAACCCTGGACTTTACTTGACGTACACGTTGTTAATCAGGTCTTCATAGGTGGGTGCCGGGCTGCTTAGAGCAAACTGCACCGACTCTTCGACTTCGGTCGCGCAGCGCGCCTCGATTGCCAGCAGCTCTGCATCCAGATTCTTGTATTTGCTCGTCAGATGTTTCTTGAGCAGGTTGATCGGGTCGCGGTTCTCTGTCCACTGTTTCAGTTCATCGGCCAGCCGCTTGTCATAGCTCTTGTCGGAAACGCCGTGTCCTTTGTAGCGGTAGGTCATGGCTTCGATCAGCACCGGGCCAGTCTTGCGGGCATAAGCCACCGCCTCGCTGACCGTGTCGTAAACCGCCAGCACATCCTGCCCATCGACTCGTCCAGCGTCCTTCATGCCATAACCGATGGCGCGTTTGTGCAGCTCGACCTGACCGCTGGAGTCTTCGATGCGCGTCCCCATGCCGACCAGGTTGTTCTCGATGATCCACACCACCGGCAGATCCCAGATCTGACTCATGTTGAGTGACTCGTGGAAATAACCGTTGTTGGTCGCGCCATCGCCGATGAAGCTGATGACCACATTCTCGGTCTTCTGATAACGGCAGGCCAGTCCGATGCCGGTTGCCAGCGGCAGATGCCCGCCGACGATGGCGTAGCCGCCCCAGAAATTATGCTCACGCGAGGCCAGATGCATCGAGCCGCCCTTACCACCGCTGGTGCCGGTCTTCTTGCCCATCATTTCGGCCATGACCGGGTTGGGGTGAACGCCACGCGCCAGGGCGATGCCATGATCGCGGTAGGCGGTAATGACATGATCTTCCGGCCCCAGCGTTGCCAGAGCACCGACACCCACCGCCTCGTGGCCGCTGTACAGGTGCAGATACACGCCGGTAATCTTCTTCTCACGGTATAGTTCATCGCAGCGAGTCTCGAACAGACGGATCAGCACCATCTGCCGATACCACTCCAGCAGGGTTTCTTTCTTCAGTGTCGCCATGCAGAATCCTCTATCTCATCAGGGACAGCGCCCCGCGATAAGCGTAATCGTTTCATTGTAACTGATGAACGGGCAATCGACTATAACGGAAAAAGTGTACCGCAAAACAGAAAGCGTGGGCAAGATAGGACTGATCGATTACCGCTTTTTGGCCCGTCCAGCGGCACCGAGGGCTCTATGGCAGTTGACTGCCCGTATAGTTATGCCCTGGATGACTATCTGCATACGCGTTTCACCCGGCGCGGTCGACCAGCGCGAGGCAAAACGTCGGATTCTAGTAGTCCGGTTCGCTCAGTTGTTTGAAAGATGATGCAGATGGGTGATTCAGTATTCTGTAGTTTGTGAAGTTTTCCCGCCAAATGTGCAGGCGAGTAGACGCGAGTCTGGCGCGGGATTGCAAGATAGTTCCACGCTCAAGCTCACTTGTTGTCGCCCCATGCAGCATCCAGACAGGAGCGAGTCACCGCTGCACTCCCCTTTGCTGCTGATAGGCAGGAACAGAAGAGCTTGTCGCCGAGTCATAGGTTGTGTAGGTTGGCGGTAGAATTGGGGTAAAATGTGGGAGCAAAAAACGATCATAACCATACTGTCAGGATATAGTAGAATATATATTCTGTCAAGTGAGTTGAGAGACTAAGAGACAAACCCTGTATACCGTTCATGACTGAGGGAAGGGGCATGAACGGTATGGGATGATCAAGGACGTGCAGTGATTTGTTGCACTGCCCAACTGTTACCGTCTGGATCATTGAAGAATACAAACCCACGGTTGTTCAGGTCGTCGGTCTCATCTGCTAAACGCAGTTTGCCGTCGTTGCCATATACCTGCACAGGTGAAGTTTTCACCCCTTGTTTTTCCAGGTAAGCATGTGCAGCTCGAACGTCGTTCACGACCAACTGCAATCCCTTGATTGTGCCAGGTTGCATATCGGTCATTCCTTTACTGATGACGATTGAGCAACCCGATCCCGTCGGCGTCAACTGAATAATGCGAAAGTCGTCGTTGATTCGAGTATCATGATCGACATTGAAGCCAAGCATTTCGCCATAGAATGTCTTGGCTGTGTCTATATCTGAAACCGGTACGACCACCACTTCGAGGGTCCAATTCATCTCAAGATCTCCATTACTGGTGTGGAACTGTCGGATACTTTCAGACATGGCCCCAACGGACAGCTTTTTTGCCAAAAGATCAACTGCATGACTGAATAACAGCATGCGCGGTGGCTCAATCGGCACTCCAGATGTTCATCGGTAATTATAGGCTAGCATGGGACAAACTAAGTTGTCTTGTACAAAACGGCAATCAGGCGCGCTGACATGACCGGATGAATTCCTGTGCAGGGGTGCGCCCAACGAAGCGCTTGAGTGCGCGTGTGAGGTGCGGCTGATCAAAGTAGCCCAGTTCATCAACCGTGTCGAGGATTGAAAGGCCTTCCTGGAGGAGCGCCGCTGCACGCCGCGCCCGTTCCACCTGACGAACATGATTTCGGGTCAGCCCGGTCGCGCGAAGAAAGCGATGGCGGAGGGTACGCGGGGAGAGGTCAAGCGGCTCATCTCGCTGCATAGCCTGTACCAAAGGATCCCAGGCCAGGACATCATTCCGCACAAGCTGATGGACAAAAGTATCTGCGCTCTCGAAATTCGGTAGTTGCCAGATGGAACAACCCAACCAGAATGAGTCCCCAGCGCCACCCGGCACCTCTATTTCAGTATTCAGTATCTGCCGCGTTGGCAGAGCGGGCATGAAGGTTCCCAGTTTAAAACGTATCCACAAGACCTCGGCCCCTCTGGGATAGGTAACTCTGCCAGATGCCTCCCAGGGGCCCACAATATGTGTTTGAAAGGCATCTCTAAACCGTGTGATAACCAGATGCCAGTTATTCTCGGCAGGTCGTACAGCACAACCATCGGTAGTGGTGTAGCCGCGCGTGACGGTTTCGATATAGGGTGAATCGGAAAGTCGTTCCTGAAAGACAATCGTCATGTGAATAGACCTCATTGTAAAGATCTTTTGTTCTATTCTAGCAACAAACCTGTGACTTTACAGCCTCAAACGGTACTACTTGTTGCAGCCCTGCATAAGCATTGCCTGAGTCTTGCTCCAGCATCCCGCCAACCCCACCAATGGGGAGTAGAAAGGGCACAAAAACGCGCTACACTCAAACGTGTAAAGTGAGACGAAAGCGCCTGTATGACCACTAAACCCGTGATTTTGTGTGTCGATGATGACCCTGCTGTTCTGAGCGCGATTTCGCGTGATTTGCGCAAACGCTACGGCGAACAGTACCGCATTGTCCGTTCCGAGGCGGCTGAGGCGGCGCTGGAAACCCTGCGCGAACTGAAGCAGCGCAACGACGCGGTGGCCCTGTTCCTGGTCGATCAACGGATGCCGGATTTGAATGGCGTTGAATTTCTGATGCAGGCCATCCACCTGTTCCCAGAGGCCAGACGCGCGCTGTTGACCGCTTATGCCGATACCGATGCCGCTATTCAGGCTATCAACAGCGTTGCCATTCATCATTATCTGCTCAAGCCCTGGGACCCGCCGGAAGAGAAGCTCTATCCGGTGCTGGATGATCTGCTGGAAGACTGGCTCTCGGAATATCGCCCACCTTTCACCGGTGTGCGCCTGATCGGGCATCGCTGGTCGGCTGAAGCTCACACGCTCAAAGATTTCATGGCGCGCAACCACATCCCCTATCGCTATCTGGATGTTGAGGTGAACGCCGAAGCTAAGGCTTTGATGGAAACGCTCAACGCCCAGAGCGCCCGACTGCCGCTGGTGATCTTCCCGGATGGCGAGATGATGGAAGCGCCGGAGACACGACTGGTGGCGAACAAGGTCGGACTCAAGACGCAGCCGCAGGAGCGTTTCTATGATCTGGCGATTGTCGGCGGCGGGCCAGCCGGACTGGCGGCGGCGGTCTATGGCGCATCCGAGGGACTGCGGACAGTCATGATCGAACGGGAAGCGCCCGGTGGACAGGCCGGAACCAGTTCGCGCATCGAGAATTACCTCGGCTTCCCCAGCGGCATCAGCGGCAGTGAATTGGCACGTCGGGCCAGCGATCAGGCCAAACGGTTTGGCGTGGAAATCATCGCGCCGCAAGAGGCAGTTTCCCTTAAGGTGGATGGGCCGTACCGGGTGATCCAACTGGCGGATGGCAGCGAAGTCTCCTGTCATGCGCTGATTGTGGCGGTTGGCTTGTCGTACAGCAAGCTGGATGTGCCGGGGATCGATCACCTCTACGGTAAGGGGGTGTATTACGGGGCGTCGCTAACCGAAGCCACGTCGTGCAAGGATCAGCCCGTGTTCATCGTTGGCGCGGGCAATTCAGCCGGGCAGGCGGCAGTTTATCTGTCACAATCCGCCTCAAAGGTCATCATCCTGGTGCGCGGCGATTCGCTGGGGGCGAAGATGTCGCAGTATCTGGTGGATCGCATCGAGCATACGCCCAATATCGAGGTACGGCTGAACAGCGTGCCGATAGAGGTGTTCGGCACAGATCATCTGGAACGCATCACCATCTGTCATGTCCCGACCGGGCAGCAGGAGACGCTGCCGGCCATCGGATTGTTTGTGTTCATCGGCGCGGTTCCCAGCACACACTGGCTGGCGAATGGGGTGAAGCAGGATCGCTACGGCTT
This sequence comes from Anaerolineae bacterium, assembly GCA_022843385.1. Lineage (GTDB taxonomy): Bacteria > Chloroflexota > Anaerolineae > Aggregatilineales > Phototrophicaceae > CFX2. Next base: position 31,919 of record JALHNT010000009.1, on the reverse strand, counting down.
CATTCCCACTGGGCCGGCGCTGATCGAAAATGGCAAGCCGCCGCCCGGCTGGCCGCTGAAGCGCGAGCCGATGCTGCTGGAAGCCAGCATACCGGGGGTGTTCGTGGTCGGCGATGTGCGCGCCAACTCGGTCAAACGGGTGGCTTCGGCGGTGGGCGAGGGATCGATTGCGGTACAGTTTGTTCACCAATACCTGACCGAAGTGCGCTGAGGCGAATCTTGAGAAGCCCCTTAATGCTGATAGACGCGCCGAACGAGTCGTGTTATGGTGAAAGCGTAATCTTGCCCGCCCCGTTCCCATCCCGTTCGTTAGCGTCCAAGAGGCATATGATATGGAACAGCATTATGATGTCATCATTGTAGGCGGGCGCCCGGCTGGCTCGACGCTGGCGGCGCGTCTGGGTAAGCAGGGCTGTCGGGTGCTGCTGCTGGAACGGGCGGATTTACCCAGCCTGCCCGCCGCTTCATCACCCATCATCTATTCACCCGCGCTGAAACTGCTGGACGAGATTGGCGCGCCAGAAAGCGCGTACGCTCGCAATACTCCGCCGATCCGCCGCATGGTCGCGGATAACCGCCTCGGCAGCATGACCATCACCATCCCGGAAGCGCATGGCCGTGATTATGGCTATGCCATTGACCGCGCCCGGTTTGATGCCGCGCTCTTTGATCATGCCTGCACTGTATCTGGTGTCGAAGGGCGACAGAATTATTCGGTGATCGATCTGCTGTGGGATGGCGATCGTGTGACTGGCGTGGTTGGCAAGGCGCATGGCGGCCAGGAAGAACATCTGTATGCCGATCTGGTGGTGGGTGCGGACGGACGCTTCAGCCTGGTGGCGCGCAAAGCTGGCGCGAAAGAAACCGATGTCCACAACGAAAATCCAACGTCGCTGCTATATGCCTACTGGAAAAACGTCCGGCCCTACGATAATCAGGGTGCGTTAGCCGTCGCCTATGAAGGTGGTTATGGCTATGGCTTGCTGGTCATGGACAGCGCCGACGGCACAACGGCAGTAACTATGGAAGGTCAGGCCGATGTAATGGAGCCACGTGCTGGAGCAACCCAGGCTTTCTACCTGGAGAAATTGCAGGCCAATCCGAAGGTTTGGGCGCGTTTGCAGGGCGCGGAGATGGTGACCAAAGTGCATGGGATGCGGCGCATCGGCAACCTCTACCGGCAGCCGGGTGGGCCGGGTTGGGCGCTGGTGGGCGATGCTTATCATCAGCACGACCCATTGGATGGGCAGGGGATTTTCAACGCTCTGTTCAGCGCTAAATCGCTGGCATGGGCTGTTCGCTACGCCCGCCGCGATCAGATGACCTGGGAAGAAGCGCTGGCGTGGTATGACGAAACGGTCCGCATCAAGACCTATGGCATGTTCCGGCGCACACTGGAGAGTGTCCGCGATAATCTGTACAACAATAATCGCGAAGTGCCGGGGTGGGCTGTTATCGGGCTGCGCTGGCTGCTGGAAGACCCGGCCATGCACGAGATGATGGGCAAATTGCTGACACGACAGATACCGGCGGAGATGGCGACCATCGCGACGCCGGCGATATTGGCGGGTGCGCTGGTGCGTGGCCCGCTGCGCGAGTTTCGTAAGCGTCTCTCACAGTGGGGAGTACCTACTGCTGGGTAGGTAAGTGCGCACTCAACGATTCCTCTGCTGTTGCTGGATTCAGATCGCTGGTTCGTTCTGAGCCGCAAACTGGACTTCGGCATGACGTCGGCGATAACCTACTGGCTCACGCGGAGGATTTTCTTCATAAGCGGCGATGATCGCCCCCAGATACTCGCGCAGGGGGGTGTAGACCATGCCCAGCTCAGCTTTGCTACGCTCATTCGTCAGTTCAGACATCCAGCGTTCGCTGAAAGGGGAGCAGTCTGGCAGGAAGCCGTTGGCGTCCAGCAGTTGCCGGCGAAAGCGCATCAGATGTGGTGTGGCACCGACATATTCACCAGCAATCGCCAGGAATTCATCGAGCGAGGTGGTTTCATCCTGCGAGATGTTGTAGGCCTCGCCCTGTCCCGCGCCGCGCTGAATGCAAAGCTGGATGGCCTTCACCACATCGCCGCTGTAGATGTGTCGCAGCGGGTAATCGGGTGTCTCTGGCACCAGGATCGGGCCGCCATCTTTCAAGCGCAGCACATATGACCAGAAACGCAGGAAGTGGTCGCGCTGGCTGTTGACCATCGGCAGGCGCAGGCTGGTAAAGGGGAACTGGCGCTCGTGCCAGGCTTTTGCCATTGCATCTTCGACAGCGCGTTTATCGACGCCATACAGCCATTCTTCGTAGGCATAGGTGGCGGGCTTGGGGGCTGGCATGACACGCCCTTCGTAGTCGGTCTCGTGAAAGGGGCGTTCCAGCCCTTCGCGTACCAGATAGACCTGACCAGTGCTGAGGAAGATGTAATGCCCGGTGCGCCCTTCCAGCAACCGGATGATGGTATCGGCTTCAGCACCCTTGTAAATGGCATTGTCGACGACGACATCGAATTCCCGTCCGATCAGTTCCCGTTCGAGTTGGAAGGGATCGGTGCGATCTGCCCGCAGCCGTTCTATTTCTTCCGGCAGATCGTCCTGCGTCATGCCCCGATTCAAAACAGTCACCCGATGTCCGGCGTTGAGCAGGGCATGGGTGAGGAAGTGACCGATATTTCGAGTGCCACCAATGATCAAGATATCCATAATGGTTCCATTATAGCGATTGTGGATGATCCGTCATTGTGCCACTCGCAGGGACTTTTCTGCCTATTCTTTGTACGAGTTGTACAGTTCGGCTGGCCGTTTTTGGACATTTTGAATGAAAGCCGGTCAGTGCGGTGCGGAAGGGTTCAGATTGAACCAAACCCCGTACTAACAGGTATTCGCCACTTTACACCTGCTGGTGCTAAAATATAAACGCATATTCACCTTGTTGAAGTCAATGGAGCCTGTTCAATGCCCCGCTGGAATTCATTTGACGCATTCCTGGCCGATATGGAGAAGCAGAACAAAGATGGTGCGCGCCAGACACTGGTGGATGAACTGCTGGATGATCGAGCCAATTGGCCCTGGATAGACGGCAATCAGGCGACCTTTGTTTTCAACAGCCTGGGTGAGCGAACCAGTGTTGCGCTCAACATGGATAACATCCGCAGTGATCCGCCGCTGGCCGGCATGACCAATATCCGGGGGACGACGCTGTGGTATATCACCCGCCCCTTTGCAGAGGATGATCTGCTCGATTATCTGCTGGCAATTGATGATCCGCTGACGCCGCTGGCGCAGGAGACCGACATAGCCAACCGTATCGCCCGTCATTGGAAAGTTGACCTGCTTAATCCGCTGAAGATGAGTACCGGTCAGCAGGATGTCTCGGTGCTGCGGATGCCCAAAGCCCGACCTTATTTGGATTGGACAGCACTCAAAGGCGTGCCGCGCGGCGCGGTTCATCCTCACACAATCGACAGCGCCCAACTAGGATTCAAGGGGCGGCAGCACTGGGTGTATACGCCACCGGACTATGACAGCACGTCGGATCATTATCCGCTGCTGATATTGCAGGATGGTCAGTGGACGAACGGGCCGCTGCAAGTCCCCGCTATCGCTGATGTTCTCATCAAGCATGGTCGGATGAAACCGGCGCTGATCGCCATGGTGCAAAGCGGCTCGCATCAGGAGCGGATTCAGGAGTACACCAACAATGACCGGCACGTGGCGTTCCTGCTTCAGGAATTGCTGCCGTTGCTCCAGTCAACCTATCGCGTCGATGCCAGGCAGCTCGGCTTGGGTGGTGTATCCAATGGCGCAGTGGCGGCAGCTCATGCCGTCCTGACCAATCCGACGCTGTTCAGCAGTCTCATTCTCCTGTCACCACCGCTCGGCAAAGGACAGGATGAAGGTGTGCTGAGCCAGTATGTGACACGCTTTGAGCGGGTTGCATCGCTGCCTCAACGCATCTTTCATTCGGTCGGTCGCTATGAAGCCAGGCAGCGATTCCTCAAGCCAGCCGAAGCCTTGCGTGAGGTGCTGGAAAAACGCGCCGAGGTTTCGTATCAATTCCAACTGATCGGCAGTGGACATGGTCTGCTGGGTTTTCGCAGCGTTCTGCCGGAAGCGCTGGCCTGGGCTTATACAGTCGAATCCGATTAGAGTTTTTACGTTATTTCGAGTTCGACTCTGATACAATGTCAGCATTACAATGTATCTATCAAGTGGACTTGCATGAACCCGTTGAAGTCGCATAACGGACACTCAGACCCTGCCGCGCTGCAATCCTTACAGAGTTTTCTGGAAGCGCGCGGGGATGTCTTGTGCTGGATAGATCCAGAAGGCCAACTGACATCCATCAGCCTTGGCATTCGTTCCCTCTTGGGTTACCTCCCAGATGACCTGGTAGGGCAGCGGCTTTCGACCATTATTGCGCCAGGCTGGCGACAACCCTTTGAAACCGAGTCCACCCCGGAAGGCAACTTCCACGTCCCGCTGATCAGAATTGATGGTCAGCTCATCTGGGTTGAACTGATGCTCCAACCTCTAGCGGATGGGGCGGCTTTTTCCGGGTGCCGAGGACTAATCCATCGCTTGATTTCGCCTGAAAGCAACAGCTTCTCTCGTGTCAGATCGTCGGATGCGGGCGAACCGGATGCTTTGCAACTACGACAGGCCGAAGACGCGCTGCGGCAATCGGAAGAGCGCTATCGTGCAGTGGTCGAGGAACAGACTGAGCTGGTCTGCCGTTATTTGCCAGATACCACACTGACATTCGTCAACGAAACCTACTGTGAATACTTCGGCCTCCCTCGCGACCAATTGATTGGCCGGCGCTATATCGACTTGATTCCTGAAGCAGAACACGAGTTTATCCGTCACCAGATCCGTGAGGCGGAGCGCAAGCATTACAACAGCAGCGTCCATGGGGTGCTGGTGAATGGTCAGATCCGCTGGCAGGAATGGACTGATCGGGCGATTCTGGATAGCCGCGGTGAGGTGATCGAATTTCAATCGGTCGGACGCGATGTCACCGCCCGTAAGTTAATGGAAGACGAGCGTAACGATTACATCCACCGGTTGGAGATCATTCAGAGTGTTGATGCCGAACTGACTGAGCAGTTGAATGTGGATTATGTCATTCGTATTGCGCTCAATGCCGCTGTTCGCATCAGTAACGCCGATGCTGGTGCTCTTCATCTGTTGGAAGATGATCATCTCCGGGTTGTGCAGGTGATTGGCAATTTTCCGGAGACAATGATTGGGATGCGCTGGCCGCTGTCGGTTGGCGTGGTCGGACGGGTAGCGCGGTTGCAGACACCTGAGCTGATTTCGGATGTAAATCTTGACCCGGATTATGTGAAAAGTGTGATCGAAACGCGGGCGCAGATGACGCTACCACTCATCTCGCAGGATCGGTTACTTGGTGTGCTGAATGTTCAGACCACAGAGCCTAATCGCTTCACCACCCAGATGTTTGATTTCCTTAAGCTGCTGACGGCGCGCATCGCTTCGGCACTCGATAATGCCCGCCTGCACGCGATGACAGAAAAGCAGTTGACCGAGCTGCAAGCGCTGTACCAACAGGTGAGCGATCTGGAACAAATGAAAACACAAATGATCCGAATTGCGGCTCATGACCTGCGCAACCCTCTCGGCGTCATGTCTGGCTACCTGCAGATGATGACGATGGAGATGGAACCGCTGCTCAATGACCGGGTACGCGAACACATCAGCATCATCCGCGAGTCGATCCAGCGCATCGACAAAATCACTCGTGATATTCTGACGCTGGAACGGGTGTCATCAGGGCGGGGTTTCGCGCCGGAATTGATCGACTTGAAACAGATTGTGGCGACATCGTTTCATGAACATTTACCCCAGGCCCATCAGAAGCAACTGAACTATACCATCGTCAATCACCGTGACAGCTTGTTTGTCGAGGCAGATCGTTACATGCTGCCCGAAGCGGTCAACAACCTGATCAGTAATGCAATAAAATACACTCCCAATGACGGCCGGGTAGAGATCCGTCTGGAGATTGTGAACAAGAGGGCCGTTCTCACCATCGAAGACAGCGGGTATGGTATCCCGGAAGATCAGCAGGCGCAGCTTTTTCAGCCTTTCTTTCGCGTCAAGTCTCAGGAAACCCGCTCAATCAAGGGCACCGGGCTGGGTCTGCATCTCGTCCGGAGTATCATCGAGCGTCATCAGGGTGTGATCCGTTTCAGCAGTGTGTATGGGAAGGGAAGTCAGTTTGGCTTTGAACTGCCCCTCGCCAAAAAATCTCGCTCCAAGAAAAGCCGCGACTCTTAAGCACCGGAATCCACAGAAATCAGGTTAAGATAAGTAGAGTGACTTTATAGCCCGGATGGGTGGATGCCTCATGATTGAACGCCTGGATAACTTACCTAGCCGCCTGGTGGTCATTGCTGCGGCCGGTGCGGCGCTCCTGGGATTGCTTGATCTGGCACGACCGGACATGATACCGGCCTGGTTATCGCTGCTGCTGGTGGCCGGTCTTTGCGTTGCCGCCCTGATTGTACCGGCGAGCCGTCCTCTGATCGCGTCTGAGCCTATGGAACGTGCACAGGCCGTCACGTCTGTCTCCGAGAGTCGAGCGGCTGTTCAACCGTTGGCACGAGTGGCAGAGACGATGAATGCCCTGTCTGCTAAACATGGTGGTGTTGCTCAGGAGCAGACAGAACTCATCAGCCGCATCCATCAGGGAGTAGGGCAATTCATGGCGATGTCCGATCAGGTACAGGAACAGGCCCGTGCCTTGAGTGTCAATACCCGGCAGGTATCGGACAACAGCATGGATGGCGACCAGACCATGCATCAGGCAATTGAGGGGATGAACGGGGTTCGCAGCAAGGTTGAAACAATTGCCGGGACGATCCGTAATCTGGCCCATCTGGCGCAGCGTATCGACGACATCATCGGCTCGGTCAGTGAAGTTGCGACGCAAAGCAATCTTCTGGCTCTTAACGCATCTATCGAAGCTGCACGCGCTGGCATTCATGGACGTGGTTTTGCCGTGGTAGCCGAGGAAGTCCGTTCCCTATCGCACCAATCCACACGATCAGCCAAAGAGGTTCAGGCCATCCTTGAAGAAATCCAGGCGGCCATGAAACAGGCAATTCGTGCCACACAGGAAGGATTGCAGGAAGTTGATTCGGGGCTTCAGGTCACAACTGCGGTGGATCAATCGATTCGCCAACTACTGGAATTGGTGCAGCGCTGCAATCAGACGGTTAACGGTATCTATAGCATCTCACGCCAGCAGGCCGCCAATATGGAAACCCTTGTCATTGATGTGGAACGGATGGATCGCGTGTCCCAATCGCAACGAGAATGGGCGCGCTCTATCGAAGCGTTGACATCTGACCTCAATCGGCTGAACAATGACTGGACGATGACCAGCACATCATCGTCCGTAAATCACAATGCTGATTACAACGCCAAAAATTACGCCTGAAAGGCCGATCACCAGCCCCAGCATCAGCGCTCGAGCGAAAAGGCTGCGCCGCCAATTGTGAGTTTCACGGGCAACGGCGCGTTTTTCCGAAACGTATTCCTCGATGCGGTCATGACGGGCGCGCATCCGGTTCAGCAACCGTTGCGCCTGGGCATTGCCCGGATTGATTTTAACGATGTTTTCCAGGCAGACCTGGCGATCCGCCTCAATTTCGACCACATCCAACAGCGATAACCAGACGACTTCCTGATAGGGATTCAGGCGGGCGGCTTCTTTCCAGAAATCATGCGCCTGGTCATAGTTTCCCAGCGCATAGGCACTGCGCCCAGCCTGCATCAGATCGTCGAAGCGATTGTTTTCAATAACCATCGGTCTCACCTCACCATGATCACTCGTCAAGGATATACCGATTGTCGCAGTGATGCCTATAGTTCTTTACGCTCACGGTACCCAGGAATACGGATAATCCTCGTCCTCGGTGTTGGTTAACTGCAACAGGCTGTTGCTTTGCAGATCGAGAATGTAGATGTCATAGAATCCCGACCGATTGCTGGAAAACGCCAGATACTGACCGGTTGGGCTGAAAACCGGGAAGATTTCGTTGGCGATTTCACGCGCGACCAGCAGCGGTGCACTGTTCGGGTCGGATACAAGGCGCAGAGCGATATCGCCGTTCATCGGATCATTTTCCGGGTAGGCGCTGTAAGCGATCTGTCGCCCATCCGGTGACCAACGCGGTGAGGTTTCCACAAACGCATTCTTGTCGTTTGTGAGAGGGGTAGAAGTCAAGGAAGCGACATCGATGATGACGAGATCTGCGCCGGTTTCCAGCCCAGTTAAGGTGTTCTGAATGACGGCGATCTGGTTGCAATCTGGCGAAAATGCTGGATAGGTGTAACTTAAGGCATCATTGGTCAGGCGGGTGAGCAGTTGTGAATCGAGATCAAGGGTGAACAACTGATAAGGTATGACATCAGCGGTCAGATCCAATTGACTGTTTTCAGCAGGGAGACCGACAAATGTGATAACGTTTCGGGTGGGACAGAAGTAAGGCATCTGTGGGCGGACAATGGGCTGGCTGGGGCGGATCGTTTGCATATTGTTTCCGTCAGCATTGACCAGCGCCAGACTATAGTCGAAGGTCTGGGGGAAATAGCGCGTATAAACCAGGCGGGATGCATCCTGGCTAAAGGCCGGTTCACGCCCCACTGAATCCGGCAATTCAACGGATGTTCCGCTGCCCTCCAGTGACCACAACACGATAGGCAGAAAATCAATCGCGGTTACATCGCGCCCGCTCCAGGTTGCCAGTCGCCCGCCCACATTGCTGGGGAAGGGCAAAGGGGTGGGGCTGGGGGCAGGGGTTGCGGTTGGCTCGATTAATGATACTTCTGGCGGCAGCGTCGGCCTCTCAACGGTTGGTTCGGTGGTCGGCGTGCTGGTGGCGAGCGCCATCTGAGTAGCTGTCCCCTGAGCATTGGCTGCTTCCATCGAAGCCGTAGCATTAACACTCAGGGCAGTGGCATCTACGGCAACCTGGGTGGCGGCTGCATTCTGGGCTGCCTGTTGGCCGCTGATGAACGAGAAGAGCAGGATGACGACCACGATGACGGCTGCGCCGCCACCGGCAATCATCAGCAGTTGTCGCCGCGTGATGCCGGGGATGACTTCCTGATCGTCCTTGGCCTGTTTCCGTCGGGCATCAAGCTTGCTCATTAATTCCTGCGCGCGGGCATTATTCGGGTTGATCATCAGGACATTGCTGAGAGCGACACGGCGTTCGTCATCATTGTCCATCACCGACACCAACCACATCCAGGCTCGCTCATTCTTATCGTCTTCTTCGATGATCTGCTCGAAAATCTGGCGCGCATCATCTTTGCGACCTTCACGCGCAGCTTCGATGCCTTGTTTCAGTAATTCTTGCATGTCAGTCACGGCAATACATCCTCGTTGCGAGCCTTCAACGCAGTGCTAAAAGCGGTTCAGGGCGGAATGAATACGAGTCGATGGGTCGTCCTGGATCGGCCATCAGCGCTGGCGCTGAACGGCGCGGATCGAGCGGCGAGATGAACAGGCGGAAAGCGGTGCTGCCGTCACGGTTGGATTGGAAGACGACCTGGCTGCCATCAGGGAGGAAATGCGGTTCACGGTCTTCTGCATTGGCGTCATCGACTGTTACCAGGATGAAGTTCTGCCCATTCGGGTCCATCAGGAAAACATCGCTGTCTCCATTACGATCACTGAGAAATGTGATGCGGTCGCCAGTCGGTGACCACGAAGGGGCAAAGCTGCTGCCGGCTGCATCAGTCAACTGCTGTGTATTGGTGCCATCGGGGTTGACGCGGAAGATTTCAAACAGGCTGCTTTCGGCACCGTTGGCCTGTTCGGAAGCGAACAGAATGGTCTGGCCGTCAGGCGACCAGGCCGGTTGGCGATCCACCCAGTCATTGCTGGTAATCTGGAAGATATTGTTGCCATCTTCTGTAATGCTCCACAATTCTTCATCGCCATCGAAGTTGCTGATGAAGACCAGTTGGATGCTGTTGGGTCCCCAACTTGGCGCGGACAGAATGGATGAGCCAATCTGAGTCACCTGCCGCGCTTGAGCCAGATCACTGCTGGGGGCGACGAACAATTCTGGCGATGTGACCGATTGTCCATTCAGATCATAGGTGATTGTGCGGACGAAGGCCACTTTGCTCTGGTCGGGTGAGAACGCAATATCGGCATACCCATCACTCGATGTGCCAGCCTGCTGATTATTGCTACCGTCAGCACTCATGCGGTAGAGCGCTCCCTGTTGTTCACCTGTAGCGCGGCTGGCATAGATCAGGGTGAAGGTACTTAGCGGATAGGGCGTTGGCGTTGGGGTAGCGGTCAGCACGGTTGGGGTGAAGCTAGGCGTGAAAGTGGGCGGGAAGGTGGGGAACACTGCCGGCGTGACGCGGACACCCAGGAAGGGTGTCGCAGTATAGGTATCCGGATCAATGGTGGCGGTAGGAACAGGTGTGTCGGGTGTGAAGATCGCAGTTAAGAACTGTGCCGCGGCCTGAGTCGCCTGTTGACTGACCTGTTGTCCATTCACATTGATGAGGATGACGCCGATTATCAGGATGATGCCCACGCCGATGGCAGCAATGACCGGCAGACTAAAGCGGCTGGTGCCCGCCGGCACACGCGGCAAATCTGTCTGGCTCGGGCGGGGAGAACCACGCCGAGGCTTGACGCCTAATGCCGTTTCGATCTGCTGAAGTGCCTCCTGGGCCCGCGTATTATTCGGGTTGATCCGCAGGACGGTTTCGAGTATTTGTCGGCGTTCATCCAGATTGTCGGTAACGGAAGCCAGCCACATCCAGGCTACTTCGTTTTGCGGCTGCTGATCCACGACCTGTCGCAGCAAGCGCTGCGCTTCAACTTTATCGCCTCGTCGAACGGCTTCGATGCCGGCTCGTAGTTTTTCTCCAGCCAAAACCCGCCTCCACGTTTATGCGCCAATGCCTGAATCGCGCCGTGATCGATGCCACGCATCGCGGCTGACCCTGTTTCGATTGTATAACAGATTTGTCTGTTGAGGATATAGGCTGCCCGTCCGACGCCCTCATGCACCCCCGCGCGTCTGTAAGAACAGAAAGACCACGACAGCCAGCACAACCAGCACGCCCAGTACAACCCCGAATAGCAGGAGTGTTCGGTTCTCTTTGGCTTCGCGCTGATAGGTCATGCTCTTGAGGGCAGTTCGTGCCTGCTCATTATCCGGGTTCACATCCAGGACTTTTTCCAGCCACTGGCGGCGCTCCGCCTTGTTGTTCCCGGCCAGCTTCGCCATCCACATCATGGCGCGCTCATTCCGTCGATCCTGCTGCAAAACCTGCTGGAAGATCGTGCGAGCGCTGTCTTTGTTGCCTTCTTTGGCAGCGCGGATGCCTAGTTGCAATAATTCCTCGCGATTCGGCTGAACGCCGGAATCCGATTGCTTTGTGCGTGTTGGCATGGTCTATTCCTTGCAATCGCTGATGCGTTATCTGATTTGATTGTAACCATTTTTACGGTCTGTGCGAACCTGGCCTCACCGAATCATCCCGATCACCAGCAAATAGACATAGGTGGCGACGATCACCCACGATAGCGCGTCGGTGCGATCCAGAATGCCACCGTGCCCTGGCAGAATATTCAGACCGGCCACATGTGAGTCGCCGACGTTAAAATAACGCTTGATCGCCGATTCCAACAGATCGCCCAGCACAGCGAGGGGCGGCGCGATCAGCAGCAGCGGAATGTAAATCGCCAGTGTGGGCAGCTTGCCCGCCAGCAGCAATGTGATCAGCCCCACAAGGAAACCACCAGCGATGCCAATGATCGCGCCTTCACGGGTCTTCTTGGGGGAAATCTGGGGAGCAAGCGGCGTGCGACCCAGCATCCTTCCGCCAAAGTAAGCCAGCGTATCGGTCCCCCAGGTCAGACCAAAGATCAGAGTAATCCACAAGATCCCTTCAGCCTGGGCGCGCAGAACGATCATCAGTCCAGCGGGCAGAACGGTATAGAGGATGCCGAGCAGCGTCAACAGGGTGCGTTCACGGGCGGTCGAGCGATGCTGAATGAAGGCCAGCAATCCGATCAGCACAGCGGCACCCGCGAAGATGAGCAGGGCAATCCATTCCTCCTGGTAACCGATAGCCAGGGCGATGCCCAGCGTGGCTGGTAACCCGACGGCGTAGTTGCCGGTGATTTGGCGGGCGGTACCCAACGCGAAGAATTCCAGCGCGCCCAGCACAGCAAAAATCAGCGCCACCAGCGTGAACGGCAATTCTCCCAGATAGGTGATAATGACGACCAGTGGCAGCGCGACTAATGCTGTAACCAATCGCAGGATGAAATTGGCGCGATCTTCGGGGCGTTTCGCTACTGTACTGGGCAAAGTGGTCATGCTGTCATCAGATTGTGAGCGTTAAGGTTTATTTATTGTATCCAAAAATCGGTTTAACGTGCATAGCTCTTTGGACATAAAACAGGCCATCGGGTGAGGATGGCCTGTCTTCAAAGGGCGCTAAAGCGGGATTATGGGGTGATGTTCTGCGGGACGACGATCACCTGCTCCTGCACGAACACCGGAGCATCGGCGCCTTCGACGGTGCCGAATTCATAGGTGCCCATTGTGCCGGTATCGTAGTGCAGCATCGGGAACACCTTGCTGCCCGCAGCGGCTCCATCCACCGGGATCATGACGTGCCAGTTCGCGCCAGCATGGAGCTGAGCAGTGGCGATGACCGGGCCGGGGGCGCCGTCGTTATCGCTGTGGATGGCGATCCAACCGGGGGCGTCGATGACGGCCAGGTGGATTTCCAGCATCCCGTTTTCCAGCGTCTCATCCTTGACTGTGAGCGAGGGGGCGATGTTGCTGGTGAAGGTCACGGCTGCGCCATCGGCCATCGCCACGCCATCCACTTCCAGCCCATCATACTTGCCAATCGTGCCGGCATCGACATGCAGCATCGGCCACACCACCGGCGTGATAGTGGCAGAGGCATCCAGCGGCACTTCAATGTTGGTGGTCAGGCCATCTTCAACAAAGGTCGCGCCCAGGATCGCGCCAGCATTGCCGTTATCATTGGCGTGGATGACGACGATGCCAGGGCCATCTGAAAGGACGGACTTGACCTTGACCACCGGTTGCATCATCTCCATGCCTTCCATGGCCGGCATGTTATCGCCATGCAGCACGATCTGGTCGTTGACGCGCAGGTGATTGACGGTCCAGATGGGGAACGACGCGACTGCGCCATTCAGCACAACCGGAGCATCGATCTCGCCGCCGTTGAATTCATAGGTGCCCATCGCGCCGTTGTCGATGTGCAGCATCGGCCACAGCACACTGGTCAGGTCACCACTCAATTCGACGGTCACATCGGTGCTGCTGCCCGCCGGGACGAGGGTCTGCCCCAGTACGCCGCCGAAGCTGGTGGCATCGCCCGAATGCACGACCACCCAGCTATCGACCGGGACGGCGACAGCCTTGATGGTGATGCTGTTGTTCGCGACCTTCTGATCGGTTGCATCCAACACCTGGGCGTTGAACAGGGTGTTGACGATCTGGCCGTCCACGCTGACCGGGGCATCGGCGCCTTCAACGGTGCCGAATTCATAGGTGCCGACCGCGCCATCATCCACATGCAGCATACCGCTCATCTGGGCTTCGGCCAGGGTCGTATCTAGGGTGATACGCAGGTTGTAGGTCCAACCGGCATTCAAAGGCTGGGAAACGCCAGCCACGCCGCCATCAGAGGCGCGGTGGATGACCACGAAAGCCGGGGTTTCGCTGTAGATCGAGTCAATCGTTACAAATCCGCCCAGCACGAGCTGGTCGCCAACATTCACCTGCGGCTGTGCCATATCCTGAGCGCTCACACTGAACGCCAGAATCGCCAACAACCCCAAAAAGGCAACAAGAACCAAACGCTTCATAAAATCAGATCCCCTTGTGTAATGACCGATCAATGGTTTTCTTGATCCTCCTACGTATACGGGGGGAAGCCCATGATCCGATTGGTCAGGATGTCGGCTTCTTATCAGACTCTCATCTTGTGCCGAATGAATCAAAAAGGCGCACTCATCCGGGTGCGCCTTTTTGTTTAGTTCAACTGAGACTGTTGTCTCAAACCGACTTAATACTCTGGCATCGGCGGGGCAGCCGGGGCCTTCGAGTCTTCCTTGACGTCGGTGATGAGGGCTTCGGTCGTCAGGATCATCGCCGCAATCGAAGCGGCATTTTCCACTGCGCCGCGAGTCACCTTGGCCGGGTCAGGGAAACCAGCGTCGATGGTATCAACATATTCGCCAGTGAGGACGTTGTAACCGATGCGGTTGTTCTTCTTGGCCTTCTGCTGGCGCTTGACTTCCTGGATGACCACCGCGCCGTCGGCACCGGCATTAGCGGCGATCTTCTTCATCGGGGCTTCCAGCGCCTTGCGCATGATGGCGAGACCGGTGTTTTCGTCATCATTGCTCAGCTTGATGCCGTCCAGCGAGGCGATGGCATTGATGAGGGTCACTCCGCCGCCGGGGACGATGCCTTCTTCAACCGCAGCGCGGGTGGCGCTGAGGGCATCTTCGACGCGATGCTTCTTTTCCTTCAGCTCGGTCTCGGTCGCGGCACCGACACGGATGACGGCCACGCCACCGCTGAGCTTCGCCAGACGTTCCTGGAGCTTCTCGCGATCATAATCGCTGGTGCTGGCATCGATCTCGCGGCGGATTTCATCGATACGCCCCTTGATCTTGGCATCTTCGCCCGCGCCATCGACGATGACGGTGTTTTCCTTGCTGCTGACAACTTTGCCGGCGCGGCCCAGGTCTTGCAGGATGACGGTTTCCAGCTTGCGGCCGGTTTCTTCACTGATGACAGTGCCGCCGGTCAGGATGGCGATGTCGTTCAGCATGGCCTTGCGGCGATCACCAAAGCCGGGGGCCTTGATGGCGAGGACATTCAACATGCCGCGCAGCTTGTTCAGCACCAGGGTCGCCAGCGCTTCGCCATCGACATCTTCAGCGATGATGACCAGTTCGCGCTTGCCAATCTGGAGCAGCTTTTCCAGGATCGGGACGATGTCCTGGGCGGCGCTGATCTTCTTTTCATAAATCAGGATGTAGGGGTCCTGGATGCTGGCTTCCATCGTGTCCGGGCTGTTGACGAAGTACGGGCTGATGTAGCCACGGTCGAACTGCATTCCTTCGACGTACTCGGTCTCGAATTCCAGACCCTTGCTCTCTTCAACAGTCACCACGCCATCGCGACCGACTTTGTCCATCACTTCGGCGATCAGGTTACCGATTTCCGGGTCCTGGGCGCTGGTGCTGGCAACTTTGGCGATCTCTTCTTTGGTGTCGATGGGGGTTGCCATGGCACGGATGGCCTTGGCAATGTGCTCAGTGGCGATTTCGATGCCGCGCTTGAGCATCATCGGGTTCGCGCCAGCGGCGACGTTCTTCAGACCTTCATTGACGATGGCCTGGGCCAGGACGGTGGCGGTGGTGGTGCCATCGCCGGCGATGTCATTGGTCTTGGTGGCGGCTTCCTTAAGAAGCTGGGCACCCATGTTTTCATAGGGATCTTCCAGTTCGATTTCCTTCGCCACAGTCACGCCGTCATGGGTCACAGTGGGAGCACCGAACTTCTTGTCCAGCGCCACATTGCGGCCCTTCGGCCCCAGGGTGGTGCTGACGGCATCGGCCAGTTTGTCGACGCCGATCTTCAGGCTGCGGCGCGCAGCTTCATTGAAAACGAGTTGCTTAGGCATGTTCATTTACCTCCAGATGCTTGATGATGGGATGAGATTATTCAACAATAGCCAGGATGTCGGCTTCCTTCATAATGAGGAGCTTCTTGCCATCCACCTTGATTTCGGTGCCAGCATACTTGGCGAACAGCACCTTGTCCCCGGCCTTCACATCCATCTTGATGATCTTGCCGTTGTCATCGGTACGTCCGGGGCCGGCGGCCAGAACGTTGCCCTGCTGGGGCTTCTCTTTAGCCGTCTCAGGGATGTACAAACCGGTGGAAGTCACTTCTTCCTGCTCAATCGGTTCGACGATGACGCGGTCAGCCAGCGGCCGCATATTCAGGGCGGTTTTTGTAGCCATATCCAAATTCCTCCTTCAATAATCCATTGGCGTGCTCTCTACCGTATGTTATCAGCACTGTTTAGCATTAACAGCGGTAGAGTGCTAAATTACGTCACTAATCTAGCAGAATATTAGGGGTTGTGTCAAGCAGATTCTGGCAGAATTGAGGTTGGAGTGCTAAAGAGAAGATGAATGTTGCATAAGAAATGCATCAGAGGGGACGAACTACTATCGCCAGCAGTTTAGCACAAAGTGCAGATGATCGCCAGACCCGCTCAATCATTTCCTCAGCGAGTGTCGACTTCTACATTATGCGTGTCCAATCCCCCCCAGTTCAACTGGAGTGGGATAGGAATGAGGATACTGGCATGGGTATGATGATCGGGTACGCTATCGATCACCAGACGACCATCGTAGAGTTGGGCCAGTCGCTGCACAATTGCCAGCCCAAGTCCGATGCCCGGTTGTTGGCGCAGCGGACGTTCAAACTGGTTATAGGCCCCGATGCGCTTTACCTCGTCACTGCTCATTCCGAAGCCCTGATCGCTGACCGTCAGGCGGAACATACCGATGTCGGATCGTGCTGATACTTTGATCGGGGTACCGGGTTGGGAGAACTTGAGAGCGTTATCGATCAGTTCACGGCTGATGCGCGCCAGATCTTCATCCGCGATAGGGGCGTAATCTTCCTGGATGTCGAAATGAATATCACCCTGGCGTTGTTGCTGGACGGCCAGCGACAGTCCAATCTTGCGGACTGCCTGGGTATCAGCATGGCGAAACTGGCGCCGCTTGCCGGCAGGTTGGCTGGCGAGGATGTCGGTCTCAATATATGCCCAGAATTTCTCGCTCATGCGATGCAGGCGTTCTGCCGCTTCCATGATGGATTGACCGATTGTCGCCAGTTCCGGATCATTCTTCCCATGCTCATCAGTCAGCAATTCGGCATAACCCATGATGAGCGTCAGCGGCGTGCGAAATTCATGGGGCAGAGCATAGGCGATATTGCGTCGCAGTTCGTCCAGCGCCTCATGCGATTGCTGTTGGCGCTGCTTATGTTTGTCTAACCGCCGGTTGATGGCCGCCAACAGTGTCGTCATGTCGAATGGCTTAGTCAGAAAGTCATCGGCCCCCAGGTTCATACCCCGCCGGAAGTACTCTGGGTCATGATGCCCGGTCATGAAGATGAAGGGGATGTCCGCAGTTGCCGGTTGCTGGCTGAGCGCTTCCAGCACGGCGAAACCATCCATCTCGGGCAGCTCAATGTCGCATAGGATGACATCGGGCAGATAGCTTTGGGCGACATCAAGGGCAAAATAGCCATTAGAGGCTTCGATTACATCATGCTGTTGCCCCCGTAGCAGGCGCGCCAACATCGCTTTGTAGCGAGGATCATCCTCAATAATCAGTATCTTGCTCATGACTTCCTGAGGTCGTACAGCATCATCAACTGATGAAGCGCTTGACAAAGTTTACCAGATCGCGCGGACTTATGGGTTTAATGAATGTTAAATCTACCATCTCGGCCTCGGCACTTTGCAGAGCCAGGTGATTGCCAGTGACCAGAACAATATAGACTGGTTTGGAGGTGGGCAGCGCGCGCACCTGACGGATGAGTTCACCACCAGAAATAACCGGCAAACCCCAGTCCACCACTAGGACATCCGGCAGGTTCTGCCGCAGGTGATGCAGCGTTTCGTAGCCATTATGGGCCACCGTGACGCTGAAACCCGCATTCTTCAATACTTTAGCGAACAGGGCGCGCAAAGCTGGATCATCCTCACCGATCAATACCTGTGAGCCATGCCGGGCTGGGATAACAGAGCTGAGGTGTCGCACATGAAGTGGTTGTGCCTGGGATGCCGAGAGCCGATAGACTGGCTCCCCGTTCCTTTCCGAGGGTTCTTCGCTGTGGGCGACGATTCCCAGCGTGTCGGCCAACATGCTGACATCGTTGTAGACAATGGGAGACAGGACGACCTCGCCACAGATGCCCAGTTGTGTAAGTTCCCGGCTGATGTGTATCGGCTCACCTTCAGCTTCATAGCTGGGCGGTGCGGCACTGGTGATCGTGACAGATCCCTTATCAATGCCAATGGACAGGCAACCGTAATCAGAATCAGGGGCTGGATGCAGACCCAGAAAGACCTGCTCCATTTCCAGGGCGCACATTACGGCCAGATAGGCTGGCACTGGCACATCCATCGGCACATTGAAGGCGGCTAACAGAAAATCAGCATCGCTTCCCAGCGAGATCGCGCCATATTTCTCAATGATGTATTCCAGCGTTCCGATGACCGTCGAACGCGTTGCTTCGTCTTTGAAGGTTTGAATGCTGGCTGCCAGTACCACGGCATTCGGTTTGCTAACCCAGCGTGCATTGGAAGGCTTATCCACAACCATCTGCCTGCTGCTCAATTCGACTGCGGATGAGCAGCTTTGCTGGCCGAAAGAATGGTACTGGCAAGCTCGTCAATCGAAGCGTTTTTCAGCAGATAACCGACTGCACCAGCCTTCATCATGGCTTCAACCGACTCATCATCCTGGAAACTGGTCAGGGCGATAACCTGAATTTCAGGGTGCTTGCTGCGAATATGGCGCGTCGCGGTGACGCCATCCATCTCTGGCATAATGAGATCCATCAGCACCACATCTGGCTTGAACTGGTCTGCCAGTTGAACTGCTTCCAGACCATTGGTGGCTTCCCCCACCAGTTCCAGGTCATCAAAGGCCTGAAAGAAAATAGTCAATCCCCGGCGGACAACATCGTGATCGTCGACAATCATCACGCGGATGGGTTGTGTCATGAGACTTGCTCCTCTAGCCTTTAGTTTGCTGTCATACGGTCATCATACCTGATCTAATCGTCAGGGTGATGGTGGGTTTTTGATTAGCGTTTATGACTGTACCAATGGCCTAGCCACCGGGCTAGGATAATCGTACCATTTCACTATATCATCTAAATCACACGGATAACTCGCACGATACCTATTCCTCTCTACTATAATAGATGATAAGGGCATCCCTAGAGCATTAATGATATGTATAACCTGAATGTCATCGATCATCCGAGGCGAGTCAGCCTCATTTTGCTGGCGACCATCGCGCTGAACAGTCTGCTTTTGCTCCTGCAATTCATTGAGCATCGTCACATGGAGCAGCCAATTGAGCTGGCTCTGCTCCTGTTGGCCTGTAGCGCGGTGGCGAGCAGCATCTTGAGTTTCTACCTCTTTCATATGATTTCTCGTCAGGCGGCATATGAACACCGTTCCCGTGAACGAACCGAGGGGTACCTTCAGGCCATTCTTGACCATCATGCAAACATTATCTTCGCCAAAGATGCCGATGGTCGCTATGTGCTGGTGAGTGCTGCGCTGGCACAAACTCATCACCTGACTCGGCAGGACATGATTGGCAAAACCGATTACGAATTGTTCAGCCCCGAGCTGGCGGATAACTTCATCACCAGCGACCGGAAAGCGCATATCGCACCCGATGGACTTCTGATCGACGTTCAGGCAAATGGCAAGACCTACATCCTCAACAAATTCCCCGTAGTTGACTCCGTGAAAAATCTGTATGGCATTTGTGGTATCGCTACTGACATCACGGAACGCAAACAAGCCGAGGAAGCAGCGCGCTACAGCCAGCGCTTTGCTGAACGTATTGCCGAATTGGTTCCAGATAGCATTTATATTGTTGATATTGAACAATCGCGCACGATTTATCAGAACGATAGTATCGAACGCATCCTGGGAGTCCCTGCTTCTCAGGTTAAGTCAAGTACCTTGTTCTCGCTGATCGAGGTCGTTCACCCCGATGACTTGCCCTGTGTAGTCGAGCAATATGGTCGCTTCTGGTCACTGCCGGATGGAGAGACGGTGACTTATGAGTTTCGCGCCAGGCACCGCGATGGGAGGTGGCGCTGGTTGTTCACCCGTGAAATGGTCTTCAGTCGCAATGCGGCAGGGATGCCAGTTCAGATTCTGGGGATTATGACAGATGTTACGGATCGTAGGCAGGTACAGGACGACGCCTTTCAGCGCGAAGAACAGTATCGATCGCTGCTTAGTGCCAGCCAGCGTTACGCCCAGGAACTCAAATTGCTGGAACAGGCGCGCACAGTGATCGCTGCGGCCATTGATCGCAACCAAATGGTCCGCGGAATTGTGGAGCAGATTGCCAGCATTTTTGGTTATCCCATCGTGGGACTGTATCTGGCTGAAGGGAATCTCTTTCGCTTGCAACACCAGGTAGGGGATCCGAATCTGGTCTCGGAGATACCAATCAGTCATGAGCTTGCCGGACGGGGGGTTCGGGTCGGTCAGCTGGAGTGGGTCGCAGATGGCACTGTGCAACCGATTGCAGCGGACTCATCTGATAGTAACACTTCTCAGCTTGTGGTGCCGCTGCGAGATCGCGGACGGGTGGTCGGTGTCATGAACATTCAATCGGCGGCAGGTGTCGCGCTGACGGAACAGGATCAGCGCCTTATGGAGACATTGGCGCATGACATCGGGGTGGGGCTGGAACGCACACGTTTGTACAGTGAACTTCGACAGAACGAAGATCGTTATCGCGCGTTGTGGGCCGCCTCTCAGCGCCAGGCACAGGAACTCCGCCTGCTGGATGATGTTCGCAGTCTGGTAGCCGGTCAAATGGAATTAAGACCGCTGATTGAACGCGTCGTCGAGATTATCGCCGAGACTTTTGGCTATACCCTCGTCAGTTTATATCTGCACGACAATGGATTTCTGCTGCTTCAGCATCAACATGGTTATGACCAGGTGCATGATCGGATTCCTATTAAGTCCGGTGTGATGGCGCGGGTGTTTCGTACCGGCAAGTCAACGCTGATAAAAGATGTCAGTCAGGAGCCAGAGTTCATCCATGCTGTCCCGGATGTGCGGTCTGAGTTATGTGTTCCCCTGTTTGACCAGCAGCATGTCATTGGTGTGCTGAACATCGAGTCAACCGATGAAAATGCCTTGACCGATGACGACCTGGCATTAATTGAAGTGCTCAGTCAGCAGGTCAGCATTGCCATCAGCCGCGCTCGCATCTACACCGAATTGCAGGCCAGTGAAGAACGCTACCGCATCATCTCATCCATCATCTCTGATTTTGCCTATTCGGTCATCGTGGCTTCGGACAGAACGCTGCACATCAAGTGGATGACGGACTCGTTTGTCAGGATCAGCGGCTACGAAGTGAACGAGTTTCGTCAGAGCCGATCTGACCTGTCGATCCTCCATCCGGATGATGCGTATGTGCAGGATCGTGATCTTGAACTGGTGCTGAGTGGTCAGGCGGCAGCCAGTGAGTTTCGTGTCATAACCAAAGATGGTCGGATTGTATGGCTCAATGTGCGGCGGCAGCCAGTATGGGACGCCAGAGAAAACCGGGTCGTCACTTTCTACGGCGTTGCCCAGGACATTACCGAGCGCAAAGTTGCAGAAGAACAATTGATTCGCGAACGTAACCTGCTGCGCACCCTGATCGATAGTCTGCCAGAGATGGTCTATGTCAAGGACCGGACGGGTGTCTACATGACGACCAACAACTCAAATGCAATGGCGCTGGGCATTCCGGCTGAGGAGATGATTGGCAAGACGGTGTTTGATTTGTTTCCGGAAGCGATTGCCCGCGAGTTCAGCGAAATTGATCGCGAGGTCCTCGAGACGGGCCAGGGTGTTCTGAATCGTGAAGAGAAAACCATCAACTATGCTGGCGAAATCATGTGGCAGTTGACCAACAAGATTCCCCTGCGAGACCCCAAAGGACAAATCATTGGCCTGGTAGGCACCAGCCTGGACATTACCGCACGCAAATTCATCGAGCACCAACTGGAAGAGTACAGCCGGATGGTCGGCGACCTCTACAACCATGCCCCGTGCGGCTATCATTCGCTGGGGCCAGATGGCTTCTTCCTGCAAATCAATGACACCGAATTGTCGTGGCTGGGATATACCCGTGAAGAATTGGTCGGGCAGCATCCATTTTCCTATATTCTGACCGAAGAAAGTGCGGCCATTCACCGGCATGAATTCCCTCTGTTCAAGATACGCGGCTCGGTCAGTGATCTGGAGTATGAACTGCGGCGCAAAGACGGCTCTACCCTGATTGTGTTGCTTAATGCTACCGCGGCTTACGATGATGAAGGTCGTTTCCTCATGAGCCGCGCCACCATGTTCGACATCACTGAGCGCAAGCGCATCGAAACGGCTGAACGTGAACAGCGCGCACTGGCCGAAGCCTTTCGCGATATTGCGCAGACTTTAAGCCGAACGCTCGACCTCGATGAAGTGCTGGACAGTGTCTTGTCGAAAATTGGCATGGTAGTGCCGCATGATGCGGCCATGATCTTGCTGGTCGAAGGCGAGCAGATGCGCATCGTCCGCCATCATGGTCATGGATCTGCTTTGCTCGACCAGGTGCCGCCGACGCATCTCTTTGATATTGACGAGAGTCCCGTGCTGACTGCTGTCATGAGTAACCCTGAAATCGTCATTATTCCGGATACTGAATCGATCCCTAACTGGATCAAGATGTTTCCTGATGTACGACTGCTACCGGCTTTTCTAGGCGTGCCGATCAAACTGGAGGACGAAGTTGTCGGTTTCGTTCATCTGCGCAGCCGCTTCCCCAGCTTTTTCGATACTTCGCATGCCGAACGGCTACAGGTTTTTGTCAATCAGGCAGCCGTTGCTATTCAGAATGCTCGCCTGTTCAAGCAAGCCTCTGAGCTGGCGACCATGGAAGAACGCCAGCGCCTGGCGCGCGATTTGCATGACGCAGTCAGTCAGACACTCTTTTCGGCCAGCGTGGTTGCTGAAACGCTGCCGCGCATCTGGGAGAAGCAGTCACCGGATGAAGTGCGCAATGCGCTGGCTGAACTGCGCCGCCTGACGCGTGGCGCATTGGCCGAGATGCGCAACCTGTTGGCGGAACTCCGTCCGCGCGCTCTGCTGGAGACTGATCTGCACAAGCTGCTCAAACACCTGGCTGATGCCACCACCGGCCATACCCAGATCCCGGTGGCACTGCTGGTGGATAAAGCGTCTGTCATCCTGCCGCCTGATCCACAGGTGGTGTTTTACCGCATAGCCCAGGAAGCGTTGAGCAACATCATCAAACATGCTCGCGCCAGTCAGATTGAGGTCTCGTTCACCTGGCAAAACCAGCAGGCCCGCCTGGTCATTACCGACGATGGGCGTGGCTTCGACATGAGTAACTTGCCCAAGAGCCAGTTTGGCCTCAGAATTATGCATGAACGCGCTCAATCCATCGGCGCGACACTTGTCACGCTCAGCCAGCCGGGGCAAGGGACTCGCATTGAACTGGAATGGAATCAGCCATGACCGATAGCGTCATACGTGTTCTGGTTGTTGACGATCATGAAGTCATCCGGCGCGGGTTGGCGATGTTTGTCAATTATCAGCCCGGTCTGGTATGGGCAGGCGAAGCGGCTTCTGGTGAAGATGCCGTGGCCGCCTGCCAGCAGTTCCGGCCTGATGTGGTTCTGATGGATATGGTCATGCCGGAGATGAGCGGTGCGGAGGCCACCCGCCTTATCATGCAGCACTTCCCTCACATTCGAGTGTTAGGCTTAAGCACCTTCGTCCAGCCGCAGCAGGTGCGCGAAATGCTCGAAGCGGGTGCAGTCGGCTATCTGCTGAAGGATACCAGCAGCGATGATCTGGCAAGCGCCATTCGAGCCTGTCTGAAAGATCAGATCACTCTGTCTCCGGCTGCTGGGCGAGCATTGGTCAGCGCGCCGCCGATGCCTGCGCCGGACTTCACCCAGCGAGAGCGGGAAGTGCTGGAGTTGATGAGTCGGGGGATGAGCAACAGCGAAATTGCTCAGCAATTGGTTGTTTCGCGCTCGACCATCAAGTTCCATGTCAGCAATTTGTTGAACAAGCTGAACGCTAGCAGCCGGGTGGAAGCGGTCAGCATCGCCATTCAGCAGGGATTTGTTAAATGACTTCTTACAGCTTTGTAATTTGCTTTTGAGATTAAGCAAGGTTACGATGCACAGGTAGCTTCGCATCCACCCTATGGGGAGCCATGAACATCATACGGATAGTGATCGTTGATGATTACGATGTCGTCCGACGGGGATTGGATATGTGCTTGCGCGCCTTTCCGGATTTCGATGTCGTGGGGCAGGCCGCCGACGGGATCAGCGCATTACAGATTTGTCAGGAAACGCTGCCCGATGTCGTCCTGATGGACATCTACATGCCGGATATGGATGGTGTGATGGCGACGCGCCTCATCCGGGCTCAGTTCCCAGAAGTGAAGGTAGTTGCCATCACCAGCTCCAGCAGCCGTGCTGATGTGCAGAGTATGCTGAATGCTGGCGCAATCGGTTATATCTTCAAGGATGTCGATATTGACCAACTGGCTGATGTCATCCGCCTGGCCGCCAGCGGCAGGCCCCTGGCAACTGGCTGGCTGATGCAGTCTCCGATTGATCCCTCGACTTCAGAAACTGGTTCTACATCGGGCGATGCCGCTGCTGAGACCTGATCGATTCAGCCACTACTGGAGATGACGTGTGCTGCGTTGTCAGCCAGAGCAAGCACTCTACTCCCGGTTTTGACAATTTTCCGCCTTCTGACCGACTAGACAGCCCACAAAACCCATGTTATAGTGAAGCGTAGGATTGATGTGATTGTTCAGGTGTTTTATGGCTACCCTCGTGATCGGCGCAGGCTTCGCTGGACTGAAAGCAGCCCAGGATTTGCAACAGGCTGGTGAAACTGTCACCGTGCTGGAAGCGCGTGATCGCATCGGCGGGCGTGTTTATACCAACCACGACTTCGCCAGCATCCCCGTTGAGTTCGGCGCGGAATTCATCCATGGAGATGAAGCTCCGACGTGACTGCTGGTCCGACAACTCGGACTCCGCACCCTGACCTGGCAACGGAATAACGACTCGCTGGTACGGCTCTCCGATGGTTCGCTGCGTCTGTACGGCGAGGCGCTGCGACATGCGCCCTTTGCCCAGACCCGTACCTGGAAGCTGCCCTCGCTGGAGACGCTGCCGGGTGATGAAGACCTGGAACATTTCCTGCGGCGCAACGGCTTCAGCGATGAACAGATGCGTTATGCCCAGCGCTCGTATGTGAACGCCGCCGGCGACTCCATCCGCTATCTGAGTGCGGCAGCCTGCATCGAGGAATGGCAAGACGCGAGCTGTGGCGATGGCGAGTTTCATATCCTGGAGGGCTACGGGCGGATGCTCGACGCTCTCAGCCAGGGACTCGATATTCGCCTGAACACCCCCGTCACCCATATCGACTGGTCGGGGGCGGTGGTGCGCCTCGAAACCCACGCCGGGACGATGAGCGCCGATCAGGTGGTCATCACCGTGCCGTTGGGCGTCCTGCAAGCCGGCATGATCGCCTTCTCGCCAGCGCTGCCGGCCGCGAAGCAGAGCGCGATTGAGGCGCTGCGCATGGGGCCGGGCATCAAGCTGGTGTTCAAGCTGAACGACCACCCGGTTTCGCCCGACATCATGGCGATTTACAGCGACAAGACCCCGTCGATGTGGTGGTCGCCTTCCTATGGACATGAGACAAGTGACATCGTCTGGACGGCTTTCGCCACCGGCGACCATGCTCGTCACCTGCTGGAACGCGGCGAAGAGGGTGCGCTGGATCGGGCGCTGGCGATGCTGCGGCTGGAAGTCAACCGGCCTGATCTGAAAGCGCTGGATCGTCACCTGATGAACTGGGTGGCCGATCCTTACATTCGTGGGGCGTACAGCGTCACCACACCCGGGCATCTGAACGCGCGCGATGCCCTGGCGCAGCCCACCGGCGACAAGCTGTTCTGGGCTGGCGAAGCGACCATGCGCAGTGTTTACACGGCCACCGTTCACGGGGCCTATGTCAGCGGCCAACGCGCCGCCCAAGCGATTCTGAACAAGCGCCGAGACGCTTGATGATGAATGTGAGGTCGTTGTGACCTCGATTATCCGAATGAGTGAAAGAGGACAATATGAACGCCAACCTGTACACCAGCCCCCTTCAGACCCGCGCAAGACAGAGCGGGGACACACAGCTCATTGTGCGTCCCAGCCGCCTGCGCTACGCGGAGCAGATGGAGCGCTGCCACCAGCGGTCATACGGCTATAGCGCCGCGACCGCGTCATCTGAAGATCTGACGGCGGAGAAGTTCCGCCAGCACCTCGCAATTTTCCCCGAAGGACAGTTCATGGTACTGGATGCGACCACCGACATCGTCGTTGGCACCTCCACCAACATGCTGCTGAACCTGGACCTCAACCTGCATTCGCCCAAGAGCTGGGCGGAACTGACCAACGACGGTTGACTGACCACGCATAACCCCAACGGCGAGTGGCTGTACGGCGTCGACACCGTGGTCGTGCCGGAATATCGCAGCCTGGGCGTTGGCGGGAAATTGATCGAAGCACGCTATGATCTGATTCGCCGCCTGAACCTGCGCGGCCTGGTCGCTGGCAGCCTGATTGTGGATTATCACAAGGTGGCTGCGACGGTGCCGGTCGAGCAATATGTACGCGACGTGGTGGCGGGTACACGCTTCGACTCCAACCTGAGCAAACAACTTCGGAAGGGCTTTAAGGTACACGGCCTGATTCCGAATTACAGCATCGACGAGAATTCGTGTGGCTACGGCGTTGAGATCGTCTGGCTCAACCCGGATTACCGTCGGGTGCAGCCGCGCCGTGTGGCGTGACTGCCGTAAAAGAACCGTACCGTCCACTCCTCTTTGTGCGAGCACTTGAGGGCGGTCATAAAAATATCGGCTGTAGGGGCGGTTCGCGAACCGCCCCTACGGGAAAAACCGATCCGCCATGCCTCACCTTGATGTGGTGAAACACGAGTGAAGTGCGCTGTGGCGGAACAGAATATTGGGAATGCAAACACTTAATCAAAGGAATGAAAGATGAGTACGAAAGACGAGCCTGCCCATTTTATTCAGATTGTCGCGACCCAGGAGCATCATGCCGAGGCGATGGAAGCGCTGACGGCGTTGATCTACGACCTCGACCCGCGTGACGAAGAAGAGATGACCTTCAACGCCAGCCACTATCGTCACCACCTGCATGTTTTTCCCGAAGGCCAGTTTGTTGCCATCGACACCCGCAGCGACACCGTTGTTGGTCTGACCGTCAGTATGCGCTACACCCCGCAGCCGACCCTGCCGACAAGCTGGTGGGAACTGGTCGGCTACGGCTGACTGACGACCCACGTCCGTAACGGGATGTGGATGTATGGGGTCGAGTCGGCGGTGCACCCGGATTATCGCGGGGCGGGCATCGGACGACGGTTGATGGAAGCGCGGCGCACCTTACTGAAGAAGCTCAACCTGCGCGGCATGATCTGTGGCAGCGCCATCATTGATTATCACCAGGTGGCTGACCACATGAGCTCGGCTGATTATGTGGCCGCGGTCATCGCCGGCACACGCTTCGATACCAATCTCTCCAAGCAGTTGAAGATGGGTTTTAAGCCCGGTCACGTCATCCCCAATTATCTGCCGGAGGATGAGGACTGCTGTGGTTATGGCGTCGAGATTCGCTGGGACAACCCGGATTACGTCCCACTGCAACGCCCGCGCTGGCAGGATGCGGCGGCTTATCGTCAGGTCAGTTTGTAGAGGATAGCGACTCATGCGGGAAAAGACCATCGCCTTTGACCGACGGACGCTGTGGCCGGATGGAGCCGGTGAGTGGCCGCCGGGTCGTCGGCAGACTTATCTGTTGAAGGATGATGGCGAGCAGATATTCTCCACCGACGACATGGTATGGCTCTCGGCGACAGAACGGCTGCCCGATCTTCCGGCGTGGCGCGGCCCGGTGCAGAGCCTGTGGGAAGATGTAACGGCGATGGAGCGGTTCTTTCAGCCTCATCTGGCGAGCCTGGGTGCCACGCTGCCGATTGCCATCACTGTCTTCCTGACGAACGAAGCGGATGAAAAGCACTGGGACGGTTTTGAACTGAAGACATCGATAGCGCAACTGGCGGTTCGCCGGCTGGGTTACGATGTCTCGGATCGCTTCCTGCTCTCTGGTTTATCCAACTGTGGTTACAATGACGACGAACGCGCCCTGCTAAAACCCGTCTGGTCGCCACACCTGAACCACCATCACCTGTTCGACGACATCGACCATGCGCTGGCCTTCCGGGACATCACCAATCCCCGTGTTGACGAACACGCACCCTTCTATGTCTATAGCCTGTACACCCTCACCGAGGTTTGATGTGTCGCGTTGATGCCGCACCGGTCATGGCCTGATGCGTGGAACCAACCCAGTGTATGATTCGTCATGAAAGCATCATCAGCCAAAGGGGAGGGGTTATGCGTTCACCATTACGTGCGGGAGTGCTGCTGGGGTGTGTCGTGCTGGGGCTGCTGGCGGTCACCAGTGTATCAGCCTGTGGTGGTCTTTTCTGCCAGAATACCCCTGTCGATCAGCTAGCCGAGCGCATCATCTTCGCTGTCGAGGGACAGGATACCATCAGCGCCTACGTGCAGATCAATTATACCGGCTCGGCCCCCGATTTCTCCTGGGTGGTACCGGTGCCATCGGTGCCGGAAGTCGATGTCGCCGAGATCGCGACCTTCGACCAATTGAGCAACGTGACCTCACCGATTTTTATCCCACCATTGATGCCCGGCTGCGCGCCGATCCCAGTCCCGTCGATGGCAGTTGGGGCGTCGGTAGACAGCGCTGCCCAGGAGGGTGTTGTGGTGCTGGCATCTGGCACAGCCGGCCCATATGGCTATGATGTCATCACCAGCGAGAACCCCAATGAACTCATCATCTGGCTGCGGCGCAATCAGTATCGCCTGACCGAGGAAATGGAGCCGCTCATCCGCGTCTACGTTGAAGAAGACATGCTGTTTCTGGCAATGAAGCTGCGTCCAGAGCAGGGGGTTCAGGATATTCAGCCGGTGGTCATGACTTATAAGTCGGTGCATCCGATGATCCCGTTGCGTCTGACGGCGGTGGCAGCCAACCCCAATATGAATGTCGTCACCTGGATTCTCGGTGATGGTCAGTATATGCCGACCAATTATGCCCGTCCGGTCATCGAAGACAAGAACCTGCGTTACAGTTTCAACACTGGCGATGGCACCAATTATCTGCAACTGGTCGATCAGACCGTGGATCTCTACAACGGGCGCGCCTTCATCACCGAATACGCTGGCTCCACCGCGCCCCTGCTCAATCAGGTGAGCGATGAACTGGCAAGAGATCTGTTGACCAAGTACCCCTACATCACCCGTTTCTTCGGACGCATCTCGCCAGAGGAGATGACAGTGGACCCGGAGTTTGACCTGAACATGGCGCTGCCAGATGTCTCTAATGTCCGCGACCTCTCCGGCATGAACCCGGAGACCTTCTGGACCTGTGAGGGGACTGATCAGAACATCGTTATTGACTACGATGCTGGCGTTGTGCCAGAGGGCTTCCGATAGTCCACAGCATACTGGTGCCGGTGTAATACGAGGCGCTGATCCCTACACCGGCTCCATCCGAATGGTGAAGTGGCGCAGCACCGGAGCCTGCCACACGATGCGGTGGCCGCGTATCTGTTCACGCTGCTGCTGAAGCGCCAGCAGCACCTCCGCCAGATAATCGACATGGCTCTGGGTATACACCCGGCGCGGGAAGGCCAACCGTACCAGATCGAGCGGGGCGGAGTTCTCGCTGCCGTCCGGTTGTTTGCCAAACATGATCGAGCCGATCTCGACTCCACGCACACCGCCCAGCAGATAGAGCGC
Source organism: Anaerolineae bacterium (assembly GCA_022843385.1). Taxonomy (GTDB): domain Bacteria; phylum Chloroflexota; class Anaerolineae; order Aggregatilineales; family Phototrophicaceae; genus CFX2. Next base: position 2,054 of record JALHNT010000009.1, on the reverse strand, counting down.
GTTGTTGAGCGACCAGGCCGGATACTGGGCATCCGGGATGTGAGGCAGCATGGCGCGGGCGTCGATATACAGCGCGTGGCCGCCGGTGGGCTGGACAATCGGGATGCCAAAAGCGGTCAGCTTATCGCCCAGGTACTCAATCGAGCGGATGCGGTAACGCAGGTAATCGGCTTGCAGCGCCTCGTATAAACCGACGGCGATGGCCTCCAGATCATAGCCGGCCATGCCGCCATAGGTGGGGAAGCCCTCGGTCAGAATCTCCAGATTGCGGCAGCGCTGTGCCAGTCCGTCATCGTTCAGCGCCAGGAAGCCGCCGATATTCGACATGCCATCCTTCTTGGCGCTCATGGTGCAGCCATCGGCATAACTGAACAACTCGCGGGCGATCTCCAGCGGCGTCTTATCGGCATAGCCCTCTTCGCGCAGCTTGACGAACCACGAATTCTCGGCAAAGCGGCAGGCATCGATGATCAGCGGCAGGCCATAACGATGGGCGATCTGGCTGACGGCGCGGACATTCGCCATGCTCACTGGCTGGCCGCCGCCAGAATTGTTGGTCACGGTAATCATCACCATCGGGATGTTGGCCGGTCCGATGCGCTGGATGGCGGCTTCCAGCGCCTCCAGATCCATATTGCCCTTGAACGGATGAATTGTGCGCGGCTGGCGCCCTTCCGCGATCACCAGATCGAGCGCCTGCCCGCCCTGAGCTTCGATGTTGGCGCGGGTGGTATCGAAGTGGGTGTTGTTCAGCACCGCTTTGGTCTTGTCCACCGTGTTGGCGAACAGGATGTGTTCGGCGGCGCGCCCCTGATGCGTCGGGATGACGTGTTTGAAGCCGGTGATGTCCTTGACGGCGGCCTCAAAGCGATAGAACGACTGCGCCCCGGCATACGATTCGTCGCTGGCGATCATGCCTGACCATTGTTTGGCCGAGAGCGCACCGGTGCCGCTGTCGGTCAGCAGATCGATCAGCACATGCTCTGCCCGCAGCAGGAACGGGTTGTAACCGGCCTCGGCCAGCAACGCCGCCCGCTGCTCCGGCGTAGTGAAATAGATTGGCTCCAGCGATTTGATGCGGAAGGGTTCGATGATGGTCTTGAAGGTGGGTGTCTCAAGCGGCATGGTGATGGCTTTTCTGCTATGACAAACGTGGGTCGATTGTACCGCCGCCCGGTGCCGCTGACCAATCGCTGCCCTTTTCAGCGTGTGTCTTGGGTAAACATCGGGTAATATGGACTCAAGAGCATCTGCATTATGGGTTTGAGTCGATAGCCTTCCCACACATCCGGGGGAAAGGGAAAAATACCCCCATGAACCTGTTGGAATTCCTGATCCTGTGTGGAATTTTCTATCTTGTTCCATTCAGGATTCTTGCTGAAATGTCGCTGCGATATTTCATTGTTCGTTATGCCGCCACGCCAGCCGACGTTTCTGCCTATCTCAGCAAGCTCCCATCTCCTTTGAGCAGGTTCTACAATCGCCCATCGTTCGTCGAGTCAGTCACCATCAAGCATCCCGTCAGTAATGTGAACAGGCTCAAATGGGAAAGATTTAATTCAGTTGTTTTTCTCCTGGTTTTTTGGGGACTCTTTGTGATTGGCTGGTTTCGATTGCCGGAAAAGATGCTCTACGAGTACATACTCTATCTGGCGATGTTAGTGCTTTACATAGTTGGACTGGCGTATGCCTGGCAATTTGGCAAGGGGATACAGAAGGGTCCGGTTTAACCGATGAGAACCTGTTTTCCCGGTTTTACCGCCGCCCGTTGACGGAGGCCACTCGCTGAAGCAGAGGAGCGATGATATATGCTCAAATCAGGCTCTCTCAACCCTGATTTTTCCCAACCGATCTCTAACCCCGTGCCGACAACTTTAACCCGCGTGCTCTCCTAAAACGGTTAAGACTGACTCGCCGTAAACCGTACCAAAAAGATTGGCTCATGGGTAAAAGTAGTGGAATGCAGTAAACTGAGGGCATGGACTTTCCAATCATTGATCTACTGGACGAAGAGATAAGCGTGGTCTGGCTGAGCAAGCATTTTCATCCGAAAG